>JAEWEG010000050.1 GCA_023389575.1 Chloroflexota bacterium | reverse complement strand
AGCTGGAATCCAAGCCGTTCCACGCCATCGACCGCCACGCCGTGCCAGTCGTCATCGGCGTAGACCGTTCCATCCAGGAGCCCCGCCCAGAACGTGCTCTCGGCCGCGAGATCGGGAGCGTCGAATACCACCACTAGCCGGTCCACCTTCATGGGAATCTCCTCTCGTCGTGCTCGAAACCATCGCTACCTGCACGACGATAGACCCGGAGATGGACAGGACCTGTCCGGTTTGAAATTGCTCACGAATCCGGTCGCCACTCGAACACCTGAACCGAGGTGCCAGGTCGCACCTCGATCTCCTGGAGTGGCGTGAAGCCCTCTCTCTCGTAGTAGGCCACCAGCCGGCGGTCGCCGCCGGACCAGCAATCGACCCGCAGCAGGCCGATGCCCTCCGCCACCGTTCGTTCCCGCGCCAGTTCAATCAGGCGATGCCCGATCTTCTCGCCCCGGTGGGCCGGTGAGGCGATGAGCAGCTTGAGGTAGCGTTCCGGCTCCTCGATCGCGGGCACGTACGGCATGGGATGGTCCGTCACCACGCTGGCCCCAACGACCTCACCGTCGATCTCCGCGATCGTCACCTCGCCCTCGGACAGCAGGTCCCGCACGAACCCCGTGTACTTCGGGTTCTCCGACCACGGTTCGCTGCCCCATTGCTCCGAACGACCTCGCTCGACCATCCACGCCACGTTGGCGTCGAACAACGCCAGCACCGCGCTGGCGTCATCGACCGAACCCTTCCTGAATCGCGCCACGCCATGCTCCCTTTCGCTCATCCACCTACAGCGCGAGACCGGCCAGGATGTCAGATCCACGTTCGCCATTCAGGGGCGCCTCACTGTCGATCGGTCTCGATCGCCTCTCGCAGGGCGGGCAGGAAGTACAACCATCCCTCCCGATGACTGTCCCGGTCGGCGGCGTCATCGGCCGCCAGCGGGCCATCCGCCCGGTAGGGACCGTGGGTGATCCGCAATCGCGCCCCGCTCTCGTCGGGCAATACCTGCGCCACAACCGCCCGGGCCGACCTGTCCGGCTCGTGATCCCACGACCAGCTCCACATGAAGCTGTCGTCGGTCGCCAGGCCAACGGTCCCGCGCAGCGTCAGGTCCATGGGCGGCCAGTGCACCAGGAACAACCCGCCGGGCCGAGGTTCGATCATCGCTTCCTCGCCCCACCACCGGTTGAGCTTCACCGCGTCCGTGAACCACGTCAGCAACTGAGCGGCCTCGATGCCTGGAACGTCCAATTCCATCACCAGCCACTCCGGACCGTCGATCACTACCTCGATATTGCTCTCCAACGCCATGCTCCCCCACGTTCCGGAACCACCCGCGATACCGTCGTCTTCCCCTCATGAGGGTGCTCCCGGGGCCGCTCGTTGCCAGTCTCGCTCGAAGATGAGGGCGCATCGCCGGAGCGCGGCCTCGTCGTCCACGAGCATCGACACCTCGCGGTTGTCGTCCAACGATGTCGGCGTGGGGTTCTGCGATCCCACCACCGCCACGTTCCCGTCGATCACCATGAGTTTGGCATGGATGTACAACGCCGACGCAAGCCTGATTTCAACACCCATGTCGAATAACTGGATCGCTCGCTCCTGCGTGCCTTCGTCGATGGAATCGTCCACGATCAGGCGGACCGTCACGCCACGCTGGGCGGCCTCGCCCAGCGCGGTCACGATCTCGCCGTCACGAATCACCTCGGCGTACAGGTCGATCGACCGGTCCGCGCTGGCGATCAATGCCAGAAGCCACTCGCGGCTATTGGATGGACTCAGGATCAATGGGCCATCCGGATCCTCGATGTCGAGGTGGTCCCAGTCGCGGTCGAACACCGCCTGGGCCTGCTCCACCTCCGCCCGTTCGGTGGTGATGACGGCGAACTCGCGATTGGAGATGAACGCCGAGGTCGTGAGATTCTGGTTCATCACCACGGCGACCGTGGAATCGACCACCATGTACTTGGCGTGGGAGAACCGCAACTGCGTGCCCGACCAGCGCACCTCGATGCCCAGCGCCTCCAGCGTCGCCATGGTCTCGACCTGCCCTCCCCCACCGCCAAATGGGTGCTCCTCCAGCATCACGCGTACGCGCACGCCACGCCGTGCCGCCTGGCCAAGGTGGTCGATGATCGAGGGTTCGGAAAGGATGTAGACGGAGAGGTCGACACCGCAGGCGGCGGAGTCGATTTCGCGCAGGAACGGTTCCAGCCCATCGTCGGGCTGCACCATCAGCCCGGTCACCGGCTCGTGGGCGGCACTGATCGCGGCACACGCCTCTTGGCGGTCCGCGATCGTTTCGGTCAGTTGGGAAGGAGAACACGCGGAAAGGACGAGCAGGACGCACAGGGCGAGGAGCCCGGCGGCGCGTCCGCCGCGAGAGAGGAATATCGGCAACCGCCCCATCAATGCGGCCGCCGGCAACGCTATGCTATCGCTTTACCCGTACAGGGACGGGAACCGGCTCCGGCCGTGGCACGGGCAGGTGCGAGAGCAACCAATCCAGTATGCGTGAAACCAGCGTATCGGCCACTCTATGCTCCGCGTCGCTCAAACGTCTGAAATCTCCCAGGTACACCAAAAGGAGTCCCGGAAACCCGTCAACTGTCCTTGCATACGCATTCTACGAGGTTCGGGATGCATTGTCACGGCCAGGAAACGCCAATCCGGGCCAGAATCCGGGCAACTGTGTCCTCAATCATTCCCGTTGGCTGTCCGGACACCGCCACCCTGATGTCCTGGGGCAGCCGCGCCCCCAGGTCCAGCTCGGTCGCCCGCTGCACCATCGGGTCCTCCCACGGACCGGTCACCCGGTGATCGCGGGTCAGGTCCTCGTCGGCGAGCGAGAGCGCCAGCAGCTCGGCGGCGATCGGGTCGCTCGTGACCGCGCCCAGCACGAACGCGCCGGCATCCTTCAGCATCACGTACCGGTCTGGCGTCCGGACCAGGTTGACGTCCACCGTCAGGACTTCCCGCTCACGTGAACCAAGATGTTTCGCCCGGGACAGTGGGTCGACGTATCGGGACAGCAAGTCCAGCGCGTACGGTCCCCGCCCACTCACCACGTCGATATCGGTCACCACCCAGACCTGGCCCGCGTCGAGGAGCTTCGAGGGAAGCCGGACCATCCGTGATTCCCGATCCGGAGGCGAGATGGTGACGGCGCGCCACCGGTCGCCCCCCCGCGCCAGTCGCGAAAGGCGCGCCAAGGGATTGCCCGGGAGTTCCAGGTGCGACTCCACGCCCGCTGACCGCATTTCCCGCCGCACGCTTGCCACGAGCGCGTCGCGCCGGCTCAGCGACGACGGCAGCAGGAGCACGCTGTCGATGCCGGTCAGATCGAGCAGCCCGGCCGCCACCGATTGCACGTCCTCGCCGGCCATGAGCCGGACGCGCCCCATCGTCTCGTTGTTGTCCGCCTGGTCAGTCAATCTCTCTCACCGGTGTCTTCAACCACAGGAACCCCGCGTAGGCCAGGATGATCGCGCCGTTGATCGCCAGCGCCGATTGCACCCCGATACTGTGCGACAGCCATCCCACCTGGAGCCCGCCGATCGGCGTCAGGCCCCACAGCATCGTGTACACCGACATCACCCGGCCCCGGTACTCATTGTCCACCTGCAGTTGCACGAGCGTGTCATTGAAGGTGGCGTAGGTCGATCCGCACATGCCGAGCAACAGGATGAACACGAACGACAGCGAGGCGTTCGACGACAGCGCGAACCCGATCAGCACCAGCGAGAAGCACGCCACTCCGCCAATCACGATCCTGCCCCGATGGCGGACCTGTGCCAGCATCGCCACCGAAAGGGTACCCGTCAGCGCGCCAACCCCGTTCGCGGCCAGCAGCAGCCCAAGACCGCGGCTGTCCAGGCCAAGCACATCGCGGGCGATCGCCGGAGCCATCGTGAAGTACGACATCCCCAGCGCCAGCGGCACGATATCCACGCTGAGCAGACCGCGAATCCTCGGCGTTCGCCAGATGTACTTGTACCCCTCCACCAGGTCGGAGAATCCCGATGTCGCGCTGGTGCCTGGCGCAGCCTTCTTCACCGCCGTGACCACGCCGAGTCCAGCCACCACGATCATGAATGGCACGAACGCGGCGGCGGTGAACCCGAAACAGGCCGCCAGCCCGAACAAGCCGATCAACCACCCCGCGATTGTCGGCCCGATGATTCGGGAACTGTTGAACGCCGCCGCGTTCAGGGCCACCGCGCTTTGTAGACGCTCGCGGTTGACCAGCGACGGCACGATCGACATCCGCGCCGGCCAGTCAAACCCGGAGGCGCTTCCCACCACGATCGAGGTGATCACCAGGTGCCAGTACTCGACGTTGCCACTGGCCACCAGCCATGTCACAACAATCATGGCCAGGACGTTGACCACCTGCACCGCCAGGAGCACCCGTCGCCGGTCGATCCGGTCGAGCAGCGCCCCGGCGATGGGCCCGGTGATCAGCACTGGCGCCGCCTGCGCGAAGCTGATCATGCCGAGCTTGAACTCGTCGTCGGTGATTTCGTAAACGAGGTACCCCATGGCGGTGATCCTCACCCACACACCGGTGAGGGAAAGGGTCATCGCCATCCAGAATCTTCGGTACAGCGGGGTCTTCAGCGCGCCCAGTGGCCCGCCTTCCGCGCGTTCCCGCGCCATGTCGCCAGGGGGTGAGTCAGCTGTTTCCAACGGTTCATCGATTGAAGTCAAGGAAGGTCACCTGTAGGGCGTTGTCTCATAACCATGTCCGGCGCCCGGCCCGGATGCATCATAGCGGAGTTATCGCCGGGTAACGAACCGCCAGTCACGTTTCCCTTCACCTGGGACCGACACGGAATTGCGGTACGCTTTGCCATTCGTTCGAGCCACCGGCGCCAGTCACCGTCACCGCCCATGAAAGAAGCGTCATTGCCATCACTCGGGACCGACAACAACCCATCGCCAATCGCCTCGACCGGGGCGTCGGCGCGCCTCGCTCTGGACTTCCAGGAGGCGCTACCGGGACTGGCCGCGAACGGCGAACCCGGCGCCCACGACGAGCGTCAGCAACGGTTGTACCGCCTGCTCGTCTTCGGCATGTTCGTGGTCTATATCGTCGGCGCGGTCTCGTTTTTCGTCTGGCGAGGGCAGTCGTTCCGCCCGGACAACTGGGCCGTGTTCCTGCTCGTCGCCGCCCTGCTGTTGGGTCGCGTGGGACCATTCCTCCGCGACTGGATTCCGTTCGTCCTCCTCGTCTTCGGCTACGAGTTCCTGCGCGGCGTCGCCGGGGAGTTCGTCACCGGAGGCCGGACGGTCGGCGACCGCGAGCGGGAGGACCTGCCCAACGTCCGGGTCGAAAGCCTGATCGACTTCGATCTTGCCCTGTTCGGCGGCCACGAGCCTGTCTCAACCCTGCAGGGCTGGATCTACACGCCGAACGACCCCAGGTGGTGGGACTACCTGGCCCTGATCGTCTACTCCATGCACTTCGCGCTGCCCTGCCTCTTCGCCTTCCTGCTCTGGACGACCCGCAAGGAGCGCTTCTGGCGGTTCACGCTCACCTTCTGCCTGATGACCTATTCGGCGTTCGTCTTCTTCCTGCTCTACCCCGCCGCGCCACCCTGGCTGGCGAACAGCTGGGGCGTGGTCAGTGGCATCGGCTGGCCGGCGGGTTCGGTCACCGCCAACATTGGCTACGCCCCAATCCGCGAACTGAACACCGTCTCCATCTGGCAAAACGCCAGCCCCCACCCCGTGGCCGCGATGCCGTCTCTCCACGCCGGGTTTCCGTGGCTGGTGCTGCTCTTCGCCGTCCGCTATTTCCGGTGGAAGGGCCTGCTGATGCTGCCCTACAACGTCGCTCTGTGGTTCGCCGTCGTGTATCTGGCCAACCACTGGGTGGTCGATATCCTCGCCGGCATGGCCTGGGCGACCATTGCCTTTGTCATCGTCGACTGGGCCTGGCGCGCGCTCGTGGAATCACACGGCTCCTGGCTCCCCGAACCAGTGAGGCAGCTGGCGGGAGACATTGCCAGCGAAGCCGAATCGATCCTCGGCCCGATCTGGCACGCGCCGGGACGTGCCCGCGCCTGGATTCGCCGCCAATTCACCTGACACAACGACGGAGCGTCGCCCTGGATACCATCAGCACTCGGACCATCGCCGTCCCCCAGCCGTTCTCGCTGGCGGTTACCTGCGGCCCCGTTGCCTGGACCACCGGGCGCTCGCCTCGTCACCGCTGGGACAGCGGCCAGCTCACCTGGATCGGCTGGGAAGCCGGCCACGTCGCCTGGCGCCGGTGCCGCGAATCCGGACCCGGAACGCTCGCCATAGACGGCTCCGGCGACCCGGCGCTCGACGAGGTCTGGGTTCGATCCGTGCTCGGAGCGGGCATCGACTTGCCGGAGTACGTCGACCCGGTGATGCACGACCTCGCCACCCGCTACCCCGGCCTTCGCCCGTATTGCGACGGCTCGGTCTTCGACGGCGTCATCACCGCCATCGTCGGCCAGAGCATTTCGGTCGCCGCCGCCGCCGTCACCCAGGCCAGGCTCGCCGCCCTCTTCTCCGAGCCGGTGCCCATCGACGGTGTCGACTTCCGCCCCCTCCCCCATCCAGCGCAACTGGCGGACGCATCCGCCGAACTCGTGCGCTCGTCGGGCGTCACCTGGCGCCGCGCCGAGGCGCTCATCCACGCCGCCCGCGAGATGCTGGCCGGGAACCTCCCGCCGGACGACCTTGCCCGCTCCGATCCCGACGAGGCCGTGAAAGCCCTGATGACCCTCCCGCTCGTTGGCCGCTGGACCGCCGAATCGGTCGTCCTCTGGGGAATTGGCGCGCCGAACGCCCACCCCACCGGCGATGTCGCCCTGCTCCGCGCCGCGAAGGCCGCCTACGACCGCCCGGACCTCACGCTGAAGAACCTCGACGTCCTGGCGGAACAGTGGCAACCCGCCCGGGGCCTCGCCGCCCGCCTGCTCTGGACCGATTTCTTCGGCCCTGCTCCCACTTAACCGTCGAGGTTCTCGTCCAGCCAGCGTTGCATCACCGTCACCGGCGATCGCTCGTACCCGATTCGCTCATAGAAGCCAATCACGCCCGTGTTCGTCTCCCGCACCATCAGTTGCAGCTTGCGAATGCCTCGCTCCCGCACCCATTCCTCGCTGGCCCGCACCAGCCGCTCGCCATGTCCCTGGTGTTGGTGATCGGGGTGCACCGCCAGGTAATACATCCAGCCCCGGTGCCCGTCGTGCCCCACCATTGCCGAGCCAACGATCTCGCCATCCAGACGAAGCACCAGGACATCGGAACCCTCCCTCCCCAGCGCCAAATCGAAGTCCGCCTCCGGCGGGTTGTAGCTCTTCACCAACCCGCATGCCTCCCACAGGGCCGTGACCACATCCCGGTCGATCGGTCGGGCCGCCTCCACCATTGGTTCGCCTGTTCCGTTCACGAATGGCTCCAGTTCTCGCCAGCAACGGCGAAAATCCACAAAAAGGCGGACATGTATCATGCAAGACAGGGCGGTGTTCGACTGGAGCACGGCCCCGCGTATTGAGGAGCAATGTCCATGTCCCAGAATAGCGTGGTTTCCGGGGGTCTCAGACAGGCATTCGATCACCTCGTGGCTGGTCACATCGACCGTCGCCAGTTCTTGGCCCGCGCCACCGCGCTGGGAATCGGGGCCGGCTCGGTCGCGGCCATCCTCCGTCATCCCGCCGTCGTCGCCCAGGCAACGCCGGAAGCCTCCCCCGTCGCCAGTGCCTACGCCCGCCCGGACGCCGGCACCGAAGGTCAGGTTCGGGGCGAGGGCGGCGAACTCCGCATCCTCGTTCCCCAGGGCGCCTCGCAACTCAGCGTCCACAATGCCACCGGCGGGAAGGACATCGGCGCGGGCACCATCATCTCCGAGCCGCTGATCGCCTACGCGCCGGATACCTCGCTCGTCCCGGTTCTCGTCCAGGAAGTCCCGTCACTTGAAAACGGTCTCCTTTCGGACGACCTCACCACGGTCACCTTCAACCTGCTGCCAGATGTCGTTTGGAGCGATGGCGAGCCTTTCACCGCCGACGACGTCGTCTTCACCTGGGAATGGAACGTCGACGAGGCCAATGGCTCCATCGACCGTGTCTCCTGGGAGTTGCTCTCCAACGTCGAGGCGGTCGATGACCTCACCGTGCGGGCCACCCTCGCCGCGCCAACAATCGGCTGGTTCCAGCCGTTCGGCTCCAACATCGGCGTCATCTACCCGCGCCACTTCTGGGAGGGCAAGGACGCCGCCGAGGCCAACGTCGAGTTCGGCCTGAACCCGATCGGCACTGGCGCCTTCGTCCTCGAATCGCTCGCGCCCAACGACCAGGTCATATACGCCCTCAACGAGAACTATCGCGAACCGAACAAGCCATGGTTCAGCCGGGTCATCATCAAGGGCGGCGGCGACGCGGCCTCGGCCGTTCGCGCGGTCACCGTCACCAACGATTGGGATATCGCCTTCACGCTCCAGATCGACGCCACCACCCTCGAAGCCACATTGGGTGACGAAGGTGGCGTCCACGGCCCTCCGGGCACCGGCGTCGAGAAGATCCAGTTCAACTTCTCCGATCCCAATACCGAAGTCGACGGCCAACGTTCCCAGAAGGACACCCCGCACCCGTTCCTGACCGATCTCGCCGTCCGTCAGGCCATCTCGTACGCCATCGATCGCGAGGTGCTCTCCAGCCGCCTCTACGCCGGAGCTCCCAGCGAACCCGCCGGACGCAACATCCTGGCTGGCATGGGCATTTACGAGTCGCCCAACACCACCTGGGAATACAACCCGGACAAGGCGATCGAATTGCTCGAAGGCGCCGGGTGGGTCCTGAACGGCGATGTCCGCGAGAAGGACGGCATGAAGCTGTCGCTCAAGTACGTCACCACCACCGCCGAGGTCCGCCAGCGCGTCCAGGCCGTGGTCAAGGATCAGCTGGTCCAGGTCGGGTTCGATGTTGAACTCGTTGCCATCGACGGAGGCGTGTTCTTCGATGGGGCGGCCGGCAACGACCAGAACTTCACCCACTTCTACTCCGACATGCAGGAGTACACCGACGGCGCCACGTCGGCCTTCCCCATCAACTACATGAAGTACTGGTACGCCGGACCCGACGGCGAGAACATCGCCCAGGCCGAGAATGGCTACACCGGCACCAACAAGACGCGCTACAGCAACGCGGAGTACGACGCCGAGTACGAGCAGCTCGCCACCGCCAGCACAGAGGAACAGGCGATCGAGTTGTTCATCTCGCTCAACGACCACGTCATCGAGAACGTCGTCGAAATCCCGCTCGTCCAGCTCGTCGCCGACCGGTTCGCCGCCTCCAACGAGATCAACGTGGACAACATCGCCGTAACCGCGTTCGGCGATGTCTACTGGAACATCGCGAACTGGAACAAGCTCGCCTGACACCCACGTCAAGCCTGAACCTGGCATTCCCGGTAGCGGCGAAATTCATCTTCGCCCAGCGTGAGTACGCGAACCCCGCCGATATCGGCGGCGACTACCTGGATTCGCATCACCTCTCGATGGCCGAAAAAAGCAGCGCCCGCCTGAAATTGGCGGGCGCTGTGGTCTCTAGCCGGTTTCCATCGGAATCAGATGCCGAGGCAGCTCGCGATCACCTCGTTCAACTCTTCCTGGTGCTTGCTGACGTACGAGAGGCTCTCCGCCTGCAACTGCCGCGAGGGTTGCGGCGCCTGCAACAGCGACTCCATCTCTGGCGACATCTCCAGACCGGCGATTGCGACGATGTTGTCCAGCGTGTCCGCGTAGTTCACGGATTCGCCAAACCCGCGTCCGACGTCCTCGCCCGCCTCGTTGAAGACGAATGTGGCCCCCTCGGAATACTGGGCGCCGTTGGCGAAGAACCCCGACTGGCCTCCTTCCACGATCGGCTTCATCGAGAACGTCCTGATCTGCTCCGGCACGTCCTCGCCGAAGGTGTACGTCCAGTGATTCGGGTACCAGGTACCGGTCGGCCAGTAGAGATCCGGGTCGGGCGTCGACGTGCTCTGGTGCCAGTCATTCACCAGCACGGTCCCATTCACCAGCTTGACCGTGCCATCACCCGTCATCAGGCGGCCCTTCACGGGCGCTTCCATTGCCGATGGCGGGGTGTCGCCGGTCTGGAAGTAGTAGATCAGGTTCTCTTCGGTGTGCAGCGCCGAGCCCGCGATCTGGAACCCATCGTCGAACTGCGCCATGAACCAGTCCCATCCGCCAATGGTGGGCGGGGTCAGGTTCTTCGCGGCCCGGGTCACCTCACTCTTGGGGCTGGAAACGAGGCTCGAACCCCACTGGTGGTCGAACCAGAACACGCCGTCGGTCAACGCGATCTCCTCGCCGTTGAACGTCAGCGTGCTCTGTGCCGGATCGAGCCGCAGCCCCGGGATCGAATAGTAGAGCGTGCCCGCGCCATCGCAGCACGGGTCACACCCCTCGACCCCCTGCAGGGTCGGCTCCCCCGCCGAGGAGCACACGATATTGACCGAGAAATCGATCGGCGCCTCGCCGCCACGATTCACGCCGCGAGCTTTGAAATGCAGTGGCAGGTGACCGCTCTCCGGCTCCAGCGACTCGATCACGTTGTTGCCCATCGACCAGCCCAGGCCGGCGGGATTGAAATCCAGCAAGCCTGTCGTTCCCGCGATGACGGTGGGGATGGCGCGGTGATGCTCCCCACCCGCTTCCGTGACCGCGAAATGCAGTTCCGTCACCTGGTTCTCAACCTCGGAAATGCCGTATTGCTCGGCGATCGCCGGCGGCAGGATGGCGTTCCGGAAGAACATCATCTCAACGCCGTACTCCTTGCCATTGCTTCCGGTGCAGGAGCCGACGACGAAGTACCAGCCCACCTGCATCGGCAGGTCCACGACATGGCTCTCTGGAAACGAAAAATCCGCCTTCGGTGGCAACGGCGGGAAGTCCTTCGCGTTGTCCGGCCCGAGCAGGTTCGAGAGCCCGTAGGCCTCGTGGGGCGACATCGGCCCAATTGACTCGACGAACTCCGCGTACCTGTCCGCGTAGCTGGGCGTGAACGTTTCCGGATCGTCGATCAGGGCCTGAATCCGCGTCTTCATCCGTTCGCCGTGGGCGGCATTGCTGTTCTTCTCGCTGGCGAGCGTCTCCAGGATCTCGGCGGGTATCGCCGACTCGTCCCACTCCGGAAGCCACAGCGCCTGGGCCACGTAATCCTTCGTCAGGTCATCGAGCGCGTCCAGCCCGCCGCCGCTGACCGGCGTCGCCTGTCGACGCGCGGTGCCCGTCTGAACCGGCGCCGGTCGCGCCGCCCTCGCTCCGTTCAGGCTCAACGCAAGCGCGAGTCCAGTGGCGCCGATGCCGTGGAATGCATGGCGTCGTGTCGCCGGCGTCTCGAGAATGCTGGAAAGCGCCTTGATTCGATTAGGGTTCATGTAACTGATTCCTGGCCAGCCGCTGGCTGCCTGCGACGAACGCACGGAAAGTCACGCCATCGCGCGTTCCGTGCGTCCAAATCCGGGGAGCGAGGAGACTCCCGCCTCTATGTGGCTGATCGCTAGCCCTGCTCGAAGCCATTCTACCAACTGGGGCCGGGAAGATCGCACATCGGAGAGCTACGTTGGTGCCTTCCGCGAGACTCGTTCGATCCACCGCTCCAGCCTAGATGCGTAGCTTGCGACAACAGACCCGTTGACATTGCAAGTAGTGTACGTATATAGTGTCGTTGCTGTCCCGAAAGGGCTGGCGCAAGTGGCTCCCCGCTCGCCCGGTCACCACGAAGAGAGCTGCGGGGCTCGAATCGAAGCGGTGATCGACGCGAGATTGGATGACGGAACGGTACGCGTTGCGGGGCGTCGTGCCGGGAAGTGTCCAGTTCGGATACGAGGCCATCGCCAGTCATTCGGGACTGCCCCGTTAAGGAAGCTTCTCATCCCCTCCCCCAGACCATCCTCCTCTGGCACTCCACTCAGCACATCCGAGCATGAAACATGGCCGGCATCCGTGCGTCCGGCCTCACCGTGACCGGGCGCATGGCCCGCCTGGCGAGCCGATGGCACGCCATTCAACCCACCCAACTAGCCCTTTCCCGTCACCAATCGAATATTGGATGACACGATGGGGCTATACGTTGCCCCACCTGTCGCCAAGGTGAACGTATGATCCAATCAGCACAAGGGCTGGGACTTACAGGGGGCAAATGCCATGACGCAGCACGGATTCGATTACGAGCAATTGCGGGCAATGGGGTGGTCGATCGATCCGCATAACGGGATCAATCGCCAAGGCTTCGCCAGCGTGAGCTTCTGCCTGCACATCGACAACAGGAAGCATGTCTGCCTGCCAGGCTTTGGCTTCACGGTCACCGAAGCGATCGCCGATGTCGTCAACAGCGCCAACGACTGGATCCGCAAGCAGGGAGCATCTCACCCCCTCTACAGGATCATCGAGGCGGACGTTACCCCGGAAAAGCAGACCGCCTGACACGGATCATCAGTCCTCACCGGAAACGCGGACGCACCACGCCGCCTGAGTTCCGAACAACGTACAGCGCCCGCGCCGGATTGAATTGGCGCGGGCGTTGTACGTTCCGCTCTGTCTATAAGCACCAATGCGTTCACCCGGAACCGAGCCCTGGTGCGCACTTAGGTCGAGGTCCGCATCCGTTCCCATCTCGTTCACGGTCGCACGTCGTGCGATCGGTACACCCGGTTATCCCCAGTCGTTTGGCGGCCATCATGAGACGGCGAACATTCGGCTGCAACGCCACTATGAAACCGTTTGGCCGTGTGATATTGTCAGCTAGACAAGGGTCCTATCCTTCATAGCCACATAGTCATGGGAGTGCCGAGCAATGGGTCGCGATTCGAACCTGCCGGATAGTGGGATCATGTGGAAAGCCCTCGCGTTCATGTTCGCGCTTCTCATCGCCATCCTGGTCGGTTTATTCCTTGGGGCGTAGGCATCGACCGGAGACCGCACAATCCACGGAGAAATGACGCTGGACGACAAGCGCCTCGATCTCTCGGCGCCCAGTGCACGAGACACAGGATAGCGCCGAGGAGAATGGATGCAAAAAGACCCGGAGCTTCACAACTCCGGGTCTTTCGCCTGTCTCTGGTAGCGCATAGGGGATTCGAACCCCTGATCTCCGCCTTGAGAGGGCGGTGTCCTAGGCCGCTAGACGAATGCGCCACAACGACGACGAATGATAGCACGCCCCCGCGGCGGAATCCACCGGATCAGGGAGCCAGTCGCACGAGTTCCCAACCATGCGGGGTCATGTCGTAGCGCAGGCGATCGTGCAGACGGTTCGGCCGCCCCTGCCAGAACTCGAACATCCGCGGTTTCACCAGGTATCCGCCCCAGTGTTCCGGCCGCGCGATCTGCTCGTCGGTTGCCTCAAGCTGGGCGAACCGCCGTTCCAGCCACTCCCGGTCTGGAACCGGCTCACTCTGCGGTGAGGCGGCCGCGCCAATCTGGCTCCCTCGTGGGCGAATCGCGAAATACGCGTCCGACTCCTCGGCCGTCACCCGCTCCACCGTTCCCTCGATCCGCACCTGGCGCTCCAGCGGCAGCCAGTTGAACACCAGCGCCACGGAAGGGTTGGCGGCGATGTCTCGCCCCTTCCGGCTTTCGTAATTGGTGAAGAACACCAATCCGCGCTCGTCGAGGTCCTTCAGCAACACCGTCCGGGCGGAGGGATGACCATGCTGGTCCACGGTCGCCAGCACCATCGCGTTCGCCTCCACCACCGAGAACTCACGCGCCCTGGTGATCCACTGGTCAAGCTGTACGAATGGATTCGGGTCCATCTCCGGCTCCTCCATGTGCTCCAGGGTGTAATCGCGGCGCATCCGCGCCAGATCTCCGGTCATTACTGAGGTTCTTCCTTCGACACGTTCAGGGTGGCGCCCCGGTGGCCCATCGCCGCCAAGAATACCGTATCCCCTTCGCACCATCCGCACATTCGATTGGCGACATTCGCCCCAGGTGCGCGAAACTCCCCTCGACACGGACCTTCCGCCCTCGACAGGGAGTGACTTCTCGCATGCACTGGTTCCCTTCACCCAGCATCCGCCCGATCCATGCCATCGCCGCCGTCTGCCTGCTCGCCCTGCTGGCGCCCGTAGCCGCCGCCCAGGAGGAAGGCGACTGCGCCCTCCCGCCGGTCACCCTGCCGCTGTTCGACGCCACGCCGGCCGCCATTGTCGCCGCCACGCCCATCGCCGCCAATGGCCCCGCCACGGTCGACGAGGACGAGATCCGCGACGCGGTCGACATGATCGTCACCTGCGCGAACAGCGCCGATCCGAAGCTCGTCAACGCGATCTACACCGAACGGTTCCTCGCCGAGCGTTTCGAGGATCCCTCCACGGTCAGCCAGCCCGCCTTCGAAGAGTCGCTCGATCGCACGGGGGGCACCATCCCGACGTCTCTGGTGCTCGACGGCGTCGAAGACATCACCGCGCTCGACGATGGGCGGGTGTCCGTCGTGGCCGTGATCACGAGTTCCACGTCCACGTTCCGCGACACCCTCATCCTCGCCAACGTCGACGGCCACTGGCTGATCGACGGCCTCGGCGAGCTTGACCCGGCACCGCGCGGTTCCAGGCCCTGAACCTGTAGACCTCCCGCCACGCCTGGGAGAGAATGAGCGGAATGCACCCACCGGTGCCATTGATCCACCGAGATCAGTGACACGAATTTGCGCCGCATACAGCCCGGCGCGCATCGACAGTGCCGTCGGAAGGAGCCCGGATGGTTACGTTAAGACAAGCCCCTCCTCGTGATGAAGATGAGGGCATTGGTCTGGATCCCGAGGAAATCGCGATTCTCCAGGAAATCGAGCGCCGCGTCCTCTGGCTCTCCACCCTCATCGTCCACCACGCGAACAACGTGCGCGAAAACCCGGACAAGCCGACCAAGGTCGGCGGCCACCAGGCCAGCTCCGCCTCGGTCGTCACCATCCTCACCGCCCTCTATTTCCAGTTCCTGAAGTCCGGCGACCGCACCTCCATCAAACCCCACGCCTCCCCGGCCTTCCACGCCTGCCAGTACCTGCTCGGCAACCTCGACAAGCGATACCTCACCACGCTCCGGGAACTCGGTGGCCTCCAGTCCTATCCCTCACGCACCAAGGACCCCGATCCGGTCGACTTCTCCACCGGCTCCGTTGGCCTCGGCGCGGTCGCCCCGGTGTTCGCCGCCCTGGCGGGACGCTACTCCGAACTCAAGTTCGGCGAGGTGACCTCCAATCGCTTCATCTCCCTGATGGGCGATGCCGAGCTGGACGAGGGCAACGTCTGGGAAACCGTCGCCGAGGAAGCGGTCCAGGGCCTTGGCAACGTGATCTGGATCGTGGACCTCAACCGCCAGAGTCTCGATCGTGTCATTCCCGGGATCAAGGCCGCTCGCCTCAAGCGGCTGTTCGCCGGCGCGGGCTGGACCGTTCTCGAGGCCAAGTACGGCACCTCGCTTGAGGCGGCGATGAGTGGACCCAGCGGCGAGGCGCTCCGCCAGCGCATCGACTCGATGTCGAATGAGGAGTACCAGTCGCTCATCCGCATCTCAGACGGCGAGGAACTCCGCCGCCGTCTGACCGGCGTCGCCGACCGCGAACTGCGGCAGGGCATCATCGATGCCGTCGCCAACGTGCCAGACGAGGAGTTGCAGACCCTCGTCGGCAACCTCGGCGGGCATGACCTTCCCCGCCTCCTCCAGGTCCTGAACGAAGCCGACCAGGTGAAGGACGCCCCAGTCGTGATCTTCGCCTACACGGTGAAGGGCTACGGCCTGGCCTTCGCTGGCGATCCCATGAATCACTCGCAACTCCTCACCACGCCGCAACTCGAGCAGCTACGGGACGAGTTCGGCATCGAGGAGGCATCGCAGTGGGACGCCTTCGATCCCGATTCGGAACCGGGCAAGTGGTGCGCCCGCGTGGCCAATGAACTCGAAGCCCACGAGCCGCTGGCGTCGCTTCCGGCGACCAGCGTCCCGGACTCCATCGAGGTGCGCCACCCGAAGTTCACCTCCACCCAGGAGGCCTTCGGCCGCACCCTGATTCGCGCCGGGGAAATCCCGGACATCGGCGAGCGCATCGTGACCATGTCGCCCGATGTCGCCACCTCCACGCATCTGGCGGGTTGGATCAACAAGGCCGGGGTGTTCGCGCTGGAGGACACCCACGATTACGAGGCCGAGTCCAAACGGATGCTCCGGTGGCAACCGTCGCCCAAGGGCCAGCACATCGAACTTGGCATCTCCGAGATGAACCTGTTCATGGCCCTCAGCCAGTTCGGACTCACCGAGGAGCTGTCCGGCCAGCCACTCATCCCCATCGGCACCGTCTACGACCCGTTCGTCTGCCGCGGTCTCGACGCGCTCATCTATGGCCTGTACATCAACGCGAAGATGATCTTCGCGGGAACCCCGGCCGGCGTGTCGCTGAGCCCGGAGGGCGGCGCCCACCAGAGCACCGTCACCCCGTCGCTCGGCATCGAACTGCCGAACCTCAACTTCTACGAGCCGACGTTCGGTCACGAACTTGACTGGATCCTGCTCCAGGCTCTGCGGGAGTGCTGCGACCGTGAGCACGGCCGCTCCACCTACCTCCGCCTCTCCACCAAGCCCATCGACCAGTCGCTGCTCGATGAGCCTCTCGCCCGGCTTGGCGAGCAGGAACTTCAGCGGCAGGTGCTGGCGGGCGGCTACCGCCTGATCGATCGGAAGGTGGAGACACCCGACCTCCCGGATCGCGATGTCGTCCACATCGCCACCGGCGGCATCATGGTGCCGGAGGCGGTGGAGGCCGCCCGGCGCCTCCACGCCGAAGGCATCGCCGCCAACGTGATCAACGTCACCAGCGCCAACCAGCTCTACGCGGCGGTTCGCGACGCGCGCCGCGCCCAGTTGCGCGACGCCCACGCCCCGCTCGACCTCGGCCAGCTCGCCACCCTGTTCCCGAAGGGCGAGCGCCGGGCGCCGATCGTCACCGTTCAGGACGGCGCGTCGCACTCACTGGCCTTCCTCGGATCGATCTGGGGCGTCCCGGTCGTCCCGCTCGGTGTCGACGAGTTCGGCCAGTCCGGCGCCCGCCAGGATGTCTACGAAACCGTTGGCATCGACGCCACCCAGATCTTCAATGCCGGCATGCTCGCCCTGGACCTCCTGGACGAGTAGCACGCGGCCGAGGCTCGCTCCTTTGCTAGGGCGAGCCTCTCTTCCATCCGTCGCCCCGCCGAAACGGAAAAAGGCGGATCGCCCGCACCTGGGCGATCCGCCTTCGTTGTCATGTGGAATTGGATCGCCGACTACCCCTCGGCCTGGTACAGCGGCTCATCGTCGGCCGCTGACCGAGCGCTTCCCGTCCGATCTACCGGAAAGGGAATCACCGTCGTGGTCGTCCCCTTGTAGGCATTCTTCACGGTCTGTCGCAGGAACTGGATGAACTCGTCGTCCCGGCGGTCACCGGCGAGCCAGATGTGCATGCCCGGCTTGCGCTGCAAACCGACCAACCGCGCGCCACCAGCCGCGCGCCGGACACCGGTGAACTCGGTCCACCGCCGGAAGCCCGTGTAGCCGAGCCGGATGCCAACGTCGGTGAGGGTGTAGTTCACGGGCAGCGCGATGAGCAGGATGTTGGAAACCACCGGGATCGCCAGCGTCCAGATCGGCAGGTCACCGTTCAGCACGAACCAGCCGCCGAGCGCCAGCGCCGCCAGCGCCGGAACACCATGCATCCGCAAGCGACCGAGCAGCGTCAGTTGCTCGACCAGGATCACCGACCCCTGCAGCTTGTTGCTGCCAGGCCGGATCAGTCGTGCCCAGGTAAGGAGTATGAGGAGTGGCAGGAGGAGGACAAGTGGGTTCATCGCAGGCACCGGGTGTTGAAGGAGGAGGATGCGGACAGGGTTGAAGGAAAGGGATCCAGGGGCGCGTCCGGTCTCTCCAGACGTCTGCTCCCATCCTACTACGCTCGGCAAGCGGTTTTGGTTGCGAGATCGTGAAATCCGAGCCAGACGCGCGGGTATTTGTGATGCATTGCACAATCAACGCCCGCACGGATTGTGCGGGCGTCATCCTGGGTGTTCTATTGCGTTCCGGCATCATCGCCAGCGTGCCTGGCGTCGCGATCAATGATGGTGATCGTGCCCCTCGTGGTCATGATCGTGGTCGTGGTCATGATCGTGGTGATCATGGCCTTCGTGGTCGTGATCGTGATCGTGCTCTTCGTCCTCGAGCACGTAGTCACCACTCCGGATCACGTGCAGATCGCTCAACGCGTCGTAGACACCGAAGCTGAGATCCTCGAACGCCACGTCGCCGCGCACGTAGGCCACGAACGCATCGGTCAGCTCCTCGCCGATCTCGCGCGCCAGTTGCTCCTGCTCTTCCGCCTTGTCCTGTACGTCGTTGTCCGTCATCTGGTCCTCCTGGAGATCGCGATGCATCAAGCCGGGACTGGACCGGGAACCCCGTTCCCACGCGGGAAAACCCGGCGAACGCGGCTAATCGTAGCAGAGCGGCCGAAACCCAATCGCCCGGCGGTTCGTTCCCGTAACGATGGCCCGGAACCGTCCCAGGGGATCGCGCCAGCTGGCCGGGGCTGTCCTGTCATCGCTGACGCGCTAAACTCTGTTCGATATCCGGGCTCGCGCCTCTTCCCGCCAACGTTCGCGGGATGCTCGCCCCGTTCATGATCCGTGAAAGCGCGGGAGGGCATTCGCGCTTCCCGCTGTTCGTCACCCTTCCGTCTTGGAGTCGCCTTCGTGGTATCAGGGTCCCCAACTCCGGTTCATTCCGCCGTCGCCGGTCCCACTGGCGCCCGATCCCGCGAGGAGGCCACTCCAGGCAGCCGCGCGCGCGGCGTTTCGGTGGAATCCCTGCTCTGGATCATCCTCGTCCTCGCCGCCTTCGCCACCCGCTTCTGGAATCTCGAATACCGGACACTCCATCACGACGAATCGATCCACACCTATTACTCGTGGTTCTTCGCCACCGGCGAGATTCCCTACGTCCATAACCCACTCTCCCACGGACCGTTCCTCTTCCACGCCAACGCCCTGATCTACTTTCTCTTCGGTGACAGTGACGCCACCTCCCGCTTCCTCCCCGCCCTCGCTGGCGTGCTCCTGGTCGGTGGTCCATGGCTGCTGCGCGGAAGCCGCTTTCTCGGTCGCTACGGCGCGCTGGCCGCCGGGTTCATGCTGCTGATCTCGCCGTCGTTTCTCTACTACACTCGCTACATTCGCCACGACCCGTACACGTGCGTTGGCGCGCTGGCACTCACCATCGCCATCTTCCGCTACCTCGAACGCCCCCAGCGGCGGTGGATGTTCGTCGCCTTCGTCTCCGTCGCGTTCATGCTCACCAACCACGAAATCGTCTTCGCCATCCTGCTGGTGTTCGTCGGCGTCCTCTTCCTCGCCCTGCTCTGGGGATCGCTCCGGCCCCTCGTTCCGGTCGTGCTCGGCACCGCCGGCGCGGGCGTCCTGCTGCTGGCCGCCCGGCGCGCCCTGGACTGGGAAAAGCTGCCGCTCATTCCCTGGAACAATCCGACCCAGCAGCAGCAATCCGATTACTACAAGGAATTGCTCTCGAACCCGTTCGTCATCGGCGCGATCCTGATCGGGATCGGCTTCCTCGTCGCATCCTTCATGGTGATGCGGGCGTCGGTCCGGAACCGCGTCGGCCCCGATGGCTATCTCGAGGCGATCTTCGGCCACAGCGCTCCCGGCTCGCTCGAACGCGGCGTGCTGAACGCGCTTAAGGACGTCGAAGGCCTGGCCATCGGCCTTGTCACCATGATCGTGATCTTCTTCGGGCTCTTCACCACGCTGTTCACCAACCTGAACGGCATCGCCACCTCCACCTACGCCACCGATGGCACGCTGCTGTACTGGCTCGGCCAGCACGATGAACGGCGCGGCAACCAGCCGTGGTTCTATTTCGTCACCGAGTCGTTCCAGTACGAATGGCTCGCCATTTTCCTCTGCACCGCCGCCTGTGTGGTGGTCGCCTGGCGACTGGGCCGGGCCGCGATTGGCGGACCGCGACATCCCAAGTTGCTCTTTGCCAGCTTCCTCTTCGGCTGGTTCCTGTTCCTCTTCGCCGTCCTCTCCTGGGCCGGTGAGAAGATGCCCTGGCTGATTATGCACTTCCTGCTGCCGGCCATCCTCCTCGGCGGTCTCCTGCTCGACGAAATCATCGCCAGCGCCCGCGCCTGGTACCGCGACCGCGACGCACGCGTCATGGGTTTCACCGCCCACCAGTTCGGCGCCGGCGTCATCGCAATGCTCGTCATCATTTGCGGCGCGTGGTTCCTGGAGGCCTCCCGCCTCACCTACGGCACCTACAGCGTGACCGGCGCGCGCGAACTCACGGCGGCATCCCTCGACAAGTGGTGGCTGCTCGCCCTGATCCCCATCGCGGGGCTCGCGATCATCGTCTGCTCGTACGTGCTCGCCGGGGCCCGCCACACCGCCAACATCGTCATCGTCGCCATGCTCCTCGTGATGAGCGTCTACCAGGTCCACGCCGGGTTCCGGCTGGCTTTCCTCGAAGGCGACATCGCCAAGGACACCCTCATCTACAACACCACCGCTCCCGACCTGAAGGTGATGGACGACGAACTCACCGAACTTTCCTGGCTCGCGTACGGCAACGACAGCCTCGAGATTGGCTACAACAAGTGCACCGCCTGGCCGCTCACCTGGTACTTCCGTGACAACCCTGGCGCGTACCAGATCAGCGAGCAGACGCTGTTCGACGGGACAAACCTCCCGCCCGTCATCATCGCCAATTCCGACGCTGGTCGCGGCTGCACGGTCGACGCCGAAATCGAGGGCTACACCGCCCAAACCTATGTGCTGCGCTGGCACGAACCCGAATATTCCATCTACCGCCGGTTCGCCATCGCGCCGGAACTCACGCCAGGCAGTTCGGCCTGGATCAGCGAATCCGAGCCCCATGGCGTCACCGCCATCGCGGAGTCGATCTGGAGCAGCCTCATAACCCAGGCCGAGCCCGAAGGCCAGCAACGCCTGTTCCGCCTGCTCTTCTTCCGCGAACTGCCCGACGGCCTGAACCCGTACCGGTACACGCTGTACATCAGGGATGACTTGCTGCCGTACTACAACCAGATTCGCTATGGTGAGTAATCGCCCCTTGAGCATGCACGCCACCGGAGCCCGCTCCGGCCCCGATTTCCCGGATCACGACGGAAGGACAACGCGGTGACCGCATCTGACGCGGCGGACAATCAGAATCCCACCCAGGATGTCACGGGTCCCCTGCCCGCCAGCCACGACCGGCCGCCATCCACGCTCGACCGGCGCATCGACTTCGGGCGACTGGGCTGGTACGGCGCCTGGGCGGCCATCGCCCTCGCCATCGCGGCCATCCTCCGCTTCTCCCAGCTTGACGCCTATGTGCTTTCCCAGCGCGAAGGCGACTGGGCCTACCGTTCCTGGGCGCTCTACACCGGCAAGCCCCTCCCGCCTGGCCAGTCTATCCCGGAGGTCTCGCCCCTCTTCCTGCTGCTCCAAACGGCGATGTACTTCCTCTTCGGCGTCACCGACGCCATCACCCGGTCCGGCGCGGCCATCGCCGGAGTCGGCATCGTCGCGCTCACGCTCGCGTTTCGGCCCACGCTCTCACGCGCGTCGGTCGCCGGCATGGCGATTCTCGCGGCGGTCTCCCCCACCCTCGTGTTCGCCTCGCGGACCGTCGATCCCGCCATCCTGATCGCCTTCTTCTCGCTGCTCGCCGTGGTCGCCATTATCCGGGCGGGAACCTCGTTCGAAAGCCGCGTCGCCGGCTGGGCGGCGGTCTTCGGAGGCTCACTCGCGGCCATGATCGCCTCCGGCCCGGAAGGCATCTCCGCCATCATCGCTATTGGCATCGCCCTGGCGGTCGCGTCCGTGGCCGACAGCCGCCGGGACGACCAGGGCCGGCAGGGACCGGTCGCCGCCGGTCTGTCCGCCATCATGTCGTCCAGCCGCGGGCTGGCCGGGGCCATCGCCGCCTTCGTCATCGTGACGCTCCTGGCGTTCTCCCGCTTGCTCTCCGAGGCCTCCGCGCTCGAAGGGTTCCTGATCACCTTCCGCGACTGGGGCCGCATGATGGCCACCCAGACCTCGACCACGCCAACCCAGTTCTTCTTCTACGCCACGCTCCTGTACGAACTCGCCGCGGTGGTCCTCGCCATCGTCGCCGTCTCCTCCAACTCCAACCGCGAGGACGAGGACGCTGGCGACCGCCAGCTCAAGCCCACCCTCTTCGCCACCTGGTTCGTTGTCGCCCTCGTGCTCCAGAGCCTCGCCTCCGGGCGCCAGGCCGACCAGACCGTGCTGGTCACTCTCCCGCTGGTGCTTCTCGGCGGAATCGGGCTCGGACGCATCGTCACCCGCATCCGCTGGCGAACCCTGGCCAATACCCGCGATGGGCTCCTGCTCGCCGCCATGTTCGGCCTCTTCTTTGGCGGAGTCGGCGTCATCACCCTCATCGCCCGGGCCAACGATGGCGCGTCCAGCAACACCAGTTCCCCGTGGCTCGGCGTCCTGTTCATCCTGTTCATCGTCGTGGTCCCGTTCGGCTACCTCGTCGCCCGGGAATCGACCCGCGCCCATTACCCACGCTACGCCGGCTGGTGCGCGCTACTGGTCCTCACCATGCTGCTCGGCGTCTACACCGTTCGCACGACCACGCAGCTTGCCTGGGTCCGCGCCGACACGGGCGTCGAGATGATCGCCCAACGCGTTCCCACCCAATCCGTTCGCTCGTTCGTCGACCAGACGCTGCGCCTATCCCGGGATCTCTCGGTCACCGAAGTCTCGAATATCGACAATACCGGCAGCTACGGCCTGAACATTGCGATCGACCCCGCCATCGAAGACCCGTTCATGTGGTACTTCCGCGACTTCGCGAACGTCAACGTCACCAGCCCCGCTGGCTGGGGTGACGCCGACCTGGTGATCGCGCCCACCAAGGAGGGCATGGAAGACAACGGCTTCATCGTCCAGTCCCGCGGATGGGTGAACCGGGTTGCGCCCGAATTCGAATCGCTCTCATTCGGCTCCGTGTTCTCCACCGTCTTCTCGCCCAGCGAGTGGTACGACGGCTTCCGGTTCATCTTCTTCAGGGAACTCGATGTCGCGCCGGTTCCGGAGCAGTTCAGCGCCGGGTACACCTTCCGACTCAGCAACCAGATGAACCCCAGCGCCGGTCCGTTCGACCTCGCCACCGGCCAGACCCTCGGCCCCGGCACGTCCCTCGGCCAGGTGAGCGGCCCCACCGGCATCGCGCTCTCCAACGACGGCCAGACCATCTACATCGTCGATGCGGGCAACCAGCGCATCCAGCGATTCGCCCGCGATGGCGCGTTCCTCGGCGCCTGGAGCGCGGAGGATGACCAGCGGATTGGCCTCGGCTGGTTCGATCCGGCCAGCCAGGGCGCCAGCGACATCATCGTCGGCCCGGACGACCTGATTTACATCGCCGACACCTGGAATCACCGCATCATCATCCTCGACGCCGAAGGAAACCTCGTTCGCGAGCTTGGCCGCTCCGGCGAGATTACCGATACCGGTAACTCCGCCGACCCCAGCGTCTCGCCCGGCCTGTTCTACGGCCCGCGCAGCGTGGCAATCGCCGATGGCGAACTCTACGTCACCGACACCGGCAACGAGCGCGTCCAGGTCTTCGCCTCCGATGGCACGTTCCTCCGCGCGTTCGGCGGCGCGGGGTCGGAGGCCAATCAGCTCCTCGAACCAGTCGGCATCGCGATTGGCCCGGACGGCAACGTGTACGTGGCCGATACCGGCAACGCCCGCATCAGCGTCTTCACCAAAGCGGGCGAACCCGTCACTCAGATCCCGATGCCCAACTGGGAGGGCCAGATCGGCCAGCAGTCCTTCCTCCGCTTCGACTCCAACGGCATTCTCTACGTCACCACGCCGACCGCCGGCACGATCCAGGCCTGGAACGGCGTCGAGTTCGTTCCGGTCCAGGGTGAAGGCGGCGGCGGCGTGACCGCTCCGGTCGGTATGGCCATCGACCAGGATGGAACCATGCTGGTCACGGAGACCTCCACCAGCCGGATCATCCAGTTCCCTATCGTGCTGCCGGAGGGATTCACGGCCTCCACCGGCGAAGCAACGCCCGGCGCGTCACCGGTGGCCGCCTCGCCGGTCACCACCGAAGGCACTCCCGCGCCCGATGATGCGAGTCCACCCGCCGTCGGCTGATCCGTCCGCATGCAAAACGGCCCCTGGCGCTACATGCACCAGGGGCCGTTGCACTTCGTTTGTCGAAACCTCAGGTTGAACCGGCTGCTCCACCTCCGCCGCCAGCTCCGCCACCGCTGACGGTACTGGTGCTGGACGATCCACTCGCCGTCGTAACGCTCGAGTTGAAGGCGATCCACCAGGGGAAGTAGGCGCCGTTGGCGCCCATCATGCTCGCGCCACCAGGCGAGGTGAACGCGCTCAGGGTCAGCCCGGACTTCGTCGCCTCCTTCAGCCGATCGTCCATCGCCGATCCCAGGTTCATCGCCACCGAGTCGGCCAGCACCACGTTGAGATCCAGCCGGATGGTTTCATCCTTCGCCGCGGCCTTCAGGCCATCGCGATACGCCTTCCACGGCAAGGCCGCCTCCTGGCCACTCCGCGAGAGACTGGAGTAGTTGCCGTAGAGGACGATCGCCGCGATCGCCACCGCTCCCAGCGCCACCGCGCCAATCGCTGGCCACCAGGTTCCTCCGGCCCCCGCGACGATCCCGCTGAAGATGGCCAGCCCGGCGGTCACGATGAAGATTCCGATGAGGAGTGCCTTCCTGCCCCCCGCCTCATCATCCATCCACCCCATCGCGCTCATCTGGGCCTTGATCGCCTTGTTCATGTCACCGGTATCACCAGCAGCCCGGGCCAGGTTCTTGCTGGAGACCACGCCGATCTCCGCCTTCTTCTCCAGGGCCGTCCACACGGCCTCCTCGACCTCGTCCCGCACCAGCGTGTGGTCAAGCAGTCTCACCTTGATCTTCGGCTGGCTGAACGTGCCGCCCTCGCTCTCGACCTCGAACGTCAGCGCTCGCCGGGTCGCCAGGTCCAGCAGCGTGGCCGGGAACGCCGACGGCTGCGGCCCCTCGTGCACCAGCGCACCCGCCAGCGCTGGCGTCAGGTCGCCAGGCCGGGTCGTGGTTGGCATCTGCTTGGGGAAGGTCGTCGTCTGCCGGTGGCGGAACAGCGAGAACGCCCCCGCGACCGCCGCCACGGCCGCGCCAACGCCCGCCCACGGAAACCAGCTCTCGCCCGCGTCGGTCGACCATTTCTCGAACGCGCTCCTCGGTGGGCCGTTGACGATACTGCTTTCCAGCCGATTCAGGGTGGCCATGAAGCTGCCGTGAACGTCGCCATTTCGCAGCGGCGGGATCAGCGCGTCCTCGACGATCGCGACCTGCTCGTCCTCGGGCACGTTGCCGTCGTTGAAGGTCTTGCCGACGAAGATTCCGGCCCGCGCGGAGTTCGAGTCTTGCGGATCGCGGTTGATCAGCACCGCGACCGCGTTGTCCTGGTTCGCGCCCGTTTCGGCTACCCAGGCCTGTTGCAGCGCCTCTACCTGGTCCAATGTCTCGTCCGGCGTGGCATCCAACACCCGGACCATCACCACCACATCAGCGCCAACCGCTTCGAGGTCGGCGATCTGCGCCTCGATCTCCTCGACCTGTTCCGGCGTCAGCGACGATCCCGTCAGGTCGTAGACCCGCTGTCCGGCGTTCAGTTGCGA
The DNA here is from genome assembly GCA_023389575.1 of Chloroflexota bacterium. Lineage (GTDB taxonomy): Bacteria > Chloroflexota > Chloroflexia > Thermomicrobiales > UBA6265 > JACCYX01. The sequence continues at coordinate 116,811 of JAEWEG010000050.1, read as the reverse complement.
GAAATCGCTGGCGTCCTGGGCCGAGACCGCGCCGGGCAGTGCCGTCGCCAGCATCGCCACCAACAGCATGAGGACAGGCACCAGCCCCCTCCATGCCGTCCGCCGCGTTCCGCCACTCGCCCTTGCCGATGTCAGTCGCATGCTCCCGCTCCCGCTTCCTACCGTCAGCCGGACTCCGGCTGAATCGTGCCTCATTTGATTGGCAAGGCTGGCCGATAGCCGCCTACCGCCACCCCGCATCAGAATTCGCGTCCTCAGTCGAACGGCACCATCTCGATCTCGACCTCGCCCAGGTAGCTCAGGTCCAGCGAACGCTCGATGAACGCCACGATCGTGTTCAGCATCTGGTTGGCATGGGGCGCGCTGTTCGAGACCACAACGATCCCGAACGTACCGGTGCGCAGGTCGTCCAGCGTCTCGATCTCGGCGATCGCGGCGTTGAACCGGTTCCGCACGCGCTTGCTGATCGAGGCCATCTCGCCCCGCTTTTCCTTCAGCGAGAACGTCGACTCGAACAGCAGCGTCACCCGCGCCCGGCCAATCGTGACGCTCACTCCTCCACCGTCACCTTGAGTTCCATCGAGCCATCGTCGGTCGTTCGCCACAGCAGCGCCCCACCGAGCTGGCTCGCGAGATCCTCGCCAATCCGGAACAGGTGGTGCATCAGGCCCGGCTCCACCTCCAGCATTTCGGCCAGGTACACATTGGGCAGGTTATCGATCAGCGCCACCGGCGGATCGGCTTCCAGGTCGGCGTCGATCACCTCGGCCCCGTAGGACCGGTAGCTGGTCAGGAGGGCGTAAAGGATATCTGAGGCTTCCCACTCCATGCTGGTGTCCCAGCCGCGGATAAACGTGCCGGCGAGGTGGTTTCGCCACGAGTCGAGCGCCACCTCGTTGCCAGCCAGGGCGCTGGCCGTGCCAAGGAACAGGGCCTGCGCGTTGATCTGCGCCTGCTCCAGCAGTTCCTCCGCGCTAAAGTCCTCGAGCTCCTCGGAATCTGAATCGGAATCCGGGATCAGGTTGCTGGTATCGTCACTCACAATCAGGTCCTGGCGTGGGTATCGCCTGGGCCGGATGCCCGGGCGTCGTGTACACCATCTTCCGCCAGTTCGCGCATCACGTGCAACGTACGGCCGCCCCATGCGGGCAGCCATCGTGTGAGGAATCGCTCCCATGACCGTCGCCAGCCAGCCGGATCCCGTCATCGAACGTCTCGCTCAGTGGGCGATGTCCGGCGACAACGTCCGCGCCATCCTGCTGACCAGCACCCGCGCGGTACCGGGCGCTCCGGTCGATGCCCTCTCCGACTACGACGTCATCCTCGTCGCCCGCGACATCCAGCCGCTCGTCGCCGACCGTTCATGGCTCTCGACGTTCGGAACGGTGCTCGTCGCCTACTGGGACCCGTTCGACCCAACCACCAGCACGGAGGCGAGCAACGTCGTCCAGTACGAAGGCCGTCTCAAGATCGACTTCACTCTGTGGCCAGTGGAACGGCTCGCTCAGGTCACCATGAGTTCAACACCCGACGCGGAGCTCGACGCCGGATACCGCGTCCTGCTCGACCGGGACGGCATCGCCGCCAGGCTCCCAGCTCCAACCCACGCCGCCTATATCCCGAAGCCGCCCGACAAGGACACCTACCTGCTCCTGGTCAACGACTTCTTCGTTGGCGTGCCGTACGTTGCCAAATGCCTGCTGCGCGACGAACTGCTGCCCGCCCGCTGGTGTCTCGACTACGACATGCGCTATGTCTACTTGTTGCCGATGCTGGAGTGGCGAATGGAATGCGACCACGACTGGTCAGTCAGCACCGGAGTCAACGGCAAGGGGCTGAAGAAGCGATTGCCACCGGATATCTGGGCCGGTGTCGAATCGACCTTCGCGGGCCCGGACATTGACGACACCTGGGACGCCATGTTCCACATGATCGAGTTGTTCCGTCGCGCCGGCCAGGACGTCGCGACCCATCTCGCCTACGCCTACCCTATCGAACTCGACCGCCGCGTCACCGACCACGCCCACCGAATGAGAAGCGGCGAGCTGGGCCTCACCACGAACGACTGACGTCCATAGATGTCGGAACGGTTTGCACGCCGGATCACAACCCGTAGGGGTCGATCCCGCCGCCGGATCGGCGCACATGCAGCCAGAAATAACGTAGGCGGCTGTGTCGACCCGGGGCATGGCCGTGTCGCGTGCCAACCCTCCAGGGACCTGGATCACCTGGCCTCCGCCAGCGACAGCGCCGCCTGCAGCAGCACGTTCGCTCCCAACGCGATGTCGTCGTCGGTGCTGAACTCCTCCTCGCAGTGGCTCACGCCGCCCCGGCTGCGGACGAAGATCATGCCCGCCGGCATCACGTCGGCCGCGTACTTCGCGTCGTGCCCCGCCCCCGACCACAACCGCGTTGGCTCGACGCCAACCGTTTGGCAGGCATCCTCGATCGCCGCCATCACGCCTGGATCAAACGGGGTCGGCGCGATCGTCCAGAACCGGTCCAGCTCAATCTCCACGCCCTCCTCGACCTCCAGTTCGCGACAGCGGGCCTCAAGCGTCCGCACCATCCGGTCGAGTTGCTCCGTGGTGCTCGCTCGCAGATCCGCCCCAAGTCGCACCGTCCCCGGTATGGTATTCAGCACGTTCGGCTCGACCTGCATGCGCCCCACGGTTCCCACCGCCGGGACGCCCTCGCCCGCCCCTATCTCGCGAACCGACTGAACCACGCCCGACGCCGCGACCAGCGCATCGTTCCGCAGGGTCATGGGCGTCGGTCCGGCGTGCGCGGAGCGTCCATTGACCACGATGTCGATCCAGGTGATCCCGAGAATGCCTTCCACCACGCCGACCGGCCGGTCCAGGTCGTCCAGCACTGGTCCCTGCTCGATGTGCAGTTCCAGATAGGCCGCGCCGGGTTGCGGGCGATGGCTGGCATCCCCCGCGTAGCCGATTCGCTCCAGTTCTTCGCCCAGCACCAGGCCGTCGTGATCCGTTCTCGCCTTCATCCAGTCCGGCTCGAAGACGCCCATGGCCGCGCCCGAACCAAGCATCGCGGGTTCAAACCTGGCCCCTTCCTCGTTGGTCCAGTTGACGAGTTCGACCGGCCGGCTGGTCTCCACGCCCGCGTCGCGAAGCGAGCGCAACACCTCAAGCCCACCGAGCACGCCAAGGGCGCCGTCGAACCGGCCGCCCCGGACGACGGTATCCAGATGGGACGCGATCACCACCGGCGCGGCGCCGGGGGTGTTAGTGGTCCCGAACACACCACGCATGTTGCCGAGATCGTCAACCAGCACGTCACAGTCGATCGCGACGAGGTCGGCGGCGAGCATGTCCCTCACCGCCTTGTCTTCGTCGCTCAGCGCCAGGCGAGTCACGCCTCCTGCAGGAGTCGCGCCAAGCTCCGCATACTGGCGAACGGTCGCCAACAGGCGGGAAGCATCGATTCGCACGTCACGAGCGCTCATCATTCCCTAATCCATGTGAACGAGGTCGCGGGTCGCGTGATTCAGCTTGATACCGCCGTCCTCGGTGCAGACGACCGTGTCCTCGATTCGCACGCCCAGCTTGCCCTTCAGGTAGATGCCTGGCTCGTCGCTGAACGCCATTCCGGCCTGGAGTGGCAGATCGTTGCCCTCGACCAGGTACGGCTCCTCATGGACTTCCAGCCCCAGGCCGTGCCCGACCCGGTGCAGGAACGCCTCGCCATACCCGGCGTCGGTGATGACCTTCCGCGCCGCGCGGTCCAGTTCCTGCAAGGGCACCCCTGGCTTGACTGCGGCGAAGGCCGCCTCGTTGGCTTCCAGCACCACCTGGTATACCCGCTTGAATTCCTCGGATGGCGGCCCCACGTGCACGGTCCGCGTCACATCCGACTGGTAGCCGTTGAGGTTGCCGCCCCAGTCGAAGATCACCGAGTCGCCTTCCTGGATCACCCGGTCACCGGTGTGGTGATGGGGAGACGCCGCGTTCGGCCCACTGGCGCAAATGCCCCAGACGTTCGAAACGCCACGCTTCTCGAGCAATTCGCTCAGTCGCCTCATCGCCTGCTTCTCGGTGAGCCCGCTGATCGCCGGTCCTTCGATGAACTCTTCCCAGGATTCGTCGGTGAGGCGGCTGACTTCGGCCATCGCGTCGACCTCGGCCTGGTCCTTGATCATCCGCAGGCCTCGAATGATCGGCGTGCCCTCGACCCAGATCGCCGCCCCGAGGTTCGATTGCAGCCGCAGCAGGAAGGCCGACCACAGCTTGTTGCCCACCGACACGGTCTTGCCGGTCACGTCGCCGATCTGCTCGGCCGCCAGCGCGGCGGGATCCTCGTGGTCCTCCCAGGTGTGCAGCGACACCAGCCGTTCCGCGTCACCTACCAGCGGTGCTTCCAGTGTCGGCACCACCAGCTTCGGCGTGCCTTCGACCGGCACGATGAGCAGGTTCAACCGCTCGCTGTCGTGCGCCTCGAACCCGGTCAGGTAGAACAGGTCAGCCGATGGCCCGAACACGGCCACGTCGATCCCTCGTTCCCGCATCTCCGCCTGAAGCTTCGCTATTCGCTCGGCATGAAAATCCGGAGCACCACCATCACCCATCTGGAACGCCTCCCTTAACTACCAACCAATCACGCCGAAGCATCGTTCCAGCTTATCGCAGAGCAGCCCTCCGCAGTTCAACCATCCATGGACGCTGGTCAAACCCTGAACAACGAGACCTCGCGCATGCTACGCTCATCAGCACACCGCAACGACGCGGCCGCCTCCCGGCTCACACCCGGCCGTGCCCGACGCGATCGCTCCCGTCACCCAAACACATGAACCCGCACACACGGCGCGACGCCCCGCCTGGCGCGCCCGGCCGTCACCGATCCATTGTTCCAGGGGAAATCGTCGTCATGTCACTCCCACACCAACCCGATCGCATCGCCATCGACCTCGACGGCGTCCTCACCGAGCACCCGGCTCCGCTCGCGGCCGCCGCCAACCAGCGATTCCGGCTGGACCTGCCCGAGCGCGCCTTCATCGATTCGGCGGGGCTCAACGTCCCGCTCTCCGTTCGCGAATGGGTCTATGGTGAGGACGGTCCCGCCGCCCGTCTCCAGCCCTCGCCCCACGCGCTGGACTTCGTCCGCGCGGCCGTCGACCTCTTCGGCGCGGAAAACGTGATGATCCTCACCGCCCGGCCCGAGACCGCCGCCCGCATGACCATCGACTGGCTCAACCGGCACGGATTCCCGGAAATCAACGCCGTCTTCGCCGACGACAAGCTCACCTCCGCCCGCGAGCACAACTGCCGCTTCGCCGTCGAGGACAGCGAGCGCCACGCCCTCAATTACGCCGCCGGCGGGATCATCTGCTTCCTCCTCGAGGACGAGCGCCACCCCCACCGCGCCGACGACGAGGAGATCATCCACGTCCGCGACCTGCCCGAAGTCGTCAGCCGCCTCAAGCTGCTCACCATTACCCCGGACCGCCGCGAGGCCATCGCCGCCACCCTGCCGCCGGTCGATGACATCGATATCTTCAGTACGCCCACCATCGTGGTGGCCGACGCCATTCACCCCGTCGCCCGCGCCGAGCTTTCCGCCCACGCGACCCTGATCGATGTCGATGGCACGGACCTCGACGCGTTGCTCGCCGTGGTGCCCCAGGCCGACGCCCTCGTGGTTCGCAGCGAAACCCAGGTGACCGCCCAGGTCCTCGCCCACGCCACCCGCCTCAGGGTCGTCGCCCGGGCCGGGGTCGGCGTGGACAACATCGATCTCGATGCCGCCACCCGGGCCGGGGTCGTGGTGCTGAACGCGCCTGGCGCCAACGCTACCTCGGCCGGCGAGCACACCGTGGCTGTCCTGCTCGCGCTCACCCGGCAAATCCCGCGCGCCAACGAGTCGACCCATGCCGGCCGCTGGGAACGCAAGCAGATCAAGCCGATTGATCTTCGCGGGCGCACAGCCGGCATCGTCGGGCTCGGCCGGGTTGGCTCGATCGTCGCCCGCCGGCTCCGCGCCTTCGAAATGCATGTCATTGCCTACGATCCCTACGTGCCGTCAAGCAGGTACCACGAACTTGGGATCGAACAGGCGTCGCTCGACGACATCATCTCCAGCGCCGATGTGCTCACGTTCCACGTGCCATCGACCCCCGAAACCCGAAACATGCTGAACGCCAACACCATCCAGCAACTCAAGCCGGGCGGCATCGTGCTCAACATGGCCCGTGGCGATGTTGTCGACCAGGAAGCCCTCGCCGCCGCCCTCAAGTCGGGCCATGTGGCCGCCGCCGGCGTCGACGTGTTCACCCACGAACCCTGCGTCGATAGCCCCCTCTTCGGCCTGCCAAACGTCATCGTCACGCCGCACACCGCGGGCTCCAGTTACGAAGCGCTCGAGGCCGTTGGCCGCGTGATCAGCAATTCCACGCTGGCCGCCCTGCGTGGCGAGGCGGTTCCGAACGCGGTCAACCTGCCTCAGGCAACCCTCGATGCACCGGCCCTGCGTCGTCTCACCACCGTCGCGGGCGCGGCCGGGCATTTGCTCTCCGTGCTCGTCCCGGAGATTCCGCATCGGGTGAAGCTCGACGTCCACGGCCAGGTCGCGCCGGATGTCGCCGGGCACGTCCTCAGCGCCGCCCTCAGCTCATCCTTCCGCCAATGGCTCGGTCGCCGCGTCACGCCGGTCAACGCCCGTGTTGTCGCGCTCGACATCGGCGTCCAGGTGGACAGCCCAAACATCGATGGGGCGGAAACCGCCATTCCCCAGTTCATCTTCGAGGTCAGTGGAACCTCCACACACACGGTCACCGTGACCTGGGACCTCGTTCACGCCGGGATCGTCGCCGTCGACCGATTCTCGCTGGAGCGGCCGCTCGCAGGTGAGGTCCTCATCACCCACCACCATGATCAGCCAGGCGTGATCGGCACCCTTGGCACCATCCTCAGCCGCTACGGCGTCAACATCGCGGGCATGCAGGTCAGCCGCCACGCGCCACGCCGCGAGGCCATGATGGTCACCAACGTCGACGAACCGATTCCGGCAGCCGCGCTGGACGAAATCCGCGCCGCGAACGCCATCGAGGACGCCTTCGTCGTCACGCTGCCTCCATTCGACGGCGACCTCGACCCGGTCGTCATCTCGGCCATCACCGCCGCCGCCAAGTAAGGACACCCCGGGACGCCTGGCTGGCGTCCCGGGGTGTTTCACCATGTCGTTTGGAACGAGTGCTACACCGGATCGGATGGACCGCTCTGGTCCGTCCCGGAGACATGCACAACCTCGGGGACATGCCCCTCCACCCGGAGGTCCGGCAGCCAGTTGAGCCAGCTCGGCAGGTACCAGTTCACGTTCCCCAGCAGCGCCATGCTGGCTGGCACCAGCACCGAGCGCACGATCGTCGCATCCAGGAACACGGCCACCGCCAGCCCGAACCCAAGTTGCTGGAGCGCCACCAGCGAACCCGAGGCAAACCCACCAAACACCACCACCATGATCAGCGCCGCGCCGGTGATGATCCGCGCCGTGGCGTGCAGCCCCACCGCCACCGAGGCACGGTTTCGGTGGGTCAGGTCAAAGTGCTCGCGGATTCGGCTCAGCAGGAACACGTGATAATCCATGCTCAGGCCGAACAGCACGGCGAACGCCAGGATCGGCACCCACACCTGGATCGTCGGTGTCTGCTGAAACCCAAAGAAGTCCGCCAGGTATCCCTTCTGGAACACCAGCACCAGAATTCCCCAGGTCGCGCCCACCGACAGCAGGTTCAGGATGATCGCCTTCAGCGGCACCACGATCGACCGGAACGCCAGCATCAGCAGGATGAAGCTCAGCGACAGCACGAACGCGAACACCCATGGCGTGTAGTCACTGACCACGTCGATGAAATCGAGGTTGGTCGCGGTCGTCCCCGTCACCCAAACCTGGACGGAACGGTTCTCGCCGAGCACCCCGGGAATGATGTCTCCGCGCACCTGACGAACGATGTCGAACGCCTCGTCCGACGTCGGGTCCACGGCGAGCGTCGTGGTGAACTCCACCGTCCGGCCGTCCTCGCTCCAGGCCGGCTCGGTACTCTCGCCGACGAAGAGGCCAGAAGCGGCCAACTCGGCGTCGAGGGCCTCCAGCACCGGCTCGATCTCGGTCCGCTCGCCACCGAGCACGAACTGGACCGGACCCGTTACCCCGGCCGGAAAGTTCTCGATGAGCCGGGCATACCCGTCACGCGCGTGGCCGGGCGGAAGCGCGCCAATCGAATCCACCCCGGTCCGCATATCCATCGCTGGAATGGTCGCCGCCAGCAACACCCCGGCCGCCAGCAGGACGGATACCACCGGCTTCGCCATCACCACCGTCGTCAACCGGCCCCAGAATCCTTCGTGCGCCTCTTCCTCAAGCTCCGCGATCGACTTCGGCTGCTCCCGCGCATGGGCCTTCCGGGGCCAGTTGATCCGGTCTCCCAACAGGCTCAGCATCGCTGGCAGGAGCGTCAGGCTCGCCGCCACGGAGGCCACCACCACCAGGATCGCGCCCACGCCGAGCGACCGAAAGATATTGGTCGGGATCAGCGTCACCCCGGCCAGTGAGAGCACCACCGTCGCGCCGGAGAACACCACCGCCTTGGAAGCCGTCGCGCCCGCCCGCTCGATCGACGCCTGGAGCGGATGCCCGTGCCGCCGCTCTTCCCGGAACCGCTCGACGATGAACAACGCATAGTCGATCCCCACCGCCAGCCCGAGCATGGTGATCATGTTCTGGATAAACAGTTGCTGGTCACCGAAGAACCCCGCGATGGACACCATTCCCAGCGCCGCCACGATCGAAGCCACCGCCAGCGCCAGCGGCAGCAACGGTGCCACCAGCGCGCCGAACACCGCCACCAGCACCAGCAACGCCATCGGCACGCCGATCGACTCACCCTTGATCAGGTCCTCCTCGGCGATCTCGCTGAACCGCTCTTGGAAGGTCAACTGGCCGATGGTCGCCACCTCCAGCCCGTCTCCGGACAGGGCGTCGACCGTCGTGAGCATCTCGTGCATCCGGGCCGCCGACTCACCGTCGGACGGCAACCCGATCACCACCAGCGACGATTGCCGGTCCTCGGACACCAGTTCCTCTGCCTGGGGCAGCCCCAGCGCGGAAATCTCCGGGTAGCTGATCACCGGTGGATAATCCCCGACTCCCGTGATCAACGCGGTCCCAAGGTTCGGTTCCAGGCCATCTTCCTCGGCCCAGCGCGCCTGCAGCGACCGCACCTGGTCCGTCACCGCCTGGATACGCTCGCTGAACGCCGGGTCGTCCACGGTCCGCCCATCCGTCGACCAGATGATGGCTGTTTCGGTCAACGGCGCGACATCCTCGATCCCGGAATCCTGGAGACGCGCGAAGCCCTCGATCGACTCCGCCTCGCCGGATATCACGATGTCGGAGGTCAACGAATTGCCGAGATTTGTGGCCGTCAGGACCCCGAACGCGGCCAGCGCCACGAGCCAGAGCACCACCACCCGCCACGGGTGACGAGCGCCGATGCCAGCAAGGCGACCAGGAGAAAGAAACGACATCATGCACTGTCCCTCCGGATCGACGTCCCTGGATATGCCTTGAACCCATCAATCGGCTCCCTCCATGCGGGAGAGCCGCGTACTGCTTACATCATCGTGACCGCGCGGACCGCGATCGTCAAATACTTCACAATCCGTGTCGTACCCCGATGGACGCGGCCAGACGGGGCCGCTACACTCTCGGAGGGGAAGGTTCCCACCGGCGCCCTCCTTGCCCCGCACCGCGACCGCGCCAATGGATCAGGAACATCTCGTGAACAACGGCTCCTCAACCACAACCCCCATGCCACCCGCCAGCACCCCCGACTCCGCCTCCGGGCTCGTCGCCGTGCTGAGCAAGGATCTCTTCTTCGGCATGCGGATCCGCACGTCGCTCCGGCAGCTTGGCTATTCCGTGGCGATCGCGCAGGACGCCGCCACCTTTTCCCGTCATCTCGAACAGGGAGACCAGCGAGCCTGCCTCGGCATCGTGGACTTCAACTTCCCGGTCGATTGGGACCAGGTCGCCCAGTGCATGGAGATCGGCGTGCCCATTCTCGCCTTCGGTCCCCATAAGGATGTCGAGGGTTTCAAGTCCGCCAAGCGCGCCGGGGTCACCCGCGTCGTCGCCAACGGCGAGTTCAGCCGCTCGCTCCCCGACCTGGCGAAACGCTACGCCACCACGAGCCCGCGAGACACCCTCTAGGCCCCACGGCTCCTCCGCCTGGAAGTGCGTATAATGTGTACGTACATCCGTGTCAGGAGGAAGCATGGTCATCCAATCCGGTACCCCCAGGCCGCCAGCCAGCGACGAACCCGTCTCCATCGACGCCGCCATCGAGATTTTCTTTGGCGACCTTCGGCTCGCCCCTCGCTCCCGCACCACCTACCGCCAGGGCATTCGCAAGTTCACCGAGCACCTCGAACGCCATGAAGGCATCGACATCGCCACCACCCCGGTGACGGAGATCACCACCGATCACGTCACGTCCTTCGCGGCGATGCTCGTCCCTCCCGATATCCGCACCCCCGAGGAGGTATCAAGGATGCGGACCGCCCAGAACAACCTGGCGGCCGTCCGCAAGTTCTGCGCCTACATCTCCGCCTATGACCTCCATCCCAATCTCTCGACCGACCGCCTCCGCGTCCGTATCGCCGCGATGATGCCCCGGTTCACCCCGCCGCCGCCGGACGTGAAGATGGGTGACCTGGAGCGAATCGTCGAGTTCGTCACCACCGGCCCTCGCGAGGAGAAACCACATCTCGAACTCCGACGTCTCAAGGTCAGGGCCATGATCCTCTTCATGTTCCGGACCGGTGTCCGGGTCTCCGAGTTGTGTGCCCTCCGTCGTCGCGATGTCGACCTCGAAAACGGGACCGCCGGCATCTACCGGGCCAAGGGCGGCAAGAGCCGCACCGTGCACTTCGACGCGGCCACCGCCGACGCCCTGGTCGCCTACTGGACGTATCGTGGCGACCAGGTTCGGGGTTCGGGCACGTTCCCGGCCTTCAGTGGGCGCGACAAGGTCGGCGCGCCTGGAAACGCGATCAGCCCACGCACGGTGGAGCACATCGTCGCCGACCTCTGCAAGGTCATCGGCATCGAAAGCGATGTCACGCCCCACTCGTTCCGGCACGGCCTCGCCACCGAACTCGTCCGCCGCCGGGTCCGCGAGTCCACGGTCCAGACGATCCTCGGTCACGCATCGCCGCAAACCACTCGCATTTATGTCCACAAGTCAGGACTGGAAGTCGCGGAAGAGTATCAGGATGCCTTTGGTTCCTACCGAAAACCCGGCACGTAGGCACGAACGCAAGACGATCACACGGCGTCGCCTCATCGGCGGCCTGGTGCTCGTGGGCGGGAGTTCGGGCGTCCTCGCCGCCTGCGCTTCCGGTACCTCCCGCGACGCGGAGCGCGGCCGCCAGCGGGACGCCGAACGCACCTCGGTCATGGACGATCTCCAGGCCACTCGCACGGCGGAGCTCGTGCTCGGCTCACCGGAATCGACCCCCGAGGCCGAACCATAGGACTACCCAACCGGGCAACGAATACACCCCTCGCCACCAGTGATGGTGGCGAGGGGTGTATTCGTAAAGACGTTGGAGACTACGCCGCGGTCAGTTCCTCCGGAAGCCCGGGAACCTCGCACGACTCCTGTCCAAGGCAGCCAATCTGCGCGGTCATCAGGGTTTCGGCGGTCGATTGGGCCACCTCCACGCTGGGCGCGCCCTGCACGTCGATCACGATCAGCGTCGCATCCACGATCGCCACGATCCGGAAGCTGTCCGCCTCGTCCGACCCCGACGCCTGGCTGGGGAACTGGAACGCCGCCGCCGCGGTCGCGCCGTCAACCGCGTAACCTTCCACCTGTTCCGAACCGGCCACGTCTGGCGAAAGCTCGCCGATCTGGTCGATCACGGCCTGGGAGTCCTCCGCCGAGCCGAACGACGTCAGCCCCACGGAGACGTACGGCGCCGAAGTACCGTCGCCGGCAAGCGCCACGACATCGTTCCAGGAGGCGGTCAGCCCACCGAGCGCCGATCCCTGGAGCCCGTACATTTGCTCCACATCCGGTCCCCCAAGGAACCCGGACTGGAGCGACGGCGCCAGCGTGAACAGTGGCAGCGCCTGTGGCACGAGCGCGAGGTCCGTGCCGTCCGGGCTCTCGCCGCCAATCGCTGAGGTCGCCCGGGCCTCCAGGGTTCCCGCCAGCGTGCCAACGGTCGCCGCGTCCGCCGCCGATCCGTCGCGCGTCGTCAGGGCGGTTCCCACCAGGAACCGGTCGATTCGGAAGGTCACGTCCGCACTGTTGATCGTGGTGCCCGATTCCGACCACGAGCCGGTCGTGGTCTCGCCCGGCGCTTCGCCAACCCCGGCGTCGCCGTCCTCGAAAGTGCCGTCGGGTTGCGTGCGCCCTTCGTCCTCGAGAATCTCGAACCCGGCCTCGGCCGCCGCGCCATCGGTCCACGCCGACACGTACGAGCGGATTTCGTTGCCGTTGTCCAGGTTCCGGTACACACTCACGTACTGGGTCTCGAAACCCGCCCCGGTCAGTTCGTCGGCGGTCACGTCACCGCTCGCCACCTGCTCCGCGGAGAGGAACGTCTCGCCCACGAAGGTATACCCACCCGGCAACATCGTCCTGTCCAGCGTGATCGAGGCCATTTGCGCCCTGGACGCCACATCCTGGCCGCCAGCCTCCTGGGCGATCCCGTTCGCGGAGCTGACGGTCAGGAGCGCGGTCGCCAGGACCACGCCGAGTGCTTGTCGAAATCGCGACATCATTTCTCCTCTCGGGGTGCGGTATCGCGCCAGCGCTGGCCTCCGCATCCTCGGAATCCGCCGAACCGTCGCCGGTTCCACCGGTGATGATCCTACTCTATTATCACGGTTGAACAGCCCAACCGGTTTCGGAACACCTCCCAAGGAGCACCTCATGCCCGCCAGTCGCCCAACCACGCTCGCCACCCACGGAATGATCGCCACGCCACACTACCTGGCGACATCCGCCGGCCTGGCGGTGCTGGAGGAGGGCGGTTCGGCGATGGACTCCATCATCTGCGCCAATGCCGTGCTCACCGTCATTTACCCGGACCAGACCGCGATCGGTGGCGATTGCTTCTTCATGGACTTCGACGCCGCGACCGGCGAAACGACTGGCTATAACGGCTCCGGCCCCGCGCCCGGCGCCGCCGACGCCCAGTGGATGCTGGACAATGGCTACACGGGCATGCCCAGCAAGGGACCGTTCGCGGTCACCGTCCCGGGAACCATCGATGCCTGGTTCGCGGGCCACGAACGATCCGGTCGCCTGGAAATGGCCCGCCTCCTGGCGCCGGCCATCACCCTGGCCCGTGACGGATTCCCGGTTTCACCGCGCCTTGGCGCCGTGCTCGCCAACCAGCGCGGGCTGATCGACACCTGGCCCGGCCTGCGCTCACTGGTCTATCCGGAAGGCTCGCCGCCGAAGTCGGGCTCCACCATCCGGTTCCCGAATCTCGCCACCTCGCTGGAAGCGATCGCCGCCGGAGGCCGGGATGCGTTCTACACCGGTCCCATCGCGGAGGCGATCGCGAGCACGATCAGGGAGCTGGGCGGTTGGCTGAGCCTGGACGACCTCGCCGCGTACACGGGCGAATGGGTCACCCCGATTTCCACCACCTACCGCGATGTCACGGTGAGCACCATGCCGCCCAACTCGCAGGGCATCGTCGCGCTCATGGGACTACGGATGGCCGAGCGCGAAGACCTCGGTCCAACCTGGGGAGCGCATTCACACCTGCATCCATTGGTCGAAGCCGCCACCCGGGCCTACCAGGTCCGAAACGAACGCATCACCGACCCGGCCTTCGTCGACCCGGAGGTGGAATTGCTCCTCTCCGACCAGACCATCGACGACTTGTGGTCCACCTACGATCCAGGTTGGGCGATGTCCAACGCATCGCACGGTCAGGGCGATACGGTCTATCTCTGCGCCGTGGACGCCGACGGCAACGCCGTGTCCCAGATCCAGAGCCTGTTCGGCGCGTTTGGGTCGGCGGTGGTCGCGGGCAACACCGGTATCCTGCTCCAGAACCGCGGCTCGGCCTTCTCGCTCAACACCGAGCGGGTCAATATCCTCGAACCCGGCAAGCGCACCATGCACACGCTCATGCCGTCGATGTTGTTCGACGGCTCCGTCCTTCGAGGCCCGTTCGGCACGCAGGGCGGCGATGCCCAGGCGCTGGTGCAGATGCAACTGGTCAGCAACCTGATCGACTTCGGCATGGAGCCGCAAGCCGCGATCGAGGCGCCGCGTTGGCTGTTCCCCGCCAACGCGGATGACGGTCTCCTGATGGAGCGGGCATTCCCCGAGGGCAGCGTGCAACAGATGGCCGCTCGCGGGCATCGCCCCACGCTCATCGATGCCTGGAACACTGGCGCGGGCCATGCTCAGGCGATCATGATCAATCGCGATTCCGGCGTGCTGATGGGCGGCGCGGACCCCCGCGCCGATGGGTCGGCGGCCGGCTTCTGATCTGGAACCGGCCTACTCGCCGAGGTCGACCACCTCGAACTCCAGCAGGTCCGCGCCGGAGGAGACCGGTTTTCCACCTCCCTGGCCCGCGTGGGAAGCGGCGGCGCCTTCATCGCGCCACCGTTGGAAATCCTCTTCGCTCGCCCATTGGGTGACCACGAAGTACCGGCTCTCGTTCGCGACCGGCCGCAGCAACTGGAAGCCCTCGAAGCCTGGCGCCTGGTCCACGGCGTGCTTGCGCGCCGCGAACCGCTTCTCAAGCTCGGGACCAGCGCCCTCTGGTACGGAAATGGCATTAATCTTCACGACTGACATCTGGGTGGGCCTTTCAATCCGGAACTCTGATCAAACAAACGAGCTTTCGCCCGCGCTCACGCACACCATACCGTCACGCTCGGCGCGGACCCGGCACTGATTCCTCGTTGATGTCCGGTCGCCGGTCAGCTTTCGGCGGTAGGACTCCCGACCGGGTTGAGCAGCCAATCCTCAAACTGGGCGGTCAGCGGTTCCACCTGCTCGGTCCAGAACGCCCAGTTCTGGAAGAACTGCCCATCCATGTTGCCCGGCCCGTTCGGCGCCGCCTTGACGATGTCTTCCCGCAGCAACTCCAGCGCGCCCGGATTGACCGGTCCGAAGTTTTCCAGCCGCGAGTAATTGGCGGTTGGCACCGCCCGCGTCGCGAAGTTCACGAAACTCATCGCAACGTCATTGTTCGGCGCGCCACGCGGAATCACCCAGGAATCCGCGCCCAGCATGCCACCGTTCCACTGCGTCTCCACGAGCGACTGCACATCGGGCAGCGCCGTTCGCACGCTCCAGGCGCTGGCGAGTCCGGCCTGACCGGTCCGGACGAACTCCACCGGGGTCTTGCCATCCTCATAGAACTGCGTCGCGTCCCGGATTCGATCGAGCGACGCGAATGCCCGGGCCGTGTCCAGCGGGTACAGGTCGTCCATCGCCACCCCATCGGCCAGCAGCGCGAACTCGAGCGTGCCGACCGGACTCCGGCGCAGCGCCCGGGTCCCCATGAACAGGTCGAGGTTCCAGAAATCGTCCCACCCCGAGGGTGGCTCCTCCGCCTGCGCCGGGTACACCATCGCGGTCGAGTACAGCCTGGCTCCCACGCCGTGCTGCATCGTCAGTTCTGGATAGAGCGCCGTCTTGTCCACCACGTTGTAGTCGATGGCCGTCAGGTACCCGCCCCGCGCCAGCCCGAGAACTTCTTCGGTCGGGATCAGCGCCACGTCCCACACGACCTCGCCCGCATCCACCTGGCTGGTGAGGCTGGAAACCCCGTCCCGACCCAGTTCCTGGTGGCGAACCGCCGCCCCGGTCGCGGCCGCGAACGCGTCGAGAAACGCTTCGTTGATGGCATCCAGCGTGTCGCCGAGGGCGGGACTCGTCACCACCAGCGACCGTCCAGCCCAGCGCTCGGGATCGAGATACCCGGCCACTGGAGACTCGATAGGGGCCTGTGTGGGTTTGGGTGGCGCCTGGGTCACCTCGGGGAGAGCGGTTGGCTCGGCCGTGGGCTCCACCTCGGGGTCGTCATCGCCAAATCCGCAGCCAGAAAGACTCAACGCGGCGCCCGACACGGCGGCCCCAAGCAGGGAGCGGCGTGTCCAGGTCGAATGCGGCCAGCGAAAACGGGGAGAACGAAAGTCCATGAACTACACACCTGGGGAAACGAGGGTTTCGATCGCGGGCAACGCGCCGCCACACCGTCGGGGCGCGCCGGCCAAATGCCGCTGGTTGGAGCCACGAAATGCTCGCCACATCATACCGTACCCACCGCGACGACCCGCGCGATACCCGCCGTTCGCGCGACCCGGTCGGTGGTAGACTGACGAGTGACGTCAACACAACCGCCTCGAATGGTGGAGACGTCAGCAAAATGTCAGGAACGGGCCGGTCGAGGTCGGAATTGCCCGTCACGTTAGGGAGCACTAGCGAGCGATGGACACCTACAACATCTACATGGATGAATTGCCGACCGGTGAAGAGTTCGACGGCGAGGAGATGATCGAGGTCGAATTCCGGGTTGTTCCCAACTCGGAGGACGACGGCGACGCGACGTCCAACGCGGTCATCGCGGGTCTCGACCTCGTCGATCTCATCAACCTGCGGGATTCGCTCCAGCAGGAGATTGACAACTACGCCCTCTCCGCCCTCGAGGTCGCGGCCAGCGCCGCCGTCGAGGCGGACAACGAAGGCTAGGCCCGGTCACAACAGGTCAAAACCAGCATCGAACGGCGGTATCCCACCCGGGATGCCGCCGTTTTGGTGTTCCGCCCGCCGCCCTCAGAATCTCCCCACCATACCGCCCGGACGTTGGTCCGCCGCCTGGCTCTCGTCCAGGCATGGCCCGGGTCCTGGGTCATTCCGGACAGCTTCCTACAACCAGTTGACCCCCTACCGCGCCTGGAATAGAGTGGATTCACTGGGTCTCAGGGACTAATCGAATCCGGGATATCGCCGGCACAACGTGCACGCATTTCATGTGGTCATGTCGAGGGTTCACCGCGCATACGCGGTGGGTTCCGGAGGGATGCCACATTTCCAGCGTTGCTCACGCCCGCGCGATGCTCCCGCGACAGGCAGCCACCGTGGCCGCCGACCACGGGTAGGGTGTGGATATGAACGCCAGTGATCAGCGACCTGGAGTATCTCGACGCGGTTTCGTGCTGGGCGCCGTCGCGGCCGCGGGCGCGATTGGCACCGCCTCGATTGGCCACGCCGCCGACCCGGCCGTGACCATCTTTCGCGGACCGCTGACAAAACCTGTCGTCGCGCTCACCTTCGACGGTGGGTCGGATTCCGGCCACTGCGCCTCGATCCTCAACATCCTGAAAGACGCCGGAATCAAGGCAACGTTTCCGCTCACCGGGCAATTCGCGGTCTCCTACCCCGCCCTCGTCCGCCGCATCGTTGACGAGGGCCACCAGCTCGTCAATCACTCGTACTCGCACCCGTCGTTCACCGGCGTCTCGCATTCCAGCACCGTCCTGACCACCAGTGCCCGCGCCGCCCAGCTCACCAGCACCGAGGAAGCATTCGTCAATGCCGTCGGCGTCGGCTCCCGCCCCTGGTTTCGGCCACCATTCGGCGACTACGACAATGGCGTGCTGTCCGATCTCGGCAACGCCGGGTTCGGCAAGTGCCTGTTGTGGTCGATCGACCTGATGGGCTGGAACGGCTTCACGGCCAATCAGATCGTGAATCGCGTGAACGCCAACCACGGCAACGGCTACATCTATCTCATGCACGTCGGAAGTGGCTCACAGGAAGGTCCCGCCCTTCCCCGCATCATTTCGTTGCTCCAGCAGAAGGGCTACGGCTTCGCGACCGCCGCCGCCATGCTCGGCGACACAACCCAACCCACCCCCTCTCCCACGCCCGCCGCCTTCCAGGTCAACGACACGGTGCGCGTCACCTCGGCGCTGAACCTTCGCACCGCGCCCAACCTCGGGGGACGGGTGATCACGACCATGCAATCCAGCGCGACCGGAACCGTCCTCGCCGGACCGGTTCCCGCCGATGGCTACATCTGGTATCAGCTCAACACGTCGTCGGGCATTGGATGGGCCGCCACCATCAGCCTCGTGAAGGTCACCGCGACGCCGCCTCCCACCCCGCCCTCGCAATCCGGCCACCCGGCCGGAACGAAGGTGGTCGCCACCGCCAACCTGAGACTCCGCGAAACCGCCTCCAGCAGCGGCCGGATCCTGGTCACGATGGCCGCTGGCACGGCCTGCACGGTCACTGGAGGACCAACCGTCGCCAATGGCTACACGTGGTACAAGCTGAGCACTCCTTATGGCCAGGGGTGGGCCGCCGGAGAGTATCTCAGGGTCACCACCACGACCCCGTCGCCGACACCCGCCCCGACACCACCGCCCACCAGCGGCGCCTTCGTCGTCGGCGACACCGTGCGCGTGACCGCTGGGCTGTACCTGCGCGACGCTCCGACCCTGGCCAGCAAGGTCCATCTCACCATGCCGACAGGCACACTCTGCACGATCGTCGGTGGCCCGAGCCCATCGAATGGCTACACCTGGTACGAGGTGCAAACGTCCTATGGAACCGGCTGGGCGGCCGGGGAATTCCTGGCGAAATCTGGCGGCACGGCCCCCACGCCTCCCCCGAGCAGCGGAGGTTGGCCGGCCGGTACGCGCGCTCGCGTCACCGAATCGCTCCGCCTGCGCGCCACGCCGTCCACGAGCGGTCGAATCCTCGCCACGATTCCCGCCTCCACCATCGTCACCGTGCTCTCCGGGCCAACCAGGGCAAATGGCTACACCTGGTATCAGGTCACCTCCAGCTTCGGCGCCGGCTGGGCGGCCAGCGAGTACATGGCGAAGTTGTAGGCGCGTTGCAATTCCCGGTGCCTCGCGCTAACCTTGGCACCGGGATTCACCACGGGTGACCAATTCCCGTCGCAAGGCCCCACGATGTGCGAACGTGCCCGGCCGATTCATGGAGCAAAGTGGTTTGACGAAATAGCATCCCCGTGAACACCCCCTGTTCACGTTCAAACGTCCTTGGCCAGTCGCCGCCACCCATTTGGGCGCCGCGCGACGACACCGCGAAGGAGGGATGCCATGTTGACCGTCAACCAGGTCTCCATACGCTTTGGCGACACCCAGATCCTCAATTCAGTCTCGTTCACAATCAATCCCGGGGAACGCGTCGGTCTCATCGGCCCCAATGGCGCTGGCAAATCGACGTTGCTCCGCGTCATCACGGGCGAGGAACACCCATCCTCTGGCTCCGTCACGTTGAACCCGAACGCCAGGATCGGATTCCTGCGCCAGGGCTTCGCCGACACTCCCGATGGCACGCTTGGCGAGCTCCTGGACGGCCCAACCAATGGCCTCCTGGCCGCCCAGCGGGCGCTCGATGAGGCGGTCGCTGGCTACGCCGACCCGGACCTCGATCCTGTCGCCGTGGCCGACCGGCATGCCGCCGCGAACGACGCCTTCGAGGCCGCTGGTGGCTATGCGGCGACCGATGAACTCGGCGTGCTGCTCGACCGCTTTGGGCTCGGTGACATCCCGTGGACCACGCCGCTGGGCCAGTTGTCCGGTGGCCAGAAAACACGCGCCGGCCTCGCGGGGTTGCTCGCCTCCCGGCCCGACCTGCTGCTGCTCGACGAACCGACCAACCACCTGGATATCGACGCCCTCGACTGGCTCCAGGACTTCCTGCTCGGCTACACCGGGGCGGTGCTCATGGTCTCGCACGACCGCGCGTTCCTCGACGCCGTCGTGACCCGGATTCTCGAACTCGATCCGGATACCCGCGCGGTGACGTCCTGGGTTGGGACGTACTCGGACTACGTCGCCGCCCGCGCCCATCAGGAAGAGGAACTCGCGGCCGCCTACACCCGGCAGCAGAAGGACATCGCCCGCATCACCGAGGACATCCGTGGCGCGGAACACCACGCCCGCACGATCGAGGCCAACACCATCGATTACGCCATTCGCGCCAAGGCGGCCAAGATCGCCCGCCCCGCCGTGGTCCGCAAGCGGAAGCTCGAACGCCTGCTCGAATCCACGGAGTACATCGAAAAGCCCCAATTGAAGTGGGGACTCGATGTCGAGTTCGCGGAACCCCAGGGTGGCGCCCGCGATGTGGTGATCATCGAACACGCCACGCTCGGATACCCAGGCAAACCGGTCCTGGAGGACGTTTCGCTCCATCTCCGCTTCGGCGAGCGGCTGGCCTTGCTCGGGCCCAACGGTGGTGGAAAGTCGACCCTCATCCGCTCGATCACCGGCGACCTTCCGCCCATGGGCGGTTCCATCCGGCTTGGGCCAGGCGTCCGGCCCGGCTACTTCGCCCAGGAACAGGACACCATCGATCCATCGCTCACCGTGATGGAGCAGGCGCGGCGTGAGGCGGGAGGCAGCGAAAGCGACCTTCGCACCTTCCTCCACAAGTTCCTGTTCGGCGGGGAGATGGTCCACCGCCAGATCGCGTCGCTCTCCTACGGCGAACGCGCCCGCCTCATGCTCGCGATCCTGGTCCTGCGCGGAACCAACCTGCTCCTGCTCGACGAGCCCCTCAACCATCTCGACATCGATGCCCGCGAGGAGTTCGAACGCGCGCTGCTGCAATTCACCGGCACCGTGATCGTGGTGCTCCACGACCGCTACGCCATCGACCGGCTCGCCAATCGTGCGATCGAGGTCCGCGACGGCCGCGTCACCGAAATCGACGTGGCGCTCGTCACCGCCGTGAATGCATGAAGAGCGAGTTTCGGTCGCGCCGCTCGCCTGGAGCCAGTCACGCTCGACGTTGCCAGCCGGACGCAGGAACCTGGGTTGAGACATCGCTTCACATGAACGCGAACACCAAACTCATCGTCGTCGGCGTGTCGACAGCCGGCAAGACCACGCTGGTTCGGCATCTCCGAACCGAGTATCAGGTAGAGGTGCTGGAGTTCGACGAGGAGTTGACTAGACTCAACGGCGGCGCGTACCCGTTCGACGTGGATCACCGGCGAAACGTCATCGTCCCGATCATCCAGCAGGACATTCTCGGCAGACACTCGGTGGTGTTCTTCACCAACCCGTACTGCTTCACGCTGAAGCAAGTCGAACGAGCGAGAGCGACGGGTTTCAGGATCGTGGAACTCTCTCTGGACAGGGAGGAGATGGAGAGACGGAATCGGCAGCGTGTGGAGCATGAGGGATACCGGGATCACGGCCCGTACCTCGACGAGATGATCGAGCACCAGACGGCCCTGAGCGAGCACGGCCTGATCGACCGATCCATCGACGCCAGCAAACCCACGGCGGTGATCGCCGAGGAGTTGATCGCCTTCGCGAACCAGTAGCCCCTCGGCAATCCGTGGCGGCCGGAACCTTGCGGAGTCAAGGGACAGCTGTAGGGAAGGTCCTGGGCGCGAAGCGCCGAATGGCCTTCAGCCGCGGGCGAGCGTGTGGCTGTCCTGAACGATCATTGTGGTGCGAATTGCCAGCCCTACTGCTCGTCGCTCACGTCCAGATTCAACCAGAAGGTGCGCGACTCGCCGGCTTCGAGCGTGAGGATGGTTCCGAAATCGAACTCGCCGCCGTCTCCGGTCGTCGGCATCCCGCTGTTCGGTTCCAGCCCGATCGTGTACAACCGACCAAACCACGGATACCCGCCCCGGTTCCCGAACTCCTGCCAGTACCACAGCACCGGCATCGTGGTCTCGTCCCAACTGATGCGGCAACTCGGCCCAGCGGATTCCGGCGTCACCTCGTACCACGCCCCGCCTGGCTCGAAGCCGGTCAGAAAGATCATCTCCCCGATCGAACCGCGCTCCGGCAACACGCTCATGTCGTCGCCGGTCTTCGGCGCGATTGGCCACGGATATGACCCCGCCTCGCCCGAACGCCGCTGGTAACCCGGTTTCGCCGGCAGCGCGTGGACCATCGTGCCGTCCGGTACCGAGACACGGCTCCCTGGCCCCAGGTACGGTGGGCCGAAGGTGATGTGGTGGCCCCACCGGAACTCAGTCGGCAGCGGGCTGTCATTCTGAACCTGCTGCTTCTGCTGGAACCCGGCCTTGCCCGACTCGATCCGGATCGTGCGCTTCAGATAGCAGGGGCTGGTTGTCATCCGCACCGAAAAGGTCACCTCGCAGGCCTCGGGCGAATCCTCCACAATCGTCACGTCCCACGGGATGCTGTGGACCTCGCCGTGATACCGGTGCGGCGTGCCGTCGATGACCTGCGCGCCCAACGCCTGCGGGAACATCTCCTGCCATCCACCAAGGTAGATCTCGTCGAAGGCGCCTTGCGAGTCCGGAGCGGTGGTGGCGTGGGGAACGGGGTTGCGAATGCCGCCGGTTGGATTCAGCCAGATCATGTCCACGTCGCGTGGCTTGTAGTTCAGCTCCACGATGTCGGCGCCCTTGCCCGCCAGGATACCGATGCGCAGGAGGTCGTTCTCCATGATGACCAGCCGCATGTCCTTGACCGTGTAGTCGTGAATGCGGCAACCCCAGTTGCGTTGCGGACGGTAAATCGACTCAGTCACCCCGACATTACTCCCGATATGTGCAGCGAACAGCCAACATGCCGCGCCATCTTAGCCGAACCCCACCGTGGTGGATATGGCTATCGCCCTTGCGCCGTTCCCGTGCCCTTGGTATAGGTGCCCCATTCGTCGAAACGCATCGCATCCCGGCGCCAGTCGCCGGGTTTTCCGGACATGAGGATGGACACGGCATGAAGATCACCGCGATAAAGGGGTTCCCGGTCAAGATCGGGCACCGAAACCAGTTCGTCATCAAGATCGAGACGGACGAAGGCATCCATGGCGTTGGCGAGGGTGGCATTTCCGGTCGCGAAATGGCGATGCAGGGGATGCTCGACCATTTCAGCCAGGCGCTGATCGGCCAGGACCCGCGCCGCATCGAGCACATCTGGCAACAGCTCTACCGTGGGGCGTACTTCGAGGGCGGCAAGATCACCGCCGCCGTCATCTCGGCGGTCGACATCGCCCTCTGGGACATCCTCGGCAAATGGCTCAACGTCCCGGTCTGGCAATTGCTTGGCGGCGCGGTCCGCGACACCATCCCCTGCTTCGCCACACCTGGCCAACTGAACAGCCCTGAGGTGGTCCAGAAGGCGAAGGCCGCCATCGCCGAAGGCTGGAAGGTCCTCCGCTTCACCCCGGGTATGCCGGACGAGGACTGGCACGGCGGCGACGGCGCGACCTACGATCCGCTCGTCTCGATCGACGCGGCCGTGCACTGGTTGGGCGAGATCCGCTCGGAACTCGGCCCCGATGCCCTGCTCTCCATCGACTTCCACCACCGGCTCAGCCCGGTCGAAGCGGCGATGTTCTGCCAGCGCGTCGAGCACCTCAACCTCTTCTTCGTGGAAGAGCCGATCCGTTGCGAAAACCCGGACGCCTACGCCCAGTTGCGAACCATGACCCGCGTTCCGTTCGCCATTGGCGAGGAATTCTCCAGCAAGTGGGCCTTCGCCCCGTACCTCGAAAGCGGGCTGATGAACTTCGCGCGGGTCGATGTCTGCAACGTCGGCGGCATCTCCGAATCGCGCAAGATCGCCGGCTGGTGTGAGACCCGTTACGTCGACCTCATGCCGCACAACCCGCTCGGCCCGATCTCTACCGCGGCCTGCGTCCATCTCGCGGCCGCCACGTCGAACTTCGCCTATCTCGAGTACTTTCCGATGCACGACCGCGACCGCCCGAAGGACATCTTCCCAGTTACCCTCGAAACGGTGAACGGCAGCTTCCCGCTCCCAACCGCGCCGGGCCTCGGCGTCGAGTTCAACGAGGAAGCCGTCGCCGATCACCCGTTCGAATACTGGGCACCACCGCGCTGGTTCAAGCCGGACGGCTCGTACACGAACTGGTAGCGCGCACGAGTGAGTGATTGTGTGGCCCCCACCTGACTTCTCGGGAATGTACGGTGTCACGGCTCGCGAAGCGAGTCTGTGACACCTCCCCAGGCCAATCCCGCCCTTGGTCCAGGGAACCCACGAAGCGGATCTGTGGCGCCGAAACGATCAGAACGGCTTGGCGACCATGAAGTACAGCACCACGACCCACGACACCGCATAGGTGCCGGTCGTCATCCGCAGGCCGAACACCTCCTGGCGAGTGAGCGGCGTCTCACGCTCGGCCAGAAATTCGCGCTGCTTCGGCAGGATGTACAGCACCAGGAGCGCGAAGCCAGCGAAGAACACCCCAATCGAGGCGTGAATCCAGGTCTCGTCGAGCACCTTGAGCCGGTAGGCCAGGATCAGGCCGAACACCGGCACCACCAGCGACGCCATGCCGTAGCGCAGGGTGATCCTGTGCATCAGGGCGGTGGCGGACCCGCCGCCCTCCATGGCGAATCGGGGAAAGAGGCTGGCCGCCAGCGTCACCGGTCCAATGCAGAGGATCGCGCCAAGGATGTGCCCCAGCAGCACCAGGTTCCGTTCGGTCATCGTGAATTCCATGGCATCCCCCATCGCGTCAGGTCCGTCACCGAATCCTATCGCGACGACGCCATCACAATCGGGAAGCGATACACATGCTCCCAACAGCGGGACACCGACCGGTTACGTCTCGTTCTTCCGCCGCTCCAGATTTCTTCCACCGCCTGGATCTGGCAACCAAAGGGATATGTCGCGTGACATGAATTCCCGCTCAGTCACGCTCCAGCACGAACTGCATCCTGGGGCTATCGGCCGATGGCGCGTTGGTCTCATCGAAGCCTGTGCATGCCACTTTCGGCGTGAATCCATGGCGTCCAGCCTCCGCCACGAACTCGTCCGGCGTGAACACCTGCCATTCGAAAACATCACCCCCATCGCCGTAGTCCAGTTCCACCCACAACCGGTCGCCGGTCACCGTCTGGGTCGTCACCAGGTCAATGTCACCGACCTGGCTCGTGCGCGTGCCCTGTCGCGTGTCGAAGAACCCGCGGTGATAGATGTCCATCACCAGCCGCCCACCCGGTGACAACATTGCCCCGATCTGGGCCAGAACATCGCTGTTTCCCTCGGCGCTGAAATACCCAAAGCTCTGCCACATGCAGATCACCGCGTCCGGCCGGAAGTTCAGGTCCCCAATTCGCTCCATCGGCCACGTCACGAACGACGGGCCGTCTGGACCAGCAACGGTCACCGCCCGCGCGATCACCTCCGGATTCCGGTCGATTCCCATCACCTCGTATCCCGCCCTGGCCAATGGAATCGCGTGCCGGCCGTACCCGCAACAGGCATCAAGGATGCGCCTGTATCGCTCTCCCGGCAGGTTCCTTCGGAGAAACTCAACCTCTCTCAGGGTCTGCCCGGCGTCCGGCGCTTCCAGGAAAAACCGGAACCAGGCGTCCGAATAGGCGTTCACATCACCTTCATCAACCACTGAACGTCCTTTCCGAACCGCCACGGAAACCTTCGCCAATCGCCATGCAACCATTCTCTCGCCCGCGGCGTTACAGAAAGCGGGACCAACACCACGACGCACTCGACACCCAATCCGCGTGCTGGCCCCATTTCATCCTGGCGCGTTACTCCACGCGCCACTCCCCTCCCCACCCGCTACGGGCCATGCTCCTTGTGGCCCGTAGTCCATCCACTCACACGAAAGGCGTCTCCACTTCCATGCTCACGCTCGACCGCCCATTCACGCCGGAAACGTCCACGTCCCCCGTCGAAATCGTTCCGCTCACCCGAGCCACCGCCGACCAGTGGCTTGGCGTAACCGTTCGCGGCATGCGCGACAATCCCATGCACGTCGCCGCCATTGGCCCCGACCCCGACCAGCGCGAACGCACGTTGCGGAGGCTATTCGCATCCCTCGCCCAGCGGCCCGTCTACTTCAACCACTCCATTGCCGCGATCAGGGATGGCGAAATCGTCGGCGTCTGCGGCCTTGTCGAACCCGGCCAATGCGCGCCCTCGATGTCCGAAAAGCTTCGGATGGTCCCAACCCTGGTCAGGATCGGTCCTGGCGTGGCCCGCCGCGCCTCGTCCTGGCTTGGCGAATGGGCGAAGCTCGAGCCCGACACGCCCCACTGGCATATCGGCCCGGTCGCCGTCGATGCTCACCTTCAGGGCCAGGGCATCGGCACAACCCTCATGACCGCCTGCGGCAACCACCTCGATGTCGCGAACGGCGTCGGCTGGCTCGAAACCGACAAGGAAATGAATGTCAGGTTCTACCAGAAGTTCGGCTTCGAGGTCGCCCACGAGCAGGACGTCCTTGGCGTTCGTAACTGGTTCATGATCCGCAGGCCGCGCCCCATCTCCTGAGCGCCGATTCAACCAAGAGTTACCGGCTGGTGGCGTAGGTCTCCTGCTCCACCCGCCGCAAATAGGAAGCGATCGCGCCCGGTCCCGACCTGGGCGCGATCGCTTCGACATCCGGGTTGTAATTGGTGTTCGTATTCACGTCGTAGACGACGCATCGGCCATCGGCGGCTTCGATGAACTCGAACCCGGCGACCTCCAGCCGGTGCATTCGCGCGAAGCCGAGAACCTGGTCGATGGCGGGGTGCTCGAAGCCTTCGCGCAGCGAGAAGAGGCTCTCCGCTGCCTTTGGTTGCCCATTCTCGTCCAGTTCACAGGCATCCGCCGGGCATAACTGGAACCCACCCCGCGCCGTGTCCGCCTTGATCGCGTAGATGTACTCGTAGCCCACCGTTTCGACCCGGGTGATGAACGGCTCGGCTGGCTCCACGTACTCCTGCAACAGCGTGATCCCGTCCACCGGCTCCTCGAACTCGTCCGACACCACATAGGCCTCGAACATCCCGAGGTCATCGAACCGTCGCACCCCGAGCCCCTTGCCGCCCTGGTTGTGCTTGGTGATAAACGGCGCCGGCATCGAACGAGCGCGCTCGACGAGGTCCGCCTTTCCGATCACCGCCACCGTCCTCGGCGTGTCGATGCCGAACGCCCGCAGCGAGGTCAATTGCCGTACCTTGCTGACCTCCATCTCGACCACCGATCGACCGTTCACCACCCGCCGGCCATGGGCCTCCAGCCAGTCCAGCACGGCCCTGGTGTAGTCCTTCGAATGCACGTGGTCTCGCGTATGCGACGACGCGCTGAGCCGGTTCCAGAACACGCCTTCCGGCGGTGCCGCGTCGAGGTCGATCGATCCCTCGATCAGCAACCACTCCTCGTACTCCAGCCCGGCGCGCTCGAACGCGGCGGCGAACGGTGGAAACCAGTCCGGGTTTTCGTGAATCGCGTAGACGGTCATGCGGCACTCCTCGGGCGATGTCGATACGTCATGCTGCCGCGAGGATACCAGCTATATATACGGAACTGTTAGGCCTTCTGGTACGCGGGGGCTGGTTCCGAGCCACCTTCGACACCGGGCACCGAGATGGGATCGCCCCGCCGGTCGAGGAACATCACGGTCAGCGCGATCACCGAGAGTGGAATGAGCAGGGCATAGAGCAGGCTGCTGGCGGCATTGGCGAACCCCACCGCCACGCGTCCCACCGTCAGCAACCCAAATCCCACGATCACCCCAGGCAAGGTCGCCAGCAGGTCGAAGAGCAACGCCGCGAAGGCGGTTCGCCACCAGCGCCCATCCACCAGGCGGGCGCTCTCCTTCAGTGAATCCAGGCTGTCGGTGTCCTTGTCGAACATTAGCGCCTGGCCGAAGTACTGCCAGCGCACGATCAACCAGATCGCGATCGGCAACCCCACCACCAGCAACAGCGGAATGCCCACCAGCGCCACCAGCACCAGGCCCGCCACGAACACCGCGCCCAGCCGCTGGATCGCCAGCCGGTACGACCTGATGACGGAGGGCGTCTCCCCACGATGGATATCCGCCACCGCCTGGATCACCGCCGGCCCGATCAGCAGGAGCATGGCCAGTTGCTGGATGCCCCCCACGGCCAGCACCCACGAGAGTTCCGCCCCCGCGGTATCTCCCAGCCATTGCACGATCGGCTCGATGGGCTTTCGCTCCACCGTGAACGCCTCGATCAGGTTGAAGACGATCCCGATCGGAATCGCCACCAGCCCGATACCGGCGAAGACCCGCCAGTTGTTCCGGTATACCCGCACCGCCCGGCGGAAGATATCCCGCGACCGCTGGTACAGGTACGCGACGGCGGCGATCACCAGCGAGATCGCCGGAATCGCCACCCAGGGATGCACCTTGGCCGCGATGAGGAGTTGCGACCCCGCGCTCGCGAACGAGCAGAACGCGCTCGTCGCGGTGGGCCCCATGGTGTTCGACGTCGGCACCACGATGTTGCGGTCCGGCCAGTTGTCGGTGGTTTCCCACGGATCGATCCAGCGAGCGTTGTATCCAGGCCCGTGGACGCCGTTGAACACGCTGATCTGGCGTTCGCCCCACCGGCCCGGATACAGGAGCCACGCGAACTCGCCCTGGGGGTCGATCGGCTCCTCGACCAGCTTCGCCGTCAGGTCAACGCGAGTCGATGGCCCCGTCGTCAGGTCACACCCAAACCCCGAGTTGTTCTCGCCCCATTGCAGGAATGTGCGGCTCGAATAGAACGACGCGTGAGAGCCGGCCGCCGAATAGATCGTGGGATGCGTGCCGTCCACCAGCTCGACCTTGTCGTCTCCCCAGGTTCCGCGCTCCCCGGCGCTGTGCTGCGAAAACGCCGTGCGGGACGGTTCCTGGGCCAGGGCGTCCTCAACCGTGGATGCCTCGTCCCACATGATCTGGATCATTTCCCAGTCGGCTTCGTGGGTATTGTTCCACTCGTTGAAGTACCAGAAGAACCAGTACTGCAATGCCAGACGTCCCTCGGCCTCGTCGATCACGATCCTGGCGTATGTTGTCGGCGTGAACCCAGCCTCGTCGGTCCGGATTCGCTCGTCGGTCTCGAACGTGCAGCCGGGCCGCCGAGGATCGCCCGGAAAGTCGAGGTAGGTGTCCTCGCCGTGCCGAGCGAGTTCGACCGCGTCCACACCCTGGGCGATCACCATGTCGTTGTTGGCGCCGTCGCGGAGCAATACACGCTCGTTGCCAAGCACCATCTCCACCGGCACGGGCAGGTAGGGTTCGCCCTGTTCGGGCGGGCGGGCACAGGTGTATTCGTGCTCGCGGATGAAGATCACGGGGAGGTAACGGTCGACCAGCTGCTGTTCGACGGTCGCGGTGGTGTCCTGCGCACCGGCGCCTCCACCCCACGAGGAGACCACAACCGTGACGAGCATCACCGAGCCCAACAGCCCTCGCCAGAATCCATCCATCACCCGGCAGCCTCCACGTCGCGAAGCCACGCCACAGGCGAATGCCACCATGCGGCACGAATGGACCCTGTCGAGAGCGATCAACGCATCGACGAAGCAGTTATATATCCGATTGTGCTCTGTACGCCGGAATTTCCCGTGAGTAATGACGAATGGGCTATCCCCTGATGGTTCCCGTGGTGGCCGGGTGGATCTCCAGCATGAACCAGCCCCGGTCGGGGAACCCGGCCGCGTCGGCCACCCGCGCCGACGCCTCATTATCCGGGCCATGCTGATACAGCGGCACGCCTCCGGCCGCGATGATCTCCCGCGCCGCCTGCGCCACCAGGTCGGTCGCGTATCCCTGCCCCCGGAAATCGGGATCGGTTCCAACCGACAACTCGAACGCGAGGTCGTTGTGCCGCTTGAGTCCAACCCCGGCCACGTACTGGTCGTCCTCGAACAGCGCCAGCACCCCACCGTTGAACGGTCTCAGCCAGTCCGGAAGCCGCGGGTCCTCGGGGTCGATCCACTCGCCCACGTCCGGTCCGTCGGCGGCCTCTTTCGACCACCGGAACACCGGCATGCCATACCCCGCCGGCATCCCGAAGCGCCTCGACAGCCGCTCGTGGCCGTCCGGGGCGGCGGCATCCGCGAACACTTCCGCCGCGGTGCTCCCTTCGAGCAACGGCGCCACGCCCGGCGCCACCGCGAGCACGCTGCCTTCCGGACCAGTCACGCCCTGGATTGGGCGCACCTTGCCGTCCCAGCCGGGTTCATTCCGCGCCGGGGTCACGTTCAGCGCGCCTGGTCCCGGCAGGGGCGGGCCGCCCAACCACCACCGGAGATGCTGGTCGAGGCGATCCCGGACGTCCCCGATCTGGTGGTCGATGCTGAATGGTCGTTTCTGGGCACGGTTCGCGAGGGTCATGAAGTGGGTGTGGTGTCCTGTCTTGCACGAATGAAAACGAGGCCCGGCTCGCGGGTCTCCACGGCACAAGGTACACCATTGCCCTCCCGCCACGGTCCGCGATGGCCGGTCATTGCGCCAGGTCTGGCACCGACGTGCGCATCAGCCACACGTTGTACGGACCAAAGAGCGACAGGTTGAAGTACACCTCCGGCCCATCGTTCCATTTCGGGTACATGTAGGGTGCGTACAGCGCCGGATAGTCGGTGGAGCGCACCGCCACCCGAGGCTCGTCCCACGGACCGGTCAACTCCGACGCCGACCGCAGCACGATCAGCCCCTCGTTGTCGATCAGGTACATCATCAGCCAGCGCTGGTAGTGGGAATTCCAGCGCACGGAGAGTTCGCCAACCGGCCCTTCGACGATAACCGCGGCATCGTCCGGATCGGCACCCCAGCCATCGCCATCCCAGTACTCATACGTGTCGATATGGAGGAGGTTCTCCGGCGCGACACTGGCCAGCTTCACCGATCCGTACCGCCCACCCGGAATCCCGAACAGGTACAGGTGGCCCTCGTGTTCCTCGATCGCCACCTGACCCCAGTTGGTATCGCCCGGCCAGACCGCGTCGGGATCGCGGGTCCAGGTCTCTCCCGCGTCGTCGGAGTACGCCCACCCCGCCGATCCCAGCGTCCAGTGACCCGGCGCGCCCCAGTGCTCCACGCTCATGTAGTGCATGAACAGCCGGTCGCCAACCGCGACGCCGTAGGTCGGAATCACCGTGACCTCGTCGAAGTCCACTTTCCTTCCGGGAACCAGCTCCTTCGCGTGACCGGGCCGATCCTCGATCATCCGGTCGAATATCACCCCGTCCGACGGATCGTCATCACTGGAAATCGCCAGCACGTTGCAGCGCCAGTC
Organism: Chloroflexota bacterium; assembly: GCA_023389575.1. Lineage (GTDB taxonomy): Bacteria > Chloroflexota > Chloroflexia > Thermomicrobiales > UBA6265 > JACCYX01. The sequence continues at coordinate 85,750 of JAEWEG010000050.1, read as the reverse complement.
GCTCTCGTTCACATCGAAGGTATCGCCAAACAGGATGTACAGCTGGTCGTTGTACAGGAAGCTGCTACCAAGATCGGTGCCGTCCACGCCGTAGGCGGCGCCCGTCTGATTCACCGCGGCCGGATCGGATCCGGTCAGCAACGCGACTTCCTCCAGGGGAAGATCCTCCGCCTGGACTGGCGTGGCCTGGGGCGACGCCACCGGAGTGGCATCCCGCGCCAACACGCTCCCAGCGGATCCCGCCGCCAGTGCGCCCACCGAAGCCGCCATCACCCGCCGTCGCGTAACTCTTGCCTTGCGTCGCACGAAATCACCTCCGGGAAGGGCCACCGATCCTGATGTTTGGTGGCCCCATCGTACCCCACGCCCCACGCGGGATGGTTCCATGATCGTGGTTCCCGGAAGTGTATGTCCGCTGAAAGTGTACGGATCCACGGCCCGCGTGACAGGTCCGTGGATCCAGGTACCGCCCTTCTTACCCCACCGTTTCCAGTGGCAGCCCCAACAGGTGGGCGACCTTGCGGATGTCGCCGAGCCGGTGGCCCAGCCCCATCGCCACGTGGTGCGTCGGGCCCAACGCGCACCAGGAGTCCAGGAACTCGCGCACCTCGAGACCGAACCGGACCCGGCTCATCGAGTTGCCGATCGCTGGAACCGGCCCTGGGAGCGTCTCCCCCTCCGCCGCGATCAGCTTCAGCTTCCCATCGCTTCCCAGGGTCAACCCAAGCACCGTGATCAGGCCGATCCGCGGCCGCATCTCCACCGACAGCCCGCCGCCGACCTTGCCATGGAACACGGCGAGTTCCCGGATCGGCACCTTCACGTCGCTCAGGCCCACATGCGCCGGTCCATCATGCCCGAAGAGGAAGAAGTCGTCCGCCAGGTCCATCGAAGCGAACTCGCAGAACGACCCACCGTGGCCCAGCTCGTGCATGATCTTCATCGCCACGGCCGTCTTCAGGTCGCCCTCGCCGGCCGCGGGAACACCGTTCGCGGTCAGCAGCGTGTTGCCCAGGATCATGTTGGAGGCGGTCCGCTCGATGTCGCTCCCGCTGGCGCCCCGATAGTAGTAGGCGAGGCCATCCAGCGCGAAGTCGCTCGCCAGGCTCCCCAGGCCCGCGGCCACGCGCCCACCTGTCTCCCATGCCTCTGGGGATATGTCGCCTATGGGTTCGAACATAGCCTCCGACCGAGAGATTACCCCCGCGACCGCGTCCTCGCCGGCGGCGTCTACCCGCGTCTGGAGATCGTTCATCTCCAGGAGCTCGACATGGGCGCCAAGTTGCGAATGCACCACCCCCACGTCCGTCGACATGTCGATCATGCCCGGATAGGTGTGGCCCAGCATTCCAAACCGCGCCCGCCGCACCGATCTCGCCGCGCCGGCCGCCCGGCACCACCCCTCGATTTCGGCCCAGGCCCGCTCGTCGTCGTGGACCGTGCCCGTCACCAGGCTGTACGGAATTCCGGACCGCTGGAAGACACCGGCGAGTTCCGGCACCGGGCAGACATTCGCGAACGCCAGGGCCATGGTCGTATCCGCCGTCTCGTAGTCCATCCCGGAGGCAGGTTGCAGGTTCAGGATCACCACTGGCACACCCGCGCGTTGAACCACTGGCAGCGCCTGGGTGCTGGTGGCGTAGGTGCCGCTGTAGCAAAACACCAGGTCCAGGTCTTCGCGAGCGAACCTGTCGCCCAGTTCGGCGCCGGCCGTGGCGGTGTCCACCAGCCCCCCGTCGACTACCTCGGCCCAGTCCCCGATCCGGCCGGTGATGGTCGCGAGATGTCCCCTGATCTCGTCTTCCAGCCCGGGGAATTGCGGCCAGTACGCCGCCAGCCCTATTCCGAACACACCCACCCTGGCTCGTTTGCCCGTCGTCATCCGAATCCTCCGCGACACCAGGCCCCCGCCCGCGAAGGGCGACCGGCCGTTCCTGACATGGTCGATTCGGCCACTCTATCCCGGAATCGATGTCCCGGAAAGCCCGCGCCCGAACTCCAGGTCGTGGTCCGGCCGCCGCTCGCCTGTTACGCTGGTGCGAGTTTGAGCACCACCCCGCTGGAGTACCCCCACATGAGTGAACGCCCTGTTCAGCGAGTTTCCCCCGATGAGGCGCTGGCCTTGCTCGTCGAGGGCAACAACATCTACCTCGACGAATCCATTCCGCCCATCGACTACTCCGCCGCCCGCGCCGCGGCCATCAAGACCCAGCAGCCCATCGCCGCGATCCTGGGCTGTGGAGACGCCCGCGTCGCCGCCGAACTCATCTTCTCCCGCGATCCGGGCGATCTGTTCATGGTGCGCGTGGCCGGCAACTTCCTGAGCGACTACGGGCTCGCCAGCATCGAGTACTGCATCGAGTTCCTCAACACCCCGCTCATCATGGTGCTCGGGCACACCGGCTGTGGGGCGGTCACCAGCGCGCTCCAGGTTGTCAGAGAGAACGAAGTGCTGCCTGGCCGGCTCTTCGTGCTGATCGACGCGCTCGAACCGTCCGTCCTCCGGGCCCTCGCCTCCCATCCGGAAGACCCGCTCAACGCCGCCATCGAGGAGAACGTCCACCGGCAGGTGGCCCGCCTCCGCACGATCTCCCCGATCATCAACGACGCCCTCAGGGAAGGCCGCGTCAAGGTCGCTGGCGCCGTCTACGACATGGCGACCGGCAAGGTTCACATCGTCGACCAGTAGGCGCCCGGACTGGTTCCACGACCGGCGCGCGGCTGAAGGCGACTACACCACGCCCAGCCAGATGCCCTTGATCCGGCCGTCACGAATGACGATGTCCACGGCCCCGCCGCGCATGGGACGCACATCCTGGATGACGGACGCTGTAACCTTGTCCTCCCGCTGAAATGGCAGATCCACGCCGGCCAACCTTCGATCACGACGTGATTCGCAGGTACTCGGCGCTCACCCAGCCAGCCTGGCCGCCGCAGGTCACCGGAACCCAGCCGCCAGCCGTCGCGCCCCGGATCGCCACCGTGGCCCCCGCCGCAAGTTGGGCCACCACCGGATTCCCGGTTCCCGGGCCAGAGCGACAGTTCAGCCGCCCGCCGCCCGTGTTCGAGACCACGCCCGTGGAGCCACCCGGCGGCGGGGTGGGCGTGGGAGTGGGCGACTGTCCGCCCGAGATAGTCAGGTACGCCGCGGAGGCCCACCCGTTCTGGCCCGCGCAGCGGATCGGAGTCCAACCGTTGGTCGTCGCCCCGCGCACGTCCACCCGCGTTCCCGGCGCCAGCATCGTGAGTGTCGCGCTCGACGTGGACGCCTGAGCGCGGCAGCGCAGGTTCGCGCCACCGGTGTTGCTCACCACCGCCTGCGATGTCGCCGGTGGCGGTGTCGTTGGGGGCGGAGTTGGCGTCGTCGGCGTGGGTGTCGGCGTCTGGCCACCGGAGATGGTCAGGTACGCACCCGATGCCCAGCCATTCTGGCCGGCGCACCGGATTGGCACCCATCCATTGATCGCCGCGCCACGGACATCCACTCGCGTTCCGGGAGCCATCGACGTCAACGTCGCGCTGGAGGTCGTGGGCTGGGCTCGGCACCTCAAATTCGAGCTACCCGTGTTGCTCACCACCGCCTGGGCCGTGATGGGCGGACTCGTCGGGGTCGGCGTCGTGGGGGTTGGCGTGGGAGTGGTCGGTGGCGGCGTCTGCGACAGCGCCAGCCAATCCGTCGACATCCAGCCGTTCCGACCGCCGCACGTCACCGGCGCCCAGCCATTGAACACGTTTCCGCGCAACGTCACACGCGTGCCAGACGACAACGAGGTGATGATTCCGCCGGAAAGCGATGGCGTGGTCCTGCACCGCAGGCTGCCAGTCGTCACCGTGCCGGTTTTAGCCGGTTGCACGGGCCAGGAGAGACCGCACGGATCGGCCATGTCCGGAATCGTCGCCATCTCATAGCCCTGGGCGCGGAGGTCGCGGATGATCCGCGGCAACGCCCGCGCGGTCGACGACTCGGTCGCCGGTCCATCGAGGTGAAACTCGATCACCGCGCCCGGATACACGTTGTTCATGATCCTGCTGTACACGGCCGACTCGGTCGCCGTCGACGCGTAGTCGTTGGCGGCGATGTTCCAGCCCACCGGCAGCAGGCCCATCTGGCTCACCACCGTTCGTACCCGGTTGTTCGTGTCGGCGGCGTACGGGGTGAAATACGGGTCCATCGGCCGCCCGATCACCGCCTCGATCGCCGCGATGGAGGCGTTCACGTCCTGCCGGATCGCGCTGTCGCTTTCGTTCGTCAGGAACAGGTTCCTGTCGCCATGCGTGCCGATCACGAACCCCGCGTCGTCGAGCTGCCGGAGGTACCCCGGCTGGGATCGCGCGAACGACCCCATGGGGAACATCGTCGCGTCCACGTCCTGCTGGATCAGCGTGTTGAGGATCGACTGCGAAGGCGTGTACCCAATGCCGATGTTGAAGACGAACGCCACCCGGTTGCAGTAGGCATCGCCCTCCACGAACCACGGCGCCGTGCCGCCGGGCATGAGGTACAGGCCATAGGCCCACCCTTCCACGCCAAACCAGCGAACCGGGTAGAACCCGTTCACCATCGTGCCCGTGATCTCGACGTTGTCGTTCAGCGAGGCCGCGCCAATCACCTGGCACTCAAGCGTTGGGCAGGTCCGGATGTTCACCGATGGCGTCGCCACCACCCTCCCCGTCGCCGCGCTCGCCGTGAACGGAACCACCGCCCCCGCCAGGATGGCCGCCACCATCAACCACCGCGCCACCCAACTGGCCCGCGGGACGCGCCGGACTCCCCAACCCCACATCCGTTCCCCCTTCAATTCCCCACACCTGTGACTTCCAGACATGCTATGGGCCGGGGGAGAGGTTCGTCAACGTCGCGCGGCGAATGACCAGCCCGCATACGCACGAAGCGCTCCAACCCAGGGGCTGGAGCGCTTCGTGACGGATGGTGAATCAGGTTGTCCGATAGGTTGGCGTGATCCGCTACCCGCTGATCGGGGCGATCATGGGGAGGCTGATAACGAGTTCGCGCGCGGCGGAAATCTCGTCGTCGAGGATCGTGTGTCCCACGCCAGGATAGGTCCGGAAGTCCACCGAGGCGCCGGCGTCCCGCATCTTCGCGGCGGAGTCCTCGGCGATGTCCAGGTCGATGTGATCGTCCGCGTCCCCGACCCCGATGAACACCGAGGTCCCGGTCAGGTCGGCGATCGGCTTCCGGGGAGCTCCCGGCTCGCCAATCAGGCCACCGGCAAGCGCCGCCACAGCACCCACTGGCCGCGACCCGCGGGCGGTGTATTCCAATGCCAGGCAGGCCCCCTGGGAAAACCCCACAAGCGCCACCTGTCGCGGGTGAATGCCCGCCTCGACGGCCCGGTCGATGATGCCGTCGATCTTGGCCAGCGCCGATCCGAGCCACGGCTCGTTCTGCTCCACCGGCACCAGGAACCGGTACGGATACCAGGTGTTGTTGTCCGATTGCGGCGCTAGCCAGGCGATTTTCTGTTCGCTGTCCGGGTCCGGCGCCAGCGGTATGGCCAACCGGATGATGTTCGCCGCGGGACTTCCCCGCCCGTGGATCAGGATCACGACGCCGTTGGCGTCCTCCAGCTTCTCGCCGTACTCCAGCACCGGCTGGCGGCCGTGGGGATCGTTGTCGGTCATGCTCGCGCCTCCTCCTGCACCGGCTGCCCATACTCCGTGGTCATCAGCTTCACGCTGGTGTCCAGCGGCCTGATGTTGCGCTCGATTTCCGCGCGGCGTGGCTCGAGGAACGGCGGCAGGGCCAGCATCTCGCCCAGCGTCTCCTCGGGCTCGCCATCGTCCATGAAGCCGGGTCCATCGGACGAAATCTCGTAGAGCACTCCGCCCGGCTCACGGAAGTACATCGCCTTGAAGTAGAAGCGGTCGATCACCGGCGTCACGTGGATGCCCGCCGATCGCAGGTACTCGTTCCAGGCGTCGTGCGCCTCGTAGGTCGGCACCCGGAAGGCCACATGATGCACGCCGCCGCGGCCCTGGCGCGCCATAGGATCGTTCGGCCGCACCTGCACGATCATGAAGGAGCCGGGCCCGCCCGGGCCGGTTTCCAGCACGACATCCCGGTTGCCCGGAACCGCGGGATCGGCGATGTCCTTCACGATCCGGAAGCCGAGGATGCTGGTCAGCACCGCCAGCGTCGAGTCGGGCCGCGCCGACGAAATCGTCACCGCCCCAAGACCGCGAATGCCGTACTCGACGGGAACCGTCGCTTTTTCCCATGGCGTGCCGCCCGGGATCCTGGGGTCATCGCCTTCGTCGATCAACGCCAACCGCTGCCCCTCGGGGTCACGGAACGGCAGGGCCGCGAATCCGGCACGGGTCGTCATCGCGTCGTGCTCGATCCCGAGGTCGTCGAACCGGCGCTCCCACCACTCCAGGGCCGCCTTGCCCGGAACGCGGAGGGCGATCTCGTTGATCTCGCCCCGCCCCGCGTGGTTGCGCGCGGTGTGCGGGAAATCAAAGAAAGTTACGTCGGTTCCCGCCGAACCCTTTCCGTCGGCGAAGAACAGGTGATACACGTCGGGCGCGTCCTGGTTGACCGTCTTCTTGACGAGCCGCAGCCCCAGCGCCCGGGCATAGAAGTCGCGATTGAGTCGCGCGTCGGCCGTGATCGCGCTGACGTGGTGCAGGCCGGTGAGTTCAAGTCCGTCTGGCCGGTTCATGGTGTGTCCTTTCAACGGCTGACGCCGAAGGTCTCGTGTACAGGGTGGCGAATGGTCAGGATTCGAGCCGGTCGCCCGCCGGTTCGTCGGGCGCGTCGTGCATGTCGAGCGATTGGTCGAGTCTGCGCAGGGTCCGGATCAGGTACTTCATCTCGTCTTCGTCGAGCGCGCTGAAGTACCTGGCGATCTCCTTCTCCTGCAGGCTCACCAGCTCGCCGCGCAGTGAACGCCCGCGCTCCGTCAGGTAGATCCGCTTCGAGCGCCCGTCACGACGCCGCTCCACGAGCCCTTCACGCTCCATCGCGTCCAGCAACTGGGTGATGTTCCCCTTCGTTACCAGCAACGATGCCGCGAGCTCCTGCTGCGTGCGTCCCTCGGGCGTGCCGGCGTGGTTCAGCACGTCAAACCTGCTGACCGATAGGCCATGACAGCGCATGACATCCGCCGTCTTCAGGTCGATCTTGTGATACACCCTCGCCAATCGAAGCCAGGCGATGGTGCTCGGCTCGACTCGTCCGGGTCTGGAATCCTGTTCAACTGGTGGTGATTCGATCGTCGCGTCCATGCATTCAGTTTAGAACTAAACCATATTGATGTCAACCCCGGCCGACGCATTCACGTCCTGGTCGGGATCGCGCCTCGTGCGCGTTCACCGTTTGCCTTCCACCCTATCAGAAGCCGGAAGTCGCCCCGGAAATGGCGACGGCCCGCCATCCAGCAGTGGATGGCGGGCCGTGTGACGAGGCTATGTCTCGCTACCAGTGGATCGTGACCTTCGTCCCGATCGGCGTGATGTTGTACAGCCAGGTCGCGAACCCGAGCGGCAGGTTCACGCACCCATGGCTCATCACGTACCCGAAGTTGTTGTGCCAGTACGCCCCGTGAATCGCGTGACCCCGGTTGGTGAAGTACATGACGTCAGGCACGTTGCGCACGTGGTAGTACTCGCCGCCAAGGACGCCGGACATGTCCTTCACCTTCACCTTGCGGTTGATGTAGAAGGTGCCCGGCGGGGTGTCGAATCCGCGCCGTCCGGTGCTGACGTACGTCCGCGAGAGGACGTTGTTGCCCTGGTACACGATCATGTATTGCGTTCGCAGGTTGATATCGATTCGAATCGCGCCGTTGCCGCTGCCCGGGTTGACCGCGAAGAGCACGTAGGAGAGCGATACCCAACCGGTCTGGCCGCCGCAGGTCACCTGGCCCCAGCCGTTGGACTGCGATGTCACGGAAAGCTTCGCGTTCTCCGCCAGCACGGTGATCACCGTGCCGTTGACCGCGGATGTCCGGCAGCGGAGGCCCGCCCCGCCCGTCCCCGTCACGTAGGCGACCTGGCCAGAGCCTGGCGCCACGGTCGGCGCGGGAGTCACGGGAGTGCTCGTCGCCGTCGCGGTGGAGGTCGGCGGCACGGTGCCCGAACCGAGCTTCACGTAGTCGGCCGAGACGAACCCGTCCATCCCGCCGCAGAGCACCGGCACCCAGCCGCCGCTGGTCGCCCCTCGCGTCGCCACCTGCGCTCCCATCGGCAGCAGCGTGATGATCGACGAACCGGTGTTGGGGGCCGTCCGGCACCGGAGGTTGGATCCGCCCGTGTTCACCACGGTCGCGATCGAGCCAGTGCCCGGCGCCTGGGTCGGAGTGCTGGTCGCCGTCGACGTGGCGGTCGGGGTTGGCTGGGTCGGCACGGTGCTGACGGTCAGGTACGCGCCGGAGACCCAGCCGTCCTTCCCGGCGCAGGTCACGGGCACCCAGCCATTGACGGCCGCGCCACGCACCTGAACCGTCGAGTTGGCCGGCAGCAGGGCGAGGATCGTGGACGATGTGTTCGCGGCGGATCGGCATCGCAGATTGGCGCCGCCCGTGTTCGTCACCCTGCCCTGCTGCGTCGTCGAGGGCGAGGTTGGCGTGGCGGGCGTGGTCGTCTCGGTTGGGGACGAAGCCGGCTCGCTCGGCGCGGTCGTGGTCTCCGGAACGCAAACCGTCGCGGTTCCATCCGCGGCGATCTCGATCTCGTCAGAGACCGGGGCGCCGTCCGGCCCCTTCACCACGACCTTGTTCGTGGTGGATTTCTCGAAGTCGCCCGTCTCCAGCACGGCCTCGAAGGTGTAGCTGGTCTTGCCCGGCTCGACATTCACGCCGAGGTCCTGCAACGCCGGAATCTCCGGATCGTCGGTGGTCGTCAGTTGCAGCGCGACGACCGCCGCCGCTTCCGGGTCGCTCGTCGTCATCACGCCGGCGATCTTCGCGCCCGGCGTGGCGCAGGTGAGGTCGATCGAGGTCACGCTGGGCGCGACCGGCGTCGCCTCCTCTTCCTGCAACAGGCTCGACGGCCGCATTTGCGGCTCGTCCTTGTTCCCGGTGGGCTCGGCCTCCTCCGTCGCTGGCGCTTCGGTGGCGACCGGGGCGGTCGTGGGCTCTTCCGTGGCGGGATCTGTCTCGACCGTCTCGACGGTCTCAACGGTCACCGGCTCATCCACTGGCGTGCCGTCCTGGGCGGCGGCGGACCACGGGAAAATCCCCGCGACAATAATCAGCAAGGCAAACCAGGTCACGAAGACGTATTGTTTGCCAGCCCGCGAGTCACTCATCGCCTATGTCCCCTCCCAGATCCCTGGGCAATGTCCGGAACCATGCCGTATCGACGCTCCAAGCGAACGTCGCGAATCTGGTTCCAGAGGTAAATGAACGGCCTGGTGTTGCGATATGCCGGTTTACGTTGGTGCTTGCCCCATTATGCTATGAAACGCACACCTTACGTCACCAGTTCCGCGGCCGGAAGGGTCAGTTTTGGCCGGTCAGGATGTAAAGCGGAGCTCCACCACCGTCGGCTGAAGCTGGACGATCACCATCTGCTCGCTTCCGGCCCAGCCTGTCAGGTCGGCCTGGGTCAGCGACGACGTGGCGGCGACCTGCAATCGCAGCATGCCGCTGGCGAATTCTCGCGCGTCCACCATCGTTACCTGTGGCAGGGAACGCAGGTGCCCCTGCAACGCCAGCGCAACCGCCGCCCGCGTGACGTCGTGCGCGATGACCTCGATCGTCCGCTGCTCGTTCCACGTCTCGCGCGGGGCCTCCGCGAAGCCGCCAACCTGGGGAGACGGCGCGGACGCGACGGGTTGCGCCACCGGACTCGGCTGTGGGATGGGTGTGGGAACGGGTGTCGGCGGCGCGGGGGTCACCGTCGGCGTGACGGGCTGGGTGACAGGAGGCGACTGCACGGGTGGCGTCGCGGGAGCCGCGACTGGCTGTTCGACCGGCGCGGGCGTCGACGGCGGCGGGACCGTGGCCGCTGGCGATGCCTCCTGAACCGTCTCGGCCGCTGGCTCCGCGACGGATCCCTGAGGCTCGGTGGCGACCATCGCCATCAACGTCGCGTGGTCGATGTCGTCCGGGCCGGCGCCCGCGTCTGGCGTCGTCTCGATCTCGGGTAGTTCGTCGCTCTCGGCCGCGTGGGTCAGCGACTCGCGCAGGTCGGACACCTGGCGCACCACGTCGTCCAGGTTCGCCTGCATCGTGTTCAGCGCGCCGTCGAGCCCGTTCAGGCGCCGCAGGATGCGAGACCGCTCTTCCGCCCCGAGGAAATTGGCGTCGGTGTTCAGCTTGTCCCGTACGCGAAGCGACTCGAGCATGAGCTCGCCCGACCGGCGCACGTTCTCGGCGATGATCCGGTCGAACCCTTCATAGAATGAGAGGCGCTCCCGGGCCCGCCCCAGCAGGGCGTGGAGTTCGGACAGGTCTGTCGATGTGGTTTCGAGGTCCTCCGAGCGTGCTCCCGGCTCGATGATGGTCCCGTCGCTTGTCATGTCCCCACTTCCGCCCGCCACAGCATTGCCCTTCATTCACATGTCGATGTCATTAGTGACCGTACGGCCCATTGCTCACTACGAGGTATACCATCTCTTCGAGTTAAACGGTGACTGCTGGGCACAGTAATCCCCGGAATACAGAAACCTGACCACTCGTATAGTGTCAAAGCGAGGTCTGCCCCAAGTACACTTTCGCGATGGCTGGAAAGCCGCCATGGGACTTGTACTTCATCCGTCCCGGCGCCGCCATGTTCGATAGCCTTTTTCAGGCATTCGCCCCGATAAACATGTCACCTAACCGATGTGCGGCGGTTCCGCACCTGTCACGAAAGTCGAGACCGACCCTTCATGGCTGATCACGACAAGGATCTCGATCGGACGCCAGACCAGGACGACCCGACCGACCAGTCCGGCGACCAGGAGCCAGCCGCCGAAGCCGCCACCGAGGCGAAACCGGCGCGCAAGCCACGCGCCCGCAAGCCCCGGGCCGCCGCGTCAACCGCCGCGGCCGACGCCGATTCGGACGAAAAACCGGCTCCGCGCAAGCGTTCCCCCCGCCGCAAGAAGGTGGCGAAGGAGGCGCTCGCCCTGCCCGTCGTCATTACCGACGAAACCATTCTCCTGCCGCACATGTCCATCCCCTACCCGGTGGAGGACGACGAGACGGCCCGCGCCATCGATCGCGCCATGCGCATGACCCCGCGCTACGTGCTCGTGCTCACCGAACGTCCCGTCGAGCACAGGGATGGGGAACCGGCCAATGGCAACGGCCCCGAGCGCGACCTGATCGACATGATGACGGACCTCATCGCCGAGGAAGCCGGTAACGAGGATTACGACACCTTCACCGCGGACGAGCCCACCGCTCCCAGTTCCGAGCAGTGGGATGAAACCATCCAGTACGAACTGTGCAACGTCGGCGTCATCGCCGAGGTCGGCCAGTACATCTCCCGGCCCGGCGGCCAGGACCACGTCATTCTCCAGGGCGTGAGCCGCGGCGTGGCCGAGGAGCTCATCCAGGACCAGCCCTTCGTGGCCGCCCGCGTTCGCCGCGAGGACGATGTCGTCTCCGATCCGGGCCGCACCGAGGCCGCGATGTCGGCCGTGCTCGAGCAGATCGAGAGCTACATCTCGATGCTGCCGAACGTGCCCGAGGAAGTCCTGACGATGGTTCGCGGCGTCGACGAGCCCGGCTGGCTCGCCGACCTGATCGCGTTCTCGCCGGAATTCACCTCGCAGCAGCGCCAGACCCTGCTGGAGACGCTCGACCCCATCGAACGGCTTCGCCAGCTCAGCGTCATGATCCAGAAGCGGCTCGACGTCCTCAACCTCCGGCATGAAATCCAGTCCGAGGCCCAGGCGGGCATGGACCGCCAGCAGCGGGAGTACTTCCTCCGCGAGCAGCTCCGCGCCATCCAGAAGGAACTCGGCGAGGGCTCGTCGGAAGAGGCCGTGGCCAACGAGATTCGGGAGAAGATCGACGCCTCCGGCATGCCGGACGAGGTCAAGACCAAGGCCATCGCCCAGGTCGAACGGCTGGAGCAGCAGCACCCCTTCTCGCCCGAGATCGGCGTCATCCGCACCTACCTTGAATGGTTGACCGAACTTCCGTGGGCCAAGGAAACCGAGGACCGGCTGGACCTCGATGAAGCCGCCTCCATCCTCGACGAGGACCACTACGGGCTCGACAAGGTGAAGGAGCGCATCATCGAGTACATCGCCGTCCGCAAGCTGGCCGGCGACAAGCTCCGCGCCCCGATCCTCTGTTTCGTCGGCCCTCCGGGCGTCGGTAAGACCAGTCTCGGCAAGTCCATCGCCCGTGCCATCGGCCGTGAATACGTCCGCATGTCGCTTGGCGGTGTCCGCGACGAAGCCGAAATCCGGGGGCACCGGCGCACCTACGTGGGCGCCATGCCTGGCCGCGTGATCAAGGCCGTGCGCGACGCGGGCAGCCTGAACCCGGTGATCGTGCTGGACGAGGTCGACAAGCTCGGCGCCGACACATTCCGGGGTGATCCGTCGTCGGCCCTGCTCGAAGTTCTGGACCCCGAGCAGAACTCCACGTACTCCGATCACTACATGGAAGTCCCGTTCGACCTCTCGAAGGTGATCTTCATCACCACCGCGAACATGCTCGATCCCATCCCGCCCGCCCTGCGCGACCGGATGGAGATCATCGAGGTGTCCGGCTACACCGAGATCGAAAAGCTCGCCATCGCCACCAACTACCTGGTGCCGAAGGCGCTGGAATCCCACGGCCTGACGGACCAGCAACTGGTCATCACCCAGGATGCCCTGCGCCGCGTGGTCCGCGAGTACACCGAGGAATCAGGCGTCCGCAACCTCGAACGCGAGGTCGGGTCGCTCTGCCGGAAGGTCGCGCGCAAGTTCGCCGGGTCCAATCCGCCGGAGTCGATCACCCTCGAGGCCGAGAACGTGCCGGACTACCTCGGCATCCCGCGCTACGACTTCGGCCTGGCCGAGGAGCAGGACGAGGTTGGGGTGGCCACTGGCGCCGCCGTGACCAGCATCGGTGGCGACCTCCTCTCCATCGAGGTCACCGTGATGCCAGGCAAGGGCGAGCTGTCGCTCACCGGCAAGCTTGGCGATGTCATGCAGGAATCGGCTCGCGCCGCCCTGTCCTACGCGCGGTCCCGGGCCACTTCGCTCGGCATCGACCCCGAGGTGTTCGACAAGAACAACATCCACGTCCACGTTCCGGCCGGGTCCATCCCCAAGGACGGCCCCTCCGCCGGCATCACCATGGCCACCGCGCTCATATCCGCCCTCACCGGTGTCCAGGTCCGCCGCGACGTGGCGATGACGGGCGAGATCACGCTCCGAGGCAAGGTCCTGCCCATCGGTGGCCTTCGCGAGAAGACGCTGGCCGCGCACCGCGGTGGCATCAAGACCTTCATCCTGCCCAGGAAGAATGCCAAGGACATCGCCGACATTCCCGACGTGGTGAAGGCCGATCTCGAACTGGTGGAAGTCAGCACCCTCGACGAAGTGCTCGCCACGGCCCTCGTCACCGATCCCGCCTCCCCGCACCCGGGTTCGTCGTCCGGCAAGCCGGAGCGCTCGCGAAAGCCCCGCAAGGACACCTCCCGCCATGGCGCCATCGACGCCCCGGGCGCGATCCAGGATCCCCTGCCAGCCTCGATGAAGCCGTAACCCTCTCCGGCACGACCCGGGCGAAATCGCCCGGGTCGTTTCCTCTCTGGCTTACCCACAAAATATGTACTTCTCGCATATGCGCCCTCATGCATGGCATTGACCGCGAAACACCCCTAGGCTTTGGCTACGGTACGAGTGGCGGTGTGAAACGAGACGCCCACCAACCTTCCTGAGCAAGACCCGGCTTCAGCCGCCTGGTCTTGACCGCGCCAAGACGATCCAGGGCCGCCTGCAAGGGGCGAACCGGGAGGAGTGGAAGCGTTTCAGTGGAGAGCGGGCGGCGACTACGTCAGATCACAACGCGAATCCGTGTACCTCCGGACGGGCCCCAGCCTTGACCGGTGGACCGCTGGAGTGGGAAACCACGCTCGACGACGCGGGTGGCTTCCCACTCCAGGGGCTAGCGGAAGCTTGCTTGTAGCGAGACTATTGACCATAATCGACGGGTCTACCCGCGGAAGGAGCACGAAAGCATGGATGTAGGACCAGTTCTTTACATTCTCATCATCATCCTGGTTATCCTCGCGATCATCTACCTCTTCCAGAGAACACGCTAGCGGCGTTCGTTTGGTCGTCATGTAGTCATCAGGAGGAAAAGGATCACATGCAACTTCACGCATCTCTCAAGCAGTACACCATTGGCGCGCTTCTCGTGGGCACCCTCACCGTCGGCGGCGCGGGCATCGCTCTCGCCCAGGACGACACGTCCGGTGAAGGCGTGCACTCCCATCCCGCGCACATTCACCTCGGCGACTGCACAAACCTCGATCCCAATCCCGCCGCCCCGCTGAACAACATCACGGTTCGCGGCGCCGATGATGATGATGACGACGACGGTGAAGACACCGACAACGCGCCTCAGGGTGTGCTGACGGCCCCAGCCGTGCTCTACTCGGAAACCGATGACATCGAACTCAGCTTCGAGGACGATGTCCTGGCCTCCTCCCACTCCATCGTGGTCCACGAGAGTGAAGAGAACATCCAGAACTACATCGCCTGCGGTGAGATCGGCGGCGTCGTGGTCGACGACGAACTCGTCATCTCCCTCCGCCCGCTGAACGACTCAGGCTACACCGGCATCGCCAAGCTCGACGCCGACGATGATGGCAACGTGGATGTCGAGGTCTACCTCGCCGAGCCAGCCAGCACCGAGCCGGAAGCCACCCCGGCCGCGTAATCCAACCGGATCAGGCACACCACACGAAAAAGGACGGGCCCAGCGGCCCGTCCTTTTTCGTACCCCGCGAAACGCGATGCCCTGCCCGCCAGCCAGTCTCCGATCGGATACCACCTCATCAGGTTGGTAGTGGCGAAGCCTGTCTTCGCCCCGTCGGCGTCGACCGCGTTCACGTCAGACCCTGATGGGCGTACTCATCCAGCGCGGGCGCGGATTGCCGGTACATCGGCGGAACGGACACTCGCGAATCCAGCGCGTCCGCGTGCTCGCGAACCACGACCAGGTCCGGAATGGTGGCGCCGGACCGGTCTCGTCACGGACCGTAAGGAGGTCCTGCGCGGCCGCCGATCGCACCGCTTCCAGGCGGGAACTGGCCGCAGTATGGGCCTCCCTCCCGCATGGCAAGCGTGACCACCGTGGCGGATGTCGCTCTAGGCGTCGAGCAGTTCCATCATGTTCATCAGGCCCTGCATGTAGCCCACGGCGTGCGCCCGGGCCCGGTGGTTCCAGTCCGAATCGCCATCCATGTGCGGCACGTGGTCGTCGATCATGAACCCGGTGAACCCGCTCCGCTTCAGCAGCAGCATGATCTCGGCCGGGTCCCAGTTACCCTCGCCCAGGAAACACTCCTGGAACACCGGCACCTCGCCCTGCACGTCGCGGAAATGCACGTACAGGATGCGCCCGGTCGGCCCGAAATGCTCGATCATCTCGACCACGTTCGCCCTCCCGCCCGGCATCTCCGAACAGCAGCCCAGGCACAGGTCCAGGCCCCAGGCCTCGACCGCGCCCGTGGCGATCGCGATCTCCTCCGCCCGCTTGAACCCGGCCACGTCGCAGAACAGCCGCGCCACGCCGCCAAGCATCGGCACCGGCGGATCGTCCGGGTGCAGCGCCAGCTTCACGCCGGCCTCCTTCGCCACCGGCAGCACCTCGTGCATGAACCGCTCGTAGTTCGCCCACATCTGGTCGTGGCTCACGAACTGCTCCGGATCGTCGGTGGTCCAGATACCCGGCGCCCAGTTCGACTTCACCGGCGTGAACTCGCGGCCATCACCACCGGCCGCCTCCACCAGCGCCATGTCGAACGCCGTCACCTCCACGCCGCCACGACCAGGAGCGGTTCGCGACGTCCTCCACACCGAGTTCGGCATGAAGTTGTAGCCCAGGATCGGCACCCCCGCCTCGCCAACGGCGCGGATCGTCGCCTTGTAGTTCTCGATCTGCTCGTCCGCGCCCTCATGGCCCAGCATCGCCTTGATGAAGAACTGCGGCGGCGTGTTCTCGATCGCCTCCAGCGTCAGCCCAAACTCCTGGGCCTTCAGCACGAGTGGACGGATGTCCTTCGCCTCCCACCGGGTCTCGCCCGGCAGCAACGGCGAGTTCATCTGGATCGTGGTCACGCCCAGTTGCGCCGCGAACCGCAGCTTCTCCTCCGTCATCTGGTTGAACTGCCCCAACCCCACTCGCATCGCAGGCCCTGTCATCTCCACCGCTCCTCATTCGTCGCCAGTTGCTGATCGCGGACCCATCGCCCGCCTGTTCCGGTGGCGGCATCGTATCCGCAAACCCCTCCCGGCGAAACCCATCCTTTCGCGCCAGTCCCGGAATCGTCTCCCGCCACATACCCCTTGACAGCGCAATCCGCCCATGGCTACATACCCAGCAACACCTACATCTCAATCGCTCGAATGGCGGCGGCCAATGATCAGGTTCGGGCATTCCCGATTCCCTCGGTTTCGCGGCAGCCATCGCGCACGCAGGGTCCCAAACGGCAACCGTTCGCGTCCGAATGAAGGAGTTCCGTGATGTCCCGTATCCGACGAACCCATACTCGCCGTGCCGTCATCGGTGGAGCCGCCGCCGTCGCCTCGTCGGGCGTCCTCGCCCAGACCCTCGCCGCCCGCAAGGCGCCCGCGGTGATCCAGGAGAGCGGCAAGCTCACCTACTGGGGCGGGCTCATCTTCTCCGACGAGGCGAACCAGATGCTCGTCGACGCCATCAATCAATGGGGATCGGACAACGGCGTCGAAACCGAAGTCGTCATGATCAACCAGAACGAGACCAACCAGAAGGTCAGCGCCGCCGTCGAATCCAACACCATGCCCAGCGCCCTCGACCTGGGTCTCGACCTCGCGCTGCTGCTCAGCCAGAGCGACCAGTTGCTCGACCTATCCGATACCTACGACGCCGTCGGAGCGGCCCACGGCGGCTGGCACGATTCCGTGGCGGGCGCGGTCGACAAGGCCAAGTTCAACGGCATCCAGGCTGGCGTGCCGTTCGGCGCCGGCGGCAACGTCCTCTTCCGCCGGCTCGACGTGCTGGAGGAAGCCGGGTTCACCGAGGCTCCCGCCACCTGGCAGGAACTGAGCGACCAGGCCGCCGCCGCGCAGCAACCCGGTGTCTACGGCCTCGGCCTCGCCCTCTCCAACGTCGGCGATGCCAACCTCATGGTCTCCGCCCTCCAGTCCTACGGCGGCCGCATCGCCGACGACGAAGGCAAGACCTGCACCATCTCGTCCGACGAAACCCGCGAGTTCCTCAACTGGGTGAAGGCCGCCTGGGACGCCGATCTCTTCCCACCGGGCGCGACCACCTGGGACGGCGCTGGCGACAACACCGCCTATCTCTCCGGCCAGGCCATCTTCATTGCCAACACCGGCAGCGTCAGCATCGCCGCCGCGACCGACGACCCCGAACTCTTTGATGCCACAGGCTACTCCGCCCTCCCCGCTGGCCCGGTCATGACGGTCGCCCCAATCGGGCCCAACCTCCGCGCCATCCCGGTTGGAAACCCCGATCCCGACACCGCGAAAGCCTTGATCGAATACCTCGCCCAACCCGAATTCATCGGCGAGTACTACAAGGTCGCCATCTACGGCCCGGTGCTCAAGGGACAGGACGAGCTGGAGGCATTCACCTCCACGCCCGTTCTCACCGGCCTCAAGGACCTCGTCCTCAACGGCACGGCTCCCGCCTACCCCGATGTCTCGAACACCGCCTACGCCGATTTCAACTCGAACTTCACCGTTCCCAAGATGATCCAGCGCATCGTCGTCGACGGTCTCTCCATCGAGGACGCGCTCGCCGAATGCCAGGAAACTGGCGACACCATCTACGCCAAGTACGCGTAGTTCCCTTCGAACACCCGGGGAGGGCGCACAATGGCGTGCCCCTCCCCGTCGGCTTTCCAGACACCGACTCGAACGAGCCCGGAGTACTCCCACGTGTCCACCACCATGGCAAACGGCCAGTCACCGGGCGTGAAACGGGGCTCCCGCCTCAGCCTCGCCAACCGCCAGGCCATCAGCGGCTACCTGCTCGTCCTGCCCGCGCTCGCGCTCCTCATCGGCCTCGTCGCCTACCCATTCTTCTTCGCCATCGCCATCTCCTTCACCGACCGCATGGTCGGCCAGGCCGGATCGTGGATCGGGCTCGACAACTTCCGCTACCTGGCCAAAAACCCCAGCTTCATCAAGACCATCCAGAACACCATCATCATGGTCGTGGTCTCGGACATCCTGAAGCTCATCATCGGCCTCGGCCTCGCCATGCTGCTCAACCAGGCGGTCCGCGGTCGCGGGCTCATGCGCGGCCTGATCATGCTCCCCTGGGCCATGCCGGGGTTCGTCGCCTTCCTCGTCTGGAAGCTGCTCTACATGCCGATCGGCGGCGCCTTCAACCTCATCCTGACCAAGACCGGCATCCACCCCGAGATCATCGACTACCTCGGCCAGAAATCGACCGCCCTCCCGGCGGTCATCATCGCCACCGTCTGGCGCGGCTTCCCCTTCTGGGCCATCTCGTTCCTCGCCGCCCTCCAGGGCGTGCCGAACGAGCTCTATGAAGCCGCCAAGGTCGACGGCGCGTCTTCATGGCAACGCTTCTGGGACATCACCCTGCCCAGCATCCGCCCCGTCATCCTCATCGTCATCCTGATGTCGTCGATCTGGACCGCCAACAGCTTCGAGAACATCTGGATCATGACCCAGGGCGGCCCGTCAGACGCCACCATGGTCTTCCCGGTGCTGGCCTACTTCGGCATGCAGACCCACCGCCTCGGCGAAGCCGCCGCGGTCTCGGTCGCCATGATCCCGGCCCTGCTGATCCTGGTTTTCTTCGTCACCTGGCTCATTCAGGAGGGTGACTGATGCAACCCACCATGATCCAGACACCGCCATCCGAAATCAGGAACCCTGTTCGGCGGTTCCGCAACCGGACGACGCGCAACCTGCTGACGCTCCTCGCGATCTACGCCATCATGTTGGTGGTCGCGGTGATCGTGATCTTCCCCCTCTACTGGATGTTCACCATCTCGCTCAAGCTCCCGCGCGAGATCTACCGCGTGCCTGCCCTCTTCCCCGAAAACCCGACCTGGGAGAACTACCGCATCCTCATTCAGGAAAAGGGCTATCTCACCAACATCCGCAACAGCATCATCGTCGCCAGCAGCGTCACCGTCGTCTCGCTGCTGATCTCGTCCTTCGCCGCCTACAGCATCGTCCGGTTCCGCTACCGCTTCCGGGGACTGGTCGGCCGCATCATCCTGCTCACCTACCTCACACCCGGCTCGTTGCTCTTCATCCCGCTCTCGATCATCGTCGCCCGCCTCCACATGGGAAACTCCCTGTGGGGTCTGATCGTCCTCTACCTGACCTTCTCGATCCCGCTCAGTACCTGGCTGCTCTCCGGCTACTTCCGCAGCGTTCCGGCCGACCTCGAGGAACAGGCCATGGTCGACGGCGCCACCCAGCTCGGCGCCCTCTTCCGCATCCTGCTCCCGCTGTCGCTCCCGGGCCTCGCCGCGGTCGGCATCTTCACCTACACGGCGGCCTGGAACGAACTGCTCTTTGCCCTGATCTTCATCACGTCGGAGGAAAAGCGAACGGTCCCGCTCGGCCTGCAATACCTCATCACCGGCGACGTCCTGCTGTGGGGTCCGATCATGGCTGGCGCGGTCCTCGCCGCCCTGCCCGTGATGGTGCTCTACTTCCTGGCCCAACGGTTCATGGTCCAGGGCATTACCGCGGGCTCGGTGAAGGGATAGAGCCCGTCGTCGAGGGGGTTTCACGCATTCCATGCCCCGGCACAAGCGACATGGTTTCCGCGCATAGTCACCGCCGCCCATGGTTTATGAGCCTGTTTTTCTTTAGGGTGTATCTATTCACTCCAGTGCTCAGCACCAGCAGGTGCATCCTTCGAGCCAGGAAAGACAGGGAGTTCACCTCATGATCACACGCTTCGACCGTGTAGCCGTCGAGCTACCATTGCCAGCCGGCCCCAACGCCAATGCCGCGTCGCTCGTCCAGGAACTGCTGGGTGGCAAGTTCGGCGAAATGTCGACCCTGATGAACTACACGTTCCAGAGCATGAACTTCCGCGGCCGCGAACAGGAACAGGCTCGCCCGTTCTACGACCTGATCGCCAACATCGCCGCCGAGGAACACAGCCACATCGAGCTGGTGACCTACACCATCAATCTCCTGCTCAGCGGCACCACCGAGCGGGGCACCGACCCCACCACCAAGCCGCTCGAGAGCGCCCAGACCTCGCGCAACTCCTATCACTTCATCGCCAGCGGCCAGACCGCCCTCCCGGTCGACTCCATGGGCCGCCCCTGGACCGGCGACAACGTCTTCTCCAGCGGCAACCTCAAGCTCGACCTGCTCCACAACTTCTTCCTTGAGTGTGGCGCCCGCGCGAACAAGATTCGCGTCTACGAGACCACCGACGACCCAACCGTCCGCGCGATGACCGGCTACCTGCTCGTCCGCGGTGGCGTCCACGTGGTCGCCTACGCCCGCGCGTTGGAAGTGCTCACCGGCGCCGACCTGAGCAAGCTCTTCCCGATCCCGGACATCAGCAACAAGATGTTCCCCGAAGCGAAGGCCCTCGAGGATCTCGGACTCCACCGCATCCTCTACCGGAACAATCCGAAGGACTACACTCGCGTCGGCGAAGTGTGGAAGGGTCCCCACCCGGAGGACGGCTCCGAACTCTACGTCGAGGACGGCATGCCCGAAGGCGCCGAGCCGCCCCTTCTGCCCGAGGAGCCGCAGCTTACCGCTCCCGGCATCGGCGCGATCGACGAGGACATGCTGAAGGAAATCGCGAAGCGCCTCGGCTAAATCGCGCATCGCGAATCTCCACCAAGAACGGGCCGCTCCGATATGGGGCGGTCCGTTTTCGCATCTCCGGGTGCGGCATAATGGAACGATAGCCATGTCCGTACGACCCCGCGCCGGAACGATCCCGCGCAATCCGTCTTCTCAAGGGAGCACGCCCCATGTCCATCGCCGCCACCGGCTCGATCGTCCGCACCGATTCCGGACTCGACATCGTCATCGAGCGAACGATCGACGCTCCCATCACCGACGTCTGGAACAGCATCGCGAAACCCGACCGCATGAACAAATGGATCGGCACGTGGTCTGGCGACCCCGGTCCTGGCAAGCGCGTCACCTTCACGATGACCGCCGAGGGCGACGCCGAGCCCGAGGAGGTCCTCATCCACGCCTGCGAGGCGCCCACTCACCTCTCGGTGGAAACCTTCCAGGCCGAGGACTCCTGGCGCATGACCCTCGACCTCGCCGAACGGGAAGGCGCCACCATCGTCACTTTCCGCCAGCACATCGACTCCACGGTCGAAGGTGACATCAGCAGCTTCTGCATCGGCTGGGAATACTACATGGACCGCCTCGTGGCCGTTCACACGGGAGCCACGTTCGCGAACTGGGACGACTACTTTCCCTCCCAGCAGGAATATTGGGTCGACCAGGAGAAGCGGGCCCGGGCGGCCTGACCCAGTTCCTCCGCGCAATCCACCAGACCCTGGAGCGTCGACGTGACACTGACCGCCATACGCAACCTCGACCACTCGGTGCTGCTCTGCGTCAACCTGCCGCAAACCCGCGCCTTCTACCGCGACGTCATGAAGTTCCCCATCGAAACGGACCTCGAGACCTGGGTCAGCTTCCGCGTTGGCTCGTCGCTCCTCAGCCTCCGTCCGCGCGGGAACTGGCCCATCGGCGACGACGGCGACCTACCAGCCGGGTCGGCCGCCGTCCAGCTCGCGTTCCGGGTTCCGCCCGCCGCCATCGATGCCTGCCACGAGGAACTGGTCGCCCATGGCGTGCCGATTCTGCGGGGGCCGACCGACTTGCCAAACTGGCGGCACCGCACGATCTTCTTCCGCGATCCCGAGCACAACGTCATCGAAATCTACGCCGAGTACTGAGGCGCGACCTCGTCGCGAAGCGCTCGCCTCGCGCGCACTGTGTTCCCGAGCCAGACCACCAGCGCGCTGAACAGCAGGAACCCAACGACTATTCCCGCGACGTACAACGCCACGCCGCCATAGCCACCCTGCTCATCTGGATCGAGGAAATCGTACGGATACCAATTGACGAGCGGCCCGCGGATGAGGGAGTACGCGCAGAAGGCGATCGGCGGCACCGTCCACCACAACGACGTCAGCTGACGGATGGCCCGTCGCGGTGGATACAGCAACCAGTCGGCCAGCAGGAACAGTGGCATCACCTTGTGCAACTGATCGCTGGGCTCGTTGATGTGATACGTGAACCGCCGGTCCGGATCGACGATCAGCGCGATGAACACGATCCCGGTCAGGGCCAGCCAGGTCACCAGAGCCCCTCGCGCGAAGTCGAACCAATCCGGCGCAGGCACGCCACGCCACAACCAGATGCCTCCGGCGATCAGCGCCATCGCCGCCAGGAAGTTGCTCTCGTTCGTGAACAGGCTGAAGAATCCGCCGACCGTCAGGTCAGGTTCATGCTTCACCTTCCTGAACTGCACCACCAGTGCCCACAAGGTCCCGAAAGCCATCACCAGCCGGGCCAGCGCCCAGCCCTTTCCCGCGGTCATCGCCAACTCTCCATCGACGAGGTCTTCCAGAACCGCCGCGCCGCGTTCCCCAGCGCCACCACCAGCCAGATCAGCACGACGAACATCACCGCGATACCGGCCGAATAGGCCGCCACCTCCGCATAGCCACCGTCTCCCCGCGGATCGAGAAAGGGATACGGATACCAGTCCACCATTGGCCCCCTGACCAGGGAGTACGCCGCGTACACCGCCGGATAGAGGATCCACACCAGCCCGCTTCGCACGGTGAGCCTGTGACGTGGCGGCGCCAGCAGCCAGTCCGCGACCATCACCAGCGGCATCACCTGGTGCAACACCACGTCCACCCAGGGCTCCGTCAACTGCAGGTCCACGTCCATCCCGGAAAGCAGCGCGGCGAACACGATGCCGGTCGTCGCCATCCAGGAAACCGCCCCACCCCGGACGACATCCCACCGGCGAGACGACGCCTTGCCTCGCAAACCCATCACCCCACTCGCGAGCAGCACGAACGCCGCGATGATGTTGCTCTGGATCGTGAAGAAGCTGAAAAAGTTCGCGATATTGCTGTTCGGCCGGTCCAGCATCAGTACGAGCTGGGTCGTCACCGCCGCGAAACTCAGCAGCACGAACCCGATCCTGACGTAGTGGTACCAGGGTGAACGGCTCACGTTCCCGCCTTCATGGTTGGAGGCATATGCCATTATCGGTTCACGCGACGTTCATCATACGTGGCATTGATCGCGTGGCATACCCGCTACCCGGCATCTATAGCCGGTTCGAGCCACCGGGTCGCCACGTTTCCCGCATCGAGTGCTCCGGAAAGGACCGACCCATGGAAAGCACCACCTCTCCCACCCAGCACCCCGCCTTCCTCTTCGACCTCGATGGCACGCTGATCGACAGCGTCTACCAGCACGTCATCGCCTGGAAGCTGGCCCTCGCCGACTGTGGCATCGAACTGGCGGTCTGGAAAATCCACCGCCGGATCGGCATGAGCGGCGGCCTCTTCGTCAACGCCCTGCTCCGCGAACTCGGCCACCCGCTCGATCCCGAAGTCACCCGGCGCATCGGCGACCTCCACGCCGCGCACTTCGCCACCCTGGCCGACCAGGTTCGCCCGCTCCCCGGAGCCATCGAGCTTCTCCAAACCCTCACCGACTCCGGCGTTCCGTGGGCGATCGCCACCAGCGGCCAAATGCGCAGCGCCCAGCACGGGCTTCGCATGCTGGGCGTCCTGGATGGCCCCGCGCCGATCATCACGCGGGACCTCGTCCGCTACGCCAAGCCCGATCCAGACCTCTTCCTGGCCGCCGCCAGCAAGCTCAACGTACCCATCCAGTCGAGCTGGGTCGTCGGCGATTCGATCTGGGACCTCCTCGCCGCCCGGCGCGCCTTCGCGCTTGGTATTGGGTTCCGCTCCGGGGGATACGGAGGTGACGAACTCCGCGAGGCCGGAGCTTATCGCGTGTACGACGACCCCGCCGACCTCCTGGGGCACCTCGACGAAGTTGGAGTCCGCGACCCCGTCTATCTCCAGTCCGAGGAATGACCCACCCAGGGGCGACGTTCGCCACGACCCATCGGAACGTCGCCCCGCTCCCTCAGGCCAGGAACGACGCGGGCTCGTACAACGCCGACCGGATCGCCGCCCACAGGTTTCGGTACTGGTCCCAGGGCGAACCGCCCAGGATCGAGACCGTCACGCCACCTGTCCGCTCCACACCCGCGGTTCGGCCCGCCCGGTCGCACTGCATCATCGTCAGGAAGTCCACCTCGAGCTTGAACGGCTCGTCCGGGCGGTACAGCGGCACGTCCCCGATCTTCTCCAGCGCCCGCGCCGTCGCTTCCCGAATCTCGGCGGTGGTCACGCTCGGGTGCCGGCAAATCGCCGAGTTTCTTCCCGAAGCCGACTTGACCGCCACGGTCTCGATCGAGTCGCCCAGGAATGCCCGCGCCTCGCCGCAGGTCGTCTCGTCGCCGGTCACCATCACGGTCGGGATCCCCAGCGACGCCAGCACCGCCGCGTTGAGCCCGGTTTCCCCATGCGGCCGGCCGTTGATCCGGAGTTCGTGCACGGCCACCCCGGCGATCGTGTGGGGATGGATCGCGTTGAGCGTTTTCGCCATCGCGTGATACCCAACGAACACCGCGGCGTCGAATGGAGCGGAATCGGCCCCTTCCAGTTGGCAGTGCGCCCGGGCATCGGCTGTCCCCGTCACCAGGCTCGCCGCCGGGTGCAGGTCCTCGATCTTCAGGTTCCGCATCGGCCCGTGCCCATCGGCGACCAGGACGAGGTCCGCGCCAGCGTCCTTCGCCCCCTCGATCGCGGAGTTGGCATCGGCGACCATCAGCCTCCGGCCCCGCTCGTACTCCAGTTGACCCGGCATCATCATGTCGGCGTGCACCACGCCCGAGATTCCCTCGATATCCACGGAGACAAACACGTTCATCGGCGCGAGCCCTCCCAATTGATCGGCATTCAACCGGAAGGATCATAGAGGCGCCGCGACGAGCTGGACAGCCCCGAGTGGCACACGACCTCCACCTATGGCCTGTCGACACTTACGAATCCATAGTGCTACGGTTCATGCATCGAGCGGCGCCGTGCCGCAAGCCATCGCCATGCAACAAGAAGGACCAACCGTGCCTGTACGCCTCTCCATCCTCGACCTCGCACCGCTCAGCGAGGGCATGACCGTCACCGACGCCCTCCGCAACAGCCTCGAACTGGCCCAGGCCGCCGAGCGCCTCGGCTACACGCGCTACTGGGTGGCCGAACACCACAACATGCTTGGGGTCGCCTCGTCCGCCACGTCCGTCCTGCTTGGCTACCTCGCGGCGGGCACCAGCACCCTGCGCCTGGGCTCCGGCGGCGTGATGCTGCCGAATCATTCGCCCCTGGTCATCGCCGAGCAGTTCGGCACCCTCGCCGCGATTTACGGCGACCGGATCGACCTCGGCGTCGGACGCGCCCCCGGCACCGACGGCTATGCCATGCGAGCCATGCGCCGTGACCCGCGTTCCTCCGATGAATTCCCGCAGGACGTTCAGGAACTCCAGATCCTGCTCGGCCCCAGGCTCGAAAACCAGGTGGTCATCGCCAACCCTGGCCTGGAAACCAACGTTCCCATCTACATCCTGGGCTCCTCAATGTTCGGAGCGCAGTTGGCGGCCAAACTCGGCCTGCCCTACGCCTTCGCCTCCCACTTCGCGCCGGACGCCCTGGTCGACGCCATCACCTGGTACCGCCAGAACTTCGAGCCATCGGACCAGCTCGACGCCCCGTATGTGATTGCTGGCGTGAATGCCCTGGTGGCCGACACGGACGATCAGGCCCGGTACCTGTTCAGCTCCTCCATCCGCCGGTTCGCCGAGTTCCGCCGCCCGGGCAGCAGCGGTCTGATGAAGCCGCCCGTCGACGACCTGGAGGGCGTGGTCTCGCCGATGGAGCAGCAAATGGCGGCAAGCATGCTGCGGTACGCGGCCGTCGGCTCGCCGGATACGGTAAAGGCCTCTCTCGAATCCTTCGCCGAACTCGCCCAGGCAGACGAACTGATCGTGGTCACCAACACCTACGACAACGCCTATCGCCTGAAGTCCTACACCGCGCTCGCCGAGGTCATGGGCATCGTCCCAACCCCGGTCGGAGCCTAAACCAGACCCGATTGAACTCGTGGCAACGACGAGGCTTGTCTCCGCCCGCCGGACATTTGGGCGCGAATTCCGGCACCGGTCGAAGACCTGGTAGCGGCGGAGCTTGTCTCCGCCCAGCAGCCATCCCGCCGCTCACTCCTGGTCATCGAGAGCCTACCGCCTCGTGCCTGTCACTGGTGAACCTTCCCACCGCCCACGTCAGGAAGGCACGCCAAACGAACACGAGCGGGCGCACTTCACGTACGCCCGCTCGTTCCATGCCCGGGGGAAAGTCGTCGCAGTGGCTCAACGCCTGGACGACCGCATCGCCTTTAGTACCTTGACGTCGTCCGACTCCACGAACGACCGGTACTCGTCCGAATCCACGCCAACCAGCGCCACCCGCCCCTGGTCATCGTGATGGATGCCCCAGCCGTACTTCTTCCCAAGATCGGACGCCCGCATACATGCCCGTCCCTTCGAGAAGAACTCCTCGCGGGCGGCTGCCCTATCTTCCTCGGCGATGCCCCGCCGGTCCGCCCAAACGGTGAAGATCACATCGTCCGACGTGTACTGGTACGGGTGCTCCGCGATCATCCGCCAGGTACGGGACGCCACCGACGGATTCTCCGCCTTCTCTGGGGGCGCCACGCCACGCTCCGCGACCGAGTCCTCGGCGATCGCGATGAACGTTCCCTCATAGTTCGTGCTGTGCATGAAATGAAACTCCAGGCTCGGAATCTGACTAGACTTCGATCATGTCATGCGAACATTCGTTCGGTCAAGAACGAACCGAGTGGTCGGGTCAGTCAGCCTTGGAGGGAGTCGCGGATTGAGCGCGCGATTGCCAATAGCGCTGGCGATAGTCGACAGCTGAGGGCTGGATGGTCAACGGCTCCGCATCAACGCTCCGCTGGAGCCGACCGCTGATGCCATTCGCGATCCTGCCCGCCTGCACCTTCGCCAGGTTCGCCCTGTCACCCCTGAACATGTCATCCACGGTGGATTCCCAGATATCGAGCCATCGCTGGAAATGCATCGGCGTCAGCGGTTCCTGGCGGTGCAGGTCGAGATGCACGCCAAAGGCGTTTCGGCCGTACTTCCCGGCCTGGAACAGCACCGTCTCCCAGAAGTCGCACATGATCGGCATGTGCGCCTCCAGGTCCATCTTCGCCACGTCGATGAAGATCGGTCCCAGCACCGCGTCCTGAAACGCGCGCGTGTAGAACTCCGTCACGAGGTCGGCAATATCGTCGCGCCCTTGAATATCGTGAATCTCAGCCCCATGCGACACAATGAACCCTCCCCATTAATAGGCATTCCCATCAAGTCTAGACCTCCTAACGCTCACCCACCCCGCGCCAACGGGTGGGAACGCCTACTGATCCGCACGCTCTCCGCCGCCATCCAATCTCGTCCCGGATGGCGTGGTTTCCGCTGCTCGATACGTTCACTGGGTAGCCGCGTGTTCGCTGGTTTGATTGGAGGACCAGCCATGCACATCGCCGCACACGACAACACGGCACGCGACCTCGCCAAGTCGCGGTAATTCCGCGTTTATTCGTCAGCCGAAGCGCCCGTCGAACCGGGGCAAATCACCGCGAAGCCCGACTTACCGAATTTCCGAATTATCGCGAACGAAAACCTGTCCCACCTTCGCCGGGACGTCCGAACGCCCAACCCAGTCACCCTCTCTCCCTCCGGCACCACCTCGCCGATCAACCGGGCATCGGGGAATACATGCGCATGCCCCTCTGGACAGCCCGCCAAGGCTGGCTACAATGCCACCTCAGATACCCGAAAACCGGCGTCGACGCATCGAGACCGCCCCGGCGCGTCGAATACCATCAACCGCGACAGGAGTTCACCCGGTGAAGATCACGAACGTCAAATGTGCCGTCATCGCCAGCAGCCCCGTCATCCGCATCACCACGGACGAAGGGATCACCGGCTGGGGCCAGATCGAAACCCCCAAACCCTACCTCCAACCCGTGGTCATGATGCTCAAGCCAGCCCTCATCGGCCAGGACCCCACCAACGTCGAGCGCGTCATGCGCACCATCCGCAGCCGCGGCGGGTTCAAGCCGTGGGGTTCCGCCGTCAGCGCCATCGAAATGGCCCTTTGGGACATCGCCGGCAAGGCCGCCGGGCTCCCGGTCTACCGGCTGCTGGGCGGCAAGGTCCGCGACCGGGTCCGCACCTATCGCACCATGTACCAGCGCGAGTGCGACGTGGATCATACGCCCGACGGATACCGCGCCTGGGCCCGCCACGCCAAGTCCCAGCCCGAAAAGTTCACCATGTTCAAGCTGCCGACCTCGTTCCACTCGTCCATGGTCAGCGACTTCAAGGGCTTCCATTACGGGGATGTCCAGACCGGGGCCACCCACTCCTACCCGCACCGAGGTTCCATGTCGGAGCTGGGCATGCGGCACCTGATCGACTGCATCGAGGCCGCCAAGGACGAACTCGGACCGGAATACGGGCTCGCGGTCGACTGCGGTCCCGGCTATTCCCAGTCCGACGCCCTTCGCTTCGCCAAATCGGTCGAACACCTCCACCTGCTTTGGCTGGAGGACATGATCACCGGTGACTACACCCCGTACGTTAACGCCGACGTCTACCGCGAGGTCACCCGCGCCACCTCCACCCCCATCCACACTGGTGAGCAGATCTACCTTCGCCAGAACTACAAGAGCCTGATCGAAGGCCACGCCGTCAATGTCGTCGGCCCCGATCCCTGTGACGTGGGCGGTATCGCCGAGCTCAAATGGATCGCCGAGTACGCCGACCTGCACGGCATCCTCATGGCCCCGCACGGAACCGCCAACGGCATCTTCGGGCTGGCGGCCCACATCCAGGTCGCGGCCACCCTGCCGGACAACTACATCGCCTTCGAGTTCCCGGCCCGGTTCGAGCCGTTCTGGTACGACATCACCGAGGGCTTCGATGGCGTGCCGGTGGTCGACGGCATGATCGACGTGCCAGATCGACCAGGCATGGGAGTCGAGTTCAAGGTCGAGGCGGCTCGAGAGCATCTCTCCGAAGCCGACCGCGACTTCTTCGACGACTAGGCCGGCCGATAGGCACATCGAACGTCCCGGGTGGAGACGGCACCAGGCGAGCCACCACCCACCCACACATCACGGAGCGGGAGGCAGCGGTGAAGATCACGGATCTGAAATGCGCCGTCATCGGCGAAAGCCCCATCGTTCGGATCGTCACCGACGAGGGGATCAGCGGCTACGGCCAGATCGAGTCGTACAAGCCAGCCTACGCGGGCATCGTCAAAATGCTCAAGCCGGCCCTGCTTGGCCAGGACCCGGTCAACGTCGAACGCGTCATGCGCACCATCCGCAGCCGGGGTGGATTCAAGCCCTGGGGCGCGGCGATCAGCGCGGTGGAAATGGCGCTCTGGGATCTCGCAGGCAAGGCGGCCGGACTTCCGGTCTACAAACTCCTGGGTGGCAAGGTCCGGGACAAGGTGCGCGTCTACAACGGCGGCTACCGCGACCCCATCGCGGGCCACTCGGTGGACGATTACGCCGCGTGGGCCCGCCACCTGAAGGAACGACCGGAAGGCTTCTCGATCGTCAAGATCCCGATCGCCTTCCACACGACCATGACAAAGGATGTCCCGAACTTCTTCTACGGCGAGCACGAGGAACGCCGGTTCCACTCCCACATCAACCGCGGGCTGATGACGGAGACCGGCTTCAACCACGTGCTGGAATGCGTCCGCGCCGCGAAGGAGGAACTCGGCCCGGAAATCGGCCTGGCCCTCGACTGCGGTCCAGGCTGGACGCTTCCCGACGCGATCCGTTTTGCGAAAGCCGTCGAGCCCCTGCACCTCATGTGGCTCGAGGATCTGCTCACCGGCGACTACGTCCACTGGACCAACGCCGATGTCTATCGCGAACTCACCCGCGCCACATCGACCCCCATCCACACCGGCGAGCAGGTCTACCTCCGCCAGAACTTCAAGGAGCTGATCGAGGGCCACGCCGTCAACGTCGTCGGCCCCGATCCCTGCGATGTCGGCGGCATCGCCGAGCTCAAGTGGATCACGGAATACGCCGACCTCCACGGCATCATGATGGCACCCCACGGCACCGGCAACGGCCTGCTGGGAATGGCCGCACTGGTGCAGGTCTGCGCCACGCTGCCGGACAACTACATCGCCTTCGAATGTCCCGCGCCGAAGACCGTCTGGTGGTCGGACATCGTCGAGGGCTTCGATGCCCCGATCATCAAGGATGGGTTCATCGACGTGCCCGACCGGCCCGGCATGGGCATCGAGTTCAATATCGAGAAGGCCAGCCAGTACCTGGAAGCGGGCGACGAAGACTTCTTCGCCTAGCCTCACCAGGTTTCGCGACACAAAGCGCCCGCGGGGGTTGTTCCCGCAGGCGCGATCCGTTTGCCATGGGTCTTGGTGTATCGCGAACTACATCACGGGCGTCGCGATCGGCGGTGCCACGGGAGTAGCCAGTCCGCCGCTCACCTGGAGCGTGGCGACGACGGGCAGATGGTCGGCCGCCAGCAGGGTCTGGTCGTTGACGATTACCTCGGCGCTCACCACCTCGAACGAGGAATCCGCCCAGATGTAGTCGATTCGGGCATCGGCTGGTTCGTCGGGACTGGCCGGAATGGTGAACCCGTCCTCGCCAGGATTCGCCACGGCCCACGCATCGCTGAAACCGGAGCCGGGATCTTCGATCGCCGCCATTTCCGACGAGCCCGGCTGAGCGTTCAGGTCGCCGGTGATGATCGTGGGCAGGTCGGACGCCACGGCGATATCCAGTACGCCCTGAAGCTGTTCGGTGCGCTGGCGCACCGCTTCCTCCTGCTCGCCTTCGCGGCCCGCCTGGAGATGCGTATTGATCACGAGTACTTGCTGCCCGCTGTCGAGTTCGATCGTGGCCTGCAAAGCGCCACGCTGTTCCCATCCCTCCGTCGTGGGCAGGAAGGAGTTCTCGCAACTCACGATCGGGTAGACGCTCAACACCGCCGTGCCGTACTGGTGCGGTTCCTCGGCATGGTTGTCCACCTCATGGTCGAGGTTCGCGCCGTAGCAGACATGCATGTCCAGCAGGACAGCCAGTTCCTCGGGCTGGTCGACCCCGCCGCTGCGAGCCCAGAACCGGTCGACCTCCTGGAGCGCGACCACCGATGCGCCGGACGCGTCGATCACGTCCGCGACGCGCTGGAGATCGATCTCGCACTCCGCGTCGGGCACGGTCCCCTCCTCGGGGGTTGGGTTGACGCAGTCATCATTACCCCGGGCGTGTTTGATGTTGTAGGTCATCACCGTGAGTGGTTCGTCGTCGACGACGACGGGTGTCTGAGCCGCGAGTGGTGTCACCCAAACCGATGTGCACAGGAGCAGCAGGGTGCTCCAGATACCGGCTCGCTTCAGATTCATATGGGACCCCTCCGTGTTGTGTTCCTTCGGGACATCGGCAATACGGATCGGTCCGATGGTAGCACGGAGAGCTGTGAGGGGTTTTGTGTATGGATGTCGACAAGGCGCCTTGCCGAACCTGGCGAGACCTGTCAGGCCCGATTGATCGCCACCGGCACAGATGCGGTTGGAGTTGTCACCCCGGCGAGCATGCCCGCCAGCGCCTTGAGCGTCACGGCGGGATCACCGAAGGTCAGGATCGTGTCATCGACCGGCCCAAGGATGCCCACGTCGTACGGACCACGCAGGGCCACGTGAATCACGCGCGCTCCGTCCGGGGCGGCCGAAATCGCCTTTCGGGCCAGCTCGACCTGGTACGGGAAGTCCACGGCGTCGCGGGTCATGATCACGAGGGTGCTGGCCTGGCGCACCGCCTGGGTGGCGAAGATCACCTCCTCGCCGCGCGGCTGATGGCTCAGGGTAGCGACACGGGTGGCCGGAAGCAATCGCTTCACCTCGTCCCGGACGATGCCGCCCCGGTTGAACGGGTCCTCGGCCTCGCTGGATCGCAACCGCTGGAAGTCGACGATCAGGGCGGGCTCGTCCGGCGCGATTGGCGTGAACGACCCGCTGCCCAGCACGGCGATGGTTCCCGCCGCGATCCGCTCCGCTTCCTGTCGATGGGAAGGATCGACTGGACCAAGTTCGGGCGTGGGAGTGTCGAGGCCATATCGCTCGCGGGCAGCGTTCAGCCGATCGAGCGTGGCGGTGAACAGGTCCTTGGAGAGACGACCATCCTCGACCGCCTCGACCAGGGCGTGGAACCGGATCAGTTGCTTGTCGAGTGATTCGTTTGACTCCAGCACATCCACGCCGGCCGCCTTGCACCGGATGGCGGTGTCTTCCAGGCCGTAGCGGTCGTTGATCGCGTCCATCGACAGCGAGTCGGTGAAGATCAGCCCCTCGAATCCGAGTTCCTCACGGAGCAGTCCGGTCAGGATCGGCTTCGATAGCGTCGCCGGGTTCTCATCGAGCACCGGGAAGACGATGTGAGTCGTCATCACGCCGGGCACACCAGCCGCGATGGCGGCCTTGAACGGCGCCAACTCGATCTCATGGAGGCGTTCCAGCGGATGCTCGATCACCGGCAGCCCGAGGTGGGAGTCGACGTTGGTGTCGCCATGACCGGGGAAATGTTTCACGCAGGAGATGACCCGCGTCGCCTCCAGCCCGCGGATCGTCGCGAGCGACCCATCGAACACCTTCTCGACGGTGTCGCCGTAGGAGCGGGTGCGGATGACCGGGTTGTCCGGATTGTTGTTCACATCCACGACCGGCGCGAAGTTGACGTTGATCCCGGCTTCGCGGAGTTGTGAACCGGTGATCCTGGCGCAGGTCTCCGTGTCTGCCAGGTCGCCGTGGGCGGTTAGCGCCATCGCGCCGGGTGGGGTCACCATGTCGGCGGGAAGGCGGCTGACGATGCCGGCCTCCTGGTCGGCGGCGATCAGGAGCGGCGGCATGCCTTCAGCCCGGGCCGCTTCCTGAATCTCGGTCGTGAGCGCGTGAAGCTGCTCGCGGCTGGTGATGTTGTCGGCGAAGAAGATGATGCCGCCGGGTCGAATGGTCCGGAAGGCTTCGCGGGCTTCCCCGGTGAAAACCGGCCCTTCGAAGCGCATCATGATGCTCTGGCCGACCAGCGACCCAATGTCCGAACTGGTGGTCACGGTGCTCATGCCCCGCGAAGATAGCGAACGAACTCGGCCGCTTTCGCTGGCTTCTCCGGATCATCAACGGTGTTGATGGCGTTGATCAGCGCGGCGCCAACGATGGCCCCATCGGCGATCTCACCAACCGACTTCACATGCTCGGGCTTGGAGATGCCGAAGCCGATCGCCAGCGGCAGATCGGTGTGGGAGCGGATGCGGGCCATGTATTCGCCGAGGGTGCTGGAGAGGTTCTCCCGGGCGCCGGTAACGCCGGTGACGGAGACACAGTAGAGGAACCCGCTGCCCTTCTCGGCGGCGGTGGCGAGTCGGGCGTCGGTGCTGGTCGGCGCGACCATGAAGATCAGGGCGAGGCCCTTCGCCTGGGCGGCGTCGCGCAGACGGTCGCTCTCCTCGGCCGGGAGGTCGGGGACGATGAAGCCATCGACGCCCGCTTCGGCGCAATCGGCGACGTAGCGGTCGACTCCGTACTTGAGGATGGGGTTGTAGTAGCCCATCAGCAGGAACGGCGCGGAGACGCCTTCGGCCCGGAGGTCGCGGACGAGGGCGATGCAGTCGGCGGGGGTGGTGCCGTTGTTCAGCGCGGCCTGGCTCGTGCCCTGGACGGACGGGCCATCGGCCAGCGGATCGGAGAAGGGCACACCGATCTCGACAAGGTCGGCTCCGGCCTCGACCAGCGATCGAATGATCTGCTTGCTGAGGTCGAGGGTGGGATACCCCGCCGTGTGATAGGGCATGAGGGCGGTCTTGCCCTCGGCGCCGAGGCGGGCGAAGGTCTCGGAGATACGCGAGGTGGAAGCTGCTACGTCGGTCACAGGGTCACTCCCAGGGCATCGGCGACGGTGTGCATGTCCTTGTCACCGCGGCCGGAGAGATTGACGATGAGGGTCTTGCCGGCGCCGAGTTCCTTGGCGTACTTCGCCGCGTAGGCGATGGCGTGGCTCGATTCGAGGGCCGGGATGATGCCCTCGGTGCGGCAGAGGAGCTTGAATCCTTCGAGCGCCTCCTCGTCGGTGATGGCGGCGAAGCGGGCGCGCCCGGAATCCTTCATATAGGAAAGCTCGGGGCCGACGCCGGGGTAGTCCAAACCCGCGGAGATGGAGTGGGTTTCGACAATCTGGCCGTTGTCGTCCATCAGCAGGTAGGACCAGGAACCGTGGAGGACCCCTTCCTCGCCAGCGACGAGCGTGGCGGCGTGGTGGCCGCTTTCCAGGCCATGGCCCCCTGCCTCGACGCCGACGATCTCGACATCTGCGTCACCCCGGAAGGCGTGGAAGAGGCCCATCGCGTTCGATCCACCACCCACGCAGGCGATGATCGAATCGGGCAGCGAGCCGGTCTGTTCCTGAACCTGCGCGCGCGCCTCGCGGCCAATGACCGACTGGAAGTCGCGGACGATCATCGGGTAGGGGTGCATGCCGGCGACGGTGCCGAAGATGTAGAAGGTGGTCTCGACGTTGGTGACCCAGTCGCGGATCGCCTCGTTGATGGCGTCCTTGAGGGTCTGCGAGCCGGAGGTAACGGAAACGACCTCGGCGCCGAGGAGCTTCATGCGGAAGACGTTGAGCGACTGGCGCTGGATGTCGACCTCGCCCATGTAGACGATGCACTCGAGGCCGAGGAGCGCGCAGGCGGTGGCGGTGGCCACGCCGTGCTGCCCGGCGCCGGTCTCGGCGATGATGCGCTGCTTGCCCATTCGCTTGGCGAGCAGGGCCTGGCCGAGGGCGTTGTTGATCTTGTGCGCGCCGGTGTGGGCGAGGTCTTCCCGCTTGAGGAAGATGCGCGGGGCATCCGGCCCGGCGACCTCGGCGGCGAAGCGCTTCGCCTCGTAGAGCGGCGTGGGCCGCCCGACATACTGGCGGGCGAGCTCGTCGATCTCGGCCTGGAAGCCGGGATCGGCCTTGGCCTCGTCGTAGGCCTCGATCAGTTCGGCGATCGCGGGCATGAGGGTTTCGGGGGCGAAGGCGCCGCCGAACCGGCCGAACCGGCCCTGGGAATCGGGAAGATTGGCGGCGACATCGTATGCCGCCTCGACGATGGGCGTGACGTTTGGTATCTGGGCCAAGGTGGTCGCTCCAGGTTCGGGCACGGGTATCGTGCGTGATTCAGGCGCCGCCAGCGTACCTGTTCGGCGCGACGGAGTGAGGTAACTGTACCAAAGGAAGGCGGTCACCGATACGAGCGCCACTGACCGGCAGACTCCGGCACGAGACGAGAGGTCGTGTGTTTTTCGCCAACATTATTCCAATAATCCATTTAATCACCTTCCAGGGTCGATTTGGCCTGGAGTGGCGGGCCTTTTTGGGATGTGGGTTTAATGTTGACGTTCGAATTAATGTTGGCGACCTATTCCTGTTGTCGTGTGCCGCGACACGCACAGTGCAGTATCGAGCGCCTCAGCCTCCCGAGCGACGAACCGTCCACCCAGTGAACGCATCGAGACCAGCAAACTCCGCCACCAAACCCAGAATTGAGCGGGAACGGGGTTGAAACGTGGATCGGCGTGGTGGGCCGGGCCATGGGAGCGCTCTCTTGAGTTAAGCACCGCGACAGCGCATACTCTAGGTCTTCTCACTCGGGGCAATATCCATCCGCCTGTTCGCGGGCGTGGTCTTTTTCGCATGGTGTGAAAGGAGCAGCAGACATCGTCGTCGCATTGCCCAGTTCCCAACTCGCCGCTGGACAGCGTTGCCTGTTCGATACCGTGGGGAACGTTCCGGCCGGTCGATAGTCGTTGAATCCAGGAGGGTTGTCTCAATGTCTTTCATGCATTCCGCTCGCACGAGCCGCCGCAAGGTCGTTCTTGGTTCGGCGGCTGTCTTCGCGGCCGCGCCGCTCGCCCGGTACGGCATCGTGGCCGCCCAGGATGAAGCGCCAGAAGAGCAGCTCGAGATTTTCTCGTGGTGGACCACTGCCGGTGAGGCGGCGGGTCTCGAGGAATTGTTCGCGGCGTTCTCCGCCGAGAATCCGGACGTCGAAGTGGTGAACGCGGCGGTGGCCGGTGGCGCTGGGTCCAATGCCCAGGTCGCGCTGCAAACCCGGCTCTCCGCCAATCAGCCGCCCGACTCCTGGCAGAGCCACCCGGGCGCGGAGCTGTGGGCTCGCTACGTCGAGCCAGGCTACACCGAGCCCGTCACCGAGCTTTATGAGGAGCAGGGCTGGAACGACAAGTTCCCGCAAGGCGTGATCGACCAGATCACGTTCGACGGCGAGATTCACCTGGTTCCGGTTGGCGTTCACCGCGGCAACGTGATGTTCTACAACAAGCAGGTGCTGGCCGATAACGGGATCGAGGTCGCGGACGACTGGACGCTGGACGACTTCAACGCCGCCGCCGACACGCTGACCGCCGCTGGTATTTCCGCGATCGGTATCGGGTCGAAGGACACCTTCGCGGTGGTGCAGCTGTTCGAGAACACGCTGCTGGCGACGCTCGGGCCGGAAGACTTCGCCAGGATCTGGCAGGGCGAGGTTGGCTGGGATGACGAACGCGTGACCCAGGCCATCGAACAACTGGCGAAGCACTTCGAGTCGGTCAACAGCGACCACGCCGCCCTGACCTGGGACGGCGCGGCGGATGGGGTGTACGCCGGCACGATCGGGTTCACCTCGATGGGTGACTGGTTGTACGGCGATGCCGTGGCCAAGGAGCAGGACGCGAACATCGGCTGGGTCAACCATCCCGGCACCGGTGGGTCGTTCGTGGCCGTGATCGACGGTTTCACCATGCCAGTTGGCGCTCCGCACCCCGTGAACGCCAGGAACTGGCTGGTGGCGGTCGGTTCCGCCGAGGCGCAGGCGGCGTTCGCCCCGTTCAAGGGCGCGATTCCGGCCCGCAGCGACGCCGACGCGAGCGGCTTCAATGAGTACATGCAGTGGTCGGCAGGGTCGTTCGGTGCCGACGCGGTGGTGCCGTCGCTGGCGCACGGTGGCGCCGCGTCCCCGCAGTTCCAGTCGTCGGTGAACGACGCGATCGTGTCGTTCGTGGTCGACCTCGATGTGGCGACGTTCCAGGACGCGCTGGTGATGGCCGCCGAGGACGAGGCGGCATCGTAACTTCCTGAAATCGCGCCAGGGCGACGGGGAGGTCATATGCTTTCCCCGTCGATCCCGCACGAGACCGGCCGTTTAATTCCCACGTGTGGTCACAGGGTGCCCGTTGCGGGCACGAGTTGGTCGTTAAGCGAGAGGAATGGACGATGGCGCTTTACCTGACGAAGTTCAGCTACACACCGGAGACCTGGGCGAGGCTGATCGCCAATCCGGAGGACCGCCGGACGGCGGCCCAAACGTACATCGAGTCGGTTGGCGGAAAACTCCACGGGTTCTGGTATGCGTTCGGCAGCCACGACGGCTACAACCTGTGGGAGGCCCCAGATAACGTGTCCATGGCCGCGGGCGCCATCGCGCTCAGCAGTGGCGGGGCGATCGGCGAACTGGAAACAACCGTCCTCATGACCGTGGACGAAACCCTGGACGCCCTGGGCAAGGCCGGAAGCGTGGGCTACCGGGCGCCTGGCGTGGCCTAGACACCACGCCAGGCCGGATGGCCGGGGAGCGAACGTTTCGAGCGGTCGCCAGCTTCAATATATGAATGAGAGACCGACCATGACCCCGCGATGGCATGCGGAGCGCGGTCGGGTCTTCCGCCATATGCTTGTGGCACGACAGGCGGGGTGACCCGCCAGATCCGGAATTGAAGGAGTAGGCCGCATGGCCCAGGGAAACCTTGGACCACCGATCAGTTCTGGGGAAACGCCGAAACGACGCAGCATATCCGAACGATGGCTATCGCCCCTGGTGCTCACGCCGAGCCTGATCGCCGTGTTCGTGTTCGTCTACGGCTTCATCGGGTTCACCATCTGGGTGTCGTTCTCCAACTGGCGTTCGCCGAAACAGGATCTCAGCCTGATCGATCCGCTGATGTCCACCTACCAGCGGCTGTTCGAGACTACCCGGTTCCAGATCGATATCCGCAACACCATCATCTTCACGATCATCTTCCTGATCGGCTCCGTGGGCGTGGGGTTGCTACTGGCGATCGCCCTCGACCAGTCCCTGCCGGCCCGGGCGCTGATCCGGAACATCTTCCTGTTCCCCTACGCCCTCTCATTCGTGGTGACCGGCGTGGCCTGGCGCTGGATCTTCAACCCGGAATCGGGCCTGACGCAGTTGGCCGAGGACCTCGGCATCAACTGGCTCCTGGGCCTGGTCGGGCTGGGTCCGGTCACGATCGACTGGTTGATCGACCCGGCGGTCTGGGGAAACGTCCCGATGCCGGACGCCGTGAAGGCGCAGATCGGCATCCCGATCGCGATGATCCCGGTCATCATCGCGGCGGTCTGGCAACTCTCCGGATTCGCGATGGCGATGTACCTGGCCGGACTGGGAACGATCTCCAACGACATCCGTGAGGCGGCGTCGCTGGATGGCGCCAGCACCTGGCAAACCTATCGCCACATCATCATCCCGCTATTGAAGCCGATCACAATCAGCACGCTGATCATCCTCGGGCACATCTCGCTGAAGATCTTCGACCTGGTGTTCGCGATGTCGGGGAAGGGGCCCGGATTCGCGACCGATGTACCGGGCATTTTCGTGTACGAGCAGACGTTCGGCGCGACGCGCTACAACCTCGGCGCGGCGGCCTCGATCGTGATGCTCATCCTGGTGTCCTGCGTGATGATCCCCTACCTGGCGCGCTCGTTGAGGGACGTGGAGCAATGAGCAGCGAGATGATCACGCCACACACGCATATTGGGCCGACCCACAGGTCCTTTCCATGGAAGAAGGTGGTCACGTTCCTGATCATCGGGTTCGCCGTGGCGTTCTACCTGCTGCCGATGTACGTGATGATCGCGTCGGGCCTGAAGGATGCGACGAATGTGTCGATCAGCCGGATGTGGGAGTTGCCGGACAGTCTCTCGGGCGGAGGATTCCGGGCCGCCTGGGACCAGCTCAGCCCGAACCTGTGGCAGAGCTTCCTGCTGGTGATCCCGGCAACGGTCCTGTCGTCGCTGATCGGCGCGGTGAACGGCTATCTGTTCTCCAAATGGCGGTTCCCGGGGTCCGATATCCTGTTCTCACTGCTCCTGTTCGGGATGTTCATCCCCTACCAGAGCGTGCTGATTCCGCTGATCCAGTTCCTGGACACGATTGGACTGTACGGAAGCATGGCCGGGCTGATCACCGTGCATGTGGTGTACGGGTTGCCAATCACAACGCTGATCTTCCGCAACTACTTCGCGAACATCCCCTACGAGATCGTGGAGGCGGCGAGGATCGATGGCGCCGGAATGTGGCAGATCTTCCGGCAGATCATGCTGCCGCTATCGCTCCCAGCGTTCGTGGTGGTCGGCATCTTCCAGTTCACGAACATCTGGAACGAGTTCCTGTTTGGGCTGACGGTGATCACGAACCCGCGCGAGCAGCCGATCACGGTGGCGTTGAACAATCTCAGCGGCTCGTTCTCGGTGGCGTGGAACGTGGTGATGGCGGGCGCGGTGATCGCGGCGCTGCCGACGCTGATCCTGTATGTCCTGCTGGGGCGGTTCTTCATCCGGGGCATGCTGGCCGGATCGATGAAGGGCTAGACGCTTCTCACCCACTGACTATATGCTATACGCATCCCGTATAGAGGAAGAGCGGGAGATTCACGGTGCCGAAGTACGCCGACAAGCAAACCGAGCGATTCGCCAGCGGTCGACGGGTACCTGCCTTCTCTGGCTTTGAGTCTCAGGCTCACCGGCGACTCCTGATCCTTCAATCTTCCCCCAATCTCAACGCGCTCAGGGCGTTGCAAAGTAACCGGCTGGAGGTTCTCCGAGGAGACCGCTTGGGGCAATACAGCATCCGGATCAACAGCCAATGGAGAATCTGTTTTACATGGCCCGAGGGTGACGATGAACCCTCCAATATTGAGATAGTGGATTATCACTGACCGAAGGAGGTCGCCATGCTTCCCGCGATTCATCCTGGCGAGATTCTGGCCGAGGAACTGGAGGTGCGAGGCATCTCGGGAGCCGGAGCTGCCCGCGCGTTGGACATCCCCCAGAGTCGAATCTCGAACATCATGCGCGGTCGCACGGGGATCACCGCCGACACGGCTGTCCGTCTGGGTCGCTGGCTGGGCACCGGTCCAGAAATCTGGCTGAACCTGCAAAAGGAATACGAGTTACGCCTGGTGCTCGCAAGGGACGGCGAGACGATCGAACGGACCGTCCACCCTCTGCCCTCCGTCGCTTAACACGGATTCCGGGAGATCATGAGCGACTCGAACTGGTAGCGGCGAGTCGCGTCTCTTCGCCCCTCGCGGGCGGAGATGAACTCCGCCGCTACCGGAAATACCGCGCCTCGCACGGACTCCGTGGCAATTGCATGTCCGAATTTGGCATGAACTGTTCGTGTCAGGCTTTGTTTCGGGTTTCGGCCGACGCTTCCAGCTCGCCCGCCAGCGTATCGTCCCAGTCGGGCACATCCAGGCTGAGCATCTCCCGCGCCACTTCCAGGTCGATCAGGCTGCCGCGGTGCAGGCGGTCGTAGATATCGTCGACCTTGGTGGCCAGCACCTTCAGGTCATGTGACTCCACCTTCTCGAGCGTGGACCTGGCCGAGGGGATATTCCGGTTGGCCAGTCGCGCATAGCCGGAAATGATGGCGCTGGCCGGCGTGAGATAGCGGTTCAGGAAATCGCTGGCGAGTTCCTTCTCGCCGGGATTCTCCTCGATCGCCGAGAGGACCAGATCGGCCGAGGCGCACAGGCCCAGCGTCTGCTGGCGCACGTCGGCTTTCGGGATGGTGCGGGCCGCGCTCCGCATCGAGTCGATCAACGCCGAGGAGCGAGCGATCACGTCACCATCCGAGCGCCGGTTCGGCGCCGGTGCCGTGTCGCGAGACGTGGCTGGTCCGGTGGCGATGTCCCTCCCTGACTCAGCCTTTCGCTGCGTCCAGCCCTCGTCGAAGATGTTGTCGACTCCGACCGTGAGGCCATGGATGGCGACACCGATACCCCAGGCGATGGCGGGGTAAAAGAACCACCAGCCGCCATCGGATGCGACATCGATGAAGAACAGGCCGAGGACGACGATCAGGTAAATACCGAGATGGGTGAAAAATCCCTTGAGTTCCTCGGCGCGTTCGCGGGCAAGACGACGGTTCCGCTCGATTGGTGTTTCCTGGTCGGAGGTCATGCAACGTCCCTGATGAATGTGCCAACCGGTCTGGTCTCCATGGTACCGGAAGTTGTCCCGGCCAGGCATGCCCGCACTGGTTACCCGAACTGGTCACGCCCGCCCTGGCGGAACCGGCGGGGCCAGTCCTGACCGGAACCGGGTAGACTTGGGACAGGGAAGTTCGTTACCAGTTTGTAGCCATGCGACGCGCTGAAAGACCATTCATGACCGATTTCCACGACATTGAAAGCCGGGACGACATCCTTCGACTGGTGACGACTTTCTACGGCACCCTGTTCGAGGACCCCGTGCTGGGCCCGATTTTCCGGGACGTGGCGAAGGTGGACCTATCCAAACACATCCCGACCTTCGCCGATTTCTGGGAGAACATCCTGTTCCAGACCGGCGCCTACCGAGGCGGCCTGATGGCGGCGCACATCAGGGTGCACCTGATGGAGCCGCTCGATACCGGCCACCTCCAGCGCTGGCTGGACACGTGGGAAGCCACCGTCGACGAACTGTTCATCGGCCCACGCGCCAACCACGCCAAGGTGCAGGCCGGTCGCGTGGGCGTGAACATGTTCCAGCGGCTGGCGATGTTCGACCAGCAGCAGTCGCTGATGGCGGTGGACAACGTGCCCCGGGGAATCATTCCGGGCCGCCGCTGAAGCGAGAGAACGGCCCCGGATTCTCAGGCGCCGGGGCGGGTGAAGGTGAGATGCGTGACACCGCTGGGCGATGAGATCGCCTCGATCTGGTAGTCGCTCTCGATGCCCTCGAGTCCGTCCCACAGCCGCGATCCCCGACCCAGCATGATCGGAACCACGACGACATGCATGTGGTCGACAAGCCCGGCGGCGACGAATTCGCGGATTGACCTGGCCCCTCCGCCGAGCCGGATGTCCTGGCCATTCGCGGCCTCGCGCGCGGCGGCCAGCGCTTCAGCCGGAGAGGCGTCGAGAAAGTGGAATGTCGTGCCACCCTCCATCTCGATTGAGGGGCGAGGGTGATGGGTGAGGACGAAGACGGGCGAATGGAACGGTGGGTTCGGTCCCCACCAGCCTTTCCACTCCGGATCGTCCTCCCACCCCGGATAGCCAAACTTCCCGGCGCCCATGATTTCCGCGCCAATCGCCGATCCATGCTCCTGGGCGAACGCATCGTCGACACCTCGGCTACCGCCCGATTTCCTCCACATCCGGGTGGCGAACATCCACTCATGCAGTCGTTCACCGGCATGACCAAAGGGGGCTTCCCGGCTCAGGCCGTCACCGGTGCCAAATCCATCCAGGGAGATCGAGAAGTTGTGGACGCGAACGAGCGACATGATGGGAACCTCTCTGACGATCGCGGCGATGGTACGTGGAAGCCCGCGTCTCGATGTGATCGTTGCCCGGCGCTGTCGGTCCCGGACACAGCATCCATGGCGGTTGCGCCGTGCAACCACGTTTCGCCAGCCTGGCGTGAGCAACCATGAATTGGAACCACCGGGCTGGAGTCCTGAATGAATCGCGCTTCACACCTGGCCACGGCGTTGTGGCGGGATCGAGCCAACAAACCGGAATCCATACTCGACACGAACAATTGCCACCGGGAAATCGCACTCCTAGAATGGCCCCAGGCTCGATCGAAGGGGTTCAGCCTCCTGTAGGGCCATCGAACGGGCAATCTCGCCCGCGCGACAGCTCCCGGCTTCCAGTCGTTCACCTGTCACCGCCGATCTCCG
This sequence comes from Chloroflexota bacterium, assembly GCA_023389575.1. Classification (GTDB taxonomy): domain Bacteria; phylum Chloroflexota; class Chloroflexia; order Thermomicrobiales; family UBA6265; genus JACCYX01. The sequence continues at coordinate 42,383 of JAEWEG010000050.1, read as the reverse complement.
CGCAGGTGGCTTGTATAGGGATATACCCATGTCCGCTCACGTTTCCCCAAAGACCGACGGCCCGATCAGCACGCTCTACTCCCAACTCAAGGCCGGTCACATCACTCGCCGTCATTTCATCGAAGCGGCTGTCGCGCTCGGCGTGGCTGCCCCGACCGCCGGGTTCATCGCACAGGGCGCCATGGCCCAGGACGCGACTCCGACCGCCAGCGGCGGGGCCGTGGCGCCCTCGGCGGGAACGGAGGACCAGACGCGGGGAGGCGGTGGCGAACTCCGTATCCTGCAATGGCAGGCCCCCTCGCAGATGAGCCCGCATAACAGCACCGGCGACAAGGACGTGCTCGCGGCCCAGCCCGTGCTGGAACCGTTGATGCACTACCTGGCGGACGGCACGCTCGTGCCATGCCTCATCACCGAGGTACCGTCGTTTGAGAACGGCCTGCTCTCCGAGGATTCAACGACCGTCACCTTCAACATCCAACCCGATGTGGTGTGGAGCGACGGCACGCCGTTCACCGCCAACGATGTGGCGTTCACGTGGGAATGGATCCTGAATCCAGACAACGCCACGAACAACTCCGAAGTGTGGGGACCGATCACCAGCATCGAGGTTCCCGACGACCTGACCGCGGTGGTGACGTTCGAAAACCCCACCCCGCTCTGGTTCGTGCCGTTCGCGAACAGCGACGTCGGCTGTATCTACCCGAAGCACGTGCTCGGCGAAGGCGGATCGGGAACTCTTGACGAGTTCCGGCTCAACCCGATCGGCACCGGACCGTATGTGGTTGAAGAGTTCGCGGTCAACGATCAGGTAATCTACGCCGCCAACGAAAACTACCGCGAGCCGAACAAGCCGTGGTTCTCCCGCGTCATCCTCAAGGGTGGTGGCGATGCCGCATCGGCCGCCCGGGCCGTGATCCAGACGGGCGACTACGATTTCGCCTGGTACACGCAGATCGAGCCGGAAATCCTGCAGACGATGGAGTCGGATGACAGCCCGGGCTACTTCGTCATCTACAAGGGGCTCTACGCCGAGCGACTGCACCTCAACTTCAGCGATCCGAACACCGAGGTCGACGGCCAGCGATCGGAAGTGAACACCCCGAACCCGCGCTATGGCGATCCCGCCGTCCGCCAGGCCGTCGCGCTGGCCGTGAATCGCCAGTTGATCGCCGACCAGCTCTTCTTCGGCGACCTTGGCGAGGCGCCGGGCAACAGCGCGATTACCGGCAACGAGCAGATCGTTTCCCAGAACACGAGTTGGGAGTTCAACCCTGAGAAAGCGAAACAGGTGCTGGAAGACGCGGGCTGGACCGGTGACGGAACCCGCTCGAAGGATGGCGTGGAACTCAGCATCTCCTACGCCACCACCATCAACCAGGTGCGGCAGAAGATCCAGGCGATCGTGAAGGCCAACCTCGAAGACGTTGGCTTCTCGGTCGAACTGATCCAGATCGACGGCGGCATCTACTTCGACACGGCCGCGGGCAACGACCAGAACACCGGCCACATGTACCAGGACATGAACATGCACCAGTATGGTGGCGGCTCCCCGCTTCCGCTGAATACCATGCTGCGCTTCTACGCTGGTCCCAACAACGAAAACGTCGCCCAGGCCAGCAACGGCTGGAGCAAGCTCAACGCCCAGCGTTACGTCAATCCTGACTTCGATGTCGTGTTCGAGGCGGCGCAAACCACCCTCGATCCGGAAGAACTCCGAGCGCAATTGGTGGAGATGAACGACATCGTGATCAACGACTGGGCGATCGTGCCGCTCGTTGATGCGGGCGAGAAGTACGCGCAGGCCCGCTGGCTCAGTGAAGAGAACATTGCCCACGGGCCGTTCGAGCTCCTGCACTGGAACATCGCGAACTGGACGGGCAACCGGCCGTAGTCCACGGCGACACGTTCAGGTATCGTGGCCATGCCCCTGGAGCAATCCGGGGGCATGGCTGTCTGTAGTCCATGGAGAGCCGCGCATGACCACTTCACCCCCGCTGCCCGAGCCCCATGCGACGGCGTTGCGTGAGGCCGTGGCCTATCTGCACGAGCGATACCAGCCAATCGGGATCCTCGTCAGCGGCACCATCGTCCGGGGCTCGGCTCAGAGGTCCAGCGATCTCGACATCGTAGCGATTCACGAGCAGGACTGGCGGCAGCGATCCCAGCGATTCTTCCATGGCGTGCCCGCCGAAATGTTCGTGAATCCAGCCAAGAGAATCCGCCAGGCGATGCGGGATGAGGCCACCGCGGGGCGGCCCGTGGCGGCGCGCATGCTGGCGACGGGAGTGGCGATTCACGATCCCACTGGCGTCATCGCCGACCTCCAGGAGGCGGCGCGGGCGAATCTCGAAGCCGGACCGCGGGTCAGCGCGGCGACCATGAACTTCCGGCGATACGGGATCGCCACGGCCTTCGAGGACGCGGTCGACATCAGCGAAATCGACGTGGACCGGGCTCAGGCGATGGTCACGGAAGCCATCGTGGAGGCCGTGAAGTGGCACTTTCTCAACCTCGGGCTCTGGATGCCGCGTCCGAAGGCGCTTCTCTCCGACCTAGACGCGCTCGATCCCGAGTTGGGCCGCCTGGCAAGAGCCGCGCTCCGCGCCGGTGACCTGAACGAACGCATCGCGATCGCCGAGCAGGTCATGGAGCGGACGGTTGGCGCGACCGGCTTCTTCGAGTGGGACAGCGAGCCGGAACCCACCACGTCCTAGCGTTGGGCCTATTCGCCATGGAGTCTCCTGATTCCGCGACGTGGCCAGCAATCCCGAAACGGCACGCGGCCCCCGTGCGTGCCGGGAGTTTCCTTACCTGACGCGTGAAAACCGAAGCCCTTCCCGAGGAACGGGCATTCCTCCCCTCCGCAATGGACGACAAGTCCAAGTCTTCCCGACATTGCCTGTGGTAATTGCCATGGTGTACCATCTCCAGGTAGGATATTTGTCCTGGTGTACTACCTGGACAAGAATGAGGAGGCGGCACCACACGCGCGTACCCGGGTCCCGAATTTGGCGTTTTCAACGTATGTTCACCTGACAGGATTCTGCATACATGTCCAGCACTTCGGCATCGAACGAATCTCGCCTGCGCGTCAATCGCCGCGGGTTCATGAAGGCCAGCGGCGCGGGAGCCGCGTTCGCGGCCGCCACACTTGGCGCGGTTCCGTTTGCTCAGTCCCAGGCCTTTGCACAGCAAGGATGGGACGAAGAGCACGACATCGTGGTGGTCGGCAGCGGTGGCGCGGCCTTTTCGGCGGCGGTCACGGCACACGCCCTCGGCAGCGACGTGGTGATGCTCGAGAAGGGCGCCTACGCTGGCGGAACAACCCTGGTGTCCGGGGCTGGCCTGTGGATTCCAGGAAACCGCTTCCTTCAGGAGCAGGGTATCGAGGATTCGAAGGAAGACGCGCTGAAGTACATGGCGCGCTACTCCTTCCCGCATCTCTACAATCCGGAAGACGAAAAGCTGGGCCTCAGCGATCATGACTTCGACATGATCAACACCTACTTCGACACGGCCCACGAGGCGGTCGACTTCCTTGAACAAACAGGGGCGATCGGGTGGTACCAGATGGTCAACGCCGTTGGTGGTGGCTATAACGACTACATGGACCATTTCGAAGAGAACACGGTTCCGCAAGGTCGCTCCATCATGTCGATGGACAACGAGGGCAACCCGGGATATGGCGGTGTCATGATCGCCCGGTACCTCGAGCATGCCGAGCGTGTCGGCATTCCCGTGTTGCTGAACCACCGTGTCGAGCGCGTGGTACTTAATGACGCAGGCGAGGTGATCGGCGTCGAGGTGACGATCAACGAGGGCTCCGAAGATGGCGCGACGCCGTCCGCCACGCCGGTTGGTGTGACGAAGACCTTCCGGGCGCGCAAGGGTGTCATCTTCGGCAGCGGCGGTTTCATGCGGAACCCGGACCTCATGCGGCACCTGATGAACGCGCCCCACTACGGTGGATGCGGCGCCCCGACGAACGAGGGCGACTTCATCCGGATTTCCTCGGCGGTCGGCGCCAAGCTCGGCAACCTTCACGAAGCGTGGCGGCAGGAATCGATCTTCGAGCAGGCCGTCGCCAGCTCTGCGGCCTACAACTGCATTCCCTACATCAATGGCGATTCGTTCATCCAGGTGGACAAGAACGGCCACCGCTATGTGAACGAGAAGCGCAACTACACCGACCGCCCGAAGTCGCACTTCAACTGGGATGCGAACAATGCGGACTGGTCCACGCGACTGACCTTCATGGTGTGGGACGAGCGAGCGCAGCAGAACTGGGGCGGTTCGTTCCCGTATCCGCAGGACCCGGCTGGAGCACCGTACGTGATCACGGGCGAGACGCTCGAAGAGTTGGCCACGAACATGGCGGAGCGGATGGCAAGCCTGTCCGCGCACACTGGTGGAGTCACCGTCTCCGAGTCCTTTACCGAGAACTTCCTCGAGGAGGTCGCGAAGTTCAACGAATACGCTTCGACCGGAGAGGATCTGGACTGGCAGCGTGGTTCGTTCGCCTACGACCGTGAGATCCCGACCATGGCGTCATCGCTGGAACCGTACCCGTCGGACGATCAGCCGAACGTGTCGATGTACCCGATTAGCGAGTCTGGTCCGTATTACGCCGCCATCATCTCGGTCGGCACATTCGACACCAGCGGTGGACCGGTGATCAACCCTGATGCCCAGATCCTGACCTGGGAGGACAAGCCGGTGGCTGGTCTCTACGGGGCCGGCAATTGCGTGGCGTCCCCATCGGTGGCCGCGTACTGGGGTGGTGGCACCACTCTCGGCCTGGCTCACACCTTCGGCTACCGCGCGGCGGTACACGCGCACAACTCGGACGAAAAGTCCGCCTAGTCACTTCAGCAGGCGAGTCCGGGTTCGACCGGACTCGCCTTTCAGGACGACGCATGCCTCAACCTCTCAGCCAACTCGTCTACGTTCGCGTGCAGGAAGGTGACGGTTCGCCCAGAATCATCACGATGCATGGGTACAACCAATATGCGCGCGACGTAGAAGAATACGGTCTGGCCGCCGCCGCGAAGGGGCGCGTAATCGGGCTGGAATCCTACAAGGGTGTGTACTCTGGGCGTGCCATCTTGGGATACACATGGCTGGTTGGCCCCGAAGCGCATCCGTCGCCGCTGTTTTTCGGGGACGCGCTGGCGGAGATCGAGCGGTTCCTGTGGGACGAGGTGGACCGGCAGGAGACCGAGGAGGCCGAGCTTCCCTTCCTCGTTGGTGTCGAGCAGGGCGGCATCATGGCGCTTGCGGCCGCCGCGGCGGTCCCCGACCTGCTCTCCGGCGTGATCGCGATAGACGCCTTCCTGCCGATCGTGCCCGGGTGGGAGCCACCACTCGCGCCCCTGGACGGGCTACCGGTGCTCCTCCTGAACCGGGAAGGCGCGCCGTCCGCGCCGGCTGGTGTCCTGGCCGGCCCGGAACTGGCGGAAACGCTCCGCGCCTGGGGCGCGACGGTGGAGGTGGTGACCGATCTGCCGAGCGACGCCGTGCCTGGTGAACAGATGGCCCGTTGGGTGTCCCGGCAAGCGCCGCGTCGCCGAACGGCATCCGGCGACTGATACCTCTCGCCCTCTGGCCCGATCGGCCCTCCGCCCTCCCCCCGCCGCGATGGTATGATCACGGCAGGTACACACCATGGATAGCCAGGGGGACTCGATGAGGCCAGAGTACACGCCACATGGCTGAGGATCGCCGCAAGGTCGCGAACCGCATCGTGGTCGCGCTGCCCCAATTCGGGACCTGGGCCGCGGCGACCAACGAGTTCGAAACGCCCCACGGCCGGGTGGGCTACCGGCAACTCTCGCTGCTGTTCGCCATGCGTGAAAAGTTGCTCCCTGGCGACAAGGTGACGCCGAGCGCGGTGGCATCCTTCTTCCAGGTCCAGCCAAGCGTGGTGACCCGGATCATCGCCAAGCTCGAGGCGAGCGGCTTCGTGACGCGCGTCAGCGACCCGCGCGACGGCCGCAGCTTCCACATCGAGATTTCGGACCGTGGCATCGAAATCAGCCGGTACGTCGAGGAAATCTACAATCAGGAGGTTCTTGACGAGCTGGCGGTGCTCGGTGATGACGAGATCGCGGAGATCGCACGGGCGGTCGAAACCCTGGACCGGATCGGCAGGAACCTGATCGACAGGCGACGCGCGATGATCCACGGACATCGGAGCAAGTCGCCCCTCGAATGACTCCAAGAAAGGCGAAAATGACAACGGCCAGGGTCGCGAACGAGCGACCCTGGCCGTTGGTGCGTGCGCGGCTATGCCTGGGTGGGGCTGCTCCAGGCCCAGTCCCGGATTTCCGGCGGATCCTCGAAGTGTTGGCGCGCGTACGATTCCGAGTAGCCAATCAGCCGCTCGAGTTCGGAGATGTAGCCATCGGCTTCCTGGCTGAGGCTCGGCGATCGGCGAATGGCCTCGATGCAGAGGTGGTACCGGCTCATTTCGTTGAGCACCACCATGTTGAACGGGGTGGTGGTGGTTCCCTGTTCGTTGAAGCCACGGACATGGAACCGTGGCGCGTTCACGCGGCCGTGCACGATTTCGTGAATGGCCCGCTGATACCCATGAAAGGCGAAGATGACCGGCCGATCGGCCGTGAAGAGGTCGACGAACCGGGTCTCGTCCATGCCGTGCGGGTGAACCGCGGGCGGAAAGAGCGTCATGAGGTCGACCACGTTGACCACGCGCAGTCGCAGGCTGGGCACGTGCTCCTGGAGCCATTGGGACGCGGCCAGGACTTCCATGGTGGGAACGTCACCGGCGGCGGCGAGCACCACATCCGGCTCCTCCTCGCCCTCGTTGCCGGCCCACTCCCAGGTGGACGCCCCCATCGCGCAATGCTCCACGGCGGACTCCATGTCCAGGTACTGGAGGTGGGGCTGCTTGTCCGACACGATGAGGTTCACGTAGTTGCGGCTGCGCAGGCAGTGGTCGGCCACGGACAGCAACGTGTTCGAGTCGGGCGGCAGATAGATCCGGGAGACGGTGCCGCGCTTGGAGAGCATGACATCCACCAGGCCCGGCCCCTGGTGACTGAAACCGTTATGGTCGTTTCGCCAGCAGGTCGAGGATAGCAGGATATTGAGCGACGGCACGCGCTCCCGCCACGGCAGTTCGTTGGCTTCCTGGAGCCATTTCGAATGCTGGATGGTCATGGAGGCGGAGACCATGGCGAAGGCCTCGTAGGTCACGTAGAGCCCGTGCCGGCCGGTCAGGTTGTAGCCTTCCAACCAGCCTTCGCAGAGGTGTTCGCTGAGCACTTCCATGACGCGGCCATCGACCGAGATCTTGCTGTCGATATCCAGCACCGGGCCGACGTAGCAGCGGTCCTCGGTTTCAAGGATGGCGCCGAGCCGGTTCGACTGAAGTTCGTCCGGGCTGAAGACCCGGAACGACTCGAGATTGTCCCGGTACACATCCCGCAGAAACACGCCGAGCGGGTGGGTGTTCTCCACCATCTCGACGCCCGGCGACGCGAACTCGACGCGATAATCCCGGAAGTCCGGCAGGTTGAGCGGCGCGCGCGATCCCCCGTTGGCGTGAGGGTTGGCGCCCATCCGGCGGTCTCCCTCGGGGGCCAGGGCCCGAAGTTCGGGGATAAGCCGGCCCTTTTCGTCGAAGTGGCGTTCGGGATGGTATCTCCGGAGCCACTCCTCAAGCTGGCGGAGGTAATCGGGGTTCTCGCGAACGCCGGACAGCGGCACCTGGTGCGAGCGCTGGGTACCTTCGACCGGATATCCATCGACCACGTGGGGCCCGGTCCACCCCTTCGGCGTGCGGAGGACGATGGCGGGCCACCGTGGACGGCCATGTACGCCGTTTTCACGGGCATTGGCCTGGATCTCGCGGATGCGCGTGTGGCAATCCTCCAGGGTGGCGGCGAAGGCCTGGTGGATGGAGGCGGGATCGTCGCCGGAGACGAACGAGACCTCGTAGCCCTGGCCCTCCAGGTACTGGCGCACCTCGTCGTCGGTGTTCCGTCCCATCACCGTGGGATTGGCGATCTTGTAGCCGTTCAGGTGCAGGATGGGCAGCACCGCGCCGTCGTGGACGGGGTTGAGGTATGAGACAGACTTCCATGACGCCGAGAGCGGGCCGGTTTCGGCCTCGCCGTCGCCCACCACCGCGATGGCGAGCAGGTCCGGGTTGTCGAACACGGCGCCAAAGGCGTGCGTGAGCACGTAACCAAGTTCGCCGCCCTCGTGGATGGAGCCGGGAGTGGTGACGCTGACGTGGCTGGGGATGCCGCCGGGCGTGGAGAACTGGCGGAAGAGTTGGCGCATGCCTTCGGCGTCTTCCGTGACATCGGGATAGATTTCCGTCCAGGTTCCTTCCATATAAACATTCGCCACCAGGGCGGGTCCGCCGTGGCCCGGCCCGGTCAGGTAGATGGCATCGACATCGCGCTGGCAAATGAGGCGGTTGACGTGCGCGTAGATCAGGCTGAGACCGGGGGAGGTGCCCCAGTGGCCAAGCAACCGGGGCTTGATGTGCTCGATGGCCAGCGGCTCGCGCAGGAGCGGGTTCTCGCGCAGGTAGATCTGGCCCACCGTGAGGTAGTTGGCGGCTTCCCAGTAGCGCTGGATCAGGTCGAGCTCATCGGGAGAGAGTGGCTCGCGCCCGGGGGGCGTGGACGGCGCCACGGCCATCGAATCCGGGACGGCGCTGGAGAAGGCGGGGTCGAAGACGAAGCCGGTTCGCTGGGAACTACTCATGTATGGGAACTCCTGCTGTTCGATCCGAGTCGATCATCGGCAAGGATGTGCAAGGGATGATACTTCAGGGCTCCAGCGGACATGGTGAGCGCGGATTAACGGCTCAAGGCTTGCCCACTCGATCGGCTTGATCCCGGGAGCGGCCGCGGACTGGCGACAATCAGCCTGATCTCGGGCATACTTCTCACCATACGTTCCGGACATGCGTCCGGCATTTAGTCACGGAGAAATCGAACGGATGACAGCACAGGGTGACGCGCCGATTGTCTGCCGCGGGATCCGGGGAGCCACCACGGCGGCCGCGAACACCGCCGAGGATATCCTCGAAGCAACCGAGGAGATGGTGAAGGTCCTTATCCACCTCAACAACCTCGACACCGAAGACATCGCCAGCGCCATCTTTACGACCACGCCGGACCTGACCGCCTGGTTTCCCGCGCTGGCGGCGCGTGAGTTTGGCTGGACCGAGGTGCCGATGATCTGCACGCACGAGATGGCGGTGCCCGGTTCGCTGCAAATGGCCGTTCGCGTGCTGGTTCACGTGAACACCACGAAGTCCGCGTCGGAAATCCGGCACATCTACCTGAAGGGCGCCAAGCAGTTGCGGCCAGAGTGGGGCATTTCCGATGCCGAACTGGCGCAAGTGCTGGAAGGCGAATCGCCTTCCCCCAACGCGGCCGAGGTAGCGGCGATACCCGTTGTGAACTAGGGCCGGGCGAAATCGCCGCTGGCGGTTTATGCTTCTTCGTGAATCGGCTTATGTCACCAATCAGGATTTTTTCCTTCGGAGCACTCCAATGATCATCATCATGAAGTCTGGCGCCACCCGCGAAACAATCGATCCCGTGGTCGCCAGGATCGAGGAACTGGGCCTGCACGCGCATCCCATCATCGGCGAGAACCAGACCATCATCGGCGTGGTGGGGCTGCCGCTGCCGCCATCGCTCGACGAGATGTTCGAGGTGATGCCGGGCGTCGAGAACGTCGTTCGCGTCTCGAAGAAGTACAAGCTGGCGGGCTGGGACTTCCATCCGGAAAAGACCGTCATCCAACTCGACGACGTGAAGATCGGCGGCGACGAGATCACGGTCATCGCCGGCCCCTGCTCGGTGGAGTCCGAGGAGCAGACGATGGAATCGGCGCGGGCCGTGAAGGCCGCCGGCGCCACGATCCTGCGGGGTGGCGCCTACAAGCCGCGCACATCCCCATACGAGTTCCGCGGCCTCGGCGTGAAGGGCCTCGAAATCCTGGCCCAGGCCCGCGAAGAAACCGGGCTCAAGATCATCACCGAGGTGATGACGCCGTCCGACGTTGAAACCGTGGGCAAGTACACGGACATTTTCCAGATTGGCGCGCGAAACTGCCAGAACTACCTGCTGCTCGAAGAGGTCGGCAAGGCTGGCAAGCCGGTCATGATCAAGCGCGGCCTGTCCGTGCTGATCGAGGAGTGGTTGCTGGCGGCCGAGTACGTGATGGCGCAGGGCAACCCCAACGTTATCCTTTGCGAGCGCGGTATCCGCACCTACGAGACCTCGACGCGCAACACCCTGGATGTGAGCGCGGTGCCGGTGCTGCAGAGCATGTCGCACCTTCCGGTGTTCATCGATCCGAGCCACGCGGCTGGCAAGCGGGCGTTCGTTCCGTCCCTCTCGCTGGCGGGAATCGCGGCGGGCGCAGATGGCCTGATGATCGAGGTTCACCCGAACCCGGACATGGCGATGTCCGACGGCGCGCAGTCGCTCGATATCGACGAGTTCAACACGCTGATGCCAAAGATCGAGGCGATCGCGACGGCGGTTGGCCGAACGCTCTCCCTCCCGGCGGCATCCCTCGCCTAGTCCACGACTGTAGGCGGCCTGAAGGAGCACCCCGACACGGGGTGCTCCTCTGCTTTGCCTGAGCCCCGGGCCGGTCCATGACATCCGCCATGATTCCCCGGTTCACCTCGCGCCTCCCTCCCCGGCGGGTCCCACTGAAAGCCTGACCTTGTCCACCCAAGCCAAGTCCCATTCCAAACTCATGCTGATCGTGGTGTTCCTCGCGTTCATCAGTATCGGCCTGCCCGACGCCGTGCTTGGCGTGGGCTGGCCATCGATGCGGGACACCTTCGATCGGCCGCGTGCCGACCTGGGATTCATCCTGTTTGGCGCGGGGTTCGGCTACTTCAGTTCCGGAATCCTGGCGGGCAAGGCGATCGAACTGCTGGGCGTTGGACGGCTGCTGACGTTGAGCACGGCGGCCGTGTCCATCGGCCTGCTGGGATACGCGGTTTCGCCGGGCTTCTGGTTCCTGCTGCTGGTGGCGGCGCTGATCGGGTTCGGCTCCGGCGCGGTCGATGCCGGCCTGAACTTCTACGCCTCCGAGCATTTCTCGGTGACGGTGATGAACCTGCTCCACGCCTTTTTCGGCGTGGGCGCCATGGTGGGGCCATTCATCATGGCGGGTGTCCTGGCGGCGGGTGGTTCGTGGCGGATCGGCTACCTGATCGTGGCCGGGGCGACCGGATTGATGGCGCTGTCGTTCGCGCTGACATCGAAGCAGTGGACCGATGGCGACCACGCCGGCGACGAGCCCCGGCCCGCCATGGCGCCAGTGCGGTTCGTGGTGCGTCAGCCGCTGGTATGGCTGCAAGTCGCGCTGTTCTTCGTGATGACGGGGATCGAGGCGGGAGCCGGCACCTGGGCGTACACGTCCCTGTTCGAGCGCTTCGACATGCCGGAGGGCCAGGCGGGCCTGTGGGCGGGGTTCTACTGGGGGGCGCTCGCCCTCGGCCGGATGGTGCTGCCAACGCTGGCGCGAGGCATGAAACCCGCCCGGCTGATCCAGCTTGGCACATATGGCCTGCTGATCGGGGCGCTGATGATGACGCGCGACCAGCTATGGCTGTTCCAGGCTGGGCTGCTGCTCTTCGGGTTGGCGATGGCGCCGATGTTCCCCACGCTGATGTCGCTCACGCCCACCAGGCTTGGGCAAAACGTTTCGCTCCACGCGATCGGGTTCCAGGTGAGCGCGGCGGTGCTGGGCGCGGCAACCATCCCGTCACTCGCGGGCGTGCTGGCGGACAGGACCGACCTCACCGCGATTCCATGGACGCTCGCCGCGGGCGCGGCGCTGGTGATTGGCATCGAAACGCTGCTCCGGACTAGGGCCGACCGGCGCCCTTGACCGTTTCCCGCCGCGCGTTGGCGGTCACGTTCGCCGCGTAAGCCGGGAGTCGCCCTGTTTCCCGGACACCACCGTTACCCACTCCATCAAGAGAACACCCGTCCATGCCATTTACGGTGTAACCGGTGTCGATCGACTACGTAATTCCCAGGCGTGGGTTTCGCTCTCATGCGGATAATCTACGTGATCTTACCGATGTCTCGGCATTCGCGCGGTGCAAAGATGGGGTTCCAGCACCAGTGTGACGGGCGTTCGCCGCGCGCCGTTCGGGAGACGCGTGGCGCACCATCCATATCCGGGAGGATTTTGGACATGCGGAACTCCTCATCAGGATCCGGGACCCAACGACCCAGACGCCGAGCAGTGATGTGGTTAGGCATCTTTTCCCTGCTGCTCTCACTCTTCTCCCCTCTCATCGCATTCGACGCCGCCGACGTATCCGCGCGGCAGGATGGCGAGGACCAGGAATGCGAGCCCGGATTCGTCTACGATGATGTGACGGATTCGTGTGTTCCCGAGATGCCGGAGTGCGGACCGGGCGAGGTCTACGACCCCAACCAGAACGCCTGCGTTCCGGAAACGCCGCAGTGTAACGAGGGGGAAATCTACGACCCCAACCAGAACGCCTGTGTTCCGGAACAGGTGGAAGAACTTCCGATCGGCATCCAGATCGAGAAACGGGACTGTCCCGGTACCTTCGATGCCACGAGCGCGGGCTTTGGTGACCTGGACCAGAACTGTCCGCAGAATCAGCAACAGGTCACCATGACGCACGGTGGTGAGAACCTGCCGGACGAGCCGGCCCAGTTCACGAGCTATTACGAGTGGATTGGAGCACCCGCTGGAAACCACTGGGTGATCGAGAACATTCCCGACGGTTATGGCCAGCCGCGGGTTTTCTGTTCGATTTACGATCCCCAGTCTGGCAACCCATCCAACCCGAACGAACAGAACGTGCAGAACGGCAATGCCGTTGGCTGGCAACTGGGGCCAGGCGAGTACGTCTACTGCTACTGGTTCAACATCTTTGAGGGTGGATACGGCCAGATCCACATCACCAAATACGACTGCGCCACCTACGGCGGCAGCCCCGACGGCGCATCGTGGAATGACCTCCGCGACGACTGCCAGGAGACCATGCAGGGCGTCGAGTACCAGCTCTACCAGGGCCAGACCATGGTCGACTCCCAGTCGACCGGCCAGGACGGGCAAGCGCACTTCGACGAGGCTCCGACTGGAGACCTGACCATCGCGGAAGTGCTGCCCACTGGGTACGTCTACGCGCTCGTCTTCTGTAGTTATCACCCAGCCGACCAGCAGAACGGCGCGGGCTACGAACCGGTGACCGGCGTTCAGGATGGCTTCTATCACACCTGGACGATGGAAGCGGATTACGTGCTTGACTGCCTGTGGTTCAACTTCACGGAGGACGGCGGCGACGGCGGCGCGATCGACTTCTACAAGTACGCCTGCCCGTACGACGCCCCGACAGACCAGGACTACGACTACTACTTCCAGGAATGCTCGCCGGTCGCTGACTGGACCTTCGACGTCAACTGGGACGGCGGCGGTTCATCGGAGGACACCGACAGCAGCGGACTCGCCTCCTGGACCGGAGTTCCGGCCGGTTCATGGACTGGGGCGGAAGAAATCCCCGATGGCTACGGCCAGCCAATGGTGTGGTGCCGCTACGTCGAATGGCCGGACGAGGCATCCTACGACAACAACTGGTTCCCGTACGATCCTTCTGGTGGCGAAATCCAGTACGAGTTCGAGTACGACGGCATCCATCTCGAATGCTACTGGTTCAATTTCCTGCCCGAGGACGGTGGCGGCGGAAGCTGGATCGACCTGTACAAGTACGAGTGCGGGTACGACACGCCGACCGACCAGGACTACGACTACTACCCCGAAAACTGTGAGCCGGTTGAGGGATGGAACTTCAACGTGAACTGGGACGGCGGCGGATCATCCCAGGAAACCGACGGCAGCGGCTGGGCCAACTGGCCTGGTGTTCCCCAGGGTACGTGGTCGGCGTCCGAATCGCTGCCCGACGGCTACGGCGACCCGATCGTCTGGTGCCGCTGGATCGAGTGGCCGGAAGACGCCGGCTATGACAACGAGTGGCAGCGGTACGACGCGTTCGAAGGCTACTTCGAGTACGACTTCGAGTGGGACGGCCTGCGCATCGAGTGCTACTGGTTCAACTTCCTGCCCGAGCAGAACTACAACTGGGTCGACTTCTACAAGTACGCCTGTGACTTGGACACACCGACCGACCAGGACTACGAGTACTACTTCGAGGAATGCAGCCCGGTTGATGACTGGACCTTCGACGTCATCTGGGACGGCGGAGGGAGCAGCCAAACCACCGACCAGGATGGCCTGGCATCGTGGCCCGGAGTTCCCACGGGATCGTGGACCGGCTCGGAAGACCTGACCGATGGCTATGACCAGCCCAAGGTGTGGTGCCGCTACGTCGAATGGCCAGATGACGCTCCATACGATAGCGAGTGGTTCCCCTACGATCCGTCCGGCGGCGAGATCCAGCACGAGTTCGAGTACGACGGGACGCGGATCGAGTGCTACTGGTTCAACTTCGGCGAATACGGCGGCAACACCATCGACTTCTACAAGTACCTCTGCGCGTATGACACGCCAGCGGACGAAGAGTTCGACTACTACCCTGAGAACTGCGAACCACGGGCGGACTGGAACTTCACCGTCGAATACGACGGGAACTCCTACCCGCAATCCACGGACTCCGACGGCCATGCAAGCTGGACGGGAGTGCCAACGACCACCTGGCAGGGCATGGAAACCTTGCCCGATGGGTGGGGCGATCCGGTAGTGTGGTGCCGTTACGTTGAATGGCCAGACGAGGCCAGTTACGACAATGACTGGTTCAGCTACGACGCCGCCGGTGGCTTCATCGACCATGTCTTCGAGTACGAGGGCGTGCACATCGAGTGCTACTGGTTCAACTTCGGCGAAGAAGACGACTACAACTGGATCGACTTCTACAAGTACGCCTGCGCGTACGAGGCGCCGACGGACGAGAACTACGACTATTACCTAGAGAACTGCGAACCAGTCCCGGGTTGGAACTTCAACGTCAACTGGGACGGTGGCGGTTCGTCGCAATCCACCGACGACAGTGGCTGGGCCGGGTGGTCGGGCGTACCACAGGGAACCTGGTCAGCGTCCGAATCACTCCCCGATGGCTACGGCGAGCCAATCGTTTACTGCCGGTGGGTTGAATGGCCGGATGATGCCGGCTATGACAACGAATGGCAACGCTACGAGGCCTTCCAGGGGTACTTCGAATATGACTTCGACTGGGATGGCCTGCGGATCGAGTGCTACTGGTTCAACTTCGTTCCAGACGGCGGCTACACGATCCAGTTCTACAAGATGTGGTGCAGCGACGAGGCCACGTACGACGCCTCGTTCGAAGACCTGCTCCAGTACTGCGAGTTCCGTCCGGAAGCGGCCGACGTCTCGCTGACGTACGGTGGATCGACCACGACCAAGCAGGCCACGGGGGAAACTCCCGCGGAATGGCAGGGCGTGCCCGTCGGTTCCTGGACCGTGGAGGAGAAACAGGTCGACGGCTGGGGCCAGCCCGTGATCTGGTGTCAGTATGTCGAATGGCCCGACGAATACAGCGACCTTTCGCAGGATGCGTTCATCCTGACGGCCGGCGACTGGCAGGCCACCTACGACAATCAGTACGACGGCGTGCGCCTGTCCTGCGTGATCTTCAACATCCCGTACGCGCAGAACTGGTTCGAGGTCACCAAGTGGTACTGCTCGGAATCGGTGACGATGCCGTACGACCAGAGCGCCGACAATCTCCTTGAAGAGTGCGAGCGGTACACCGAAGGCGTCGACTTCTCGCTTGACTACGCGGGCGGACCGTCGCCTATGACGACCGATGGCGAAGGCAACGCCGAATGGGGCGACCTGCCGGGCGGCCCATGGACGATGACCGAAACCGTTCCGTCTGGCTACGGCGATCCCGTGGTGTGGTGCCGCTGGCTCGAGTGGCCGGAAGGCACGGGCCTGACGAACGACCCGTTCAAGCTTTCGGCCCCGCACGGAACGTTCTCTGGCAGCTTCGACTGGGGTGGACTGCGCATCCACTGCGATGTATTCAACATTCCCGACTACGACCCAGGCTGGATCACCGTCTACAAGTGGTTCTGCGCCTACGGGGTTCCGAAGGACTCCTCGCCGGAGTACCTGCGCGACGAATGCGAACTCGCGCCATCCGGTGTCCAGTTCAGCCTCGACTACGGCATGTCCTCGAACCCGATGTCCACCGACCAGGAAGGCAAGGCCGAATGGGGCAACGTACCGGTCGGTAGCTGGACCCTACGAGAAACCGGCACGATGGGGTACGAGCAGCCTGTGGTGTGGTGCCAGTGGACCGAATGGCCCGAAGGAACCGACGGCTACAGCGACGAGCTCTTCCAGCCGGAGATGCTGAGTGCCGGCATCCAGGGCAGCCATGAGTATCCGGGCCTGCGCCTCGTCTGCTACTTCTTCAACTTCGAGTACGAAGGCGGGGATCACGAGATCATCTTCGTCAAGTACTACTGCGAACCCGACAGCGACTACGGGGACAATCTCGAAGACTGGTGGGAAGCCTGCCAGGACCAGTCCGATGGCGCGTCGTTCACGCTCGAGAACGAGCAGGGCAGTTTCCCGAAGACCACCACTGGCGGCTCGGCCACCTGGAGCGGACTCCAGGACGGCACCCACGCGGTGCGGGAAGCGATTCCGGCTGGCTGGTACGAACCCAGGATCTGGTGCTACCAGTACGAGTGGACACCGGGCGACCCCGAAATGATCGCCGACCTCTCGCAGTTCGAGGCGGCGAGCGCGCCGGGCGGCCGCTGGGAAACGACGCTCGAAGGTGGCCCGTACCGAGTCATCTGCTACGTCTTCAACATTCCTGGCGATGACAACACGGTGACCGTGTACAAGTACAACTGCGAATACAAGCCCGTTGGCTACAACACCCTCTGGCAGTGGCAGGAAGCCTGCCCGAAGCAGGGCAACGACATCGAGTTCACGCTCGACAACATCGACGGCGCGAGCGAGATGACGACGGCGGACGGCAAGGCGGAGTGGACGAACGTGGCTCCGGGCGAGTTCACCCTCACCGAGAAGCCATACCCAGGCTACGGTCAGTCCGTGTGGTGGTGCAGCTGGACGGCGTACGAGGAAGGCATGAAGAACGGTCCGCCGTTCGCGCAGGCGCAAGCCACCGGCGGCGTGTACCACGGCAACATGACGATGCCGGGCACCAGCTGGGTCTGCTACGTCTTCAACATTCCGGATGACGAGTCCAAGATCGTCGTCTACAAGTACAACTGTCCGGAAGGCGCGATGTTCGACGACTCGCTGGGCAGCTACCTGGAAACCTGCCAGGAACCCGGTGACGGCATCGAATTCACGCTCGACAACTCGATGGGTTCGTCGACCAAGGCGATCTCGGGCGGTAGCGCGACGTGGTACGACGTGCCGCAAGGCCCGTTCACGCTCACCGAGCACACACCGCCAGGTTATGGCGAACCGGTGTGGTGGTGCGGACAGGTTGGCTACGAGAACGGCGCGATCGCGGACGGCTTCCCGCAGATGGTCGATGCGCCAGGCGGCGTCCATTCCGGCTCGATCGACTTCGACGTGACCTACTACTTCTGCTACGTGTTCAACTTCCCGGAATACGACCGCGAAGTGACCGTCTACAAGTGGTATTGCCCGGAGGGCCTGATGCCCGAATCCGAGGACTACCAGGACTGGAAGGACACGTGCACCACACCGATGTCCGGCGTTGGCTTCGAGCTTGACTGGGGCGACGGATCGTCCTGGAAGAACACGAGCATGAGCGGCAAGGCCAGTTGGTACGGCGTCGAGCCGGGCGAGTTCACCCTCACCGAGCAATACCTGCCAGGGTACGAGAACCCGTACGTGTTCTGCTCTCTGGAGGCCTACTACGAAGACGGCGCGGCATACGCCGAGAACTACACATCCTATCCCGTCTCCGAGCGGAGCGTCAGCAAGGATGTTGGCGAGTACGCCGAGTACATGTGGGTCTGCCACTTCTTCAACATCCCGAAGGGTCCGGGCGAGATCACGATCTACAAGTGGTACTGCCCGCCCGGCTACGACGTAACGGCATGGGGCGCGGACCCAACCATGGACTGCACCCAGGTGGCGAACGGGATCGACTTCATGCTCGACCGTCCGGTTGGCCCGAACCTGTCGGCGACCACGGGCGATGCCGGAGAGGGCGCGGTGTACTGGGGCGACCTGTCGCCGGGCACCTACTCCGTGAGTGAAATGGCTCCGGGCGACGTGAGCTACGCGTTCATCTGGGACTGCGTTGGCGGGGACATCCCGGCGGTGCATCCGACGCCTCTCACTTGGGGAACCACCCTGCTGGTGAAGGTGGCTGGCGGCGATTCGATCACCTGTAACTGGTACAACGTGCCCGATCCGGAAGACGGCTGGGTGACGCTGTACAAGTACCAGTGCTGGACGAAGACGTACACCAGCGAGACCGACTGCGAGCTCTACGAATTCGGCGCCTCGTTCGAACTCTTCGCCGATGGCGGAGGAAGCCAGGGCGTTGGCACCACCAACGCGGGCGGCACCTACACCTGGGGCGGTCTCGAGGCTGGCAACTACACGCTCGAAGAAATGAGCCACACTCCCTGCAAGATTACGTCGACCAAGGTGGCGCCGGACGGCAAGATTATCGTGATGGACGGCCAGGGCACGGTGGTGAAGGTCTACAACTGCAGTTCGGAGCCAGGCAAAACACCGGTTCCGGGCGGCAAGGTTCCGACCAAGTACCCGAACACCGGTATCGAGCCGGAAGGCGCGATGCCGGCGGCGCTGCCGCAGGACGACGAAGGCGACGAGCCGGACGACGAGATCATCGAGCCAGACGGCGCCACGCCGACGGCCGAGGAAGCCGCCGCCCAGTTCTACGCGATCAGTTGCCTGAACGAGCCTGGCGCGGCGACGAGTGAAGGCCGCAACCCCGCCGAGATGCAGACCGAAGAGGCGACCACGGACGAGGAATCCGAGGAGAGCGATCTCCCGCCATTCCTCCAGCAGGCCGCGACGGAGCCGCCGCCCGACCCGGTTTCGACCGAGGAAGCGACGGATGAACCCACCAGCGATGACGCCGCGGAAGACTTCGAGTGCGAACGCGGCTCGGTGCCCCAGCAACTGGTGATCGACGCGGCCGACGTGAATTACGAAGTCGAGGTACTCGAAATCGTGGATGGTGTCATGCAGGCTCCGAGCGGACCGAACGTGGTGAGCTGGTACAAGGAAACGGCTCGCCTGGGCGAGCAGAGCAACATCGTGATCGCGGCCCACGTGAACTGGTGGGGCGTGCCAGAAGGTCCGTTCTTCCACCTGGTCGACCTGGTCGAAGGCGACCGCATCGAGGTCACGGGCGAGGATGGCAACATCTACGTCTACGAGGTGCAGTGGGTGCAACAGGAGAGCAATCTCGAAGCGCCCGATCCAGCGGTGGTTGGCCCGACCGGCGAGCAGTCGCTCACGCTGATCACTTGCGGCGGCGAGTGGGACCCGTCGATCAGCGAGTACAACGAGCGGACGGTTGTCCGGGCGGTACAGGTCGACGTGATCGTGACCGGCGCGGACACGGACGAGCCCGACGACGCGACTCCGGAGGACATGACGCTGACGCCGCTGACCTTCGTTCGGAAGTCAGGAACGTACCTGATGGCGGCGTAGTCGGGAATCCAGGGAGGGACGACGTGGTCCCTCCCCCACTCCGGCGCGTTCGCACGATGATGACAAGACAAACGGCCCGGGCTGGACGCCCGGGCCGTTTTCGGTGTGGTCTATTGGCGGTCGTGTTCATGGCGGCTGTGGCGACTCGATGCGCGGATCGCGCCACGCACTAGCGCCTTGCCCACTTCCACTGTGTCCGTCACCCAGAGGCGAAGCCGATGGGTCGCCGGACGAAGTCCTTCCGCCGTGAGGCGGTGTCCAGCACGCTTGCATGCCGCGTGAGTCTCCAGGAGTCCGCGCACCAACACGCGCCCGCAACGACAATGCGGACGCGGGAGCTTCGGGGTCGCCCGACCATGGGACAGGCGGCTACGCCGCCAAGGACTTCGTCCGGGGGTACTTCGCTGGCGCTCAGGATGACGGGATAGGTTCGTCAATTCCTGGCGTGGTTGCTCTTAACGAGCCGACGCTAGATCGAGCGGATCGCGTCGGCCATCTGATTGACGGCGCGTTCGAGGATGGGTCGTGGCATGGCGATGTTGAAGCGGACCGATCGGTGGCCGATCTTGCCGCAGGCGTTCCCGCCGGTGAGCGCCACGCCCGCCTTTTCGCGGAAGAACTCGGCGAGGTCGCCATCGAGACCGGTATTGCCGAAGTCGATCCAGGTGAGGTACGTGCCTTCGGGCTTGATGTACTGAACGCCGGGCATGAGGTCAGAGATCATGGCGCCGAGCAGGTTGCGGTTGCCATCGAGGTAGTCGATGACGCCATCGAGCCATTCCTGGCCCTGGGTCCAGGCGGCGATGCTGGCGACGACCCCGAGCGACGACGCGCCATGCGCGGTCCAGCCGCCGTCCTCGTTCCAGATGTCGATGTCGGCCTGGTTGGAGAGGACGATCTGGGCGCACTTGAGGCCAGCCAGGTTCCACGCCTTGGAAGCGGCGATGGCGGTGATGGAGTGGTTGGCGGCGGCTTCGGAGATGGATGCGTACGGAACGTGCCGGTGCCCGGGATAAATGATGGGGGCGTGAATCTCGTCGGAGAAGACGCGGCCACCGTTTCGCTCCACCACCTCGCTAATTGCGAGCATTTCGTCGCGCTCCAGCACGCGTCCAATCGGGTTGTGGGGATTGCAGAGAATCAGGACCTCGCCGCCGGCCTTGAAGGCGGCGTCGATACCATCGAGATCGTACTCCCAGCGTCCGCTGGCGTTGGACATGGGGACTTCGATCTGCTCGCGGCCGAGGCGTCCGGGCAGCATGAGGAACGGCATGTAGGCGGGCGTGGGAACGATGACCTTGCCGCCACGGGGCGCGTACATCTTCAGGACGATTTCGAGGCCCTTGAGGACATCCGGCATCGAGTGGATCTGGGCGGCCGGGACGTCCCAGCCGGTGGTGTTCCGGTACCAGGCGGAAACGGCCTCATCGAGCTCCAGCTCGAGGGCGTCGGGCAGGTAACCGAAGAACCCCTTGGCAACGGCTTCGTGCAGCGCGTCGACGACGGCGGGAGCCGTGGCGAAGTCCATCTCGGCGATGAAGGCGCCGATGCAGCCGGGGTAGCTGTTCCATTTCTTGCCGATGACGCCGGTGAGATCCTCGACAGTCAGGTGATCGTAATTCGCCGTCAGCATGACCTATCCTGTTCATCCTCACAAAGCGGCGCCAGCACACGACGCGTGCGCCATGGTACAAACGGGAACCATGAGACCCGGACTCGCGGGGGTTGTCCCTGTTCGGTATGGTATCACTCATTCCATCACATTCCATGATCGCGCCCACGGGTTGCCCACTACTGGAGGTCCACGATGGTTGAGGTGAACGAGGTCTCCCCA
Organism: Chloroflexota bacterium; assembly: GCA_023389575.1. GTDB lineage: Bacteria > Chloroflexota > Chloroflexia > Thermomicrobiales > UBA6265 > JACCYX01. Next base: position 20,854 of record JAEWEG010000050.1, on the reverse strand, counting down.
CAGCGAGCCCCGGCGGAAGACCCGGAGGCCGATGATTCGTCATCCAATCCGCTTCCCCCGGACGCGCTTGACATCAACGTCGAAGGGCGACAGATCGCCGCGCCGAAGGACGGTTTCGGGCAGATGTGGCGCAAGCGCTACTGGGTGAGTCTGGCCGGGAGCGACAAGACGGCGGCTGAAATCATCACGACATGGCGCGAGCGGTATGGCGAGTTCTGGCCCGAGGGCAATTCGTTCTACCGGCCGGCGGAAGGCCTGAAGCCCGGGGCGACCGCGTTGAGCGACCTGGAAATGCCCGCCGGTACCCGGCTTTCGACCGGTGTCATCGTCGTCTCCGTGACGGACACATCCTTCACCTTCCGAACGCCCGAAGGCCATACCTTCGCGGGGTTCATCACGTTCTCCGCGCACGACGAGCCCGACGGGCCGGTCGCGCAGGTTGAGATCGTGATGCGCGCGAGCGATCCGCTCTACGAATTCGCGATGCCGATCAATGGCCACAAGCGGGAGGATGAGTTCTGGAAAAAGACGCTCCAGTCGCTCGCCGAGGCGTTCGGGGCGGACGGCACGCCGCACCTCGAATCGGAAGTGCTGGACAAGCGTCGCCAGTGGCGGAACGCCGGCAATGTCGTCAACAACGCCTACGTTCGAACCACCTTGTACATGATCACGAGGCCATTCCGGCGAATCGCGAGCGCGTTCAAACAGGGAGAGGCAACGGTTTGAGCGACACGCTCCCCCTGGCGGGCAACGAAGACGCGATCGTGATTGGGGCAGGGCCAAATGGACTCGCCGCCGGAATCACATTGGCGAAGGCCGGCCACAACGTCCTGCTGCTGGAGGCGAACGATACCGTTGGCGGTGGCTGCCGGTCGTCGGAGTTGACCCTGCCGGGGTTCCTCCATGACTCGTGCTCGGCGATCCATCCGCTTGCCGCCGCGTCTCCCTTCTTCAGGTCGCTCCCGATGGCGGACCATGGGGTCGACCTGATCCATCCCCCGTTGGCGATGGCCCACCCCTTCGATGATGGGTCGGCGGCGATCCTGAACCGGTCGATCGGCGAGACGGCCGCCAGGCTGGACGAGGACGCCGAGGCCTGGGTACGCCTGTTCACGCCGCTCCTGGCGGACTTCGACTTCCTGTCCAACCAACTGCTGGGCCCGTTCACACTGCCACGGCGGCCGATATCGATGGCGCGATTCGGCCTGCACGCGTTGCTACCAGCCCACCTGATGGCGAAGCGGACCTTCAAGGGAACGAGAGCCCGGGGCCTTTTCTCGGGACTGGCCGCGCACTCGATCCTGGACCTCAACAAGCCGGCCTCGGCGGCGTTCGGCCTGGTGCTTGGCATGTTCGGGCACGCGGTGGGGTGGCCGCTGCCCCGCAGGGGTTCGCAGAAAATTTCCGATGCGCTGGCGCGACAATTCCAGGAACTCGGGGGCAGGATCGAGACCGGGACCCGCGTGACCTCGCTCGACGCGATGCGAGACGCGAAGGCGGTGCTGTTCGACACATCGCCACGACAGGTGGTCGACATCGCGGGGGACGAGATTCCCGACCGGTACCGGCGCCAGTTGAACCGCTACCGGTACGGCGCGGGGGTGTTCAAGATCGACTGGGCACTGGATGGTCCCGTTCCGTGGACGGCCGAAGCGTGCAGGCAGGCCGGGACGGTCCACCTTGGTGGGACGATGGAGGAGATAGTGGCGGCCGAGCGCGACGTGGCTCATGGCAGGCACCCGGAGCAGCCATTCGTGCTGGTGGCGCAGCAGAGCCTGTTCGATCCCACGCGAAGCCCAGAGGGCAAGCACACGCTGTGGGGATACTGTCACGTCCCGAACGGCTCGACCACGGACATGACACGACAGATCGAGGGCCAGATCGAGCGGTTCGCGCCGGGGTTCCAAGACCTGATCCTGAAGCGGACCGTCACCGACTCCACGGCGCTGGAAGCGGGAAACGCCAACTACATCGGCGGCGATATCAACGCGGGCATGCAGGACCTCCGGCAGTTGTACACGCGCCCGGCGCCCCGGTTCGATCCGTACACGACCCCGAATCCCCGGCTGTTCATCTGCTCGGCGGCGACCCCGCCAGGCGGCGGTGTGCATGGCATGGGAGGCTATCACGCCGCCCGGTCGACCCTGCGGCGGGCGTTGCGGTAGGAGGCGAGGTCAGGACACGCTTCGACCTGGCAGCGATCCTCGCCGAGGCGTTCATCCGTTGACTGGCGTCCGACCAGCCAGCGGAGGTTCCTACCCAACGTCACACATGGCAACTCTGGGCGAAGATAAACTTCGCCGCTACCAGATTCCGTTGTCACTTGATAGCCAGCACTACGACGATACTCCCAGCCCAAGGTCGATTTCGACACGGACGTCCGGCGTGGTGCCCCAGGTATCGCCGGCTTCGTCCTTGAGGCGATACAGCTCGGCGGTGAGTTCGGCGACGAGCGATGTCTGGGCGGGGTCGTCGTAGATATTGTTGAGTTCCATGGGATCGGCCTGGAGGTCGAAGAGTTCCCATTCCGGCTCGGTGGGAGCGTCGATCGAGGCGGAGGTTCCGAGCGCCTCACCATAGTAGTGAATGAGCTTGTGCGTGGCGGTGCGGATTCCGATGTGAGCGGGCACGCCATGATCGGTGAGGTGCATCCAGTAACGGTAGTAGAAGGATGTGGGCCAGTCCTCGGGGACGGGCATTCCGGCGGCGATGCCCCGGAAACTCCGGCCCTGCATTTCGTCCGACGCGTCCACCCCCGCGACATCGAGGAGTGTGCGCGCGAAATCGAGGTTGCTGACCATCGCGTCCACCACCGAGCCAGCGGCGACCTTCGGCGGGAACCTCACCAACAGCGGCATCCGTAGTGACTCCTCGTACATGAAGCGCTTGTCGTACCAGCCGTGATCGCCAAGGAAGAAGCCCTGGTCCGACGTATAGATAACCAGAGTGTTCCGGGTCAGGTCCTCGTCATCGAGGAAGTCGAGGAGCCGGCCCATGTTGTCGTCGATCGACGCCACGCAGCGAAGGTAGTCCTTGATGTAGCGCTGGTACTTCCAGTGCTTCTCCTCCTCCGGGCTGAGCCCGTCGGGAACCGTCACCTTGAGGTCGGTCGAGGTCAGGTCCGACTCGATCCGCATTTTGGCGTTGCGCGCCGCCTGGGAACGGTTCGCGTAATCGTCGTCGAAGGTCGGTGGAAGGGGGATGTCGACATCCTCGTACATGCCGGCGTGCTTTTCGTCGGGTTCCCAGGGACGATGCGGAGCCTTGTGGTGGACCATCGCCATGAATGGCCGGTTCGGGTCGCGCTCCCTGATCCAGTCCATCGCGAAGTCGGTTACCTGGTCGGTGACGTAACCGGTGCTGGGCGTGAGTTCGCCATCGATCCAGTAGTTGGTGTTGTGATAGAGACCGTGGTCGGGCAGGATCGCCCAGTGATCGAACCCAGTGGGATCGGCGTTGCCTCCGTGCCCGAGGTGCCACTTCCCGAAGATGGCGGTTTGGTAGCCGGACTCCTGGAGCAACTTCGGCATGGTTTCCTGCCGACCGTCGAGGTCGTCCGCCAGGGTGAGCACGCCGTTGAGATGGCTGTGCCGGCCGGTGAGGATGACGGCGCGGCTGGGCGCGCAGATCGAGTTGGTGCAGAAGCAATTGTCGAACCGCGCGCCCTCGTTGGCCAGCCTGTCGATGTTCGGCGTCTCGTTGATCTGGCTGCCGTAGGCCGAAATCGCATGGGCGGCGTGATCGTCGCTCATGACGAAGATGATATTCGGGCGGGTGTCGCTGGACATTGGGTTCCCCTGGGTTACCGCTTGAAGCTCGATAGCCCCAATACAGTAGCCCATGGGCGGGTCCCCGCCAATCGATCGCGCTCCAACCCTCCGGCGACTCGCTCAGCTATCCGAGGTTTAGCGGCAACTCGGCCAGGCCATGGAAGATCGCGCCGGGACGCCATTCCGGTTCGGCGGTGGCCAGCGACAGATGCGGGAACTCGCGGACCAGCGTGGCGAATGCGACCTCCCCCTCCAACCGGGCCAGCGGCGCGCCGAGGCAAAAGTGAATGCCCATGCCAAACGACATGATGCGGCCAACATCGCGCCGGATATCGAGCCGATCCGGTTCGGTGAATGCCACCTCGTCCCGGTTTCCGGAGGAGAGCATGAAATGGAAGACCGATCCCTCGGGGATATGTCGCCCGTCGATCTCGATGTCCTCCATCACCCGACGCGTCGTGAACTGCACCGGCGCGTCGTACCGCAGGAGTTCCTCGGTGGCGTTCCGGGCGAGCGCTGGATCGTCGCGAAGGGCGGCCCACTGGTCCGGGTTGCGCAGCAGGGCGAGCGTCCCGTTGCCGATCAGGTTGACCGTTGTCTCGTGCCCGGCCACCAGCAGCAGGATGCAGGTGGCGATCAGTTCCTCCTCGCTGAGCCGGCCTTCCTCGGACACGGCGTGAACCAGGGTGCTGATCAGGTCCTCGCGAGGGTCGGCGCGGCGGGCGGTGACCAGATGGCCGAAATAGTCGGAGAGTTCGGCGGTGCTTTGGTCTACCCGGGCGATGAACGCTTCCAACCCATCGACCGGGAAGTCGATGGCGGCGGCCAGGTCACCAGCGAGGCTCCGGAACATCCGGTAGTCCTCCCGGGGAATCCCGAGCACCTCGGCGATGACCAGCATCGGCAATGGATAGGCGAACTGGCCAATGAGCTCGACCGGCTGTTCGCCATCGCGCATTTCCGAGGCAAGCCGGGCCGCGATCTCCTCCACACCTGCCCGCTGCTTCTCCACCTTTCGCGGGGTGAAGGCCAGGTTTGCCACTCCACGTAGCCGGGTGTGGACGGGTGGGTGGCGAAAGAGCATGAAGTGGTCGGCGACGGCCGCGTAGGTGTTGGGCGGCGGCTGCTCGGCGTCAGCTGGCCGTTCCCAATGGCCGAGACGGGGGTCCCGGAGCCAGGTCATGCAATCGGCGTGGCGAAAGAGGAAGATATCGAGCTTTGGCGGAAAATTCTCTTCCCCCTTCCAGCTACGGGTTTGGACATGGACCGGGGATTCTCGCCGATAGCGGGCGAGGGCCGGATAGGGGTTGCCGCCAGCGAATATGGCGTTGACATCGAAAGGGGCGATTTCCAGGTCCGTCATGACGCCTGACTCCTGTTCATGATCGCGAGCACCGCGCGTCGGGCTGATCGAGGTTGGCCTTGTCGTTCACCCACTCTAACAAGCCCGGTCGCCCGAATGTGTCGCAACTGTCAACAATCTTCGACAAATCGCATCTTGCCTGATCAATGTCAAGGTTGAGATCAACAATCTTCACCAGAAGTCGTGGGGTGCAGGTGGATCGTCACAGTACCACCCCATATGTCCCCACGAGTACACGTTGAACGGCGGTGCGCCATCGAAGCGAGTTCAGTTCCCCAAATCAATCTTCGTAGCGGGCCGGGAAGAGGTACACACCGACCTGCTGGTCGCCCATGTACCCAGCGACATCACCCCGCACATCGTCGGGCTCGGCGCCGTCGACCACGCGTCGCATGATGTCCGCGCAGGCAACCAATACGTCAGGCTCAAGTGGCGAGTCATTGTGCGAGGGATAGACGGTTCGCAGATCGTGCGCGAGGCTGGCGAGCTTGTGCAATGAGTCGAGGTAGATACCGAGGCTCTTGCCACGATAGGCATACAGGAATCCCCGGTAGGCGAGATCCGTGCTGAATAGCACTCCATTGGCGCGGTCCAGGAAGACCACGCCACCAGGCGAGTGGCCGGGACAATGCAGGACCTCCAGTCTCCGGCCGCCGAGGTCGATGACCTGACCGTCGGCCAGTTCGCCGGTCGCCTGGCTCGGCGGGATCGCAAGGGACTCGACGGTGATTCCCGGAGGAAGTGGGCCCGTCAGCTGTTCCGGCGCGAACCACTTCTGGAGCCGGTCGTTGGGGAAGCCTTCCGGCAGCACATCCGCCTCGGCGGGGTGGATGAGGAGGTCGTCGAACAGGCCGTTGCCGCCGATGTGGTCCCAGTGAGCGTGGCTGAGCAGGACCGTGACCGGTCTGTCCATGAGCGAGTCGACGACCTCGCGAATGTTGGCGACGCCCATCCCCGTATCGATCAACGCGGTGCGCTCATCACCAACCACCAGGTACGACTTCACCTGTTCGACATGCAGTGGCTCTTCAATAATGAAGACGCCCGGCTCCGCCTCGCGCACGTCGAACCAGTCGAGCATCAGCGTCATGCCCTGCTCTCCCCCGCGTATCCCGGATGTTCTGTCATCCAGTCCGGCCAATTGGTGGTGGCTCCATCGGCTCCAGTGTCGAAGACGCGATCGACATCGTCGCGAGAGCCAACGCCCCACGCGCGAACCGTAAGACCACGCGCGTGGGCGTGGTCCACAAGGCTGGAGTCGAGCTGCCTCGCCGGCGGGCAGATCTGGACGATGCCGCGCGCGACGCATCGCTCGATGATGTCTTCGTTAAACGTCCTGCACAGGAACCCGGTGGTCACGTCCAGCCCGGCCCGGACGTGCAGCAGGGCCGTCCAGGAAAAGGACGTGACGTGGATATCATCGCGTGGGCCAAGCGCGCGAAGAAGGTCGATGGTGGGCGTCACGGCAAGCGGGTCCTTGATTTCCAGACAGGCCGGAATGCGCGGCAGCCAGGTTTCGATGAACTCCTCCAGGGTGGGCACGGTCGCGGGCTGGGCATCCCCACCGAACCATGAACCGGCGTCGAGCGCGCGAAGCTCGCCGAGCGTATGGTCGGAGACGGGGCCACGTCCGTTGGTGGTGCGGTCGACCAGGTCGTCGTGAATCAGGACGAGATGCCCGTCACGGGTGACCTGGATGTCCGTCTCAATCATGTCGGCGCGCATCTCGATGGCCAGGTCAAAGGCAGCAGCGGTGTTTTCGGGAGCATAGGCCGACGCTCCACGGTGGGCGATTGCATGCATTCCGGGACGGGCTCCTTGCCGGTTGGGTTCTCAAACTGGAATGCATGGTGCCATGCCCTATGATGGGAGACAAGCTGAGCCTACGATCGATACGCTGGGACGGCAGCATGCGAAATTCCCTACCTCACCCTTCGCACCGATTTCGCGATCGTGTCCACGCTGGACAACAACTCGCCACCGCTCTGGCCCCCGTGCTGGAAGAATTCGACCAATCGCGCGTCGTCGTGGCGGGGCTGGCCCGGGGCGGGCTGGTCGTGGCGGCGGAGGTCGCCCGCGCGTTCGACCTACCGCTGGAGGCGATCGTGGTGCGCAAGGTCGGAAGCCCCTGGCAGCCAGAACTCGCGATCGGCGCGGTTGGACCGGGCGGAGCTCGAATCCACAGCCACGGGCTGATCCGCGAATTGGGACTGAACGAGCGAACCGTGGACACCCTGACCCAGGACGCGGAGGAAGCCAGGGCGCGGCTGGATAACGTGCTTCGCGAGGGGAAGCCGGATCCGGACTTCACCGGAAAAGTCGTGATCCTGATCGACGATGGGCTGGCGACAGGCGCCTCGATGCGGGCCGCCCTGCGGTTCGTGCGACAAACGGCGTCGACCGCCGTGATCGCGGCGCCCATCGCGAGTCCGGACGTGGTCGAGACGTTCCGTCACCTGGGAATCGAGACGATCGCGCTGATCGCCTCGGCCAGCCTGGGCGCGGTCGGCGCCTGGTACGAGAATTTCGACGAGGTCCGATCGGAAGAGGTTGTGGAGCTCCTCCGCCGCTGAGACGACCATCCCCGGAATCTGAACCATGAGAACCCTCAACTGAAACGACCCCTGGGAAAGAGAATTCCCAGGGGTCGCTTCGATGGGCGCCAGGCTCAATACATGATTGGCCGGTGCCGCAGGCCGGATCAGGTGCCGGTGATGAACGGCGTTGCGATAGCGAGCACTTCGTCCGGGGTGAGCGTAGGATTGACCGCATCCGGGAACGGGTTCTGCTGGTTGAGGATAGCGACATAGGCGGCATGGCGGGCTTCCACGCCGTGAATCGTCAACGCGGCGGTGAGCAGGCCGTCGTCGGCCATGGCGTACTGCGCGGCGCCCTGGTAGGCGGCGACTCCGGTGTCTTCAAGCGCCTGGGCGACCTGGAGGAACCCGGCGGCATCGGTCCAGCCGAAGTCGTAGGTGGATTCCATCACTGGTTCGCCGCCGAGGTCGGTGATGACGGACGTCAACGTGGTGACGTGGTCGGCTTCATGCTGGCCAATCGCCGAAAGGCGGTCGAACACGCTGGCGTCGAATCCCCAGGACGTGAAGACATCGACACCGAGCTCGGCGAGGCCATCGCGGTAGAACGCGGCCTCTAGGTGCTCCAGGGTGAGCGCATAGTTGAGCACATCCACCGCGGAGTCGAACGGCGAGTCCATCATCTCTTCGCCCATCATCATCTCACCATCGGGAGTGGAATCCTGGGCCGAGGCGAACCCGATGGAACCGGCGAGGGCGAGTCCGCCGCCAGCCACCGCGGCGCGACCGAGCAGGGTGCGGCGCGAGACCTGGGTCAGACGAGCTTCCAGCGTGCGCTGAAGCATGGATTCATACATATGCTGCTTCGTGGTGGTGACCATGGTGAAAGTTCCTCCTGGGATCGGCGTTTGAGGGACGGCGTGTTGCATGAATTCGAACCGTTGGACTACATGCCGGAGACGATGAACGGACCAGCCGCCTCCAGGACTTCCTCGGGGGTCATCGGGGTTTCGAACGCGGCCGGGAACGGCGACTCGCCAGTCACGAGGTTGAGGTAGGCGGCGTGCCGAGCCTCGACGGCGACGATGCCGCCAGCGGCGGTGAGGAGGTCGGCGTTCTCGATGAACTGGCCCGCGCCATCGTAGGCGGCCACGCCAAGGTTCTCCATGATGGCGGCGGTGGCCAGGAATGACTGGGCATCGGTCACGCCAAAGTCGTATTCGGCCGCCATCACCGGCTCGCCGCCGAGATCCATGATGACCTGGGTAAACGTCTCGACATGGGCCGTCTCATGCTCGCCGATGATGGTCACCCATTCGTTGATGGAGTTGCCGAACGGGTCGGTGCCGAGGTCGTACTCGCCCGCCGCCTGGTAGAACGCGGCCTCAAGGTGCTCGAGCGTGAGGGCATAGTTGAGTACGTCTATATCGCTGGAAAACATGGACTCAGACTGCGCGAAACGTCGTTGAGCGCTTCCGAGGACTCCCGTGGCATGCAATGTCGACATCGTTCACTCCCTTGTGCCAAGACGGTATCCGTCTCCTTCTCCAAGCCCGCCTGGGCTTCTGGCCGGTAGAACGCCGATATGCCGCCACTGGATCACAATGGCCACGAATCGCCTCACGGAATCTCACGTTCGGGGTACCATCAAGCGTGAGAAGAGGCCGTCCGTTTGCCTGGAACGCCGGGCACAGACCGAAACTGGCAACTCCCTCCACTCGTTTCAGCAAACAGACAGATTCGCCCCGAGGAGGCTACGCGTGGTCGCTCAGGAATTCGCCACATCCACCCTGCACCCATTGAATGAGACGGCCAGCCTCGGAATCTGGGCCATCACGGTCGTCGAGGTGATCTCGGGAAGCGATGCCTCCGCCCTGCTGGCGGATGTCAACGCGAACAACCCCGAACCCGACGAAGGGCTGAGCTACGTCTGCGCGCGGATCACGGCCCAGAACACCGGCACCATCACCCGTTCCATCCAGATGTCCGACTTCGCGGCCACCGGCACCGACGGCATCCTGCGGCGGACCGGGCCGATCGCGATTCCCGAGCCTCTGCTGGGAGCGGCGGTGGAACCCGGGGCCTCGACCGAAGGCTGGATCGCCGTGATGGTGGACGATCCCGCCGCCGCGATCCTCTGGTTCGACAGCCCACAGGCGGGAGGAAACTGGGCTGATGCGTTGTTCGCGCTGGCCGATGGGGCGGTCGCCCCCGAACCCGTATCGCTGGACACCGCCAGCACCGACATTGGGAGCGAACCCGGATCGCCGGCGGGGTTTGGTGACACCATTACGGTGGGCGGCTGGGAGATCACCGTCGATGAGGTCCTCTACGGCCTCGATGCGTGGGATCTTTTCGACTTCCGGACGCGGGCGCTTGGCGAGGGGAACTCCTGGATCACGGCCGGAGCGGCGGTGCATGCGACCGTGCGCAACCTGAACCCTTTCCCCGCGTTCTTCTCCAGCATCGCGTTCGAGGTCGCCGACTGGAACGGAGAGCCGTGGGACCAGATGCAGACCCTTACCGTGGTGAACGACGTGAGCCGTGAGTACATGCCGGGCGGCTCCGGCGAGGGCTGGGCGTCGTTCGGTGGCCTGGCCTGGACCGAGTACAACCTGCTCAAGGTCTCGCCGTTCAAGATCGGCGGCGAGGCCCGGTACATCACATTCGGCGGCGATCCTCCAGCTTCGACGAGCGAGACGGACGAGGAGCCGGCTGACGAGGAAGAAACGATCGCCAGTGAGCCCCTCGATGTTGTTGAGGGCGACATCGTCGAAACGATCGAAGATCGCGTCAACCTCCGCGAAGAGCCCACCACCAGCGGGTCACCGCTGAGGGAACTGGAGCTAGGCACGCAACTGGAAGTCGCCGGTGAACAGGTAGAGGCGGAAGGCTACACCTGGCTGCCAGTGATCGTGGTGGATTCCGGCGAGTTCGGGTACGTCGCCATCGACTTCGTGGCGGCCGCCTAACACTGCGGTGCACGTACAATCGCACTTGTACCTGATTGACCATATAATTGTGTGCAATCGGCACGACCCGCGGCCAGATTTGGGGAAAGACACGACTCCCCGCGGCGGAACCGGAGTCTGGTTCCCGCAACGCCCAGGCTAGTTCAAATGAGTTTCCAGACCGCCATGCTCGCGACGCTCGTGATCCTTTTTGGCGTCGCCCAATACGCGCTTTGCATCCAGTCGCTCCGCGACCTGATGAGGCGCGCCCGCGTGCGCGGCAACAACAAGGTGATGTGGGCGCTGACGATCCTGTGCGTGCCCATCGCCGGCGCGCTGATCTACAACTGGATGGGACCAACGAGTTTCCGGCATCGCCCGCTTGCATCGAGCACGCCGCATCCCACTCCGGACGACGACTATCGCGGCTCGAACGTCACACCAATCACCGCCGCGCCCTCCGCGCGAAAGCGAACACGCGCCACAACCTGGATGCCAGCTGACACCACCAGCCGGCGCACACCGGGCGGCCGGGGCAACCAGACCGGCTCCTGATCCCTCTCCATCACATGCCAAACATAGCCAATCGTGGCGAATCAGCCTCACGGTAGCAGGAAAGGCACGCGCAGACGTCCATGCGATCACGCACAGCCATACTCCGATCCGTCGCTTTCCTTCGGCACGACACGGGTGACCACCCGGAGCGTGCCTCGCGAATCATCGCAATCGACTGCGAGTTGGAGCGCCGCCACCTGATTGGCAAGCGCCCAACCGTGGCGGCGAGTCCGGCCACCGACGAACAGACCCTGCGGGTACACGACCAGGAACTGCTCCAGGGTCTTGAGGATGTCGCGGCTAGCGGTGGCGGCTGGATCGATGGCGACACCGTCGTCCGGCCCGAATCGCTTGAAGTGGCGAGGCTGGCGGCGGGGGCCGCGATCAACGCGGTGGACGCGATGGCGTCGGGCGACATCGACCGGGCCTTCCTCATCGCCAGGCCGCCGGGCCATCATGCGACGCCAACGCGGGCGATGGGCTTCTGTCTGTTGAACACCGCGGCTATCGCCGCCGCGCACGCCCTGGAGCAGGGCCACAAACGGGTGACGATCCTGGATTGGGACGTTCACCACGGAAACGGGACCCAGGACATCTTCTATGGAAGAAGCGATGTGCAATACATCTCCCTTCATCAGTATCCGCTGTTTCCCGGCACCGGCCTGAAGGCTGAAACCGGGATCGCCGAGGGAGAGGGATATACCGTCAATATCCCTCTCGAGGCCGGCGCCACGGACTCCACGTACCTCACCCACCTGCGGGAGACCGTGATCCCCGCGATAGACGCCTACGCTCCCGATCTGCTGATCCTCTCCGCCGGGTACGACGCCCACGTCGAGGACCCCATCGGCGGGATGGCGGTGTCGGACGAGGGATTCCGCCAGATGACGCGCGAGATCGTGCCCGTTGCCAACCGCAATGGCGGCAAGGTGCTGGCCGTGCTGGAAGGTGGCTACAACGCCCGGGCGCTCGCGCGATGTGTCGGTGACGCCGTCGAGGTGCTCGACGAAATCCCCGCCGACGCGGTCTCCAGCGACCTGGAACCAACACCACACGAGGCTCGGAAGTCTCGTATCATCTAGCGACGACGGCCCGCCGCGTCACGGCTCGGCCACGCACGACAACATTCCGCGCAGTGCATATACTGTACGTACAGGACTGGCAGGCTACTCCGGTCATGTACGCACATGTTGTTCAACCGATCCACCCCTCATCCCGCGCTCATTCAAGGAAACCGCTCGTTATGGTCAATTCTCGCAACGCAAATACGACAACATCGGAAGCGGACGAGGCAAACGCCCCGCAAGGGCCGAGGCCGGCGGGGGCCAATCACCGGGGAGAGGACGAACGGCGCCGGGAAGATGCGCGGTTTATCGCCCTGCAGAACCAGATCGACGAACTGAAGGCGCTCAACCGCGAACTGGTCAGCCGGCAGGCCCGCGACGAAGGGCTGATCAAGCAAAACGAGTCGCTCTCGGCCCAGTTGAGGCTGGCGCTCGAACAACTCCGGCAGGAAGGCCAGCAGACGGCGCAAGCCCGTGCACTGGACGAAAACCGGACGCGCCAGATCATGCAGGAACTCGAAGCCCGGATCGACGATGGGATTCGCCCCGTGCGTTCGCTTCAGGCTCACGTCAGCGAGTTACTGGAGGCGTCCCGCCGCAAGGTCGATGACGCGGGACAGGCGGACAAGCGCATCGATGAACTGGTGACGATCGTCGAGCACCTCTCGGCGGTGAGCGACCGCAATACCGCGCTCACCCACGGCCTGCGCGACAACATCGATGGCGTCCGGGCGGAAGTCGATGGGTTCCGGCGGGACATCATCCGCGCCGAGGACGCGATCAAGATCGTGGACCAGGAGGGACGCCGGCGGACGACGGACGTCAAGGAGGTGGCGGAGAGCTACAGCGCGCGACTGGACGAACTCCGGGCCGACCTGGGCCATCTCTACGATTCGTTCGAGGATCAGCGCCGTGGCCTGGTGCACGTCGACCCCACGCTGGACGAGTTGCGGGCGGGAGAGCTTGGCCTGCGGCAGGACCTGGCGCGGCTTCAGCAACAGGTCACCGAGCGTCACGACCTCCTGATCGACATGCACGACGATGCCCGCCAGGAAACGGACGCCAGGTTCGACCAACTGCGGCAAACGCTCGAGGAACGGCTCGACCGGTTGAACGAGCGTATAGAAGAAGCGAACGAGCAATATCGCGAGACGACCTACAAGATTTCGGACCTCAACGCGGCGCTCGAGGAATTGCGCCAGGTGGACGCGTCGCTGCACCGGGACATCTGGTACCTGCACGAACAACGCGTGCGCGTGCGCCTCGAACAGATTCAGGAAGAGCTTGACGTGGCCACGGCGCAACGTCGCGACGCCGACTCCGAGGCGCAGGCCGGCCTCGGCAACCGATTCCGCCGCAGACGCCAGGGTGGCGAGCAGACCGAATTCTAGACTCGATCGCCGCTACCACAACGCGACCTCGTGAGTCTATTTTTCGTGCATTCATTCCCAATCATCACCGAGCATTGGTGACTGGGTGACACGCCACCTCTCGACCTCATCGTCTTTGCAGAAAACTCGCGCCATCGGAGCCTCCGGGCGTTGCCTGAATGACACCGCGCAATTGGGGCAATTTGGCCAGACTGTGGGAAGAACCGGTCCAAACGTATATCGATTTGGTTCCGACCTCGATGTCGTGGACAACCGGTCATGTATCCACAAAACCGACCCCCTGGAACGATGGAACTGGCGCCACCCGATGGACAGTTTGTCCCAGGCGGGGCCGAAGATGAGTTTTTCGGGCGTTTTGGGCGCATCGCGCGTAGCTTGACACCCCATGTGCGCCTTTGCTAACGTCGCCTTGTCCTGGGGGAAAGATCGCCTTCGGAGCACATGGCTCATGGCTGGGCATGGCGCGACGAGGATGGCGACGGGGTTCCAGCGACATGTCAATCTGGCGAACCACAGAGGCCTTCTGACCCGCCGGTGCTCACGAACCTGACGACGAAGTCACGAGCACCGCGTATGGGGAGCGCCATGCGCCAAACGACGTATCGATCTACCCCTTCCACACAGCGCAATCCGCTGAACCCGGACACTGAGTCACCTGCTGGCACCTTGGGGCCGGCGCCTGACTCGCGATCAATGCTCGATCGTTTCACATCAGGGCGTGCGTCCTGGTGAGCGAAGGGGATGGCCTTCGCCTTTGCCGGAGAATGCCGGAAACACGCGTGAGTTCGTGTTTCATCCGTTGGCTAGCGGAGCAGGCATGCGTAGCTTGGACCTGGGAGTTTCCCTTGTTCTCTGGCAAAGCAACGATGTCGAGGGGCTGCTCGACGTAGAGGACTTATCTGGAGGGAAGGGATTGTCTGCAATCCTACGACGCGCTCAGCGCGTAATGCTGCTCTTCGTGGCCGCACTGCTTGGAATGTCGTTACTGACACCAATCGTGACGCTTGGACAGAACAGCCTGGTCCCGGGGGACACCGCCGTCATTTCGGCGGGTGGCGATAATGCGTCACTGCGGGACGACGCCAGCACGGCGGCGAACAAGATCGGATCGATTCCAGACGGAACCGAAGTTTTCATCATCGATGGTCCCATTACCGGCGCCGACGGCTCGACCTGGTATTACGCCGGGGTTTGGGATCAGACCGGTTACATCAGCGCCTCACTCCTTTCGGCTAACTCATCGGCGCCAGCCGAGACCGCGGCGGAAGAACCCGCCCAGGCCGAAGAACCTTCAAGCCCCACCATCCCCTGGAAGCAACCAATTGACTACGGTGTTGTTGTAGACAACAGCAATGCACCCCTTCCTGGCGACGGTCTTGCCTGCCGCGTGGACGCGTATGGCTCGGCCGAGGTCCTCACCCGCTTTGGGCAAGGACAGTCGATCGAGATCGTGGGTCAGTCCGTGTGGTCGGAAGGCATCGAGTTCCTTCCGGTGAACTGCGCGGGCCAGGGCGGGTTCGTCAAGGCGGACTACGTCGCGCTGAACAGCCAGTCCTATGTTGAAGAAGAGCCGGTCGTCGAGGAAGAGCCGGCCGTCGAGGAGCCAATCGCCACCGAGGAAGAAGTCGCGGCTCAGGATGAGCCAGTCGATGTTCCGGTCGCTGGCGATCTGATCGTCACGGTGCTCGACCAGAACGGCGAGGCGGTTCCGGGCGCCTGCTTCGCGCTGTACCAGAACGGTGCGTGGGTGGCGGAAGCCTGCGACAGCAACGACGCGATTCCCAACAACGGCAACAGCGGATTCTTCGGTGTGACGGCCGGCGGTTACACGCTGGTCGCGAGCGCGGCTCCCGGTGGGGCGGCGATCGACAACCGGGAAGTGTGGATCGACGCTGGCGACACCGCCTACGTGACAGTCCAGGTCGCGACCGCGGCTCCGGTTGAGACCGGGGAAGCAGCCCCTGAGGAAGTCGTGACCGAAGAAGTGGTCACCGAAGAGGTCGCGACCGAGGAGGTTGTGACTGAAGACGTGGCCACCGAAGAAGTGGTGACCGAAGAGGTTGCCACCGAGGAAGTCGTCACCGAAGAAGTCACGACAGAGGAAACGGTCACGGAAGAGGTCGCCACCGACGAAGTCGCCACGGAAGAGGTTGTGACCGAGGAAGTCGCGACGGACGAAGCCGATACGACCGAAGAAATCACCGAGGAAGCCACGGACGAGGCGACCGAAGAGGTCACCACCGAGAAAGCGACCGACGAGGCCGCCACCGAAGAGGTGACGGAAGAAGCCACCGAAGAAGTCGCTACTGAGGAAGTCACCGAAGAGGTGACCGAGGAACCGACCGAAGAAGCGACGGTTGCTCCGGGTTCCGACCTGGGCGAGCCGATCGGCGACGCGATGGTCACCGGCACCAACGGCGATGGCCTTCGCTGTCGCGTGGCTCCGGATACCAGCAGCGCCGTCATCTCGGTCCTGCCGGAAGGCTCCACGGTGTTCGTCTATGAGGCGAACGGCAACGGATACCTCACCGTCGGCTGCGGAGGCCAACTCGGCTTCGCGGACGTGAACTACCTCTGGGCCGGCGGCGCCGGTGATGAAATCCCGGCGAGCGCCAACAGCGTGGTCGTGGTCGGCACGGGCGGCATGGGTCTCAACTGTCGCGCGGGCGCTGGCACCAGCTTCAGCGTGGTCGGCGTTGTCTCCCAGGGGTCGGTCCTGACCTCGCGAGGCGCGTCGAGCAACGGTTGGGCCCCGGTTGTCTGTAATGGCAAGAACGGCTTCGTGTCCATCTCCTACGTCGAAGTCACTACTGGCGGCGGCTCCGGTTCGGGCACAACCAACCCGGGCGGCTCGGGCTCGGCCAAGCAGGGCACCGGCACGGTTTCGAACACCGGCGGCGATGGCCTTCGCTGCCGCACCAGCGCCGTCAGCGGCGCGGTGATCGTGGTCCTCGCCGAAGGCACCGTCGTCACCACGCGTGGCGCCGCGAGCAACGGCTGGGTGCCAGTGGTCTGCAACGGCCAGAACGGCTTCATCTCCGCTCAGTACTTCACGGCTGGTTCGACTTCGGGCGGCGATACGTCCAAGCCACCGACCTCGACACCCGCCCCTGGCGCCAACACCGGCTACGTCAAGGTGACGGGCACCGGCGGCGCGTCGCTCAACTGCCGCTCGGCGGCGAGCCTCTCCGGCATGGTCATCACCGCGATCCCGGCTGGATCGACCGTGGCGACCCGGGGCGGCGCGAGCAACGGCTGGACTCCAGTCACATGCGCCAACAAGGCCGGCTACGTTTCGTCGACCTACGTGAGTTCCACGAGCGGCGGCGGAACCACCGATCCTGGCACCAGCAACCCTGATCCCGCTCCTGGCTCCGGCGCGACCGGTTCGGCCGTGGTCGATGCCGGCGGCGACAACCTTCGCTGTCGCACGGCCGCCAGCTCGTCGGCCTCGGTGATCACCTCGGTGGCGCACGGCACCACGGTGAAGACTCGCGGCGCCTCCAGCAACGGCTGGACACCGGTGATCTGCGGTGGCCAGAACGGCTTCATGAGCAGCCAGTACCTTTCGACCAGCGGCGGCGGATCGAATCCGACCCCGACGCCCACGCCACCGCCGACTTCCACCCCGCCGCCGAGCAGCGGTTCGGGCATGAAGAATGGCGATCACGGCAAGGTCAACGTTCGCGCCAACATGCGATACCAGGCGACGCTGAGCTCCAACGTCGTGATCGTGGTCGAGTCGAGCGAAGTTCTGCTGATCACCGGTAACGCCACCGGCGGCTTCTACCCGGTCAACTACGACGGCCTCAAGGGCTTCATGTCGGTTGACCTGCTCTCCAAGACCTCGGAAGCGCTCAGCAAGCGCGGCGGTTCCGGTAACGAGCCCGATCCTACTCCCCCGCCGACCAACGGTGGTGGTGGTACGGCCACCGGCAACGCGATTGTGAACTTCGCGATGCGCTACGTCGGCTACCCGTACGTGTGGGCGACCCACGGACCGTCCTCGTTCGACTGCTCCGGCTTCACCTACTGGGTGGTCAAGAACGTGGTTGGCAAGAACATCGGCACTGGTCTCTGGACACAGGCGTCGGCTGGATCCGCGGTGAGTCGCGGCAACCTGCAACCGGGTGACATCGTCTTCTTCCAGAACACCTACAAGGCTGGTCTCTCCCACGTCGGCATCTACATCGGCAACGACCAATTCGTCCACGCCGAGAACGAGAACACTGGCGTTCGCGTCAGCAGCCTCAGTTCGACGTACTACGGTTCGCGCTGGTATGGCGCGGTCCGGTTGGGATAGCCTCGCGACACAGGCGCCACACAGGCAAAAGGGAGAGGGCAACCGCCCTCTCCCTTTTGCTTTGCCCTCGATTCGAGGAGCGATCCGGTATGAATGACACACCCGTCGACATCGAGATGGTAACGGCCCAGGGTATCGCGGTCGCGACCGCCTGGGTCGGCGATGTCGATACCAGCACGACCCCAATTGTGTGGCTGCACGGCCTTGGCGGCTCCAGCACGGTCAGCTTCGCCAATGTCGCCACGGTCCTGGCGTCTTCTGGCTGGCGATCGCTGCTGATCGACCTGCCCGGGCATGGCCACAGCGAAGTGCCGGAAAACTGGCCGTACACGATCGAGGCGATGGCCAGCCTGGTGATGGAAGTCGTCGCCGGACTGGCGGACGGTCCCGTGAAACTGTTCGGGCATTCGATGGGAGGTTCGGTGGCGATCATCTGTGCCCACCATTTCCCCGGCGCGATCGAGCGCCTGATCGTGGCCGAGCCGAACCTCGATCCAGCCACGGGCACGATCAGCCCGCGGATTGCCCGGCGGAGCGAGGACCATTTCGTGACTCAGGGCTACCCCGCCCTCCCGCGGGCGACGCGGTTGCTTGCGGACAAGGGCGATATCGAAAGCCGGGACTGGCTCCAGACCCTGGAGATGGCCAGTCCGATGGCGCTGCACCGGTGCGCCACTTCGCTGATGGCGCACCGGTCACTCAGCTTCGGGGAGCAACTGGCCGCGCTTTCAATACCGGTAGCGACGATCAGGGGCGAACGCTCCTCGTTCGAGACCATACGTGGCGACGACTCGCTTACGGGATATGTCGTGCCAGACGCCGGCCACCAAATGTTCGCCGGCAATCCAGGCGCGTTTGTCGAGATCCTCGACCACATCCTTCGGCGGACCTGACGCCTGGGACGCCCAGGCCCATATGGAGGGTCAGTGAGCGAACAGGCGCGTCGCGCGGTTGGCGGCATCGTCCAGCCATGCCCGCCGCTCGGATGGCGACGATCCGGCCACGGGGCCATAAAGGACACGCTCCACCTCGGGATCACCCAGGTACGGGGCAACGCAGTTCCGCCAGATGGTGTCGAGCGGGTCGCCAAACGCCTCCCGCTCCCTGGCAAGGGGTGTATCCCCGGTATTCAACACCAGGAGATGCTGGAGATGCACCAGCGGCAACGGTAGCCCTTCCCCGTCGTCCAACTGGTAGGCAACGCCGGGAACGAGCACGCGGTCGAGCCATCCCGCCAGGATCGCCGGGGGCTTTCCCCACCAGTTCGGGTGCACCACCACCAACCCATCCGCCTGCTGGATTTCGGCTCGATGTTGCCGTAGCAACGGGTCGTCGGACACTCTGTCCACCTGTGAGGCACGATCGCCACTGGTGTACGCCTCTTCCACGCGGAGGATGGGATCGAACCCCTCAAGATGCAGGTCATGGACGAGCGGGCGCCGGCCCGCCGCCGTCAACGCCGCAACGACACGGCTCGCGAGGGCGTGATTGAGGCTATCGGGGCGCGGATGGGCCAGCAGCACCATCACGGGACGATCGACGTTACCAGCGGTTCTCATGCACGGTCTCCAAGCCATGGATACGGAAACGGGCGGCCCTGATGGGAACCGCCCGTAAATCGCGCCAGAATCGCCTGTACGGCGTTTAGTTGGCGATCAGCACTCCGTCCTCATCGACGAGCGCTTCGCCGTCTCCTGAGGCGTATTCGATGCGTCCGGAGAGTTCCGGCGACGACGCCGTGATCCGGTTCCGGATTTCGTCCAGGACATCGGGGTTGGACTTGAGGTAGGTCTTGGCGTTTTCACGCCCCTGACCGAGCCGTTCTTCCCCGAGATAGAACCAGGCGCCGCTCTTGCGGACGATGCCAAGATCGGTGGCGACATCGAGCACGCTGCCGGAGACAGAAATGCCCTCGTTGTACATGATGTCGAACTCGGCCTGGCGGAACGGTGGGGCCACCTTGTTCTTGATGACCTTGACCCGGGCGCGGATACCGATGGCGTCCTGACCGTCCTTGAGGGTCTCGATGCGCCGGATGTCCATGCGAACCGAGGCGTAGAACTTGAGGGCGTTGCCGCCGGTGGTGGTTTCCGGACTGCCGAACATGACGCCGATCTTCATGCGCAACTGGTTGATGAAGATGACGCAGGTGTTGGAGCGGCTGATGGCGCCGGTCAGCTTGCGGAGCGCCTGGCTCATGAGGCGGGCCTGGAGACCGACGTGGGAATCACCCATGTCGCCTTCGATTTCGGCCTTCGGCACGAGCGCGGCGACCGAGTCGACCACGATCACGTCGAGCGCGTTCGAGCGCACGAGGGTTTCGGTGATCTCCAGCGCCTGCTCGCCGGTGTCCGGCTGGGAGATGAGGAGTTCGTCGAGGTCGACACCCAGGCGGGAAGCGTAAATGGGATCGAGGGCGTGCTCGGCGTCGACGATGGCGGCCATGCCGCCCTTCTTCTGGGCCTCGGCGATGATGTGCAGGGCGAGCGTCGTCTTGCCGGAGGATTCAGGACCGTAGATCTCGACGATGCGGCCACGAGGGACGCCACCGATACCAAGGGCGAGGTCCAGCGCGATGCTGCCGGTGGGGATGCCGTCGATGTGCATGGGGTTGGTTTCGCCCGGCTTCATCTTCATGATGGAGCCCTTGCCGAATTGCCGTTCGATCTGGGCGATGGCCAGGTCTACGGATTTGGCTTTTTCTACTCGTTCGTCTGCCATTCGTGTGGCCCTTTCGTGGATGCTGTCACCAGTTGGCCGCGACAATGCGTGGAGCCTCGCCACAAACCTGAATGAAACGCGAGAACAGGGCGTTGTCCGTGCCATTGTGCATCATCGGTGGTCGAAAAACGGGTTCGTCCTGATGCGCCACGGTGCGAACATCTGTTCGAATTTCTTGCTAATGATACCGATTTTAACG
>JAEWEG010000032.1 GCA_023389575.1 Chloroflexota bacterium | reverse complement strand
TGATCAACAAGACGAATGACCAGCAGGGCTGGATCGGGAATATCATCCTCGGCGTGGTTGGGGCCCTGGTGGGCGGGTTCCTCTGGAACCTCATCACCGACTCCGACAACGTGATCGACTTCTCGATCGGCAGCCTGATCATCGCGATCATCGGCGCGCTCATCGTGTCCTTCCTGTTCTCGATGATCACGGGCCGGCGAAACGCCTAACCGTCATCGGCCCTGACAATGAAATGAGTGGGCGGCAACGCCGCTCACGCGAACGCCTGGGGAATACATCCCCAGGCGTTTGCCGTTCAGGGAACCGCCTCTCCCGATGCTGGCGTGGGAAGGTCAGGTCGACAATGCACCGCGCCGGGAGTTGACGGTGATGCCCGGAGGTGGGAAGAATTGCAGGCAGCAGCGTGAACAGTCTCGCGAATCACCCCTGGGGTAAGGATCGGAATGACCACCACGATGGACAACGATGCGGACGTAATAGCGTGGGATCCTGATGAGGCGACGATCGAGCGCAGCAATCTGCGGCGATTGATGGCAAGGATGCGGGTTCCGCGGCTCTCCGCGCTGTACGACGTGGTGGCGGATGATCCGGAGGGCTACTGGAAGGCCGTGCTGGCGGACCTCGACCTGGAGTGGCACAGACCGTTCGAGGCGGTCTGGAACCTGGAGCGCGGCAAGGCGTGGCCCAGGTGGTTCCCCGGCGCGGGCTTCAACTACGTGACCAGCGCGCTTGAGCGGCACGCCCGCGCGGACGGCGACCGTACGGCGGTGATCTGGGAAGGTGATGACGAATCGCAGCGGACGCTGACCTTCGCCGAACTGGACGCGTTGACCAATCAGGCGGCCAACGCGTTGCGGGCGCTGGGCGTCGGCAAGGGCGACCGGGTCGGTATCTTCATGCCGATGTCGCTCGAAATCGTGGCGGCGACGCTGGCCTGCGGCAAGCTGGGAGCGGTGTATGTGCCGCTGTTCTCTGGATATGGGGAAGAGGCAATCGTTTCGCGCCTGGAGGACTGCGAGGCGACCGTGCTGGTGACAGCCGATGGTTTCCCCCGGCGCGGCAAGCCGGTGCGAATGAAGGACGTGGCCGACAGGGCGCTGGAGCGCCTGCCGAACGTGCGGCACTCGCTCGTTCTCAAGCGGCTTGGTGGCGAGGTGTCCTGGCGGGACGGGCGCGACGTGTGGTGGCACGATGTGGTGCCGCAGGCGTCGACCGAGTTCGAGACGGTCCAAACGGCCGCGGACGATCCCTGCATGATCCTGTACACCTCCGGCACGACCGGGAAGCCCAAGGGCTCGGTGCATATCCACGCCGGGTTCCCGATCAAGGCCACGCACGACATGGCGTACTGCTTCGATGTGCAGCGTGACGATGTTGTCTTCTGGCTGACCGATATGGGCTGGATGATGGGGCCGTGGCTGGTGTGCGGCGGACTGACGCTCGGCGCGGCGATCGTGCTGCTGGAGGGAACGCCGGATTATCCGGGGCCAGATCGCATCTGGAAGATGGTGGAGCGTCACCGGGTGACGACGCTCGGGCTGGCGCCGACCGCGATCAGGGCGCTGATGCCGCACGGCGACGCGGTGGTGGAAGCCACGGACCGGTCATCGCTTCGGGCGCTTGGGTCGACCGGGGAGACGTGGAACCCCGATCCGTGGTGGTGGTACTTCGAGGTGGTTGGAGAGGGACGCTGCCCGATCATCAACTACTCGGGCGGCACCGAGACATCGGGCGGCATCGTCTCCGGATTCACCATCACCCCCTCGAAGCCATGCGGCTTCTCGGGTCCGGTGCCAGGCATGGTGGCGGATGTCGTGGACGAAGTGGGACAGCCGATCCGGTCTGGCGTGGGCGAACTCATCGTGCGCGAGCCGTGGGTTGGCATGACCAACGGGATCTGGAAGAACCCCGCCCGCTACGAAGAGACGTACTGGTCGCGGCTTCCCGATGTGTGGGTGCATGGCGATTACGCGGAGATCGACGACGACGGGTTCTGGTTCATCCGGGGACGATCGGACGATACGCTCAACATCGCGGGCAAGCGGATCGGTCCGTCCGAGTTGGAGAGCGCGGCCGTGGCCCACGCCCTGGTGCGCGAGGCGGCCGCGATCAGCGTGCCCCATCCGGTGAAGGGCGACACCGCGATCGTGTTCGCGATCGCGGCGCCGGGCGCGGAGGTGAACGACGAGGTGGCGCTGGAGGTTTGCCGGTTCATCGGGACGCAGCTTGGCGCGGCCCTGAGGCCGGAGCGGGTGGTGTTCGTGAGCGACCTGCCGCGGACGAGGAACGCGAAGATCATGCGGCGGGTGGCCCGGGCGGCCTGGCTGGGATTGCCGCCCGGCGAGTTGTCCGCGCTGGAGAACCCGAGCGCGATCGAGGAGATCGCGGCGTTGGCGAGAGCGTAGGCGCCATCGGTTAAGCGAGTATGGTGAATTCAACCAGGGAGGACATGCCACGCTTCGGTCTTCACGGGCTTTGGTCTGGACTGGCCAATAGGCGTCGTGTTTCAGAGGCGAGCATCGGGACATCCCCCAATGGGAGTCCGCCTGGCAGCGGATGGACTTCGTCCGGGGGTGCCTCGCTCCGCTCGGCATGACGGCAATAGTTGGCGGCTACATGGCGTCAATAGTGGGCAAAAGCGCGGGCATGGACAGGTATTGTGTAGCTGTCCATGCCCGCGCTTGGATTACCGGGCGTTGAGGAGCCGGGCGATGGTTTCGGCGTAGATCTTGCCTTCGAGCACGAGGTCGTCGATCCGGATCGATTCGTTCGCGCCGTGGGCGCCTTCACCGCGTGGGCCCATGCCGACGGTGTCGATGTTGTGCTGCCGGTAGAAGCGACCATCGGTCATGCCCGCCCACTGGACGAAGAACTCCGGTTCCTTGTTCAGGACGCGGCGAACGCTCTCCTGGAAGGCCTGGACCAGCGGCGAGTCCTCGGGCGTGATGTTGGCCGCGATGTAGCTGCCGTCCGGGTCGACATCCAGCTCGTACCGGAAGTCCGGGTCCTCGGCGGCGATGGCGTCGAACTTGGCGACGATATCCGCGACAACCGATTCCTTCGTTTCGCCCGGGATGAGGCGGCGATCGATGGAGATGGTGCAGGAGCCCGGGACGACGTTGTGGGCCACACCGCCTTCGATCATGTTGACGCTGATGACCGGATGGCCGATGGAGGGGTGGAACTGCTCCAGGTGTTCCTCCAGCGCGAGGACACCCTTGGCGGCCTTGGCGATGGCGTTGATGCCGGTGACCCGGGCTGCGGCGGTGTGGGAGGCACGGCCGAGGAAGGTGACGTTGATGGCGAGTCCGCCACGCTCGGCGTTGCGGACCTTCAGTTCGCTGCCCTCGCCGATGAAGACGTAGTCGGGGCGAGGAAGACGGCCGGCCTCGATCTCTTCCAGCACATGGAGCGTCCCGAACTCGGCGCCGACCTCCTCATCGGACACGATGTGAGCCTGGAGGGCGCCGTCGAGCTTCGCGTCGCGGAAGAGTTCGAGCATGGTCATCATCACGCCGACGGAGCTCTTCATGTCGGACGCGCCACGCCCGTACAGGCGCGAGCCATCGTCGCTGACGACACCTTCGAACGGATCGGTCTTCCAGGAGGAGGCGTCGGAGATGGGGACGGTGTCGAGATGGCCGTTCATGGCGATGATGGGGCCGGTTTCGACATCGCCAACCGTCGCGATGACGTTGGGACGGGTCGGGTCCTTCGAGGTGACCACATAGGAAATGCCACGCTCGTCCAGCCATTGCTGGACGAAGGTCATGACCTCGAGTTCATCGCCGCTTACGCTGGGAATCGAGACGAGGGCCTTCGAGACATCCACGATGTCGTCCCGCGAGACCTTGTCGATCCAACCGCCTGTACCATTCGTCACCGGTATCGCCCCTTGCTGAGTATGTGGTCGAAGCGCGCTGAACGCGCGCCGTTTGGTGTCTCTTGTACCACGGCGGTTTCAATGGCGGCGAGGCGGGCACGAGCATGTGCGGGTGATGATCGGCCCGGTTTGAGGGAAATGCGGAGCGGCCAGGATGGAAGCCTGGCCGCTGGCGATGCTGGATGGGTTGATTAGCCCTGGCTGCTAGATGCGCTCGAAGCGGGAGACATTGGCGACGAAGACGACGGCGCCGCCGACCTCCACCTCGAAGTTCTCCGGCATGTACAGCAATCCTGGTTCGAGCGCGGGCGAGTAGGGAACCGCGATCTGGGTTCGGCGCCGGCAGGTCTTGCGCAGGATATCGAGCACGCCCGGGGCGCCGGCATCTTCCACGCCAATCATCAGGCTGGTGTTGCCGGTTCGCAGGAACGAGCCCGTGGTACTGATCTTGGTAAAGCGGTAACCGGCGCCGATGAGCGCCTCGGTCAGGGCATCCGTGTCTTCATCCTGAACAACGGCAAGGATCAGTTTCATCGACCTGGACCTCCTTCCCGGCACGATCGCCGTGCGCGGGGGTGATGGATGACGATCTCTCGAGCCCGGTCGTGCGGCATCCGGACGGTGTTCGGCGCCTCTCCCTGCCAGTGGCAGAAACAACTGGTGCGCACGAGAGGATGATAATACACGGAATGACGAACGATTCGAGAATTCCAGGCGCCTGCGTGCCCTTCCGGAGCGGCGCCTAGCTGGACACCGGTGTCCGTGGGTGCTTCGCGGCGACTTCCACGATGACTCGCTGGAGCTCGGCGTGGAGGACGGGATTGGCGGCCAGCGCCTCCGGAGTGTAGAGGTCGAATCCGGGAAGTTCGAGGCCGGAGACGATACCGCCAGCCTCCCGCACGACCACCACGCCGGCGCCCATGTCCCAGGCCTGCACGGGGCGTTCCCAGAAACCGTCGAGCCGGCCGATGCCGACCCAGCACATGTTGAGCGCGGCCGCGCCATCGCGACGGACACCACGGGCGAGATTGTTGAACACTTCCCACATGGCGAACTGCTGCGGGCGATCGGCGAGCTGGTAGGAGAAACCGCTGGCAAGCAGTGCGTGCTGGAGGGTGGTTTCGGTGGAGACGCGGATCGGCTTGCCGTTCATGGTGGCGCCATTGCCCTGGCGGGCGGAGAAGAGCTCGTCCCGCATCGGGTCGTAGACGACGCCCATGACGGGGTCGCCGTTGTATTCCAGGCAGATGGAAACGGCGAAGTGCGGGTAGCGGTGGGCGTAGTTGGTGGTGCCATCCAATGGGTCGAAGACCCAACCCCACGGCTGTTCCTCGGTGGTGACCGGCGCGCCAACCGAGCCTTCCTCGCCGATGAGGCGGAAGTCCGGGTACGCGGCGATGAGGCCGGCCTGGAGGAGCGCTTCCGATGCCTGATCGGCGTCGGTGACGAGGTCGACCAGGCCCTTGTGGGTCACGGCGCGTTCGTCCTCCAGGCGGTCACGGAGAATCGCTCCAGCCTGCCGGGCGAGGTCCTCCGCGAGGGCCTGGGCCTGTTCCACGATTCGATCGTCGTATTCCCGGCCGGTTGTCACACGTTGCTCCTTCGTTCGCCGCTAGCGAGATACCGGCGTGGTTCCGATTGGCCAGCGAGGATACGCATCCGCGTCCGCTCCGGCCCTGACTCCGTTTGTGTAATCGATCCAGCCACGACCCGCGATCATGGCGGCGTTATCGGTGCAGAGAGAGAGGTCCGGCCACCTGATTTCTGGCAGGTCGGTCTCGTCCCATTCCCTGGCGGCGTATTCCCGCAGCCTGTCCCGCAGTTTCCGGTTGGCCGCGACGCCTCCCGCGAGCATGATCGACCGGGCGTTGTGCTCCCGGGCGGCGCGCACGGCCTTGGAGGCGAGCACATCGACGATGGCTTCCTCGAACGAGGCCGCGAGGTCCGCGATTGGGGCATCTTCCCGGAAGGTGGGTGGCCGGTGGCGCGGGAACAGGGCCTGTGGGTCGGCCGCTGGCGCCGTTGATACGATCCGGTATGGATCGACTTCGCGCAATAGGGCGGTCTTTAAACCGGAGAAGCTGAAGTCGAGCGATCCGCCGAGATCCGAGCGGGGGAAGGCGAAGCGATGGGGATCGCCACCCGCGGAGGCCTTCTGGATGGCCGGGCCGCCCGGGTAGCCAAGCCCAAGCAGGCGCGCCCCCTTGTCGAAGGCCTCGCCGGCGGCATCGTCGATGGTGCGGCCTAGCACGCTCAGCGTGGCGGCGTCCTCCACCAGCAGGAGTTCGGTGTGGCCGCCGGACACGAGCAGGCAGACAGCGGGCAGGGGCGGAGGCTCGACGGTGGCCGAGTCGAGCGCGAGCCAGTTCGCGTAGACGTGGCCTTCCAGGTGGTTGACCGGGATCAGCGGGAGCCCCCGGGAGAGGGCCAGGGCCTTGGCGGCGTTGACGCCGACGAGCAGCGAGCCCGCGAGCCCGGGACCCTGCGTGAAGGCGATGGCGTCGAGGTCCTCCCACTGAAAGCCGGAGGTGGCGACGGCTTCCTTCACGACCGGGATGATGGCCTGGATCTGGCCGCGGGCCGCGAGCTCCGGAACGACCCCGCCATAGCCTTCGTGGAGGGCGATCTGGGAGGAGATGACGTTGGAGTGGACGCGCTGGCCGTCGCTGACGACGGCGGCCGCGGTTTCATCGCAGGATGTTTCGATGCCGAGAATGTTCACGATGGGGTTCCGTCCGGTTGGGGGTGGCGGGATCAGGTGGTGCTGGGTTCCTGGTCGAAGCTGAGGCGATGGGCGAGGCGGCGGCGGAGGCCGTCGATCTGCTGGAGGTAGTCGGGGTCGCGGAGCGAACCGGACCACATGATGAAGGCGTCCTCGTTGTTGTCGCTGTAATAGCGGGGACGGCGTCCCTGGATGGTGAAGCCGTATTTCCGGTACAGGGCCTGGGCGGAAGCGTTGCTGACCCGTACCTCGAGAGTCAGCCAGTTCACGCCGCGACGGACGGCTTCGTCGACGAGGGCGAGGAACAGCAGTTCGCCGAGTCCCTTTCCGCGCAGGTCCGGCGTGACGCCAATGGTGGTGACGTGAGCCTCGTCCAGCAGGTTCCACATTCCCGCGAAGCCGATGATGGGTGGGGTATGGTTGCTGGCCTGACGCCGGCCGAGTGGCCACAGCGTGAAGCGACGGGGACGACGCGATCCGGTGCGGGGGGTGAACATCGCGAGATCGCCGTTGCCGCCGGATTCGTGGTCGTTTTCCTGGAGGTCGGCCTCGGGGTCGTCGCGGAGGACGATGTAGTAGTTCTGGTCGGGGTTGCGGAGCTCGCGCCGGTAGGCGGATTGGGGCCAGGGGTTCGTGAAGCAGAGGCGTTCCACGGCGGAGACCTCTTCGACATCATCCTGGGTCATGGGTTCTAGGACATACAAAAGACAACGACCTTTTGGAACAGGTAGTTCGGGACAGGAGAGATGGCGTGAGGTGCCCGTCTCAATCGCACGTTGTAGTATGCCCCAGTCGCTCACTTTTAGTCACCCGCGCACAAGGCCCCGCGCGTGTCGTTTCGGGCCGCTGGGGCGGCGTAGAGGGCCATGGTGCACGAGTGGATACGTGTGCGGTACACTGCGCAGGCATTGCCGGAGTGGCGAAATGGCAGACGCGGAGCACTCAAAATGCTTTGCCGCAAGGCGTGGGAGTTCGAATCTCCCCTCCGGCACCACCGAACAACACACAACCCACGGAAGCACCGGATGACATGTGGAAGCATGAGTCGGTGGCATTGCCGCGTGCATCGTCAGACCAGGGACGTGATGGCGTGACCACCGTTCACCATGATGAGTCGAATTCAGGGTGGAATCCGTTTCTGGACGCGGTCGTGTCATGGCTGGGAGTTGACCTCGACCGAGTGACACTTCTGGCGAGCCGGGAAGGCCGAGTGGTCTGCCGGGTGGCCGGCGACGAAGGCGAGGTGGTAGCGAAGGTCTCCACGCGACCCGGAGATTTCGAGCACGAGGCGCGGGCGATGCGGAAGCTGGCCGGGATGGGGATTCCGGTCAGCGAGGTTGTGCTGGTGGAGCCAGGCCCGCCAGCGATGCTGGTGAGCACGTGGATCGAGGGCGAGCCGGTGTCCGCGCAGGCCGGGCCGGAGTTGCTGCGAGAGGTGGGGCGCATCCTGCGGCGGATCCACCGGGAGCCGGCCGCGGGACCGTTGTCGAGCCACCCGACGATCCTGGCATGGATCGAACACTGGTACGGTCTTGTGATGGCGTGGTGGGTCGGGACCGGGGATGTGGATGCGGTCACCCGGAGCCTCGCCGATCGGTGGATGACGGAGGTGCGTCCAGTGCTGGCCCGGCGCGAGGGTTGCCTGATGCTGTTCGATGGTCGGCCGGATCACTTCCTGGTGGGCCGAGGGGGTCAAGTGTCCCTGATCGATGTGGCCGACCTGCAGGCCGGCGAGGCGGCGATGGATCTGGCGGTGCTGGAACTCGACGCTCCGGGGATGGTCTCCGCCGTGCTGGACGGGTACCAGGCATCCGCGGAGGAACTCGCGGCGTTCGAGGTGTTGGTGCCGTTCCTGGTCTTCCTGCGGGCATTATCGGGAGCGGAGTGGCAGGCTCGGATGCTCGATGATGAGGCCGGGTCACGGCGCTATTTGGCGAAGGCGCGGGCCGCGCTGGAGGCCTTCCGGCGGCGCTAGAGGCCGAGCATGTTCGGAACGTTGACGATGATGCCGCCGGTCTCCCTGAGTACGTAGGAGAACTCGGTGGAGGACCACGGGCGGATGGGGCTGTCGTCGGAGGCGGCGCCCGACGCGCTGAACCCGAGCGAGCGGGCCATGAGTTCCGCGCGGAGCAGGTGGAAGCCATCGCTGACGATGATCAGCGATTCCGCGCCGGTGCCGTCGAGAACTTCATCCACCCCCTGCATGCTGTGCCAGGTATCGCGCCCCTCGTTCTCCCACACTAGCGCGGAGGAGGGGACGCCTCGATCCAGCAGGTATTGCGCGCCGGTCTCGGCCTCGGTGTAGGCGTCGCCGGGCATCTTGCCGCCGGTGAGGACGATCAGGGGCGCGTAGCCGTCGTTCCAGAGTTGGAGGGCGGTATCGAGCCGGGCGCGGAAGACCCCGGTTGGGTTCCCGTTGTACTGGGCGGCCCCGAGGACGACGATGGCGTCCGACCGCTGGGGAGAGGCGGTGCGAGCCTCGATGTACACGGCGCCTATCAGCAGCAGGATCGAGAGCGGGATGAGGGCGATGACGAGGAAGAACGCCCGCCGGAGCCAGCGCCGTCCACTCGATCGAGCGGGCCGCCTTGGTTCGCCGCTGTCCGTGGTGATCGGCCGTGCGTAGGCGGACTCGGTCAGCCACGGTGCATTGACGTCACCGGGCGTTGGAGGGGTGGATGGACCCGGGGTGACCACTGGTGGGTTCGTACGGGGCGGGGAGTCGGTGGGGCGAGCGGAATCGCCGGTAACTGCCATGCGCGAAGCATGCCACCACGCGGCGGTCTGGCGCAACGTGATGCCATGCTTCGCGGAGGAGACCTCAGCCAGCCAGGATACGCATCAGTTCGGTGCGTTCCGTGGCTTCGTCCGCCACGACGACGTGGGAGGCATAGACCTCGCCGATGCCTTCGGCCTGGATCGCTTCGAGCCGGGCCCGAATCTGGTCCGCCGTGCCGTACACCGCGAGGGCCTCGATTGCTTCGGTTGACGTCTTTCCGCCAGAGACCGGAACGCCGGCCGCCTCGAACATCCTGGCGTAGAACGGCAGGCGGCCATAGAGCCCGAAGCTCTGGCTGGTTGCCTCGAGGGCGGCCTGGCGATCGGTGGTGACCGCGACCGGAACGTGGGCGATCAGGGGTGGGGCGGGTCGGGAGGCCTTCGCCGCGCCCTCGGCGAGCGCGGGCAGGGCGACATCGACGAGGTACGGAACCGGCGAGACCCAGCTCAGCGCGCCATCGGCGATTTCGCCCGCGAGCCGGTAGGCGTTCACGCTGAGCGTCGATGTCAGGATCGGGGTCTTCGGGATCGTGGTGTCGTCCTGGAGGTCGAGCTTGACGGTGAAGTAGTCGCCCTCGAAATCGGTCCGGCCCTTCCAGAGCAGGTCGCGGAGCACGGCCACGTACTCCCGCAGGTGGGCGAGCGGCTTGCCCATCGGGATACCGAGACTGTCCTCGATGGTTGGCCGGTGGCTGGGGCCAACGCCGAGCCGCAGCCGCCCGGGCGCGATGCCCTCGACGGCGAGCGCCTGCGAGGCGAGGGTGCTCGGATGGCGAGGATAGGTGGGCACGATGGACGAGCCGAGACGGACACGGGAGGTAGTGGCGGCCGCGGCGGCGTAGACGGTGATGGCGTCCGGCCGGGTGGCGCCAACGGTTTGCCAGACGGTCTGGACCCCGGCGGCGTCGGCTTCCTGGATGACCTCCAGGGTCGTGGCGAGGTTGGCGTAGGTGGGGACGACGAGACCGCCGTTGAGCGTTGTCATGTGGGTACCTCCCAGGTTGGTGGCTGGCGCGAATGGTGCTTCCATTCGCCATTTCCTGGCATCAGCTTAGCGAGTAGGGATGTCGCTTTCCAACCGGAAGTGTTGTCAGGGGCATGGACGAAGGCTGGCTGGAGACGTGAAACACCCCGTGACGCAGGCGCATCGCGGGGTGTTTCCGACCTTATTGGGAGGGGTTTCCAGAAGGTTGTGACCTGGCTACACGATCGGCGTGGCGGGAACCGGAGTGCCCATCACTGGCGGCGCGAAGATCACCGCGCAACCGACGCGATCGCCGCTTTCGCCGGACGGATCGGTCTGGAGATCGTCGGCGTTAGCATGGATGACGAGGGCCGTGCCGTCATCATCGTTCAGCGTGTTCGGAGCGTCCGGGTTCAGGCTGACGCTGTCCGTGGCGAGCGTGATGGTGACATTGCCATCCTCGGCGGCGGTGATGTTGCCGAGGTCGCCAGCGTGCGACTCAACGTCCGCGACTGGCGACGCGGCGGAGTCATCGTCGATGTTCGCCGGGACCGGCGTCACGTGACCCGGGCCGTGTTTGGTGGAATCCGGGTTGAAGTGGGCTCCGGCCGATTCGAACGTGGATTCACCAGCCGGGTCGCAGACGCCTGTTTCATGGAGATGGACGCCGTGGTCGCCCGGTTCGAGCTGGCTCGCGGTAATGGTGATGAGGACGGAGTCACCGCTTTGGGTGACGGATACCTCGCCGATTTCCGTGCCATCCATTCCGAGCAGGGGCGTGGACGCGACGGAGGAGTCTTCGCTGACGGGAGTGCCGTCCTGGGCGGTGACGAACGCCATCCCCCCGAGGGTGAGCGCGCTGGCGACGAGTGTCGCGAATGCGAGTCTGACCGGATTGAATCGAGATTTCCCGTTCACTGGAATGGTCATGCATGACCTCCTGTTGACGCGGAGCGCGGCCACCTGGCGCGCGGTTCCGCTGAGTCCCGTTCCCGATGATGCCTGGTCCACTCCCAATCGGGAGCAACACCAGCAACCGGGGCGCATATTCTTGGTGGTTCGGGGACCGGATGTCAAACTGGAGGAACGAGACGACCGCGCGAACTGGCCCGCTGGAGCCGGTTCGCGCGGTCGTGTTGGGGTTTGGCCTGCGGGAGTCCTCAGTCGCCAGGCTTCGGCGCCGGAACCCATTTGTCGAGCCACTCGACGATCCGCTTCATCAGGTCGATCTGGTGATGCCGTTCCTCGATCCGGTGACCCTCGCGGGGATAGCGGACGAACCGGACCGGCACGCCCAGCACCTGGAGCGCCCGGTGGAACTCCTGGCCCTGGGTGGGATGCACGCGGGCGTCGGAGCCGCCGTGGAGGATCAGGGTGGGCGTGGTGACATTGGCCGCGTGGCGAACCGGCGAGCGGTCGGCGTAGAGGTCCCAGTGGGTGTACGGGTGGCCGGGATAGTAGGCCATGTTGGCCTCGGCGATATCCCCGGCGCCGTGGTCGGAGACGAGATTGGCGACGCCCGCGCCCATCACCGCGGCCTTGAACATCGTGGTTTGGGTGATGGTCCAGGCAGTGAGATAGCCGCCCCAGCTCCAGCCGCCGATAGCGAGGCGCTCGGGATCGGCGATGCCGCGATCCACCATTGCCTGGGCGCCAGCGACGAGGTCGGTGCTTTCACCACCCCCGACATCGCCAAACAGGAGCTTCTCGAAGGCGGAACCGCGTCCGGTGCTGCCACGCGGATTCGGCAGGAGCACGAGCCAGCCTCGGGAGGCGAGCATCTGGGCCCAGTCGTGCCAGCCGATGTTGAGATCGTCCAGCCACTGCCAGCTTGGGCCGCCGTGAATCTGGAGAAAGAGGGGATACAGTCGGGACTCGTCATAATCGCGTGGCCGGAAGAGGATGCCTTCGATCTCGACGCCGTCCTCCGCCTTCCACCGGACAATTTCGCCGGGGGCCAGTCGGTCCGTGAATGGTTCGCCGAATGTTGTGAGTGCGATGGCGTCCTGGCCAGGCCGGATCAGGTAGACCTCGGGGTAGGCGCTGGAGCTGGACCAGGTCGCGGCCACGGTTTCGCCATCGGAGGCGATGGCTGGTTGCGACTTGATCGAGCCGCCTTCCAGGCCGGGCAGGGGCACCGGCGTGAGCTTTCCCCCAGCGGCGGACAAGGTATGCCAGCGGCCACGCGTGCCTTCGACCACCTGGACGAAGACGCGGTCCTCGGAAGCGGGGTCGGCGACGACGGCGGCGACAGAGCCTTCGTAGTCTGGCAGGAGGTTGACCGGGTCGCCGCCGGCCAGCGGAACGCTCCAGACCGAGGAGGACGGGTCGTCGCGGAGCGCGGACGCTGGGAGCACGACGACTTCCTCGCCGTTCACGGTTCGTACCACCGGCGCGCCGGGGATAGGGGAGAACGTGGCGACTCGGCGGGAAAGCCCGCCCCGGGCGGGAACCCGCCAGAGGATGCTTTCGAGGAAGATCGAATTGATGGTGTTGATCGGCGTCGAGGTGTAGAGGAGGCTCTGGCTATCCGGATGCCAGGCGAAATGCCAGACATTGCGATTCGCGGTCGTGATGTTCCGGGCCTTGCCGGTTTCCGCGTCCACCACCCACAGTCGGGCGAGCTTGTTGTCCTCCTCGAAGACCTCCGGGTCGTCCTTGTCTTCCTTGCGCTTCTTTTCGTCGGGAGTATCCGGGTCGACCCGGATCACCGCCAGCGACGTGCCGTCTGGCGACCACTTCAGGCTGGAAAGCGAGCCTTCCAGCTCCCCCAGTCGCTGGGCTTCGCCGCCGTCGACCGGGAGGATGTAGATGCCTTCTTCCTTCCGGTCCTTGCGGTTGGAGAGGAAGGCGAGGCGGGTGCCATCGGGCGACCAGGAGACCTCCTGGTCGCTCGATTCGCCACCGGTGAACCGTTTCGCTGGCGCTCCATCGCGCGAAAGCCAGATCGCGGTCTCGGCGTGTTCACCCTTGCGCGAGCCGGTCCTCACGACGAACGCGACGGACGCGCCGTCGGGCGAGATGGTTGGCTTGCCTGGCAGGGTGATGCTGGCAAGCTCCTCGAAGCCCAGTTCGACGGGCCTGGATTCCTGTTCTGTTGTCACGAAGTCCTCCGGAGAAGGGTGGGAACGGAAACACGCGGCGGCGTTCAAACTCAGGATAGCGCCAGTTCCCGCCAACCGGGCAATCGCGGCGTGATCAGTCAGATTCGACTGGCGATGACGCCCTATCCTTCCGGAGGAGTCCGAACCTGACATGGTCGACCCGGACACCGTCGATCACCAGGAGCCCGCGGGCGATGCCTTCCTCGCGGAACCCGGCCCTGGTGAGAACCCGGCGGGAGGCGGTGTTCTCGACGGCCGCGACCGCTTCGAGCCGATCGAGATCCAGGACGTCGCCGTCGAAGGCGAGGGCGACCACCTGGCGGGTCGCCGCCGTGGCGATACCGCGACCGTGGAACGCCCCCATCACCGTGTAACCGATGCTGGCGACACCGTGCTCGCGGCTGGTGACCTCCAGCGTGATCCAGCCAGCCGGCTCACCACCGGATTCGATCAGCCACTGGACCTTCCCGGCGTGATGGCGGTCCAGCGCCTGGTTGGCTCGGTGGTCCAGCATGTCCCGAAGCCGGTTGAGGGAGTACGGGCGCAGCGGCTGGTACCGGGACGCGCCCGGTTCCGCGCGGATTTGGTGGAAGACTTCGGCGTCGGAGGCATCCGCCCGGCGCAGGGTGACATTGGCGGTCATAGTGCTCCAACCTGTTCATCGATGGAAGGTCGTGCCTGGGCGGGACGACCCCGGACCAGTCTTGGGGCCCACCAGTTCCAGCGACCCATCAGTTGCATGGCGGCGGGCAGCGCGACGAGGCGGATGATGGTCGCGTCCAGGAAGACGGCCAGCGCCAGGCCAAGCCCGATTTGCTGGATGACCTGGAGGTCGCTGGCCCCGAACGAGGCGAAGACGACGAACATGATCAGCGCGGCGCTGGTAACGATGCGGGCGGAGCCTCGCAGCCCGTTCGACACCGCCAGCCGGTTGTCACCGGTTTCCAGCCAGGCCTCCCGGATACGCGACAGCATGATGACCTCGTAGTCCATGCTCAGGCCGAACATGAAGCAGAACATGAGCAGCGGAACGATCACCACCGTGTAGCCGAGCGGTTCAAACCCCAGGAGTCCCGCGAAATGCCCCTCCTGGAATACCCAGACGAGCGATCCAAACGACGCCGCCAGGGCCAGCATGTTCAGCAGGATCGCCTTGATCGGTAGCAGGACCGACCGGAACTGGACGAAGAGGACGAGGGACGTCAGCAGCAGCACCGTCGCCAGCGTCCACGGCAGCCGCTCGGCGAGGTGGTCCATCAGGTCCATGCTGGTGGCGGCCTCGCCACCGACCATGACGGCGAGATCACCATCGGAGAGCGGCAGGTAATCCCGCCGGATCTGTTCCACCACGGCCTCGATCTCCGAGGAACTGGCTCCGGCGTGCACATTCACTTCCAGCACCGCCGCGCGGGAGGTGAGATAGGGCAGGACGACCGTTTCCAGTTCCGGCTCGATTCGGAGACCGCTGGAGATGAGCCGAGGGCCGACTTCCTCCGGAAGGAACGACCAGACGCTGGTGACGCTCTCCACGCCGTCGATGCCCTCTACCGCCGTGATGAACTCCTGGAGCCGCCGGAGATTGCGAGGCGAGGTCATTTCGCCAGAGCGGCGTGGTTCCACGATGACGTAGATGGGCGAGAGGGTGGCGGCGGTGAAGTCCCGCCGCACGGTTTCGTACATCTGGCGCGCGGGCTGGGACTCCGGCAGGACGTCCAGTGACGGTGTGGCCGGGATCATCGAGAGGACGGGCGTCGCCATCAGCAATAGGACGAGCGTGGAGATCGCCAGCGCGGGGCCGGGGCGACGGTCGAGCACGCCCCGGACGCGGGCGGCTGCCGTCTGCCAGGGCCAGGTTCGGGAGGACGATCGGCCGATGGCGCGGTGCCCGATCAGGAGGAGGGCGGCGGGCAGGACGGTAAGGCTGGCGACCACGCCGAGGATGACGACGCTGCCGGCGGCGATGGCGGTGGCCGTCGCGGCCGGAACGCCGAAGGTGAAAAGTCCGGCGAGACCGGTCGCGACCACGGCCCCGCTCATGGCGATGGTTCGCCCGGCGGTGACCATCGTGATGTCGAGCGCCTTCGGTCCATCGTGCCTGGCGCGTTCCTCACGGTAGCGGCTGACGAAGATGAGGGCATAGTCGATCCCGACCGCGAGCCCGATCATGACGACGACGTTGACGGTGAACACGCTCGTTTCGATGAACCTGGACACAACGGTCATGATCGCCAGTGCGGGGACCAATGCCAGAATGGTCGCGGCCACTGGAAGTCCGGCGACGAGCAGGCCTCCGAAGAAGATCACCAGCAGGACCAGGGTGATCGGCAGGGAAATGGATTCGGCGCGGGCGAGGTCGCCCGAGGTCAACTCGCGGAAGTCATGGGTGGTGGCGGGCCAGCCGCCCACCTGCACCGATAGCATGTCGTTCTCGATGAGGGCGAGCAGGCGCGGGAAGTCGGCGGCGGCTTCCTTTACGTCCTGGTCGACCTGCACCACCGCGATGGCCTGTGTCCCGTCGTCGGAGATCAGCAGCGAACGCAACTCGGGATTGGAGACGGTGCCCCAGGTGTAGACGGCGGTGACGACGGGGTCGCGGCGCAGCGGAGCGACCGTGCGCTCCATTTCCCGCCGGAAATCGTTGCTGGTGGCGTCGAACTGGCCGGTCGGATCGGTGAAGAGCAGGTAATGGGCGGTGGAATGGCGACCGAACTCCTGGTCCAGCCGGTGATCGACCTGAACGGATTCGGCGGAACCGGGCAACCAGCCTCCCGGCGAGAGCCGGTCCTGCATCGAGCTGAGAATCGGGACGCAGACGATGGCGAGCACCACGGGCAGGATCAGGGCCAGCAGGCGATGGGCGGCGATGATCCTCCCCCAGCGC
The DNA here is from genome assembly GCA_023389575.1 of Chloroflexota bacterium. Taxonomy (GTDB): domain Bacteria; phylum Chloroflexota; class Chloroflexia; order Thermomicrobiales; family UBA6265; genus JACCYX01. Next base: position 72,202 of record JAEWEG010000032.1, on the reverse strand, counting down.
GCCAGGAGGCGGTCCAGGAGATCAGGGGTGTATCGTGCGTCTGGCGATGGTGTTTGTGCCACGGCGTGCGTATCCGGTGCTGATATTGGGCAGGATGCACAACACATTCCGCCTTGGAGGACCGTTTGGTGTGCCGGAGGCTCCCGCTAGTGTAAACGCCGGGGCTTTGTGGCAAGGTTCCATCATAGGTGAACGTGGGACTCACGGTGGGAGCACAGGATCGACATGGCTACGGCGGTACGGAAAAAGCGGGAAGCCTCGCGGGAGAGGACCCTGTCGGACGACATCTATCTGCTGGCGGGACTGCTGGGAGATGTGATCCAGTCGCTGGCGGGAGAGGACGCGTTCGAACTGGAGGAGGACGTCCGGGCGCTGGCCAAGGACCTTCGATCCGGCGATGACGCCGCCAGCCAGCAACTCGAGACGCTGATCGGCGACGCGGGGACGAGCGACCTGCGAATCCTGATCCGGGCCTTCACCAACTACTTCCAGCTCATCAACCTCGCCGAGGACAGCGAGCGCATCCGGCGGCTTCAGCGTCGCGAGCATGCCGATCCATCCGTCCCCCGGCGAGGATCGATTCGCGAGGCGATCATCGGGCTGGCCGGACGGGGCGTCGATGCCCGGACGATGCGCGAACTGCTGGCGGGCGCGCAGGTGAAGATGGTGCTCACCGCGCATCCGACCGAGGCCCGCCGCCGCACGGTGATCGACAAGCTGGCGCGGGTCTTCTCGATCATCCGCGACCTGGACGAGCGTCACGCCCTGCCCCACGAACTCAACCGGGCGCGGACGCACCTCTCGGCGACCATCGCCGAGCTGTGGTCCTCCAACGAGTTGCGGATCGCCACCCCAACCGTGCTCGACGAAGTGCGGGCGGTGCTTGTGTACTTCGGGTCGACCCTGGTGGAAGTGATCCCCGAGATATACCGGGACGTCGAAGAGGCGCTGGCCGAGTGCTATCCCGGCGAGGACATCCCGGTGCCGTCGTTCCTGACGTTCGGCTCGTGGATCGGTGGCGACCGGGACGGCAACCCGTTCGTGACGCCCGACGTGACGGTCGAGGCCCTGGCGATCATGCGGACCGCCGCCCTGGGGTATCTGGACACGCGGCTGACGGCCCTTTCGGGCAGGCTGTCGGTTTCCGAGCTAATGACCAGCCCGGCGACGCTGCTGGAGCCCCGCCTGGAGGAATACCGGGGCTACTTCCCCGAGCTGGGGGAGGAACTCAAGCGGATCAACCTGGGAGAGCCGTATCGTCAGTTGCTGACGCTCATGCGTGAGCGGCTGCGGGCGACGCGCGACCGGCACGAGCATGGCTATCACTGCGCGGCCGACCTCGTAGACGACCTGCGCACGATCGAGGCGTCGCTGGAGCAGCAGTCGGCGGGGATGATCACCGGCGGCGAACTGCACGATGTCATCCGGATCGTCGAGGTGTTCGGTTTCACCTTCGCGACCCTCGATATCCGGGACCACGCGCGCCGGCATGAAATGGCGCTGGACAACGTCTTCCGCATCACCGGGGTGGAACCCGATTACCTGGCGCTGGACGAGGACGCCCGCTGCCGGCTGCTCCTGACCGAGATCGACTCCCGTCGTCCATTGATCCCGATCGACCTGGACGTGCTGGACGACGACGCCAGGCAGGTGGTCGAGACCTTCCGGACGATTCGGTGGCTGGTCAACTACGAGCAGCCGGAAGCGATTCATACCTACATCATCTCGGGAACTGAATCGCCGTCGGACATGCTCGAGGTCCTGCTCCTGATGAAGGAGACCAAACTCGCCGGACCGGGCGGCGAGGACGCGCGCCTGAGGATCGCGCCACTGTTCGAGGAAGGCGCCACGCTGAAGAACGCGCCGGAAACGATGGCGACGCTGCTCTCCCACGAGGCATACCGCAAGGCGCTGGAGGCCTCCGGCGGTCACCAGGAGATCATGATCGGCTACTCGGACTCGAACAAGGATGTTGGGTACCTCGCCTCGACCTGGGAGTTGCAGCAGGCGCAGTCGCAACTCGCGCGCTCGCTCGCCGCGCAGGGGATTCCGTTCATCTTCTTCCATGGCCGAGGCGGGTCGATTGGCCGGGGCGGTGGCCCCACCAATGTGGCGATCCAGTCGCTGCCGCCACACACCGTGGAAGGCCGGATCAAGATGACCGAGCAGGGCGAGGTCATCTCCGCCCACTACTCAACGTTGCCGATCGCGCACCGGGAACTGGAACTGGCGCTGGGGGCGATCCTGATTCGCTCGACCGATATCGAGAACCCCCGACTCCAGGGCGAAGGATCGGAGTACGTGGCGCTGATGAGCGCGATGGCGGACCGTTCGGCCGAGGTCTACCGCGACCTGGTGTACGGCGATCCCGATTTCGTGACGTTCTTCCAGCAGGCGACTCCAATCGAGGCCATCGCCCGTCTGCAACTGGGTTCCCGTCCCGCCAAGCGAACGGTGTCGAACCGGATCCAGGACCTGCGGGCGATCCCGTGGGTGTTCTCCTGGACCCAGGCGCGAATCATCCTGCCAGGCTGGTACGGGCTGGGCACGGCGATGTCAGAGGCGATCGCGGAAAACGGGGTCGACCAGCTTCGGGAGATGGCCGAGGAATGGCCGTTCTTCCGGGCGACGATTTCCAACGCGGAACTGGCGATGTCGAAGGCCGACATGCTGATCGCCGAGCGATACGTGGCCCTGGTCAAGGACGACGCGATCCGCGACCGGATTTGGGGACACATCCGCGAGGAGTACGACCTGGCGGTGGCGGCGATGCTGGCGATCCGCGACCAGGAGCGGCTGCTCGACAAGGAGTCGGTGCTCCAGCGCTCTATCGACCGGCGCAACCCGTATGTGGACCCGCTGTCGTTCATCGAGATCGAACTGCTCAACCGGCTGCGACAGGATCCAAGCGACGAGGATGTGATCAACACTCTCCACCTGGCCGTCAACGGCATCGCCGGTGGCCTGCGGAACACGGGATGAGGTTCGGGGCGCTAGACTCTGGACATGGATGATGACCAGGCCAGTATAGCGCTGGAACGCGTACAACCAGATGGCAACGGGACACCGCCGATCCTCGTGGACGTGGCGGTGTCTCGCGTGCTGCCCGGCGGCACCCAGGGCGTGTTCACCTATGAGGTGCCGGCCGGTCTGGAGTCGGCTATCGAGCGTGGGCTGCTGGTGCTGGTTCCGATGCAGAAACGCCACGTGATCGGCATCGTGCTGGGCACGGTGGACGTGATTCCGGACTTCGAAACCCGGCCGCTCCATTCGATTCCGGAGCCGAGGATGGTGATGCCCGCCGAACGGCTGGCGGCGGCCGAATGGATGGCGCGGGAGACCGCGAGCAGCGTTTACGCGGCGGCCTCCCTGTTCCTGCCACCGGGACTGGAATCCCGCCTTGTTGACACCTATAGCATCGCCGATAGCCACGAGCTGGACGTGCGTGACGTGACGGCGGCCCAACGGCGGGTGTTGGCCTTCCTGGAGAGCGAGGGACCGTCGACACTGGACCGGTTGCGCTCGGCGACGGGGCAATCGCTGACCACGGTGATGGCGAAACTTGTTGAAATGGGGCTGGTGGAGCACGAAATCCGGGTGGACCAGCATGTACCGGGGCCGAGATTCACGCGGTTGGTGCGTCTGCTCGATGACGACTTCGCGCTGACGAGTCGCGCGCCGAAGCAGGCGGCGATCCTGGAGTACCTGGTGGGGCTGGAACGGCTGAGGCCAAGCGACGCGTCCGACCTGGTCCCGCTGTCCCGGCTTCGGAGCGAAGTCGATAGCGACGCCGCCGCGTTGCAGGCGATGGAGAGCAAGGGGCTGATCGAAATCGTGGAGATGCCGGTGTCGAGCCTGCCGGCGGCGTCGGCGGCGCCCGCTCCGGCCCTGACCCGGCAGCAGGCTCGTGCCTGGGCGACCGTGGAAACGGCGCTTGAAGGAGGCGACCCGCGTCCCCAGTTGCTCTTCGGAGTGACCGGCAGCGGCAAGACCGAAATCTACCTGCGGGCGGTGGCCTGGTGCCTGCGAAATGGGCGCTCGGCGATCGTGCTGGTGCCGGAAATCGGCCTTGCCACCCAAGTGGTGCGGCGGTTCATCGACCGGTTCCCTGGGCAGGTGGCGGTTCTGCACTCGCGGTTTACCGGGAGCCAGCGCTACGATACCTGGCAGCGCATCGTGTCTGGTGAGTACCGGGTGGTCGTTGGACCGCGATCGGCCCTCTTCGCGCCGGTCACGAACCTGGGCCTGATCGTGCTGGACGAGGAGCACGAGTCGTCCTACAAGCAGGACAGCGAACCGCGCTACCACGCCCGGGCCGTGGCCCAGTACCTCGCGGAGGCGTCGGAGGCGGCGCTGGTGCTCGGCAGCGCGACGCCGAGCGTGGAGTCGATGTGGCACGCCAGGCGGGAGGACTACGGCCTGATCGAACTCCGCGAGCGGGTGAATCCGCTGGCGGGCCGGGAGGATGCGTCGTTCCTGGAACTTCCACATGTGGAAATCGTCGACCGGACGCTGGAGTTGCAGCAGGGGAACGCGAGCCTGCTCAGCCGGGAACTGCGCAATGTGGTCCAGGACACGCTGGAGCGGGGCGAGCAGGCGATCGTGCTGCTCAACCGCCGCGGGACGTCCACGATCGTGATGTGCAGGGCATGCGGGCACAGGGTGTCCTGCCCGATGTGCGATATCCCGCTGGTGTTCCACCAGGATCGGAACGAGATGCTCTGCCACCGGTGCGATTACCGGATCACGCCGCCGAACTCGTGTCCCGATTGCGGCGGCACGCTCGACTACTTCGGGGCGGGCACGCAGCGGGTCGAATCGGAGGTCCAGCAGGCGTTTCCGGGGGCGCGAATCCTTCGCTGGGACCAGGACGCCGTTCGCAAGCAGGGCGGTTACGAGAAGATGCTGGCCAGGGTGGAGGATCACGAGGTCGACATCGTGGTGGGCACCCAGATGGTGGCGAAGGGGTTCGACCTGCCGAAAGTCACCGCCATTGGGGTGGTGCAGGCGGATTCGATGCTGCACCTGCCGGACTTCCGCAGCGGAGAGCGCACGTTCCAGTTGCTGACGCAGGTGGCGGGCCGGGCCGGGCGCAGGCGGGCGGGCTCGCGCGTGGTGGTTCAAACCTACACTCCTCATCACTACGCGGTGCAGGCGGCGGCCCGGCACGACTACGATGCGTTCTACGAAGAGGAGATCGACTTCCGCGAGCGTCACTTCTTCCCGCCCTTCGTGCGGTTGGCGCGGTATCTCTACCGGCACGAGAAGGAGCATGCGGCCGCGATCGAGTCCGAGGTGATGGCGAGGATGATCGCACGGCATGCGCGGGCGATGGGCGCGTCGCTGGACCTGCTGGGGCCGACACCCGCGTTCCAGGCGAAGGTGCGGGGATCGTTTCAGTGGCAGATCGTGTTGCGGTCGCGGGATATCGAGATGTTGCTGGACGACTTGCCGATCCGGCCGGGGTGGGTGGTGGATATTGACCCCCAAAGTATGCTTTGAGGTGGCGATACGCCGCATTGGTCAGATCAGGAGCTTCAGGGTAGATGGCGATTCTGGATATTGTGTTGGAGGGCGATCCGCGGCTGCGACAGCGGGCTACTGGGATTCGCCGGGTCGATGACCAGATTCGGAAACTCGCGGATGACATGTACGAGACGATTCCAGTGGCGAGCGGGGTCGCGGTCGCGGCGCCGCAGGTCGGTGTTACCCGCCGGCTGATCGTGATTCGCTACAACGAGGTCGACGAAGACGAGGCGGACGAGGACGCCGAGGGCGAGGAGATCACCTACCGGCTGGCGAATCCGGAAATCGTGCGCGGGCACGGAACCCAGGTCGGGCTGGAGGGATGCCTGAGCATTCCCGGCTGGGTTGGCGAGGTGCCGCGGTACGACACGGTGACCGTGAAGGCCATCGACATGGAGAACAAGCCGGTGCGGATCAAGGCCTCGGGGTACCTGGCTCGCGTGCTCCAGCACGAGATCGACCACCTCGACGGCATCCTGTTCACGGATCGGGTGGTCGACAAGGAGACGCTGCGGTTCGTTGGCAACGACGACGAGGACGAGTAGGGACGCGGCTAGAGGATTTCCGGCTGGCCCTGGGGAACCCTGGGGAGGGCGGATTCGAACTCGATGAGCTCGACAATGTCGTCAAGCGCCTTGTCGAGCTTGCCTTCCTCGTTGAAGACGGCGTACTCGAATTCCTTCACGCGCTCCAGTTCCTCGCAGGCCGTACGGAACCGCTTCATGAGCACTTCGGGCGTTTCCGTCTTCCGGTGCTTCAGCCTGTTCTTGAGCGACTCCATCGTCTCGGGAAGCAGGAAGATCGAGACGGTATTCGGAATCAGTTTGCGGAGAGAAGCGGCGCCCTTGACGTCGACCTTGATGATGACGTGCTGGTTGTTGGCCAGGCCCTCGACCACGGGACGCCGGGGTACACCGTAGAGGTTCCCGTAGACCAGTTCGTGTTCGATGAAGTCGCCGGCCTCGATCTGTTGCTCGAAGTCTTCGCGGTCGAGGAACAGGTAGTGCTTACCGTCGACCTCACCGTCGCGTTTGGGGCGCGAGGTGGCGGTGACGACGTATCGGGCGTTCGGGTAGACATCGCGAAGCTTGTCGATGACCGAGTCCTTGCCGACACCAGAGGGCCCCGAAATGATGATCACCCGCGCCGACTTGCCGTTCCGCAACTGCTGGATCAGCGAGTCGCCCTGTTCGCAGAGGGCGATATCCTCCGCTGTGAGTTCAGCGGCGACGGTTTCGACGGAGGCGGCTTCCAGGTTCGTGGACTGTGGCAAGGTCTATGCACTCCCAAGATAGAGACCCCGGTATACCGGGATGACGACTTCGCCCAATGGGCGCGCCGGAAAGGCCTAGTGTGACATGTTCGATGTATTGACGGTCGCCGCCATGGTGGACGAATTGCAGTCGGTCGCCCTCGATGGGCGAGTGCAGAAGCTCGGCCTGGTCAACGCGACCACGATCGCCGCCGAGGTATACGCTCATGGCCGCCGCCGGGCCCTGGTGGCCAGCGCCGATACCGATGGCGCTGGCATCTGGATCGCGGACCGGTTGCCTTCGAGCGATCCGAGCCTGATCACGCCGTTTGGCCTGCAACTTCGAAAATACGTGCGCGGCGGTTTCCTGATTGGTATCGACCAGCCCCCGCTCGAGCGGGTGATCCGGCTCAGTATAGTGAAGCGCCTGATCAGCCGCAACGACCGTGACGACGCCCCCGACGAGCAGGTGGAGGAGCCGTTCGAGCACGATGGCGCCGAGGATGACGAGCCGGAGATGTGGGGACCCGACATGAACCGGGTCGATCTGGTGGTCGAGATCATGGGACGCCACAGCAACCTCATCCTGGTGGACGCCGACGGCAAGGTGATGGAGAGCGCCAAGCGGGTCACCTCGTCCATGAGCCGGGTGCGGCCGATACTGCCGAAAGTGCAATACACGCTGCCACCCGCGCCGGACAAGCCGGATCCGCGGCGGCTGACCTCGGCCAGCGCGGAATCGCTGGTGGCGACGCTGAAACCTGGCGCCAGGCTGGCCGATGGCCTGGTACGGGGCATGCGGGGGGTGAGTCCCCAATCCGGCCGCGAAATCGCGTTCCGGGTGGCGGGCGCGGCCGATGCGCCGGTGAGCGCCGTCACCGACTTGGCGGAACTGGCGCGGGTGACGCGGAACCTGTTCGAGCCGCTGTTGACGCGGACCTGGGAGCCGGTGGTTTACGAACAGGAGGGCGAACCGATCGCCTATTCGGCGATTCCGCTGGGGTACCTGGCCGAGATCGCCAAGCCTCGCCCGGTGGAGTCGATCTCCGAGGCGGTGGACGCCTTGCGGGAGACTGGGCTTTCCAGCGGACCGCGCGATCACGCCCAGCGGCGGGAGCGGCTGGTGGCAGCGATCGATCGCGAACGGGACAAGGTCGGCAAGCGTCTGCATTCCCTGCGCGACCAGTTGCGACGGTCGGAGCAGGCCGAGGACCTCCGGACCTGGGGCGAGTTGATTTTCGGGTACCTATGGCAAATCCAGCCCGGCGACACCCGGCTGGAGGTTGACGGAATGGTGATTCCTCTCGACCCGGCGCTCTCGGCCAAGGACAACGCCCAGCACTACTTCGAGGAGTACCGCAAGGCACAGCGGGCCGGAAGCCAGGTTCCGGAGCACGTGGCCGCCGCGGAGACCGAGTTGGATTACCTCGGACAGTTGCGCGTGCAGGTGGAGCAGGCGGAGGGCTTCGCGGCGATCGAGTCGCTACGGCAGGAGTTCGAGGAGCACACCGGTGGACGGCAACCCGTCGGGGAGCGGGCGGGCTCGAAGAGCAAGAAGCAGCAACCTCGCCGCGTGACCGGCATGACCGAGGCGGGCGGGAACATGATCTTCCTGGGCCGCTCCGGCCGGGAGAACGACCAGGTCACCTTCGACATCGGTGGCGCGGAGGATACCTGGGTGCACGCCCGGGGGGTGCCAGGTTCGCACGTCATCGTTCGCTGGCTACGGCCGTCCGACGAGGAGGATGAGCGGGCGGTGGAAACGGCGGCGGCGCTGGCCGCCTATTACAGCAGCGGGCGCGGCAGCGGTCAGGTGGAAGTGGACGTAACGCGCCGGAAGAACGTCCGCAAGATCAAGGGTGCCGGTCCGGGCATGGTGACCTATCGCAACGAGCGGACGATCCTGGTGACGCCGGAGGACGAGGTGGCATTGAAGAAGGCGGGCCGGCTCGATTGAGCCAGCCCGCCTCTATCGCGTGGTGATCAGTTTCCCGGTTATCAGGCGGCGGCTTCGTCTGGTTCCGGATCGGCGTTGCGCAGACCGGTCTTGGCGAAGATCCGCGAGATGATGACACCGGCCTCGTACAGGAGCACCAGTGGAATGGCGACGATCGCCATGTTGACGGGGTCGGTGCTCGGCGTGATGACGGCGGCGACGATGGTCAGCATGAGGTAGGCGTAGCGTCGCCATTCGCGCATCTTGGCCGGCGAGACGATGCCGATCTTGGCCAGCACGAACATGATGACCGGTAACTGGAACGAGAGGCCGAGGCCGATCATGAGGGTGAGGAAGAAGCTGAGGATTTCCGCGCCGTCCGGGTTCCACGAGAAGATATCGCCGAGGAAGCCGGAGAGGAAGAGCAGGGCACGGGGCGCGGCCACGAAGTAGCCGTACGCGACACCGGCGATGAACAGGATCGAGATGAAGGGCAGGGCGCCAAAGAGGACGCGTTTTTCCTTGTTGGTCAGGCCAGGCGCCAGGAACGCGATGATCTGGTACACGATGAGCGGCATCGTGATGGCCACGGCGATGTACAGCGCGACCTTGAAGTAGAGCGTCAGCGGATCGGTTGGAGAGCGGATGTCGAACCCGGTTCCTTCGAGCTGGGCATGAATCATCATCTGCTCGAGCAGGAACTTGGAACCGATGGCGCCGAAGATGAAGGCGATGAAAATCCCGATGACGATTTTCATGATGCGGTCCCGGAGCTCGATCAGGTGCTCCTGGAGCGTCATCTCCTCGAAAACGTCGGGGGTGTTTGGGTCTACCTGGGGGAGGCGTGGAATCTTGAATTTCCACGCGGGGACCTTGATGGTGCGAGCCATGCCGGGGTGAATCTCCATTCTGGTGCCGGGCCATGAGGCTCGGAGACCGCGCCACGCGCCATGGAGGCGCTCTTCGGCCAGGTTGAGTCAGGCAGGGATCTGACGACCAGAATGGATACACGGTTCGCCGGATTCCGGGAGCCCTGCGCCGGAGACGATTGCGCGAAAGCAGCCTCGGCAAATGCGCCCCCGGCTGCTTTCGCGTGCAGACTTATCCGTTCGTCCCGACAGGCGAGACTAGGACTGCGCATGCTCCTCAATGTATTTTACCGCATCGCCGACCGTGCGGATGTTCTCGGCGTCTTCGTCCTTGATCTCGAGGTCGAATTCCTGCTCCATCGCCATGATGACCTCGACGAGGTCGAGCGAGTCGGCGTTCAGATCGCCAATGAACTCCGCGCTTTCGACGACCTGGTCCGCGTCAACGCCCAGTCGTTCAACCGCGATTGCCTGTACTCGTTCGAGTGTGGTTGCCAAGTCCGAACCCTCCTATGATGTGCCCTGTATTGGCTTGCCAGTATTGGATACCAGCCGAATCCATCGTTACCGGCAAGACCGGTGTTCTGGAGAGCACCGCGCTCTCCGTCATGTACGCGCGAGCCGCGCATCTCAAGGAATGACGCCACGACGCTCACGCTGTGCATTCCGGATGGATGATACACGACCGCGCGGGCGATTCGTAGGGCGAACTGGCGAATCCGGCCGGTGGCCCCGGCCAGGGATTCAGGAGGCGGTGGTTGGGAGGCGTTCGGAGATGGTGCGGAGGACGCCGTTCACGAACTTGCCGGAGTTCGGGCCGCCGTAATGCTTGGCGATATCGACGGCCTCGTTGATGGCGACCTTGAACGGCACTTCGTCCTCGAACAGGATCTCGTACACGGCGATCCGGAGCACGGCGCGGTCGATGGACGCCAGTTGGCGAATGGGGAAGGCGGGAGCGGCGCGCTCGATATGTGGATCGATCTCGCCCAGCTTCGCCTGCACGCCGCGCGCGACCCGCTCGGTGCGCTTCAGCATTTCGAGCAAGGTGGCCAGCGATTCGCGTTCCTCGCGAACGTAGGTGTCGCGGACGAGGCGAAGGGTCTCGTATTCCTGTTTCGCCAGGTCGTCCTGGATCGGCTCGTCATCGTCATCGAACGATTCCGTGAGGAGGTCGCTGGACGGATCGATCAGGGTGATGGCGCGCTCGCGGAAGTTTTCGAGCGCGGCGGCCACCAGGCTGTCGACACGGGCCTGGACCAGGGTGAGGTAGGAATCGTTGACGTCCGCGTCCGGATCGGACGAATCCTCTGTTTCGGAGAGGCTGTTGATGACCCGGGTGGTTGCCGCAAGGTAGGCGTCAAGCGGGGCGCCAGAGGCGTCGCGCTCGGCGTTGCGGGCGAGGTAGCCGATGGTTTCGACGGCCTTGCTCCCCTTGCGTTCGGCCTCCGTGAACCAGGTTTCCAGGTCCTTGCGGCGGGACACGCCGAAGTGCTGGAGGATGTCATCGAGGCCGTGGGCCGAGATGTCGTCCTCGTAGAGCGCCTGCATGGCGAGTACCCGCGACTGATGGAGCGGGGCACGGCGGTCGATGGCCACGCGCTGCCGTCCGGATGTCGCGTTGCGAGATTTGCCGGAGCGCTTGCGGGCCGGGCGGCCCTTGGATTTGGGAGGATTGGCGGGCGTCTTGTCTGGCGTGCCGTCGTTGGTGCTGTCGGCCATGGTGATGGCGTGGTCCTTCGTGAGGTGATCAGGTGCCGGCTGGAACCGGCATGATTTCGTCGATGTAGATATCCACCGTGCGCACGGTCATGCCGAGCATGTTGCCGGCGGCGAAGCCGATCTGGCGCTTGATCTCGTTGCTGAGCTCGGAGACGTTGGTGCCGCGATGGATGGCGATGGCGATGGCGGCGTCGATCTGGTCACCCTGGACCGTGACGGCGATGCCGCCACTGGTGAAGACGCGGGCGCCCGGTTCCGAGGCGGCTGGCTTGTGGTGCCGCAGGGGACGAAGTTCGCCGATTCCCTTGACGCCTCGTACCGTGAGTTCGATGAGCTGGATGAGGACCGCGGGAGCGACCCGAACCGTACCGCGCGGTCGGCCACGCTTGTGGATGTGCGTCACGGCTCCCGTTTCGCGAGGCTCTCGCTGTCCTGTTCCGGTCATGCGCGATTCCTGGCCGGCTCCGCCTCTTCCTGCTGGTCGAAGCCGCTGCTTCCCACCCGCTCCATGAACGCGGGGATGAAGCCGGTATGGACGTCTCCCTGCTTGAAGTGATCGTCGCCGATAACGCGGGCGAGAAAGGGAATGGTGTTCGTCACACCGGTGATGATGGTCTCGGAAAGGGCTCGTTCCATCCGGGCGACCGCCTCGTCGCGATCCTTGCCCCAGACGATGATCTTGCCGAGCAGGGAATCGTAGTTGGGCGGGATGGAGTAGCCGCTGAAGAGGTGGGAATCCACCCGCACGCCGGGACCGCCCGGGGCGACGTAGGTTTCGGCGGTGCCCACCGACGGCATGAAGTCGTTGGTGGCGTCCTCGGCCGTGATCCGGCACTCGATGGAGTGCCCCACGGGCCGCAAATCGTCCTCACGGAAGGAGATGCGTTCGCCGGCCGCCACGCGAATCTGCCAGGCAACGAGGTCGATGCGGGAGGTTTCCTCGGTGATGGGATGCTCGACCTGGATGCGCGTGTTCATCTCCATGAAGTAGAACCTGCCGTCCGAATCGAGCAGGAACTCGAGGGTGCCGGCGCTGCTGTACCCGGCTGCCTTCGCGCCCTTGACGGCGGTCTTGAGCAGGTTGTCGCGAATCTTGCGCGGGAGGTTTGGCGCTGGAGCCTCCTCGACCACCTTCTGGTGGCGGCGCTGGAGCGAGCAGTCGCGTTCGCCTACCGCGACGACGTTGCCATGGTTGTCGCCGAGGACCTGGACCTCGACATGGCGCGGTTTCTGCAGGAACCGTTCCATGTACACCGCGCCGTTGCCGAAGGCGGCTTCCGCCTCCGCCTGGGCCATGGGTAGTCCACGGGTGAGCTCTTCCTCGTTCATGGCCACGCGCATGCCGCGGCCACCGCCACCGGCTACCGCCTTTACCACGACCGGGTAGCCGATTTCGCGCGCGAAACTGGTGGCCTCGGCGATGGTGGAGATGGTGCCGGGGGTTCCGGGAAGCATCGGCACGCCGGCCTCGCGCATTACGCGGCGGGCCTCGGCCTTGTTGCCCATGCTGTCGATGACCTTGGGGGAGGGGCCGATAAAGGTGATGCCGACCTGTTGGCAGATTTCGGCCAGGTAGGCATTCTCGGCGAGGAATCCGTAGCCGGGATGGATGGCGTCGCAGCCGGTGATGACGGCGGCGCTGATGACGGCCGGGATGTTGTTGTAGGAACGGGCGGCCGGGGCCGGACCAATGCACACGGCCTCATCGGCGAGCCGGACCGGGAGCGAGTCGCGGTCGATATCGCTGTAGGCGACGACGGCGGGAATGCCGAGATCGCGGCAGGCCCGCAGGATGCGGAGCGCGATCTCACCTCGATTGGCGATCAGAATCTTGCGAAACACGCAGTTGCCTCCCGCGGGACGCTACGGAGTCATATACGGCAATGGTATCTCACCGGCCTAGGCCATGAAGAGTCCGCCATCGACCGTGAGGACGTGGCCGGTGATGAACGCCGCGTCGGGCGAGAGCAGGAAGGCCACCGCGCCGGCGACATCCTCCGGGGTGCCGAAGCGGCCGAGCGGAGTCTGGCTCAGCAACTGGTCCTTGACGGAATCCGGCAGAACCTCGGTGAGGCGGGTGGCGATGAAGCCCGGGGCGACCGCGTTGACGGTGATGCCGCGGGAACCGACTTCCTTGGCGAGCGTCTTCGTGAGGCCGACGAGCCCGGCCTTGGCCGCCGCGTAGTTGGCCTGCCCGGCGTTGCCGACGAGGCCGACCACGGAGGTGAGGTTGACGATGCGGCCGGATCGCTGGCGGAGCATGGGGCGGATGACGGCCTTGCTGGTGAGAAAGGCGCCCTTCAGGTTGGTATCCAGCACCGCGTCCCAGTCGTCCTCGCTCATGCGCATGATGAGGGTGTCGCGGGTGATGCCGGCGTTGTTGACGAGCGCGTCGATCTTGCCGAAGTGCTGCATGGCGGCCTCGATGGTCGCTCCCGCGCCGTCGGCGGTGGAGATGTCGGCGGCGAGTACCTCGATTCTCGTCCCGTGGGCGGCGAGTTCCTCCCGGGCGGCGTTCGCGGCGTCGACATCGCTGTTGTAGGTAACGAGCAGGTCCCATCCGTCGCTGGCGAGGCGGTGGGACAGGGCGAGGCCGATGCCTCTCGTGCCGCCGGTGACGATGGCGGATTGGCGGGCGGGTTGGTCAGTCATGATTCGGTCTCCCCTGGTGAGAATCGTGGCCGGCTTTTCAGATGACGGTGCTGCCGGCGATGCGGGCGAATGAGTTGGCTCGATCCCGCGCGGTTGGCGGGTCGTGGCGAAACGATGTCGGGTCGCGGAGATGCGGATCAGCCCGCGCTGGTGTCCTGGATCCCCGCCGTTCCCCAGCGGATGACCCCGGCCGCCCAGGCCAGTCCGGCCCCGAACGCGACCAGCACGAGGTTCATGCCTTCCTCCAGCGCTCCGGATTCGGCTGCCTCGCAGAGGGCGATCGGCACCGACGCGGCGGAGGTGTTGCCGTATTTGTCGAGGTTCACCCAGACCCGTTCGCGGGGGAGTTCCAGCCGGCGGGCGGCGGCGTCGATGATGCGAAGGTTGGCCTGGTGCGGAATGAGCATGGAAATGTCGTCGAAGGTCAGGTCGACCTTGCTGACGGCTTCGGCGGCGGCATCGCCCATGACCTGTACGGCGAATCGGAAGACTTCCTTGCCATTCATCTGCAGGTAGGGCCGATATTCCGGGAACAGGTCGGCCGATTCGGGCACCAGCCCGCCCCATCCCGGAACGTAGAGATGCTTGTGGCCGGCGCCGTCGGCGCCGAGCACGGTGGAGAGCAGGCCCCGTGGTTCCTCGGTGGCCTCGATCACCACCGCGCCCGCGCCATCGCCAAACAGCACGCAGGTGCTGCGATCTGTGTAATCCACGTAGCGGGTAAGGGTGTCCACGCCAATCACGAGGGCCCGCTTGTAGACCCCGGCGTTGATGAACTGGCTGCCAACCGAAAGGGCGGTGACGAATCCGGCGCAGGCCGCGCCAACATCGAAGGCGCCACCGTTGCCACCGAGCTCGGCCTGGACGAGACAGGCCTGGGAGACGAGGAAGTCGTCGGGAGTCGCGGTGCCGACCACGATAAGGTCGATCTCATCGGCGGTGCGGCCGGCCTTTTCCAGCGCGGCGCGGGCGGCCGCCGTGGCCAGCGAGGTGGTGGTGTCGTTCTGGCCGACGATGTGGCGCTGGCGGATACCGGTGCGGGAGACGATCCACTCATCGGTGGTGTCCACCATCGATTCGAGTTCCTGGTTGCTGAGTACCCGCTCCGGTACTGACTTGCCCCAACCGGTGATGGCGGCGTATGGCATCCCTCGTCCTCTGTGTCTTCCGGTGATTCCCGCGGGTGGTGAGTCGCGGGGGCGCGATCCTGTGTATTCGAGATCGGGCGGGTCGGAAACGGTCGTCTCGATGGTTCAGTGTGCCAGAGAAGCCCGGAAATCTCCACGAGATGTCGTGGTGAAGTGTACGCAAACGGCGGGATCGCGCTGGCGCGTCCCGCCGTTCATGTTGTTCCGCGTGGCTGGCCGAATCAGGATTCGGACGCCCGGCGGGTGCTTTCGATTTCGATGACCTGGCGGCCACGATACACGCCGCAGGTTGGGCAGACGTGGTGCGGTCGCTTCATGGCGCGGCAGTTCTCGCACGGAACGAGCTGAAGCGCGGGAATGAAGTGGTGGCGACGGCGGTTGCCCTGCCGCGCGCGGCTGATTCGTTGCTTGGGAAGTGCGCCCATGACGTGTAACTCCTTGATGCCCAGGCGCGCTTGACGTGCGTACGCCAGCCACGGCCGTTTGACTCGAATGCGACATTTTCCCCGGCAGGGCCAGGGAAGGAGCCGGGACCAGCCCCGGCGAACCTAGGTGTTCGGTTCGTCCTCCACCTCATCCAGCAGGCTGGCGAGGCTGGCGAACCGATTGTCGATCTCTTCCTCGCTGTCCGTGGCGGTGAGCAGCGGGCCGGGACAATCCGGACCACAACTCGGCTTGATCGGAATCGCGAGGACGATCCACTGCCGGAGTGCTTCACCCAGGTCGAGTTCGTGGCTCTCGTCGACGCTGAACCCCGGTTCGTCGTCTGACTCATCGTCGTCTGACGTGCTCTCGTTGGGGAGAGCGGCCCCGGTGCGAACATCGACCAGTTGCCGGAACGACTCGGAAAAGCGCTCCGCGATGTGCTGATCGTACTCAGCGAGACAGGTGGCACACTCCATAGGAACGTACGCCTTGACGTCGGCCGCGACGAGGATGGAATCCTTGAGCCGTGTGAGCCGGGCCAGGACGGTGACATCCCGGGCGGTCAATTCGTCATCGAGCGGAAGTTGCGCCAACTCGATGCGGAGATCCCGCATGTTGCCAACTGGCTCCATGAGCAACGAGGCGACATTCAGCCGTGTCTCGTCAAGCAGACCGATCGCGCGATCTTCTTCAGTTGCCATGTGTATCACCTATCCAGTCGTGTGCCGCCTGGGTCGCGCTGGGCGATTCCGGACATGCGCACGAAGACGCCGGGCGAAACCCGGCGTAACGTGCAAAGTATAGGGCTGGCGTCGGTGAGCGTCAAACGCGGCCGAGAGAAGCGGATGCCGCGCCGTGCCGCCTGAATGGAGACCTCGCCGCCACCGCCAGGTGAGGCGGACCCGTGGCGCCGGATTGGCACGATTTTGGCACGCCAGGTCGACAGAGACGGCCGCGCCTGCAAGGTTCGCCGGCATAGGGTGGGGGCGTTGGAGTCGCCAGCCCGGATCTGCTTCGTGGAACGTGTGGAGCCCTGGTCGCCGGGCGGCAATCCGGAAAGGAGCGGGACGATGGCTACCCTGGTGGTCTACGAATCGATGTATGGCAATACGGCGAAGGTGGCGCGGTCGATTGGCGCGGCGCTGAGTGAGCACACCCCCGTCGAGGTACGGTCCATCGACGAGATCGATGTTCTTCCAGCCGATCTGGAGGTGTTAATCGTCGGTGGTCCAACGTACGCCCGCGGCGTTGAGGCGACGATGAAGGCCTTTCTCGACGGATTCGCGGACCATGCGCTGGAGGGCGTGGCCGCGGCCGCGTTCGATACTCGCGTGAACTGGCCAAAGCTGCTGAGCGGGGCCGCCTCGAAGGGCATTCACCAGCGGCTCGAGCGCAAGGGCGCGCGGATGATTGCCGATCCGGAGAGCTTCGTTGTCGAGGACAAGGACGGGCCGCTGCTGGCCGGTGAGCAGGATCGAGCCGAGGCCTGGGGACGGGAACTGGCGAGCCTGATCGCTCCGGCGGCCAGGCGATGACACCGGGACATCAACCAGGCTCCACGGAGCGACGTGACATCATGCCCGTGCAATCTCTGTTTCCGGATCTGAGTTGGCGCGGCCTGTATCGGGCCGGGGCTGTCTCAGCCGCCGTCGCGACACTGCTCTACGTGCTTGGCCTCGTGCTCGTGGTGGCCACCGAGGCGCCCCCAGCCAGCCCGACCGGCGCACAGATGCTCGCCTATGTCGACGAACACCGTGCCCTCTACTACCTCAAGCAGCTGCTGTGGATTGTTCCGAGCCTGCCGATGATGGTGGTGTCGCTGGCACTGGCCGTGGCTGGATGGCGGGCGAGTCGCTCGCTGGCCCTGGTGGCCGGTGTCGTCGCGGTGACCTCCTGGGCTGGCAGCTTCGTCTGGCTCACCAGCGGCGAGGGCTCCCTGGCGATGCCGCTGCTCGCGGATGGACACATCGAAGCGGTCACCGACGCCGAGCGAGCGCCATTCGTCGCCGGAGCCGAGATGCTGCTGGCGATCAACGACATGGCGACGCCGCTGGGGGTTCAGCAGACGGTCGGGATCCTGCTGCTGGGTTTGCTCATGATGCGAGGCATGTTTCCGAGGGGGTTGGCGTGGCTGACGGTTGCGACGGGCGTGCTGGGAATCGTCTCTGAATCGTTCCGGGACCAGCTTGGCGCGGCGTACTCCGTCTACGGGGTGCTGCTCTTCGCCTGGCTGGTTTGGGTGGCGATTGTGCTCTGGAGACTGGGCCAACAGGAGACCTGAGCGCGGCACACCCGCGGGTGCGAGGCCTTTGCTCTTGGAGTAGCCCCAATTGACAGACAAGGGGTTGGGGAGAAAGGAATGCGCCTAGCGGCCCACGGCGTCGCGGGCCTGGGCGACTTCGTCGATGGTCTTCTCGACTGCGTCTTCCATCACGGCCATGCCGCGGTGGACGGCGTCCTCCACAAGCTGGAGCTGTTCGAGCACGAAGACATCGATCTCGCCCCGCGCGCGCTGGCGCTCTTCCTCGGCGGCACGGAGGATTTCCTCGCTGAGCACGCGCGCTTCGGCGACGATGCCATGCTGGGAGACGAGGTCGTCGGCGCGTTCGCGGGCGATCTGCATGATGCGCGCGCCTTCGTCCTGGGCCTCGCCGATGATGCGCTCGCGCTCGCGGATGACACGCTGGGCCTGCCGGATTTCGTTGGGAATGGCCGCCCGCAGTTGGTCGACGAGGTGGAGGAAGTCATCTTCCTCTATCATCACCCGCCCACCGAAGGGAACCCGCTTGCCGATGCTGACGAGTTCTTCCAGGCGGTCGACGATGTAGACGATGTCCGCCGATCCATCCTGTTGTGCCGCCGGTCCGCGTTGTGCCATTGTGTGTCCCCCTTGGCGCCTCCGAAGACGCGCCCACGCCTTCCCCTTTGTGAAGCAAGCATAAACGACGCGGCAAGCCGGGATGATCCGGATCGCGGCGGGCTAGCCGATGGCGCGGCGGAGGATGGCCTGCTCGACGTTTTCGGGCACGAGGCCGTGGATATCGCCGCCAAGACCGGCGACCTCCCGGATGAAGCTGGAGCTGATGAACGAGAGGCGGGCCGAGGTCATGAAGCAGATGACCTCGATTTCCGGCGCCAGGTGCTCGTTCATGTGGGCGTACTTGAACTCGTACTCGAAGTCGGACACGGCGCGGAGGCCGCGGACGATGGTCTGGGCGCCTCGCTCCCGCGCGTGGTTCACGGTCAGTCCGGAGAAGGTCTCGATCTCGATCTTCTCGGCGACGGGATCGCCAGTGGCGGCGATGGCGCCCCTGGCGAGTTCGATCCGCTCATCGATGGAGAGAAGCTGGTTGGGTTTCTCGCTGCCGGTATAGATGGCGATCACCAGCCGGTCGAAGAGGCGGGCGGCCCGGAACGCGATATCGAGATGCCCGTTGTGGATGGGGTCGAAGCTCCCCGGGTAGATGGCGAGTGTCATTCTTGATCTGCGTCCCCTGGCTCGGTGGCCGGATCGGTGGTGCCGGTTGAATCGGTATCCGCGACTTCATATATGGAAAAGCAACTGTCGCCGTGGCACCGGTGCCGAAGGCATTCGAGCCGCCCGATGGTATCGGGCAATTCGAGGCGCGGCCAATGTCCGAGGACAACAATTGTGCCGGATTGTACCAGCGATGACGCGGAAAGTGCCTCCAGCATTTCGATGATGTCCGGCGCGGCGTAGGGCGGGTCGAGGATCACGAAGTCATAGGGGCCAGTTCTGGACTGCTGGATGAATGACGTAACGGATGCCTGATGGACCTTGCTGACCGGAGCGAAGCCGGTGGTGGCGAGGTTCTCGCGGATGACCGCGCACTGTTCCCGGCCCTGGTCGACGAAGTCGGCGGATGTTGCGCCCCGGGAGAGCGCTTCGATGCCGATGTTGCCGGTGCCGGCGTACAGGTCCAGCACGCGCTCCGGCTCGACGCCGAGCGAGAGCAACATGTTGAAGAGCGCGCCCTTGATCTTGTCGGCCATGGGCCGCGTGGCATGGGAGGGCGGCCCCTTGAGCCGACGGCCGCGTGCTGATCCGGAAATGACCCGCATGGTGAGTGAATCCCTGGCTGAGTACGAACGTGGTGCGCGCTTCGCGGTGATCCGGATGAGGCGATGTCGCGATGCATCCGGGACCGGTTGGCGATTGGAGTGTAGCAGCGGAGCGCTCCGCCGCATGGCGCCCTTCCCAATGGCCGAGAACGAGGACCGAAAACGTCCGCGTTGGGGAGGATGATGGCGCTCCTGGCCGGAATTCCGGTCAGTGTTTCGAGCTTCAGGATTGCGTCAGTTTTGCAACGATTTTGACGAATTCGGAAGGTATTCTGCGGTCCGGTCAAACGCGGGCGACCCCACCGGTTGCCCGCGATCTCATGCGACAGAGGAGGAGCGCCAATGGCATTCGGTGGAGGACCCGGTGGACGGGTCAACGAGAGTAACGCGAAGTGGTGGGTGCTGGTGGCATCGTGCTTCGCCCTGTTCATGGCGATTCTGGACAACCTCGTCGTCAACGTCGCGCTCCCGACGATCTCGGAGGACTTCGGCCCGACCCCGACCCAGATCCAGTGGATCGTATCGGCCTACACGCTGGTCTTCGCGTCGCTGCAGATCACGGCCGGTGGGCTTGGCGACCGGTTTGGCCGAAAGCGCTTCTTCCTGATCGGCGTCGTGATCTTCACGGTCACCTCGGCGCTGGCCGCGCTGGTGCAAAACACCGAGTGGCTGATCGTGGCGCGAGCAGTCCAGGGACTCGGCGCGGCGTTCATCATGCCGCTGTCGCTGTCGCTTATCTCGGCGGCGTTCCCACCCGAAGAGCGTGGCAGGGCGCTGGGAATCTGGTCGGCGGTCTCGGTCTCCGGACTGGCGTTCGGTCCGATTGTTGGCGGCCTGATCGTCGAGTACTTCGCGTGGCAGTGGATTTTCCTGATCAACGTGCCGATCGGCATCGGGGCGTTCCTGGTGACCTCGGCGGTGGTCAAGGAATCGCATGACGAGTCTGGCGAGGTGGCGACCGACATTCCGGGCACGTTGCTGGTGACGGGCGCGATCGCCTCGCTGACCTGGTCACTGATCGAGGCCGGCGAGCGCGGGTGGGGTAACTCGCTGATCGTGCTCGGGTTCGTGGCCTCGGCGATCCTGTTCGCGGGCTTCGTCTTCGTCGAGAACCGCACGGCGAAGCCGATGGTGCCGCTCAGCTTCTTCAAGTCGAGCACCTTCACTGGCGCGAACATGGACTCGTTCGCGATCTCCTTCTTCATCTCGGGTATCGCGTTCTCGATGACCATGTACTGGCAGCACGTGCATGGGTACTCGGCCGTCAAGACCGGCCTGACCATGCTGCCGATGGTGATCACGATGATGGCGTTCTCGCCGGTGTCCGGATTGCTGATCAACCGGATTGGCACCAGCAGGCTCATCACGGTGGGCATGCTGATCACGGGCGGCGCGGCGTTCCTCTACCTGCGAACGGGGCTCGAAGCGTCGTTCCTGGACGTGGTGCCGGCGATGGTGGTGATGGGCTTCGGCATGTCGCTGATCTTCGCGCCAATGACGACGGCGGTGCTCAACAGCGTGCCGTCGGACAAGAGCGGCATCGCCTCGGCGGTGAACGGCGCGGTGCGGGAGACGGGATTCGCGTTTGGCGTGGCGTTGCTCGGTACCATCATGAACCGGACCTACCAGGACCGGTTCTCGGGTTCCGGTGAGGTCCAGGCGCTGCGCGATCCCGCGAACCCTGCCTCCGGTCCGCTGGCGCCGGTGCTGGACAAGATCGGCGAGGGGATCAACTACGCCGGTCGCGTGGTCCAGAACCAGGAGTACTTCCCGGGCGTGCCGGAAGATGTCGCCGCGATGATCACGCGGGTCAGTTCGAACGCCTTCGTGGACGGCATGCACCGGTCGTTCGTCATCACGGGTATCGCGATTATCGTGATGGCGGTGGCCTCGTACTTCATGATCCGGGATACGGTCGCTGAGAAGCCCGCCGAGGAGCCGGCGGCGGCTCGGGAAGACGTGGAGCTTTCGCTGGGAGGCGCGGCCGGCGAGTAGACCAGTTGAATGCGCACCTACAGCGCGACGGGCCCGGGGCGAAAGCTCCGGGCCCGTTATTTGTTCAGGACTTGGTGGCGTCGATCGGCGCCGCGGTGGCCCAGTAGAGCTGCAGCCGTGGCTTGAGCCGGGGGAACCGGGCGATGTCAATCTCGGGAGAGGCCTCGACCAGGCGCTCGGCGCTGGTCCTGGCGGCGGCGAGGAGGCGGGTGTCGAGCCCGTCGTTCAGCCAGCCAAGCTCGGGCAGGCCGCTTTGGCGAGTGCCCATGAAGTCGCCAGGTCCGCGCAGTTCGAGGTCCTTTTCGGCCAGCACGAACCCGTCGTCGGTGGCGACCATCGTCTGGAGGCGTTCCTGCCCATCGGCGGTGACGTTCCCGGCGAGGAGGAGGCAATAACTCTTCGAGCCGCCGCGGCCGACCCGCCCCCGGAACTGGTGGAGTTGGGAGAGGCCGAAGCGCTCCGCGCCTTCGATCATCATCACGGTGGCGTTCGGGATGTCGATGCCGACCTCGATGACCGAGGTGGAAACGAGGATGTCGAATTCCTTGTCGCGGAAGGAGGCCATGATCGCGTCCTTCTTCTTCGCGCTGAGCTTGCCGTGGACCACATCGACGCGGAGTTCGGGAAAGACCTCCTCCTGGAGGCGGCGAGCCTCCTCCACGGCGGCCTTCGCCTCGATGCTGTCCGATTCCTCGACCAGCGGGCAGATGACAAAGACCTGGTGACCGAGCGCGACCTGCTCGCGGACGAGGTCGTAGGCACCGTTCCGCTGGTTCTCGCGGTAGAGGCGGGTTTCGATTGGGATGCGCCCGGCGGGCCGCTCGTTCATGATCGAGACGTCGAGATCGCCGGAGAGTACCAGGTTCAACGTGCGGGGGATGGGCGTGGCGGTCATCGAGAGAACGTGGGGCTGGATGCCCTTGCCTTTCTCGACCAGGATCGCGCGCTGGCGGACGCCGAAACGGTGCTGCTCGTCCAGCACGACCAGCGCGAGATTGTTGAAGGTGACCGCTTCCTGAACCAGGGCGTGCGTGCCGATCAGCATATCGATCTCCCCAGCCTGGAGCGCCTCGTCGATTTCGCGGCGACGCTTCGCCCGCGTCGAGCCGGTTAGCAGGTCGATCCGTGGCCGCTCCTCTTCCGGCAGGCGCTCGTAGAGTCGCGCGAAGCTGGTGAGATGCTGCTCCGCGAGAAGTTCGGTGGGCGCCATGATCGCTGTCTGGACGCCGGTGCGCTTCGCCAGGAGCGCGGCGGTGGCGGCGACGGCCGTTTTGCCCGAGCCCACGTCGCCCTGCAGGAGCCGGGTCATCGGTGTCGGCCGGGAGACGTCCGTGACAATGCCTTCGATAGCGGCCTTCTGGGCATTGGTCAGGGCGAACGGGAGTTGATGGTCGATGAAGTGCTGGAGCGCGTCGTTGTCCACGTCGAAGGCGTGGGCGATTCCGGCCTGGACCTGCTGCTTGCGATGCACGAGACCCAGTTGGAGCAGGAAGAGGTTTTCGAACTGGAGCCGGCGACGGGCGGAGCCGACCTGTTCCATGTCCTCCGGGTAGTGGAGGTGCTCGTAGGCGACATCGATCGGATCGAGGTTGAGATTGGGATCGAGGAATGGCCGGGCGTCCGCGAGCCAGTCAACCAGGGTGGTGCGGGTAGCATCGAGCGCGCCACGGGTGATCCCGCGCATCGTCTTCTGGTAGAGGCCCTTGGTGAGCGGGTAGACCGGGGCGATACGGTTCGTGGAGAGACCCCGACCATCGGCGCGTTCCCACTCGGGGGTAACGATTTCGAGTCCATCGTAGCCGCGCTGGATGACGCCGCTGGCGTAGATGCGATCTCCCTCGGCCAGTTGCTTCGAGATGAACGTGTTGAACCAGAGGAGCCGGAGGACACCGGTATTGTCCGTCAGCCGGGCGACGGTGAATGGCCTCCCGCGACCGTACTGTTCGCGGACGTCGATGATGCGGCCCTCGACCGTGATTTCCTCTCCGGGTGCCAGGAGCAGTTCGCCGATGTTGACGAGTTTCGAGTAGTCGACATAGCGGCGCGGGCTAACGCGCAGGATTTCCTCGACGGTGACCGTGTGCTGACCGCCGGTGGTGCCGTGGATGAGTTGCTCCAGCAGCCGGGCGATCTTGGGGCCGACGCTGGGCAGCGCGCTCGCGGCCGCGTCAGGCGGCAGCGGGCGGACAGGGGCAAGTCGTTTCGGCGCCTTCGCGGCTTCCCTGCCCGCGCGGCGTTCGCCAAGCGCGGAATTCAGCTTGCCGATCTCGACGGCTTCGGATCCCGCTCCGAGCAGCGGCTGGATGGCCTTGACGCGGGCGGCGAGGCGTTCGACCTGCTGGCGGCGCTCCGTCTCCTCGGTGGGGAGCGTGCGCAGGTCGGCGATGGTTTGATCGAGTTGGTCGGCGATGTCGTTGGTGGCGGCGGCCGAGAGCGCCAGCTCGCGGATGGTTTCGATCGCGGTCTCGCGGTCGGCGTAGCTGTCGCGGCCACCGCGCCAGACGCCGCGTAGCGCGTTTATAAGCCGGGTGACGAGGGCGTCGCGTGTCATGACCATGGTCGCCCCCTTTCACCTCCGGATGCGAACGCCTGTACTGCTTCGAGTGTACCCGGGCACGCGGGCCGTCCACAATCGCCACCTCTGGTGGCGGCGCGAGGGCCCTTTGTGATGCATGGAGCAGGTCAATTGCTGGGATAGAGGGCCGTGGTGGCGATGGCTCCGGGACCAGCGTAGGTGCCAATGGTGGCGCCGGCGTAGTCGATGCCGATGGAGGCGGAGGGGTATCGCCGCTGAAGGTCGGCGGCCACGCTGCTGGCATCCTCGAGATTGCCTGAGTGCAGGACGAGGATATCCGTGGGAGTGGGCCGAACGAGGTCGGTCACTCGCGCGACCGCCTTCTTCCAGGTGCGAACCCGTTCGAGTGGGACGAGCACGCCGTCGACGAAGCTCACGATCGGTTTGATGGCGAGCGCGGAGCCGACCATCTGCGTGGCTTTGCCGATGCGGCCACCCTTGTAGACATAGTCCAGTGTGCGGAGGACCGCGAACAGCGCGACCCGGTCGATGGCATCGCGGCCTTCGGCGGCGACCTCGTCGAGCGACGCACCCTCGGCGGCCTTCCGGGCCGCGGCGACCACGATCCATCCCAGCTGCATGGTGGCGGAGCGGGAATCGATGATGACAATCCGGTCGGAGCCGATGGATTCAGCGGCCAGGCGAGCGGCGTTGCACGTTCCACTGAGTTCCGACGAGATGGTGATGCAGACGACATCCCGGTCCTGGTCGAGGGCGGAGCGGAACGCCTCCTCGAAGGCGGTAACCGGAGGCTGCGAGGTCTTTGGCAGCTCGGCCGACTCCTGGAGCATGGTGAAGAACGTTTCGGGGGCAAGGTCGATGCCATCCCGGTAGTTGGTGCCGCCAAAGCTGATGGTGAGCGGTACAACCTCGATGCCCAGTTCCTGGCGCATGGCGAGCGGAAGGTCGCTGGTGGAATCGGTGACGACCTGGACGGTGTGTGCTTCAGACACGGGCGGCCTCCTTGAGCGCGACGCCGAGGATCCCCGGTCCCACGTGGGCCGAGACGACTGGCCCAACCTGGACCGTTGGAATGGACTCGACCTTCATCACCTCGGCGATCTGGGCGGCCAGCGCCTCGGCGTCTTCCGGGGTGGTGTTGAAGAGGACAACCGCATCGTCGATGGAGTCGAACTCCCGGGTGAAGTTGATCAGGGCGGAGATGGCTTTGGATCGGGTACGGGTGCGCTCGAACGGGACGATCTGTCCCTCCTCCACCCGGAGGAGCGGCTTCAGTTGCAGGATCGACCCAAGATACTGGGCCGCCTTGCCGATGCGGCCACCGCGCCGGATATGCTCGAGGGTTTCGACGAAGAACACGATGTGGTGGCGATAGGTTTCGGCGCGGAGCGTGGTCGCGATCTGCTCCGCCGACTGTCCCTCACGCGCCAGCCGGGCGGCATGAACCGCCTGCAGGCCCAGGCTGGCGCTGACGCCGAACGTATCCACGACCTCGACGTGGATGTCATCGGCGACCGCGGCGGCGGCCAGCGTCGCGGACTGGCATGTGCCACTCAGGCGCGACGAGATGACCGGGCAGACGACCTCGGAGTACGTGCCAATGCAGGCGCGGAATGCATCCTCGAACGCGCCGACGGAGGGCTGGGACGTGGTCGGCAGCCGGTCGGCGGTGGACATCTTCGACATGAACTCGTCGGGAGTGAGGTCCACGCGGTCCCGGTAGGACTCCTGGCCAAAGTGGACGTTGAGAGGCACCACGGCGATGTCATTGGCCCGCTGGAGTTCGACTGAGAGATCGGCGGTGCTATCGGTGACGACAGCCGTGCCGCGTTGCATGGCAACTCCTGTTCCGAATGGTTGTGGGGGCCATTATTCCACGCTGATGACAAAAAGGTAATGTGGCTGGCCGCCGGCCTGGAACTCGACTTCGGCGTCGGGACATGCATCCGCGATCACCGTGCCGAGCACCTCGATGTCCTGGTCACTGGCATCCGCGCCGGAGAACACGGTCACAAGTTCGGCGTCTTCCCCGCCGGATCCGGCGAACAGGTCGGTCGCCACGGTCGCCAGGTCGTCTCCGGCCGCGACCAGCGCGTTGTCGAGCAGGCCGATCACCTGGCCATTGGCGATGGTGATTCCATCGAGCTCGACATCGCGAACCGCGCGGGTGAGTTCGAGCCCATGCACGTCGGCGAGGGCTTCCGTCATTCGCTCGGAGTTGTCTTCGATCGATTCGCCCGGGTTGAACGAGGCGAGGGCGGCGAGGGCCTGGGGAATGGAGGTGGTGGGGACGATGCGGACGGTACGGCCGGTCAACGCCGGAACCTGGTTGGCGGCCATGATGATGTTCTTGTTGTTCGGCAGGATGATGACCTGGTCGAACGGAGCGTTCTCGACCGCCTTGAGCAAGTCCTCGGTGCTGGGATTCATCGTTTGGCCACCAGCGACGATGAGCGTGGCGCCCATTGCCCTGAGCGCTTCCGAGATACCGTCCCCGGAGGCGACGGCCACGACCGCGACATCGCCATGGACATCATCGGCGGTGAGCACCGGAGGCGGGGCGGTCGCGACGGCGGCCGATCGCTGCCCGGCGAGCGTTTCGGTTTGCAGCGACATGTTGTCGATCTTGATCTGGTCGAGCGATCCGAGCCGGACGGCGTAGGCGAGGACCTCGCCGGGGTTCTCGGTGTGGATGTGGACCTTCAACATGGTGTCGTCGCCAACGATGACGGCGCTCTGGCCCATGGCGGCGATTTCGGCGCGGCATCGTTCGAAATCGATGCTCGCGCCCACCACCATGAAGTTGGTGCAGTAACCAAAGTCGTCCTCGCCATGCATGTCGTCGAGGAACGCCATCTCGGCCCCGATGCCGGACTCATCGGTCGTCGTGGCCGGGGCGGAGGTGTCGCCGCGGTTGAATCGCTGGATGCCCTCGAGGATGAGGACGATTCCCTTGCCGCCAGCGTCCACGACCCCGGCCTGGCGAAGGATCTCCAGCAGGCGGGGCGTCGACTCCAGGGCTTCCCTGGCGCCGTCGATCGCCCCGGCCAGCACGACATCGAGCGAGGATGACCGCTCGGCGGCCTCGGCCGCGTGGTCCGCCGCGCCCCGGATGACTGTGAGCATGGTGCCTTCAACCGGCCGCATGACGGCCTTGTAGGCCATTTCCTGGGCCCCGCGAAGCGCGGTGGCGAAATCGCGACCATCGAGTTCCGCGCGGTCGGAGAGGCTCCCCGCGAAGCCGCGGAAGATCTGGGACAGGATGACGCCGGAGTTTCCTCGCGCGCCCATCAGGGCGCCGTAGGCCAGTTGCCTGGCGACCTCGGACACCGGGGCGTCGTTTTCGGGCAGCGCGCCGATCGCGGCCTTCATGGTCATGGCCATGTTGGCGCCGGTGTCGCCATCCGGGACCGGGAACACGTTGAGGGCGTTGATCTGGTCGCGATGGGCATCCAGCCAGCCGGCCGCGGCGGTGATGGCCGCGGCGAGTTGCTGGCCCGACCACATTTGCGCGCCCGCGCCGGAATTCAGGTTCGGATTGATGGTGATCACGATGTGCCCCGGGAAGATTCGCTCACATGGAGCCCGTCGACGTTGATATTCACCCGGTCAACTTCCATCCCCAGGACCCGCTCGACCTGGAACCGGACCGCCTGCATGACATTGGAGGCGACGGTGAAGATGGGAGTGCCGTATTCCATCACCACCGAAAGCTCGATGGTGACGTGGTTGTCGTTGACCGCGATGTCGATGCCGCGCGAGTCACTGTCGATGCCGAGGCGACGCCCGAGCGCGGAGCCGAAGGAGCGAGGCGCCATGTCGACAATGCCGTAGCAGGAGAGGACGGCCTCATGGACGGTGCTCATGATGGCGTTGTCACCGATGCGGACCTTGCCTTCCGGAATGGATTTGGAATCCTGGCCTGCCATGTGTACTCCAGTGCTCTCGACATGGTGAAACAGGGACGAACGGAACGTGCTTCACGCGAAAGACAGGGGAAGGATACCCGGTCGGCCCATGTGGCATGTACCCGCGGGGCGCGCCCGACCGGTGGAGGCCATGCTCCCGGCGTATGTGATGCCCGCCAGGCGATTCTCCACGCTCAGGGCGAGCCGCTCGATCGGGCTGGAGCGGTTGGCGCCGACTCGCCGGTTCGGGTGGCTGACGATTCCGACCATCGCGCGGCGAGGCGCGTACCAAGCGTGATCATCGGTTGTTCGACGAGGTGATAGAGGATGACGGATGCCGCGATCAGCGAGGCGAGAAAGGCCAGCCACTGGATGGCGCCTGGTTGGTCGTGGAGCGTGTCGAAGGCAAACCAGATGCACGAGGCGTGAACGAGATAAATGCCGTAGGAGTAACGGGCGTTGAGGTGGCCGCCGGTCCGGATGGCGGTCCAGGACGGCTCGCGCGCGAGGGGGAGGGTGAGCGCCACGCCGAGACACGCCGCGAACCCAAACAGGTTGAGGATGTGACCCCGGTCAATCGTCTCCAGGATCAAGGCATAGCCGCCTATCGCAACTCCCAGGGCGAGCGGCGGCAGTAGCGGAGTCATGGTGTGCCGCATCCGGCTCCAAAGGGTGTAGGCGAGGACACCCGCCAGGAAAGCCGGGAGGAACTCGAGCAGCCTCGGAAACGCGAGCCACCCCCAGTCGAACCGGGCGATCGGGTTTCCGAATACGACGCTGACCACCTTGCTCGAAGCCATCGCCACCGGCACCGAGAGGATCCACAGCGTCGCGGCGAACCTCACGGATGGCAGTGTCTTGCAGAGGATGAAGAGCAGCGGCAGGAAGAGGTACATCCTCAATTCGATCGGCAGGGTCCACAACGGGCCGATTTGTGGTCGGGGTCCTCCCACGCTCACCACGACATCCTGTACCAGCAGGATGTTCGTGGCGAGTCCCAGTCCGTCCATCGGCATCAGGTAGGTCGATCCCGTGCCGATTACGTACGAGGGGATTTCCAGCACGAATACGATGGTGACCGCGACGATGCTCAGCGGGTAGATCCGAAATATGCGGCGAAGCATGAACGTCGTGAAAAGCCGCCTGGTGCCAGTTCGCGCGCGTTGCCGATCCAGGGAGAACATCAGGACGAGGCAGGTGTGTACGAAGAAGAACAGCACGCCGAGCCGTCCCATCACCGCCATGGTGTAGTTGCCGAAGAAGAGATGGCTCACCACGACCAGCAGGACGGCCGTGCAGCGGAGGATGTCGAGATTGGTGGACTGGGATGGTGCCGGGAGGGCGGTGAGTCGTTCCGCCTCTCCATCCAGCAGCGTCGACTCTGGTCGCCCAAACCGGGCCTGTAGGGGTGAACTCAACACATCTCCTCGATCGCCGGCGATGAAGGGCGAAATGCACGTGGCATCCTATACACGTCTTCGAGCCCGCGTCCATGATCCGGTTGGGTAGCGTGTTGTCCTCGTGGCCCGGATCGCGAACCCACATGCGTTGCGAGGTGGCTTGCCATTGTGATAGCATTTGCCCTTGGTTAGGCGTCGTCCGCTGACGGCGCCGCTTTTACGCCCCACGCATGCCGTTGACAGCAATCGCGACCAGCGTCGCCCGTCGGATGCATCCGTTTCGCGGCGGTATCTTTTTTGTGAAGGGAGGCCCGCCGTGGCCGGTAAATGTGACGTTTGTGGCAAGGCCAAGACGTTTGGCAACAATGTGAGCTTTTCGAAGCGGCGCACCAACCGCGACTTCAAGCCCAACGTTCAGTCGAAGAAAATCGTCGTGAACGGCGTTGGCATTCGCCTGCACATCTGCACGCGCTGTCTTCGCACCATGGGCAAGTCGGGCAAGGTGGCGGCCTAGGCTCCCACCTCTCCAGAACAGCACCTTTCAGGCCGGGCATCCCACGATGCCCGGCCTTGCTGTTTTCGCCAGCCAGTTTCCCGTGCCCTTGTTCGCGCATAGAATGGTCGCCAGTCTGGCCAACGCAAGCGACATCAGGGAAGGTGGACACATGGCGGCGCAAAAGGCGCGAGTGAAAATCGATCTCGACCGGGCGACCGGACCGATCGACCGGCGCATTTTCGGCGGCTTCATCGAGCACCTTGGAAGGTGCATCTACGGCGGCATCCACGACGAGGGGTCGCCGCTGAGCGACAGCCAGGGGTTCCGTACCGATGTGCTGGAGGCGCTGCGGCCATTGAGGATGCCGCTCCTGCGCTGGCCTGGTGGGAACTTTGTGAGCGGCTACACCTGGACCGATGGGATCGGTCCGGTGGACAAGCGGCCACGACGCCTTGAGCTGGCCTGGCACGATGTGGAGTCGAACCGCTTCGGCACCGACGAATACATCGCCTATTGCCGCGAACTGGGCACCGAGCCGTTCATCTGCGTGAACATGGGCACCGGCACGATGGAGGAGGCCCGGTCCTGGGTTGAGTACTGCAACGGCACCGAGGACACCTACTGGGCGAACCTGCGGCGTGAGAACGGGCATGCAGAGCCGTATAACGTGCGGTACTGGGCGCTCGGCAACGAGATGTACGGCAACTGGCAAATCGGCGCGCTCTCGGCCGAGGACTATGTGAAGAAGGCGATTGAGTTCGCCAAGGTGATGCTCTGGACCGATCCCTCCATCGAGCTCATCAGTTGTGGCCACACCGGCAGCGCGGCATGGGACAGGACGGTACTGGAGGGCCTGGCGAAGTTCGTTCGCTATCACTCCATCCATATCTATACCGGCAGCGCCGACTATGCCGAGAACGTCTACCAGCCGCACCTGGCCGAGTGGGAACTGGACAACATGCGAACCGAGATCGACCGCGTGCGAGCCCAGCAGGGGATCGAGCACGAGATCGGCGTGGCGTTCGACGAGTGGAACGTCTGGTACCGGGCGCGGGGCGCGGCGACCCGTCTCGAGGAGCGCTACGACCTCTCCGACGCGCTGGCGGTGGCCGCCTACCTCAATATCTTCATCCGGCAGAGTGACGTGGTGAAGATCGCCAACCTGGCGCAGATGGTCAACGTGATCGCCCCAATCTTCACCTCGCCCGATGGGCTATTCCTCCAAACTATCTATCACCCGCTGCGACTATTGGCTGAGCACACACAGGATGTCGCGCTGTCGGCCTGGGTGGATGGGCCGCGGGTGACGCTGCCGTCGACTCCTCCGGGTCAGGAACAGCCCTCGCGGGCGGCCCGGCTGGGCGAGTTCGACGTGCTGGACGTGGCCGCCAGCCGGAGCGAGGGGCGCGACGTGCTGGTCGTATCACTCATCAACCGGCACGAGCACGACGCCCTGGAGGTCACGCTCGAACTGGACGGCGCGGGCGCTTCAGGTGTGGCGCGGCGGTTCGATGTCATTGGAGAGGATGTCCACGCCATCAACGACTTCGACAACCCGGATGCCGCCTCGGTGCGCGAGGGCACATTCGAGGCGGAGGGGAGTCGACTGAGCCTGTCGCTGGCCCCGCACTCGCACACGGTCCTTCGGTTGGCGACCAGTCCGGCCTGATCCTTCGCTGGCGATTACGCCAGGAACGTGAGCGCGAGGTCGACTTCCTCAAGAACCGTGGCTTCGGGATCGGTGGATCGGGCGCGGTCGAGCGCCTTCCGGGCATCGGCGCCACCGAGACGGCCCAGTGCCCAGGCAACGTGTGCGCGCACGAGCGGTTCGTCGTGGGAGGCCAGCGCCTCTCCGAGAACGGGTGCGTCGCTGTCGTCGCCGGTGTTGCCGAGGGCGATGGCGGCGTTCCGGGCGAGACCCCGGCGTTTCGTCCGGGGCACCGCTGTCCCAAAGTAGGTCTCGCCGAACTCGGCCTCGGTCATTCGCAGGAGCCAGTGCAGCGACGGAAAGGCATTGTTGATGCTCGCTGGCTGGAGTTCGGGATCGGCTTCCACCGCCGCCGCGCGGGTGTAGGGGCAGACTTCCTGGCAGACATCGCAGCCATACACCCAGTCGCCCATCTTCGGCCGGAGTTGATATGGAATGCTGCCCCGATGCTCGATGGTGAGGTAGGAGATGCAACTGGGCGTGTGGACCGTGTACGGCTCCACGATCGCGCCGGTGGGGCAATTGTCGATGCAGATGGTGCATTTGCCGCAGTCGCGATTCAGGGGCGCGTCAGGCTCAAGGTCGAGGTCCAGCACCAGTTCGCCAAGCATCACCCACGAGCCATGACCAGGGACAATGATGCAGGTGTGCTTGCCATACCAGCCAAGACCGGACCGCGCGGCGATCGCCCGATCGACCACCCGCGCCGTGTCCACCAGCGTCCTTGCCTCGATGGCCCGCCCGAACTCATCCTCGAGCGCGGCCAGCAACGCCTTCATCCGGCGTTTGAGCACGCGGTGATAGTCGCGGCCCCAGGCATAGCGCGAGATTCGCCCGCGGCGGACGCCGTCGTCCGGTTTGTCGTTCGGTCCCGGCCAGTAGGTCAGACCCACCGACAGGATCGATGTCGCCGTGGGATGGAGGTTGCGGACATCGGTCGAGAACCGGGCTCGCTCGTGGGTGAACCAGTCGAGCCCTTCGACGTGGCCCGCGTCGATGTGGCGTTCGAGATGGTCGCCCAGTTCAGCGAATGGCTCGGCGGTGGTGACGGAGGATACCTTCAGGCCATGCTGGGCGGCGAGCCATTTGACGCGCGCGGTTCGTTGCGTCCGGGGGGATGGCGTAGAGAGGGTGAGTGCCTGGGGAGGATGCGTATTCATGCCCCGAGTATAGGGCTACTGGCCGAGGGTCAGGTCCGGCTGGAGCGCTGGGCCTGGGCGCGAATGGCGAACCGGCGGGTGGCCTCGCGACCAATGTCGCTCCACTCCTTGCGCTTGACGAGTCCAACCGCGACCGCGCTGACGAAGGCAGCCCATGGCGCGTCGCTTGTGGTGGCGGGTGCGTGGTGGGGCGGGATCGTGACGAGGTTGTCCTCGGGCGTGACGCAGCGGAAGGCGCCGTGTTTGCCCCAACTCACGGCCGCTCGCACATTGCTGCCACGCAGATGCGATTCGAACGCGGCGATACCCGATCCGGCGATCGGCGACTCGATGGAGGTGATCGACGAGAACGCCGCGTCCGATCCAACGAGCACATCAAACCGGAGGAGGTCCGCCAGGTTCTCGTCTTCCACCACGCCGTCGTGCAGGTCGATCAGGGTCATCATGCGGACGCCCGGATACGTGTGCACCGGCAGATCGGCCAGGAACCGGCGAAGCGCCCGGTCTCGCGTGGCCACGATCACGAGGTCGTGGGAAAACAATTCGTCGATGTTCAGCACATCGCCCATGCGGGTTTCGGCGCCGTTGTCGCGATAGGTGGCCGGTGCTTCATCGCGAATGGTCATCCAGGACGTGATCCCGACCGAGCCGAACGCCTCATCGAGGACTTCCCAGGCATTGCGTGAGTTGGCGACCGTGCGGATGCCGACCTCGAGCTGCGACCAGCTGGCGAGTTCCATGGCGATGGCGCCGGCGTCGGTGAGTTCACCGTATTCCAGGCGGGTGTCGCCAATCAGGGCAATGCGGGTTCGGGGCATCAGGCGTGTCGCTCGCTGTATGGGGAGGAGGCTGTTGGCATCCGGGCGGACCTTTCCAGACTATCATTGACAGGATACGTGCTTTCCTGATGGTCGCAGGACTTTTCCTCACGTTCAAGGGGAGCGGAGAGAGACCGGGCGCACGGGCGGGTAAAGGGGACAGGGAGAGCGAATGGCTGGGAGTCGGACAGCGGAAATCGTGCCAAAAGGAACGACGGCGCTGGGCGCCTGGATCCGGACGAACCGGATGGAGCAGCGACTCAGCCAGCGCGAACTCGCGTCTCGCTCGGGACTGAGCCGTTCCTACGTGTGCGATATCGAGCGCGGACGAGGCGTCCATCCGAGCGTGGAGACGCTGGACAAGCTCGCGGCGGCGCTGGGCATGGCGCGGCTCGACCTGCTCAAGGCCGCGGGACTCATCGAACCCGTGGCCAACGAGCGGGAATCGACCGAGGAGCGTCGAATGCTGTCGGTATTCCGGGACTTGTCGGACGCGGGACAACTCGCGGTGATGCAGTTCGCCCGGTTCGTCCACGCCGAGGAGCATCAGTGGGTGCAGTCGAACCTGCTCGATGGCATGGCGGAGCCGAACGGAGCGGAGGTCGCCGGAATCAGGATGAGCGGGATGGCCACGCTGTTCGAGATGGATGACGACGCGCGTCGGTAGACCGAAAACGCGGCCATTAACGAAGAACGGCCGACCGGAATATCCGGTCGGCCGTTGCTGTCATCCGATTACTCGGCGACAACTTCCTCGGTGTCTTCGTCGGTCGTCTCGACCACGTCGCCTTCTTCCTGGCCTTCGGCCTGGGCCTGCTGGCGGGCTTCGAGACGGCGCTGGCGCTTGGACTTCTGTCCGGCCCTGGCGGCGGCGGCCTCCATGCGGCGGGTGAAGCGCTCAACCTGTCCGGCCGAGTCAACGATTCGCTGCTCGCCCGTGTAGAACGGGTGGCAGACGCTGCAGAGGTCGGTGCGGAGCTCTGGGCGGGTGGAACGCGTCTGGAACGTGTTGCCGCACGAGCAGGTCACCGTGGCTTCAACATAGTTGGGGTGAATTGCTGGCTTCATTGATGGGTAACCCTCTTAGTCCGCGGCGATGGCGGCTGTTTCCTCGGGGGAGAGGAGAGCCGAGGCCCCGCCGACCGGGTAGATCTCGGGCGGATAGACGCTGATGCGTCGCTTGTCGCGGCTCACCGGCTCAAAGCGGACCACGCCGTCGATCTTGGCGTAGATCGTGTGATCCTTGCCGATGCCGACGTTCTGGCCGACCCAGAACTGGGTGCCGCGCTGGCGAACGACGATGGTGCCGGAACGGACGTACTGGCCATCGCCACGCTTCACGCCGAGGCGCTTGGATTCGGAATCGCGGCCGTTGCGTGTGCTACCGCCGCCCTTCTTGTGTGCCATGGTGGTTTCTCCTGGTGCGTGACCTGGACCGCCGGGTGGGCGGAACGGCTAGGCGGAAATGCCGGTGATGGTGAGCCGGGTCAGTTCCTGACGGTGGCCGGTGCGCCGGCGGTATCGCTTGCGCTTCTTGAACTTGAAGACGACGATCTTTTCGCCGCGATCGTGTTCATTGATGGTGGCGGTCACGGTCGCGCCGTCGACCACCGGGGTGCCGATCTTGGTTTCGCCATTGCCGCCCACGAGGAGCACCTGGTCGAAGCTAATGTCGGAACCCGCGTCCTGATGCAGGCGTTCGACGGAGATGTTGTCGCCCACCTGAACGCGATACTGCTTGCCGCCGGTCGCGATCACCGCGTAGGTGCCGTCGCTTCCGGGTGTTGTCTGGTCGGTCATAAATAAGTCCTGCCCGAACGGCTCTGCCTGGCACGCGTCAGATGCATTGCTGCATGCGGTGACCTATTTCACCGAGCCCAAAATACTCCCAAATACCGCGGGACACAGGTCTCTTGTGCTGCGATTATGCACACAAAATGGGGCGCGCTTGGCGCCCAGACACGAAAGTATAGCACAGGGTTTCGCGTTTTTCGGACCGTTTCACGCCTGTACAAATGGCTAAGGGGCCTTGCGGCGGGCGTGCACGGGCTGGGCCGCCGGGCGGGTGAACCTGTCACAATGAACGTGACAACCGCGGCGATGTCCGTGGACGACGATCCTTTATGAATGGTACATCGGCGCGACCCAGCGCCAGGCGGAATATGAGCAAGCTTCTATTAGGAACGCGGGGGAGCGCGCTGGCCTTGTGGCAGGCCGAGGCGATTCAGGTATCCCTCGTCGAGCGGTACACCGGGCGACAATTCGACCTCCAGGTCATCAAGCCGGAAGGCGACATCGACAAGCAGTCGTCTTTGCTCAAGATCGGCGGTCGAGGGGTGTTCGCCTCCGCGCTGCAGGAAGCGCTGCTCGATCGCACGGTGGACCTCGCGGTGCATTGCACCAAGGACCTGCCGACCATCTCGCCGGTGGGCCTTGGCGTGGCCGCCTATCTCCAGCGCGAGGACGCGCGGGATGTCGTGGTGTCGCGCCACGGCGCCGGCCTGGAGGGGCTGCCCGCCAACCCGGTGATTGGAACCTCTTCCCGGCGCCGGGCGGTGCAGGTGCTCGCCATGCGGCCCGACGCGGTGATATCCGACCTTCGCGGGAACATCGACACGCGGCTGCGGAAGTCCGAATCCCAGGACTACGACGCCATCATCCTCGCGGCCGCGGGCTTGACCAGGATGGGGTGGGCCGAGCGCGTGACCGCGTTCCTCTCGTTCGACGAGTTCGTTCCCGCCCCGGGCCAGGGCGCCCTGGCGCTTGAGACCAGGATCGGTCCCGATGAGGCCTGGGATGTGGCGCAGGCACTCAACGACCCGGCGGTGGCCCTGGCGGTTGAACTGGAACGATCGTTCCTGCGGGCGATGGGCGGTGGCTGCACCACGCCGGTTGGCGCCCACGCGATCGTCGACGGTGAGCAGGTGCAATTCTGGGCGATGATGGCCTCCGATGACGGCGATCGCATGACGCGCACCCAGGTGGCATTTCCCATCGCGACCGCCCGCGACGAGGTTCCCGATCTGTCGCGGCGGATGATGCGGGAGCTTTCGCCGACCTGGGCCGGCGCCGATCTCTCCAAGACGGGGAGCGATGCGCGTGGACCGCTGGCTGGCAGGCAGGTGGTGGTGACGGGGACCGGCGACTACGTCGAGCGGTCGCGAGCCGCGTTCCAGGAGCGAGGCGCCCTGGTGACACCCGCCACCACGCTGGAGATTCGGCCAACCGCCACGCCCGGTGTCCTTACCGCCGCGCTCAACGACGCCGCGGCCGGTGGGTTCGACTGGCTGGTGGTGACCAGCACCAAAACCGTGGACTTACTGGAAGCGTTTGGCGGAAACCGGTTCGCCGGCCAGGCCAAGGTCGCCGTGGTTGGCAAGTCGACCGCCGCCGCGATGGAGGCGATCGGCATCCCGGTTGACCTGGTCGCCGTGGAGCAGACCGGGCCGGGGTTGGCCAGGGAACTGGTTGAGGCCGTGCCGGCAGGCGCGAAGGTGCTTTGCCTGCTGGGGAGCCGCGCTGGCGACACGATCACGTCCCCGTTGCGGCGGGCCGATGTCAACGTGGTCCGGGTCGAAAGCTATCGGTCGATCGCGACGCCTGGTGCTGGCGACGAGGTGCGGGCGCTGGTCCGTGGTGGGCGGGTGGACGCGATGGTGTTCGCCTCGCCGTCTTCGGTGCGGGTGATGACGGAGTCTCTGGGAGCCGATCTCGCCGCGCTCTCCGGCGCCTGCCTGGTGGCGATTGGAAGCACGACCGCCGTCGCCATGGATGAATTCGGGTTGCCGGTGCATGTACAGGCCGAGGATCCATCGCCAGATGGCGTCGTGGCCGCCTGCGAGACGTATTTCGCGGGCCGTTCGTAAGAGAGGGAGGCTATCCAGATGGTGTCAGCCAACGAGATGGAGCGGTTGACCGCACCGGCGGATATCCAGCGCACCAGGCGCCTGCGCATGACGCCCGCGATTCGCGATTACGTGCGGGAAACCGAGCTGCATCCGCGAGATTTCGTCTACCCATTGTTCGTGGTGGAAGGAACCGGCGTTCGCAACGAGATTTCGTCGATGCTGGGGCAGTTCCAGCTATCGGTCGACCAGCTCGAAGCCGAGATCGTCGAACTCAACCGGTTGGGGATACCCGGCGTGCTGTTGTTCGGGATTCCGGACGTGAAGGACGGCGAGGCGACCGGCGCCTACGATCCGGACGGGATCGTGCAACGGGCGGTTCGCGAAATCAAGCGGGTCGACCCCGGCTTCCTGGTCATCACCGATGTGTGCGCCTGTGAGTACACCGACCATGGCCACTGCGGCATCCTGGTTGGCGATGTAGTGGACAACGACCTCACCCTGCCGCTGCTGGCCCGGACCGCCGTCAGCCATGCGCGGGCCGGGGCGGACATCGTCGCGCCGTCCGACATGATGGATGGCCGGGTGGCCGCGATCCGGACCGCGCTCGACGAGGCGGGATTCCAGGCCGTTCCCATCATGTCATACGCGGCCAAGTACGCCTCGGCCTACTACGGCCCGTTCCGTGAGGCCGCCGAGAGCACCCCGTCGTTTGGCGACAGGCGCTCGCACCAGATGGACCCCGGGAACGCCCGCGAGGCCATGCGCGAAATCGCGATCGACCTGGAGGAAGGGGCGGACCTGGTGATCGTGAAGCCCGCGCTTTCGTACCTCGACATCATCCGGGCGGCGCGCGAAACGTTCGACGTGCCGTTGACCGCCTATAACGTGTCCGGCGAGTTCGCGATG
The DNA here is from genome assembly GCA_023389575.1 of Chloroflexota bacterium. GTDB lineage: Bacteria > Chloroflexota > Chloroflexia > Thermomicrobiales > UBA6265 > JACCYX01. Next base: position 33,813 of record JAEWEG010000032.1, on the reverse strand, counting down.
ATCAAGGCCGCCGCCAAAATGGGTTGGATCGACGAACAGCGCGTCACGCTGGAAACCCTGCTTTCGATGAAGCGGGCCGGCGCGGGCCGGATCATCACCTATCACGCGAAGGAAGCAGCCGCCTGGCTGGCTGGAACACGCCCGGAATAAGGGCACACGGCGCGGGCAACGACGCCCGCTCAGCGACGAAGTGGAGCGCGATACCCATGGTTCAGACGGATCAGATGACAGGGCGAGGCCGGTTCCTGGCCACAGCCAACGGCAACGACGCCGACCGGATCCCGGTGTGGTTCATGCGGCAGGCGGGACGTTGCCTGCCGGAATACCGAGAGCTTCGGAAGAAGCATGCCTTCCTCGAGGTGGCGCGAACGCCGGAACTGGCGGTGGAAGCGACCATGATGCCGGTCGACCGGCTTGGCGTGGATGGCGCGGTGCTTTTCGCCGATATCATGCTGCCGCTCGACGGCATGGGCGTCGATTACGAAATCAAGCCGGGCGTGGGCCCCGTGATCGCCAACCCGATTCGGACGGCGGAGGATATCGAGCGAATTCGCGTCGTTGATCCGGAAGAGGGCACGCCATACGTGCTCGAAGCGTTGCGATTGCTTCGCTCCACTCTCGGCGAGCGAGCGGCATCGCTGGGGTTCGCGGGCGCGCCATTCACCATGGCCTGTTACCTGGTGGACGGTCGGCCCTCGAAGGAATATCCGAAGACGAAGGCCATGATGTATGGCCGCCCGGACCTGTGGCGGGCGCTGATGGGCAAGCTGACCGAGATCACCGGGCGCTATCTTGAAGGACAGGTGCGGGCCGGAGCCGACGTCGTCCAGTTGTTCGACTCGTGGCTCGGCCTGGTCGACGCGCGGTCGTACCGTGAGAACGTGGCGCCCTACACCGGTGCCATTTTCGAGCGGTTGCGGGGGCAGGTTCCGACGGTTCACTTCAGCACCGGCACCAGCCACCTGCTGGAGGAAATCGCCGCGACCAATCCCTCCATCGTGAGCGTGGACTGGCGAGTGCCGATCGATGAAGCGTGGGCGCGCATTGGCGAGTCACGCGGCATCCAGGGGAATCTCGATCCCGCGATGTTGATGGCGCCCTGGGAGACGGTCCGGGCGGGCGCGATCGACATTCTCGAACGGGTGGGCGGTCGAAATGGACATGTCTTTAACCTGGGCCATGGACTGATGCCCGACACTGATCCAGACCAGCTTTCACGACTCGTCGAGCTGGTTCATGGGTATCAGAGTGGCGAGTAGCCCACCAGTCCTGGCGTTGACGCCGGGGCCTGGCGGCGGGTGACCGTCGCGCGGAGGATGCGCTAGACATGCGGGATGCTGCATCGCGACCGGCACGAGTCCTGGTGGCGGACGATGAACCGGTGATCCGGGAGACGGTGGGGTTCAACCTTCGCCGCGAGGGCCTGGATGTCGTGTTCGCCGAGGATGGCCCCTCGGCGCTGGAAGCCGTGCGCGAACATCATCCCGACGTGGTGGTTCTGGACATCATGATGCCGGGCATGGACGGCTTCGAGGTGAGTCGCCGCGTCCGCGAGGAATCGACGGTGCCGATCCTGCTGCTTTCGGCGCGAGGCGAGGAGATCGACCGCATCGTTGGACTGGAAATGGGCGCCGACGATTACCTGGTGAAACCGTTCGCCATGCGTGAACTGGTGGCCAGGGTAAGGGCGATGCTGCGTCGCGTGCGGATGACCAGCGCCCCGCCGGCGACCGCGAATGACGCGATGGTTGATACCGTGGCGACTCCACCCTCCAGTGGCGAGGTGCTGCGGGCGGGCGATGTCGAGATCGACGCGCCACGGCGACGGGCCACCGTGAAGGGAACGGAGATCGAACTCAAGCCAAAGGAGTTCGACCTGCTGCTCTACTTCGTGAGGCACCCGGGCATCGTGCTCTCGCGGGATGCCTTGTTGCGCGAGGTGTGGGGATACGACTACCCGGTCGATACCAGAACCGTGGATGTCCATGTGCGCTGGCTTCGCAAGAAGATCGAGCAGGATCCCAGCGAGCCGTCAAGAATCGAGACCATGCGTGGTCTCGGATACCGGTTCGTGTCCCATGACTAACCCGTCGCCAGGCACACAGCCTTCCCGCCGGGTGACCTCTCCAGCCCTGGTCGAGTCCTGGGAGCCGGAATTCACCAACACCCCGATCGATCCCACATCGTTCCGCTGGCGGCTTGCGCTGCCGTTTGTCGGCGTGATGGTGGTGGTGCTCCTGTTGCTGAGCCTGTTCCTCGGCCTGGAGGCGCGAGATAGCTATGAGGGCCAGCTTTCCACCGACCTCGAGGGACGGGCGAGACTGCTCGCGTACAGCGTCGGCCGTGAGCTTGAGGGCGGTGGAACGGGGGCGGACATCCAGGCTTTGGTCGATGCCGCCATCGAAGACAGCGGCTCCAGCCGCTACACCGTGGTTGGCGCCGACGGCGAGGTGCTGGCCGACACCAGCTTCGACCCGGCCAACATGTCCAACCACGCCAACCGGCCGGAGATCGTCGAGGCCTTGCGAGAGGGCCGGGGGGACTCCACCAGGGACAGCAGCACCGCCGGCGCGGAGTTCATGTACGTCGCGGTGACCGTGCCAGGCCAGGACGGCGTGGTAGTCCGGGCCGCGTTGCCCCTGGACGACGTGCAGGCGACCGTGCGTGGGGTCTGGATGCGGTTCCTGGCGGCGGCGGCCGTGGCCTGCGCGCTGATCATTGGCGTGGCGTGGGTGATCGCGGGCAACATCGTGCGGCCCCTCGATGCCCTGCGGCAACATGCCCACTCCATCGCCGGGGGCGACCTGAGCGTGCGGATCGACGCGGCGGACGTTCCGGAAATCACCGAGGTGGGATTCGCCTTCAACCGCATGACGTCCGAACTCCAGCGATCGCGGAACGAGAAGGAGCAGGCCCGGGCGCGACTGGAGGCGGTGCTCGCCGAACTCACCGATGGGGTGGTGATCACCGATGAAAACGGCCTCGTGTTGAAGATGAACACGGCAGCGGAGCGGCTGCTGGATACGAACGAAGCGTCCTCGACTGGCAAGCCGTTCATGCAGGTCAGCCGCGACCATGAACTTGCCGAACTCCTGAAGACTGCACTGACCGGCAACGAGCATTCCGAGGCCGCCGTGGAGCACGGCATGAACCGCCGGACCCTGCTGACCACGGCCCAGGTGGTGCTCGAGTCGGACGAGCGGCTCGGGCTCGTGGTAATGCGGGACATTTCCGAACTCCGGCGGCTTGAAACGGTGCGGCGAGAATTCGTGGCCAATGTGTCCCACGAACTCCGAACCCCGCTGACCTCGATCCGGGCGATGGTGGAAACGCTGGAGGCGGGCGCGATCGAGGAGCCGGAACTGTCGATGGACTTCCTCGGGCGAATCGTGCACGAGGTGGACCGCCTGACCGCGCTGGTCGAAGACCTGCTGGACCTGGCCCGTCTGGAAGCGGGGCGAACGAAGATCAGCTACGGGTGGGTGGAGGTTCCCGACCTCATCCAGGGAACGGCGAACCGCCTGGAGGCTCAGATCAGCCGGGCGAACCTGACGCTCAAGGTGGAAGCCATCGGCGATCTCCAGCAGATCCGGATCGACCGCGCGCGCGTCGAGCAGGTGTTGATCAACCTGATCCACAACGCGATCAAGTTCACCCCGGCGGGAGGCTCCATTACCCTCCGCGCCTACCAGGCGGGCGATGAAACCACGCTTGAGGTGCAGGACACCGGAATCGGCATAGCGCCGCAAGAGGTGGACCGGTTGTTCGAACGGTTCTACAAGTCGGACAAGGCGCGCCGCTCCGACGGCACCGGGCTTGGCCTGGCGATCGCCAAGCACATCGTGCAGGCGCACGGCGGAAGCCTCGGCGTGGAGAGCACGGTCGGTGAAGGGGCGCTGTTCCGGATCGTCCTGCCCAACCGCAAGCCGAAGGGGAAAATCATCGCGCCATAGTGGTCAGGCGGGCGGTGTCGGCGTGAGCGAGGAGGGCTCGCCTTTCTTCCTGGCCCGGGTCGAGTTGTGTTCCTCCAGCGACTCCGGGGCGCGAAAGGCGAACAGGATACCGCTGCCCACCAGCAGGGCGGACGTGAAGCCCAGCGCGGCGATGGGGGACTGGAGGTCCGAGATGATCCCGAGCATCAACGGGCCAACGACATAGCCTGCGTCGGCCAGGGCGCGATACAGCCCCATCGTCGGGGCGGTGAGGCCCTCCGGGGCGATGTCGGCGGCATAGGCGGCCGGAGCCGCGCCGCTCACTCCGCCCGCGGCGCTCCAGATGACGGAGCAGACCATGAACGATGCGAACCCGCCCGCGACGCCGTATCCCAGAATGGCCACGCCGCTCAACAGGGTCGACGGAACGATGACAGCCTTGCGACCGAACCGGTCGACCAGCGCGCCACTGGGGTAGACGAGGATCAACCCCATGATGCTGATCATGCCAACGCCCACGCCGATCTGGTCTGGCGTCAGGCCCATCTTGTCCTCGGCGAGCAACGGCATGACGTTGAAGAGCCCGCCAGTTCGCGCGAAGAACGCGATGAAGCTGACGAGGCAAATCAGCAGGAACCCCGGCACGCGGGCGATGACGCGGAGCTGGTCCATGAAGGCCATCGCGGGTTCAGCGGCAGCCGTGGCGGCCCGTGAGCGCATGCCACGGGTTTCAGGCACGAACAGCAGCGCGAGGAGCGTGACCACGCCCGCGAGAACCGCGTTTGCCCAGAACGGGCTGGCCAACCCATACCGGTCGGCCAGCCATCCGCCCGGGAACGCGCCCGCGCCCACGCTGAACAGGAACACGCCCTGGTAGATCGCCATCACCCGGCCGCGGTTCGTGGGCGAGGCGATATCGGCGAGCACGATCTGGCCGGCGGTCATCACGCAGGCCGCGCCAGCTCCGGCGACGAAGCGGGCCAGCAGGAAGGTTTCGTAGTTGGGAGCGATGGCGCAGCCGACCGTGCCGACCAGGGTGACAAGGCCACCGATCGCGAGTGTCGGTTTGCGCCCAAGCAGGTCGCTCAGCCGGCCCGCGGGAAGGCTGACCAGGAACCGCGCCAGCCCGTAGACGGCGATGGTGAGCCCGATGGCCGTTTGGCTAACGTTGAAGTCCTCGGCATACAGGGCGATGACGGGCACGATGGCGCCGAACCCCAACTGGTTGGCGGCGATCAGCGCGCACATCCAGATCAGGACTTTCACGCCCGTTGGAGAGAGGCCGATGGATTCGAACTTGTTCATGCGTGCCCTAGCGATCGGCCATCCGCCGCGAATGGTGTGGGTGGCAGCATCGCACCATTCGGGCACGCGGACAAATCGGACGCTTCATTCGACGGAGGCGGCGGGTCCCGACCGCGTATCATGTTCGCTGAATCGGGTACCGGTCTCGCGGGAGCGGACGGTGCCCTCGATAGCCGCCTTTCCCATGAGGACGACTTCTTGCCGCCGGAAGACCAGAACAACGGCAATCCATCGAGACAGGGGCCGCCACGGCTGCTGGGTGACCGCTACGACCTGATCGAGGTCATCGGCTCCGGCGCGTCGGCCATTACGTGGCGCGGTCACGACCGGCGTCTCGATCGCGCGGTGGCGATCAAGGTGCTGCGCCGCGACCAGGAGCAGGACGCCGCCTACGTGCAGCGGTTCGAGCGCGAGGCGCGCCTCTCCGCGTCGATTTCCGATGCCCACGTGGTGCAGGTGTTCGACGTGGGCCAGCAGGACGGCTGGCTCTACCTGGTGATGCAGTTCGTCGACGGCGAGGATCTAAAGCACTACATCGAGCGCCGGGGGCCGCTACCGCCATCCGAGGCTCGCGATATCGCCCGCCAAATCCTCGAGGGCCTGGCGACGATTCATCGCGCGGGCATCCTCCACCGCGACATCAAGTCGCAGAACGTGCTGATTGACCGCGATGGCCGGGTGCGGGTCACGGATTTCGGCATCGCCCAGGCGGCGGTCGATCCAGGCCTGACATCGGCTGGGCTGGCGGTGGGAACAGCCGCCTACATGGCGCCGGAACAAGCCGAGGCGGGTCAGCTCAGCGAGACCACGGACATCTACGCGGTGGGCGTGGTGCTGTACGAAATGTTGACGGGCCGGTTGCCGTTCGAGCGGCCGACCGCCACCGCCACCATGCTCGCCCACATCAACGAGGTGCCGATCGCGCCCTCCCAGGCGGCCCAGTCATCGCGGATTCCCCCTCTCCTTGATGGCGTGGTGCTGCAGGCGATGGCGAAAGCGCCGGAGAACCGCTTCCGGTCGGCGAGCGCGATGGCCAGGGCCCTGGCTGGCAACCTGAACGATCCTGGCGCCACGACGAAAATCACCCTGCCACCGGAGCAGCAGGCGACCCGGGTGGCGACTCGTCCCCGACCCCGGCCGCAACTGGCGCGGCCCGCTCCCACCTACCAGCAGCCGGTCGCTCGTCCCGCCCAACAGCGGTCGTCTGGTGGTGGCCGCTGGATCCTGAATTTCATGCTGTTCGTGATCCTGCTGGCGATGGTGGTGGTGGCCGCCTATCTCGCCACGGAGTACCTCCGGGAACGGGAGAACACACCGGGCGGAACGGACGATGCCACCTCGACGCCCACGCAGGAGGTGGAGTCGACGGAGCCGCCGCCCATCCAGCAGGCCACCGAACCCATCATCGCGCCGCCCACCGAGGAACCTCCCACGGCGACCTCGGAGCCGACCGCCACGACGGAACCGTCTCCAACCCCTACCCAGGAGCCAACCATCGAACCGGCCACGGCGGAGCCGACGGAGGACATTCCGATCATCGAACCGGCGGACGATGGCCGGACAACGGGTTCGGGATAGGCGGTTTGCGGCGACTCGAATAATGGCATCATTGCGGTGACGGCGAACGATTGCACAGGCGGAGGTCCAGTCGAAGTGTCTGGTGTGGCGATAACGGAAACAATGGTCGACCTGCGGTCTGACACGATTACCCGACCGACGCCAGAGATGCGCGCGGCGATGATGGACGCCATGGTCGGGGACGACCAATACGGCGAAGACCCAACCGTCAACGAGCTGGAACGCCAGGCCGCCCACCTGCTGGGCAAGGAAGCGGCCGTGCTGGTCGCGAGCGGCACCATGGGCAACCTCTCGGCGCTGCTGGCCCACTGTGGCCGTGGCGACGAGGCGATCGTTGGCGATGAGTCCCATATCCTCTGGTATGAGAGCGGTGGCGCCTCGACCCTTGGCGGCATTCCCCTGTTCACCGTTCACAACGACGCTGGCGGCCGGCTCGATCCGGTGGCGGTCGGCAACGCGATCCGCGAGAGCCGGCCCGGCTATCCCCGCACCGGCGTGGTCTGCCTGGAAAACACCCAGAACCGCTGTGGCGGCGCGGTGCTCTCGATCGAGGACATGCGGGCCGTGGCGGACGTGGCGTACGCGCGAGGCGTTCCGGTGCACCTCGATGGTGCGCGGATCTTCAACGCGGCCGCCACGCTGGGTGTCTCGGCGGCGGACATCGCCGCCGAGGTTGACTCGGTGCAGTTCTGCCTCAGCAAGGGGCTTGGCTGCCCCATCGGTTCGCTGGTGGTGGGGAGCGCGGAGTTCATCGGGAAGGTGCGATCGCAGCGGAAGATCCTGGGTGGGGCGATGCGCCAGTCGGGGATCATCGCGGCGGCCGGCCTGGTCGCGTTCGAGACAATGATCCAGCGCCTGCCGGAGGACCATGCGCGGGCCCAACGACTCGCGGACGGGCTCCGCGCCATCAAGGGCATCGAGATCGACCATGGCGGCGCGCGGTCGAACATCGTGGTGTTCAAGGTGGCCGATGCCGGCGGTGACCACACCGGATTCATCGAGGACCTGAAGCGCCGTGGCCTGCTGGTGTCCAACTATGGGCTTCGGGGCGTCCGCATGGTGACCCATTACCAGGCCGATGACGCGAGCATTACCTTCGCGCTGGATACGGTCGCGGCGGCGATGGCGGACCGGGAGATTCTGGCGAATGCCCACGCATGACGAAACCCGGGAGCGCGCCGGGCTGAGTGGCGCGAGGATCGTGCTCGGGGTGAGCGGGGGGATCGCCGCGTACAAGGCGGCCGAACTCGCCAGCACGCTCGTCCAGGCGGGCTCGTCGGTCCAGGTTGTGATGACGGAAGGAGCGACCCGGTTCATCCAGCCGCTCACCTTCGAGGGGCTGACTCACCAGCGGGTCTTCACCGGCGTGTTCGATGGCTGGGACGACGGCGGAACGGGACATGTGGCCCTGGCGGCGGAAGCCGATCTGCTGCTCATCGCGCCCGCCACCGCGAACACCATCGCCCGGCTGGTCCAGGGCATGGTGGATGACATGCTCTCGGCGATCGCCCTGGCGACCCAGGCGCCGATCGTTCTGGCTCCGGCGATGGAGCATCACATGTGGAACCACCCCGCTACCCAGGCGAACGTTGCCCTGCTGCGGGAGCGGGGCGTGTCGTTCGTCGATCCGGCCGAGGGACGCCTGGCCTCCGGCGCGACGGGGCAGGGCCGGCTGGCGCCGCTCAATGCGTTGCTGGCGGCCACGCGGGCCGCGCTTGGCAAGCAGGGGCCGCTGGCTGGGAAACGGTTCGTGGTGACCGCTGGCGGCACCCAGGAAGCGATCGATCCAGTCAGGTATATCGGCAATCGTTCGTCGGGGAGGATGGGCGTGGCGCTGGCCCAGGCGGCGGTCGAGGCCGGCGCAGATGTCCATCTCATCGCCACGCGCAGCGTCGATCGCGCCTGGCTCGATGGAAACGCCGAGGTGGTGGAATCCGCGCGGGACCTTCAACAGGCGGTCGACCGAGCCGTGGCAAACGCCGACGTGCTGGTGATGGCGGCGGCGGTGGCGGATTTCCGGCCGGAAACGGTTGGTCAGCAAAAGATCAAGAAGCAGGCGGGCCAGGAAACGCTGGACCTGCGGCTGGTGCGCAATCCCGACATTATCGCGGGCGTCGACCGCCCCGGCCTGATGAAGGTCGGCTTCGCGGCCGAGACCGAGAGCCTGCTGGAGAACGCGCGAAAGAAGCTGGAATCGAAGGGGCTGGCGATGATCGTCGCCAACGAGGCGGTCGCCACCATCGGCAGCGAGCGTAGTGTCGCCACGCTGATCACCGGCGACCGCGAGCCACGCGAGCTTCCCGAGGCTGGCAAGGACGTTGTGGCCAGAGAGATCGTGCGGGAAATCGCCCGGTTGCTTGGCGTGGAGCGCGGTGATGCTTGAGCAGGCCGAACGCAAGCGGATTCAGATGGCGACCCGGTCCCAACTGGCGACCGAGTTGCTGCTGACCTGCTTCGCGCTGGTTGGCAGCGTGATTCTCCTGCGAACCGTGCTGGTTGCGCTCGAAGTTTCCGACCGGGTCTGGATAGGATCGTTCGTGTACGGCCTGACCGCGCCCGTCACCAACGTGCTTGACTACCTGCCCGGCGCACATCGCGAGCTGCTGTGGAACCTGACCACGATCGACCTGACCCTGCTGGGCATGATGATCCTGTTCATGCTGGGTGTCCTCGCCACCGGCCGCGACAACGTGTAGCCTAAACTGACGCGACGATCCGGCTGACGAAGAGCGCCTGGATCGTGGCGGACCAGAAGATACGACACATCGAACGGATGGAGTAGGAACACGATGGCGAAGAACCTTGCTCGAGGCATTCTTGGACTTGTCCTGACGGCGGCCGCGACCTGGCTGACCAACTACATCGTTGACCAGGTGTTTGGTCCCGACGAAGAGCAGGCGTAGGGACCCGGAAGGTTGGGCCGGTGACCACGCATGCCTGAGCCGATCCGCAGGGCGGTGGCCGTCATCAACCCGGCGACCCGGGGTGATGTCGCGCGCATCGTCGAGTTCCTCAATCTCGCCGCGCCACGCGAAACGACGGTGGAAACCTACGTGACCGAGCGGGCGAGCCATGCCCGCGAACTCGCCCTGCGGCATGGCCATGGCGCCGACCTGCTGATCGCGGTGGGGGGAGACGGTACGGTGGGCGAGGTGGCATCGGCGTCCATCGCTCATGGCGTGCCGCTGGGCATCGTTCCCGGCGGGTCGACCAACATCGTGGCGAAGGACATGGGCATCCCGACGAACGCCCACCAGGCCGCCCGATTGCTCTTTGGGCCCCATCACCGGCGCGTCATCGACGCCGGAGTCTGCGGGGATCACGTGTTCCTGCACATGGCTGGCGCGGGACTGGACAGTCAATTGTTCGACCTGGCCGATCCCGCGATGAAGCGCAAGATGGGCTGGATGGCCTATCTCCCGGCGGCGGTGAAGGCGTTTCGCCTGCCGATCTCCCGGTTCACCGTGCGCTCGGAGGAGATGGTGCTCGAAGGGGTCCGCTCACCGATGGTGCTGGTGGCGAACGGGTCGTCGATCATCACGCCCCAGCTTCAACTGGATTCGCGGATCAGTTACGACGACGGCTTGCTCAACGTGATCGTTGTGACCGCCACCAGCCCGATGGAGCTGGCGCGGGTGGTGGGCAGCATGGCAATGCGCAAGGCGATCGATTCGCCGTTCGTCACCGCCTTTACCACCCGGGACGTTCACATCGAGGCCGAGCCGGACATCGCGGTGCAGCTGGACGGAGATGTCGTGGGGAAGACCCCGGTGCGATTTACCCTGTTGCCCCAGGCCATCACGATCGTCGTCCCGGCACGCTGATTCCACATCCCAGGTAAACGAAAACAGGCCCGGAGCGATCGCTCCGGGCCTGTGTGTTTGTCGCTCGATTCGTGACTACTCGCGGATCGGCGCGCAGGAGTCTGGCTGCTTGCTCAGCGTGTAGTTGGCCTGGCCACTCTCGTTGCCCATCAGGAACTCGTTGCCGCAGGCGTTCGTGAAGATCGTGTTGGCGCCGGACGAAGTGTAGACACGGAACTGGTTGCCCACGACGTGTCCGGTGACATCGCCGGGGTTCAGGTTGCCATCGAAGACCACCACGTCATCGGCCCAGATGGTGACCCAGATCGTGGACGACGCCTCGACGTTGATACTGGTGAGTTCGGACTCGTCGAACTGGGACTCGACGGTCGGCTCGGTGGTCGTTTCCACCGTCGCCTCGTTCTCGTCGCGACCAGCGGACTGCTGCTGGGTCGAGTTCTCGCGGCGAACGTTATCGCCGCCTCGCTGCTCAATTTCACCTGAGTCGCCATCCTCATCATCAGCGTTCGTATCCGTGCGGCTGGCATTGTCGGCGGCGGCCGTGGTGGCCGTCGGCTCGGGCGTCGCCGTCGCGGTTGGCGCGGGCTGGGTTGGCTGCTTGGTCGGAATGGGGATGTCGCTCTCGAACGGGGTCGCCGTGGGCGCGAGTTCGGTCGGCGCGAGGGTGGTATCGGGCTGGGCGACAAACGCGCTGTATACCCAGGCAAAGACGATGGCGCTCAGGACCACGGTAAAGGCGATGATGGCGAAGTTGGGAGTCCAGTGCGACGGCATGTTCACTGGCGGGATCGACGCGACACTGCTTGGCTGAGACTGTCCGGAGCCGCCGTGGGCTTCCTCGAACATCACCAGGAGCTTGCCGGGATCGAGCCGCAGGTACGTCGCGTAGTTGCGAACGATGCCCCGCTGGTAGATAAGCGGCGGCAACGCGCTGAAGTTTTCGCTCTCCAGTGCGTCCAGATGGTGGCGGTTGATCCGCGTGGCTTGTTCCGCTTCCTTCAGCGTCACGCCCATGTTGGCGCGAGCCTGGTATAGCGTTTCTCCGAATCCGGCCATGAATGTTCCTGGTTACCCTGTGAGTGGGGCGAAAAGAGCATGCGCGCGAGTGAGCCCACGGCCCACACGAATTGGATTGTGTGTGTCTGGCTCGAATCGCGGTCCCTCTTGCGTATGCGATTCGCTGTAGTTCAGTGTACCCCCTGGTGTTGGTCCATACCGCCCTTTTCGAGGTCTCAGCCAACTTTTCCCGTACGTACACGAGACCGTTTCGAGGACTCCCGTTCGTCGCGTGAATCGGCTCGCGCCACGAGCCGGTCGGTCCTCGGCGTCCGAGGCTGGATTGAATCCGATGGAGGAATCCAGGTGGTGTCGGCGGCGATCCACCAGTGGCCGATGGACGACTGGCAGGCCAGCGTATCGGCGTTCACCATTTGCCTGTAGGTCCCGGCCCATGAGTTCATGCACCAGCCGCGTCCCGCCTCGTCTCCCGGCTGGAACGAGCGACAGGTGAGGCAGCACTTGGCGACGCCGTTCTCGACATCGAGCTGGCGGGTGATCGAGGTGTCATCGGGATCGGCCACGGCGCGGCGAATGTCGAAGATCTCGTCGTCCCGCCGGTCGTGGTCACGTGAAGGTCGACTGGACCGGCCGCGCCGGCTCTCTCGTCTATCGGTCTGCTCCAGCCGGACTGGACGTGCGGCGACGGGTTCGACTTCAGCCTCCATCCACGTCTCGGGTTCGGGATCGGGGACAAAATATGCTTCTTGGGAATCCCATCGCGCCTGGCGAGGGGCCGGTTCGTGGTCGACCTTGTCGAACGTGGTTGGTGGAGCGGCAACCCGCGGCGCCCGCGGTTCGGGAGTATCGATCAGGCCGTTGGCGGCGGTGCCGCCGAACAAGGCATTCCGGAATGCGTCCATGCCGCTGGGCTGATCGATCGGAATGTACTCTCGCGGCTCGGGCCGTCGACGCGGCCGGGGCTCTTCAACGTGTCGTGGCGCGGCCGCGCGCGGCTCGATCCATTCGACCTGGTCGACCGGCTCGCGACGTTCAGGCCGCACCTGGGGAATCGGTTCGATTTCCTGCCGCTGGGCGAGAAGGTGCGTTCGTGACTGGTGCCACTCGGCGGGCTGGGGAGCCGGGAACTCCCGGGCGTCCATGAGCCAGCTCTCGTCGCTGGTCGCGAGAGGTATCCCGGCGCCCTCGTGGCGTTCGCCGGCCAGCGGCAGTTCGTCCTCGAAGATCTCGTCGTCAACGACTTCCTCGGGCCTCCAGGCTTCCTCGGCGGCTGGCTCAACCGGAGACTCGTGCCAGTACAGGTCGTCGTCCGCGAACTGACCGTCTCCGGTCACATCGTCATACGAAAGCTCTAACTCAGCCGTCTCCATGTATTCGGACTGGACGGGTTCGACATCGTCGTATTCGTAGACGGGCTCCACGGGTTCGGGGTCGGGCTGGTATCGCCGCTTGATCCCGAAATTGAGGCTTCGCCACCAGCTACCACGCGGGGAATCGCGCCGGGCGGGAGGAGTGGGTTGCTCCACATATGGCGCGATCGCTTCGGCGGCAATTGGCTCGGCCGCTTCTTCTTCCCAGGATTCGTCGTATTCCCACTCCTCGAGCGGTTCCATCTCGTCGACCACGAGATCCTGAATGTACGGCTCATCGGTTTCGATGTCGTACGCCGGATCTGGGTCGTCCGCCTGAACAGGCTGGAACGTCGTCTCCGCGATCAGGTCGTGTTCGGGCTCGATGGATGGCTCGACGGCGAAGTCGAATGCCTCCACCTCGTCCTCAAGGTCCGCGGGTTCTGGTTGGCGCTGGCGTAGCTCGATCGGCTCGTCAGCGATGGGGTCGACGCTGGGTCGCTGATCGATCGCGGCCCGGGCCCGGGCGAACGTCATGTTCAATTCGCCGACGTCCGTATCCCAGACCACGTCGTCGACATGGGACTTCGAAGAGATGGTGATTTCCGGTTCAAGTGCATGGCTGGGCGGAGGGGTTGGGCTGGATTCAGGCAGTTTCACGGGCCGGTTCGGAGTGGGTCTGGACCGGGTATGGGCGGCGCGCTCTGATTTCGAGAGTGCCTTGATCCGCTCCGCCTGCCGGATGACATGGTCGTAGTTTGATGTGACGGCGGGCTGGCCCGAGGTCTGGGCAGAAGCTGGAGTGTGAGCCGGCGCGCTTGCATGTCCTTCCTCCGGCCGCAGGAAGTTGCGAAGGCGGTGAAGGTCGATGCCCGCGCTCACCTTGGGGCCGGGCCGGGCCGGTTCGGGATCGCTGTCCGGAAGCGGCGGCAACGCCCCATGCGCTTCGATTTCCGCCCTGGGAACGGGACCTGTTGATTCGAACTGGTCATCGCCGAATGGAGCTGGCGCGGGTCGGGCCGAGCGATGGTTCGCGTTGATCACCTGGTCGTCGGTGGCCGGCGATTCCACCTGGGTCGTATTGCCGGGAACGATTTCGTCCTCGGTCTTTGCTGGAGCGAAGCGCCGCGCATGTCGCGCGCGGGCGCTATCGATGGCGTGCCGGCTGCCCTTGTGCATCTGCCGGGCACGTTCTTCCTGGTCGGCCACGGCGGCGGAATTGACATCGTGATCGGCCGATCCCGTCCTGGCGCGCGTATCGTCCGGGCGAACGGAGGTGAACGTAACAACGTCGTCCTGGGAGTTTCCCGCCGGTCTGGTTATCGCGCCGGAATCGACCACCGAGGTGACTTCGTCGTCGAGCCTGGTATTGAGGTAGGTGAATTCGCGCCGCGCGGGCGGGGCGACGTCTGGTGTTGTAGCATTCGACGACGCGTCGATCCAGAGGTCGTCACCCCACGTATTCCGGCAGGCAAGCTCTCGTTCGCGGACAAGGATCTTGACATCGCTGGCCACCTGCCGCTTCGGATGCGTGCACCATCCATTGCCAGAAAGCTGGGCATTCTGGAAGAATTTGCACGTGGAACACTGGCGCTTCGATTCCGGCATCGAACTTTCTACCCTACATTCAGCCCCTGGCAGCCAACTGGAGCCAACCGGGAAGCATTGCCGCCAACGAATCACCCCACTGATGCGTAGGCGGGTCCCGGAAGTCATCGTTCAACTGGATGTCGACGATTGTAGACCTCTGGGGAGATGGTGTCTATGTGGCACGGATTCAAGTGAAGTGTCCTGAATCCGGATGATAGCTCTATATCGGAAATGTACGGACATATTGTCCGGATATCCGCCTCAACGCGGCTTACGGGAGCCGTACATGAACGGACACAATCTTAGTCCACGTTGACGTGATGGTGCCATGCTGTCACCGTATGATGGGGATGAATCTGTCCGGAAAACACTGTACGAATGCGGAATTCGACTATTGGAGGCGGCCATGCTTGTCTTGTCTCGATCAGATGTGAAGCGGCTGGTGCCGATGGAGAAAGCGATTGACCTCATGGCGCTCGCCTTCTCCGACCTGGCGACGGGCAAGGCGCGATCGCCGCTGCGTACCCCGCTGGAGGTTGAGCGGGGTCCGGGGGTGTCGCTGTTCATGCCGGCGTATGTGCCCTCGGCGTCGGCTCTGGGCCTGAAGGTGGTGTCCGTGTTCAATGGCAACCCGGCGAAGGGACTGCCCACCATCACGTCGGTGGTTTGTTTGCTGGACGACGAATCCGGGCAACCGGTGGCGATGATGGACGGCGGCTACCTGACCGCCTTGCGCACGGGTGCCATTTCCGGTCTCGCCACGCGCCTGCTCTCGCGGGAGGACAGCACGGTGCTGACCGTGATCGGCGCGGGTGCCCAGGGTGTCACCCAGGCCGCGGCGGTCTGCGCGGTGCGCGACATCGAACGGGTCCTGTTCGTCACCCGTTCCGAGGAGCGCGCTGGTCAACTGCGGGAGGCTGTGGCGACTGACTGGCCAAACCTCCGGGATCGCGTGGAAACGACCCAGGACGTCGCGGAGGCGGTTGGCCTGGCCGATATCATCTGTACCGCCACAACGTCCGCCACGCCCGTGTTTGACGACGCGGACGTGCGGCCTGGCACCCATATCAACGGGGTGGGGTCGTTCAAGCCGGAGATGCAGGAGATACCGGCGGCGACGGTCGCCCGGGCAACGGTGACCGTGGACGAGATCGAGCCGGCGCTGGAGGAGGCGGGCGATCTGATCGTGCCGCTGAACGACGGCACCATCGAGAGGTCGCACATCACTCGCGAGATTGGTCGCCTGGTGACTGGCGATATCCCCGGTCGAGCGTCGGATGATGAAGTTACGTTCTTCAAGAGTGTCGGCAACGCGGTGCAGGATATGGTCGCTGGCCGGTTCGCCTACGACGAGGCTAGCCGTCGGGGCGTAGGCCAATCGGTGACCCTGACCTGACCGGTGCCGGTTGAGGGCGTTGCGATCCACTACCGCCGGGCGTGAATTCCTGACAGCGGACGAGGATTCAGCGGATACGAAAACGCCGGGCGGCGCTGACCGCCCGGCGTTTTCCGTTGTTTACTGCATTCGCGAGATCAGTCGGCGGCCAGCGGCACGGATTGCGTCGTGACCGTGCCATGTTCAACGGCGCGCTGGAACTCTTCCGGGTAGTGCTCGATCATGCCGAGCAGTGGCACCGGCGCCACCTGGCCGAGTCCGCAGAGCGAGAGCTCGATGACGTGCTTGCTAGTCCGCTGGATAAGCGTAAGGTCCTCCGGCGTACCGCGGCCGAACCGGATGCGGTCGATGATCTCGACCAACGCTGGGTTGCCGAGGCGACAGGGAACGCACTTCGAGCAGGACTCGTACCGGTTGAAGGCGGTAAGGTACCGGGCGAAGTCGACCACGTTGACGGTGTCGTCGAAGATGACCCAGCCACCCGAACCGAGCATGCCGCCCACGTCGCCCAGCGAGTCGAAGTCGACCGGGATATCAAGATGCTCGTCCTTCAGCGGCCCCGCCGACACACCGCCGGTCTGGACGCCCTTGAAGGTGCGGCCGTCGGCCATGCCACCATAAACCTCGTCGAACAACCGGCGAAGGGTGAACGCGCCCATCTCCACTTCCACGACACCGTGTCGCTTCAGTGGGCCCTGCACCGTCATCAGCTTTGTGCCCTTGCTGCTCTCGGTGCCGAAGTTGGCGTACCACTCCCCGCCATTGACGATGATGTCCGGAATGTTGGCGAGCGTCTCGGTGTTGTTGGCGACGGTCGGCCGCTTCCAGAGACCTTCCTCGACGGATCGAGGCGGCTTGGTACGAGGCTGTCCCCGCACGCCCATCACCGAGTACATCAGCGCCGAGGCTTCGCCACAGATGTAGGCGCCGCCACCCGTCCGCACCCGGAAGGCGACGTTCTTGCCGGTTCCCAGGATGTTCTTGCCAATGAGGCCAATGCGCTCGGCGTCGGCCACCGCCTTGCGGAATCGACGGATGGCCAGCGGATATTCACCGCCGATGTAGTTGTAGCCACGCTCGGCGCCGCAGACGACGCAGGCGATCAGGATGCCTTCGAGGATGCGGTGCGGATCGCATTCGTGGAGATGACGGTCCTTGTAAACGTTTGGCTCGCCCTCGTGGCTGTTGCACACCACGAACTTCGGTGTGACCCGTGCCTTGCGGCCGCTTTCCCATTTGATGCCGGCTGGGAACCCTCCACCGCCGCGCCCGCGGACGTTGGAGGCGGTGACCTCGGCGATGGCATCCTCGGCGCTCATTTCGAAGAGCACCTTGAAGTAGCCGTCGTAGGCGCCACGGGCGATCGCGTCCTCGATCGAGTCGGGCTCGATGACGCCGGCGTTGCGCGAGATCAACTGGATCTGGTGCTTGAAGAACGGATGCTCATTGAGCGACGGAATGTCGCCGAGATTACTATCGCTCCGGACACCAACCGCGAGATCCTGCCGTTCACCGTTGACGACGGCCACGACATCCTCGGGGGAGACGTTGCCATAGACGACGGGCGGATTGCCGGGCCGCTTGACCTCGATCCAGGGCTCCATCCAGAACGCGCCGTTGCCGCTGACTTCACGAACCACGGTGTCGCCACCGAGCTTCGCCCGGCAGGCATCGAGGACCTTCAGCGCACCCTTGGCCACGGAGCTGCTGCCCACGCCGACACTGACGACCGTCTGGTCGCCTTCCCACAGGTTCTTCCAGCGGGCGTGGGCCTGCTCGCGGAACTGGACGTAGTCGTCGCGGGACTGGAGCCGGGTCACTTCCAGACTATTGCTCGTGCTGGCCATGGCCCGCTCCTTCTTCCTGCATGGCCTGGCGGCCGGCGATCGCGTTGTTGACCAGGTCGGTCAGCGCCTCGGCGGTGACGTAGCTGAAGTAGTCGTCGTCGATCTTCACCACGGGCGCCCGGTCGCACACGCCGAGACACCCGTTGACCACCTGAACGCTCATCTGCTCATCGGCGGTGGTTTCGCCATCGTCGATGCCGAAATTGTCCTGCATGGTCTGCACGAGCGCCTGTGATCCCATGACATAACACGCCATGCCGTGACAGATGAGCATGTGGTGGTGCCCACGCGGTTCGGTCCGGAAGTCGGCGTAGAACGTCAGCAGGCCAAACACGCGCGTCGCGCTAGTGTTGAGGTGTTTGGCGACGAGTTCGGCGGCCTCGGGAGAAACCCACCCGAAGTGCTCGTTCACTTCCTGAAGGGCCGAGAGAATGAGTTCCTGAGCCTCTTCGAAATCGCTGTAGGTGAAGTGGGAAAGGAGTTCACGCACGACATCCAGGTCTATTTCCTGGCGCCCGGTGAATGGAGCGGGCACTGGAAGAGGGACGTGCGCTGTGTCGGCTTGGGCCACTGAGGGGAACCTCCCTGTCGCCTGGACCAGAGTCGTCTCATGGTCGAGCGGCAGTGCGAGAAACGTCGCGAATTATCCCGCTGAGTATACCCCAGCGAATGATTCTCAAGAGCCAGGTTCTGGCGTCCGTGCGCCGGTTTGGCGGGCCATACCTGGTTCCATGCGCGTTATCTGGCTCAGGAGGAGAAGAGCGCCTTGAAATCGCCGTCGAATTCCTGGAGGAACTGATACATATCGACCACATCGGAGGCGGTGACGGGCGTGGTCGACACCTCGAGTTCCTCGCCGTAGGGCACGTCCTCGAACTCAACCTCGGCCGTGATCTCGCGCGAGGCGCGCTCGCTCAGGCGGCGCAACGCGAGCTGGGCCTCCTCGGGATCGCCATCGTTGAGCACGGCGGCGACGAAGTTCCGAGCGTGGCAATCGGTGCATTCCACCAGCATGGTCCACATTTCGCGCTCACGGGAAATGACGGTGATGTCCTCCGGCTGGAAGTGGTGATGGCACACGATGCAGCGTTCCATGCGGTTTAGGACGATATGTTTGATGCGAACTTCTGAGTCCATAAATCCTTCTATCGTTCAGGCCGGTGGACGTGGCGAGCGGGTTGGGCCTAGTTGGATCGTTTGCGGTCGAAGTCGTCCAGGTCGAGCGAGTTGATGAAGTCCCGGAACACCCCAAGTTGTTCGTCACCTGGGGAAGGGGCGCCCGTTTCACGCGATTCGGCGGCGGGCGGAGAGGTGATGTCGGCCGGATGGGTGACTTCCACCTCAGTGTCGTCGTCGGCATCCATGGCCACGCCGACCTGCTCCATGATGCTCTCGGTGACGAGAATGCGCGCGCCGGTTCGAACGGCGATGGCGATGGCGTCGCTGGGCCGGGAGTCAAGCTCGAAGGTGTTGCCAGCGCGTTCAAGCACGACGCGGGCATAAAACACCTGGTCGCTAAGGTCCGTGATCACGATTTGCGTTACCGAAACGTCGAGTTCACCCAGCAAGGCGCGGAACAGGTCGTAAGGCAGTGGCCGGGTCGCGGTCACTCCCTGGAGTTCCATGGCGATGGCCTCGGCCTCGTACGCGCCGATCCAGATGGGCAGATGGCGGTCGCCATCGACTTCCTTCAGGATGACCACGCGGTTCTGGGTTACAAGGCTAACGCGGATGCTCTCAACGGTTGTCTCAATCATCTTTGGGCCCTTTGTGCTTCCATGGCCCGACACGGGATTTTGGAAGACGTTTCGATCGGGTGCGCGAAAGGTGGCCAGCACCCCGGGTCGTTTCCAGGGCCGGAACCCGCCCTGTCCCTATACTATACCCACGACCGACCCCGAACCATCACCCACCTGTCCAGACGCGCGCTGGTCGCGAACCCGTGCCTGGGATGGTCCTGGCCTCGTCGCTCAGGTGGACTCGCCGAGTTCCGGATAGTCGTTGTGGGGAACCACGCCAATCTCGCCGACCGGCCAGTAGGTGATCCACGCCTTGCCGATGATGTTCTCGATGGGAACGAGGCCGAAATAGCGGGAGTCCTCGCTGTTGTCGCGGTTGTCGCCCATCACGTAGACGTAGCCTTCCGGAATGTCGAGCGGGCCGCAATACTCCGCCCGCCAGCCACAGGGCATGGCGATGTTGTCGTCCAGGTATGGCTCCTCGAGCCGAATTCCGTTGATGAACACCGCGTTGTCGCGAATCTCGATGGTATCCCCCGCAAGGCCGATCACACGCTTGATGTACGGCTTGTCGGCGGACGCTTCATCGGCGGGAGGATTGAGCACCACGATGTCACCGCGCTCGGGCGTGCCGAAGGGCCGCCAGGCGTCGTCTTCGTCGAAGTCGGTGCCGGGAATCCAGCCGAACCACCTGTCCTGGTCGAGCGCGAAGTAGGCGTTGCGATTGACCAGCAGCATCTCGTTGTTCTGGAGGCTGTGGTCCATGCTGTGGCCGTCGACCCGGAAGTTCAGCACCACGGCCCGTACCGCGACGAAGATGAGCAGCGCCAGCAGCAAGGTTTCGATGGCCTCGCGAACGAGCGAGCGGGACGATTCCTTCTTGGTGGAAGTTGTCTCGGTGGTTGGGGTGACCGGCTGATCCTGACCGAGAGAGTCAGCGGAGGCGCCAGGGTTGGGTGGAAGCTCGGGAGCGGCCTCGTTTGGACGATTGGTCATGCCAGATCAACACCTCGATGGGGATGGGTCGCACAAATGCAAAGGGACGCAAGGGATGATCCCTGCGTCCCCTGCTCCTGCAACGCGAGCGATGTGCGCTTCGTTGCGGATGCGCCTAAATCTCGTCCGCGCGACTACCGCCGACCTTGACGGTGTTGTCTTCGCGCACCGGCGAAGAGGTAATGGTGGAGGCCGACTGCGAGTTGCCCGCTTCGAGCTTCTCCTTCTCGGCGATTTCCTCGGCGGTCGACTCGGTCTTGAATTCGCGGATGCCCTTGCCGAGCGCGCCACCGATTTCCGGAAGCTTTCCGACGCCGAAGATGATCACGATGATCACCAGCACAATAGCCAGTTCAGGTACTCCAATACCGCCCATTGCCAGTTTGCCTCCTTGAGTCAGGTGTGAATTCGCGTGATGGCGATGATGATGGAATGTACAAAAGTCCCGTGTTCGCCAACTCGCTGTGAGAGTAATTGTATGCCTGCGAAAGACAGGTTTTCAACGCGCGAATGGTAGAATGGTGACACACCACACGCGTGCGCGGAATTATTTCGCCTGGCGTTTCCGGCTCGTCACCGGTGCGCTGGCTGCGTGTTCAGTGATTGTGTGTCACCTCCTCCTTCCTGACTAACCGTGAATTCCTGATACGCGATACGGATGGCAGGCTAGCTGCTCAGGACAATGCTGCTCATGATGCAGAGGAGCACGAAAAAGACGGAGATTCCAATCGTGAACTGGAACAGCGTCTTTTCGAATCCCCGGCGCGTGCGCTGGATCGAGTCGGAACCGCCACCACCGAAGGCGCCACTGAACGAGGAGCCCTTGGTCTGGAGCAGGATGATCGCGATCAACACGATGGAGACGATGATGGTGACCAGATTGAGTGCGACGTCCACGTGATGAACATTCCTTCTTCAAGTCGTGGCTGGTAGTGCTATCCAGCATCGTGTGCAGGGTACCATCCACAGCGTGGTCAGGGCAAAGAATTTTGGGCCGATCAGGCGAGGGCCGCGCGGATGATTTCGAGGAACGCCCCCGCGTCCAGGCTCGCTCCCCCAACCAGCGCACCATCGATGTCCGATTCGGCGAAGAACGCACCGGCGTTGTCCGCTTTCACGCTTCCCCCATACAGGATCGGCACCATGGCGGCCGTGGTCTCGTCGATCGTCGCCAGTTGAGCGCGAATGTGGGCGGCCACTTCCTGCGCGTCGGCGGGACTCGCCGTCAGTCCTGTCCCAATCGCCCACACTGGCTCGTAGGCGATCAGTAGCCCGCGAAGCTGGGTCGCGTTGAGGTGGCTGGTGGCGGCGTTGACCTGGGTGGCGATGATGTCGAGCGCCCTTCCAGCGTCACGCTCTGCCTGGCTTTCGCCCACGCAGAGCACCGGCGCGAGCTGGTTGGCCAGCACCGCGTCGACCTTGGCCCGGACGAGTTCGTCCGTTTCGCCATGATACTGGCGGCGCTCGCTGTGCCCGACGATGGCAAAGGTGCACCACGGCGCGAGCATCCCCGCGGAAACCTCGCCGGTGTACGCGCCCTCCGCGTGCGGCGAGGCGTCCTGCGCTCCAATGAGGAGGCTCGACTCGGCGTATTCACTGGCGATGAGCGGTATCCAGGGGTGGGGGATGGCCACGCCGACGCCAACATCGTCGGCTGCATCGTTGGCCATGTCCGAAACATCGCCGGCCAGCGACATCGCCCGTTCGATATCGAGATTCATCTTCCAGTTGCCGATGATATACGGCATTCGCGTGGTCATTCAGCCTCCGGAATCGCGTCGATGCCTGGCAGGGTCTTGCCTTCGAGGAATTCCAGCGAAGCGCCACCCCCGGTCGAAATATGGTCGATCCTGTCCGCCAGGCCCATCTGTTCGATGGCCGACACCGAGTCGCCACCGCCAATGACGGTGAAGCCGTTGGCGTCCGCGACCGCGCGGGCGACCGTCGCCGTTCCATTGGCGAACGCCGGGTTCTCGGCCACGCCCAGCGGGCCGTTCCAGAACACCGTCTTCGCCCCGGCGATAATTTTCGCGTAGGCGGCGGCCGATTCCGGACCAATGTCGAAAATCGCCTGTCCGGCGTCGATGGCGTCAATGGCCACCGTGTCGCCAGTGTTCGCCTCGATCGTATCAGCCACGACAACGTCCGTGGGGAGCCCAATCGAGACATTCCGGCGTTCCGCCTCGGCCATCAGGTCCCTCGCGGTATCGACCAGGTCTGGTTCAACAAGTGACTTGCCCACCTCGTGACTCTGGGCGAGCAGGAAGGTGTTGGCCATACCGCCGCCGATGAGGAGATGGTCGACCCGATCCAGCAGGTTTCGGAGCACGGCCAGCTTGTCCGATACCTTCGCGCCGCCAATGATGGCGACGAATGGATGGCCTGGGTCTGCCAGCAACGCCGAGAGGGCATCGACTTCACGCTGCATGAGCAGCCCGAGACTGGCTGGCAGGTGATGGGCGACGCCCTCGGTGGACGCGTGCGCGCGATGGGCGGCGCCAAATGCGTCGTTCACGTACAGGTCCGCCAAAACGGCGAGTTCCCGGGCGAACGCCTCGTCGTTTGCTTCCTCGCGTGGATCGAACCGGAGATTTTCCAGCAGGACGACGTCGCCGTTCCGCAGCGAGGAGACTTTCTCTTCCACTTCCGAGCCGGTGATCGCGTCCAGCGCGGTCACTGGCTGGTTCAGCAGCGATTCGAGCCGGTCGCCGACCGGCTTCAGCCGGAGCTTTTCGACGACCTCGCCTTTCGGACGGCCAAGGTGGCTGCAGAGGATGACGCGCGCCCCATGCGCCACGAGCCACTCGATGGTGGGGAGCGCGGCCCGGATGCGCGTGTCATCCTCGATGTGGCCGTCCTTCAGCGGAACGTTGAAGTCAACGCGGCATAGCACGCGCTTCCCCGTCACGTCGACGTCGGCAAACGAACGCCTTGTCATGGGGATTTCCCTTCGGCGTGGTCTAGGACTCGAAACCCTGCTCGCAAACGAGGGCGGCCAGGTCGGCGATCCGGCAGGAATAGCCCCACTCGTTGTCGTACCAGGCCACGACCTTGACCATGCGCTCGCCGAGCACGTTGGTCGACAGCGCGTCAACGATCGAGGAGCGTGGGTCCTGGCGGTAGTCCGAGGACACCAGCGGCTCTTCGGAGTAGCCGAGGATGCCGAACATCTCGTCGCTCTCCGACGCGGCCTTGAACGCCGAGTTCACGGACTCGATGGTCACCGGCTTTTCCGTCACGGCGACGAAGTCGATGATCGACACGGTTGGGGTTGGCACGCGGAGTGAGAACCCGTCGAGCTTGCCTTCCACTTCGGGAATCACGATCGACATCGCCTTGGCCGCGCCGGTGGTGGTGGGCACGATGTTCTGGGCGGCGGCGCGAGCGCGGCGGAGGTCCTTGTGCGGGCCGTCCTGCAGCACCTGGTCGGCGGTGTAGGAGTGGACGGTGGTCATCATGCCCGTTTCGATGCCGAAGGTATCGAGAATGACCTTCACCACGGGCGCGAGGCAGTTGGTGGTGCAGGAGGCGTTCGAGATGATGTTGTGGCTGGCGGGATCGTAGATGCTCTCGTTGACGCCAAGGACGATGGTCGCGTCCTCACCCTTGGCCGGAGCGCTGATGATCACCTTCTTCGCACCCGCGTCGATGTGGGCCGAAGCGGCCTCGGCATTGGTGAAGCGGCCAGTGGACTCGATCACCAGGTCGACGCCGAGGTCACCCCACGGCAGCGCGGCGGGATCCTTCTCCTCCAGCACCTTCACGAACTTGCCGTTGACGGTGATGCCATCGCCGCTGGCCGAGATGTCGGCGTCATAAATGCCGTAGGTGGAGTCGTATTTCAGGAGGTGGGCGAGCGTCTCGTTCTCGGTGAGGTCATTGACGGCAACCACCTCGAAGAGGTCAGCGAAGCCACCCTTGTCAATTGCCTTGAAGACCTGACGACCGATGCGACCAAACCCATTGATACCGATCTTGTACACCATCAATTGCTCCTCTGTGCGGTATAGGCGGCCCGTGACGCGGGAGCAGCAAGGCTCCCGTGACTCGTCACACCGGAAGGTGAAGCGTACCAAAGTCTGGCTGCCCGGAATGGCGCGAGGTTTCGCGCCCATCGCAATTCTGACCGATGGACGGCTGGGAAGCTACCGGATGGCCGTCGCCGGCTCGGATGGGTTGGTCTCGGAGTCGGCATGGGGGACGAAGCCGGGCGGCACCGTGACCGTTCGTGGCATCCGCACGATGTCGAGGAGTTCGGCAGCGAGCTTGAGCGGATCGTGGCGCAGGGGATTCTGGTCGTTCACGACATCCCTGGCGATGATCTCCACGCCCTGCCTCGTGTGGGAGGCGCCATCGTACACAACGGCTTCCACATGCTCGTGCGGCCGGATCGCGGAGGTCGCGGCGGGGTTGTTGTTCAGGAGGACGTAGTCCAGTTCGCCCTCGCCCAGGTAGTCGACGATTTCCGACACGTGAGCCTCGTAATCGAAGTGGTCGGTCTCGCCTTCCTGGGTCGCCACGTTGCAGACGTACACGGTCTTGCCAGAGGACCACCGGATGGCTTCGCGAACGCCGTCCACCAGCAGGTTGGGAATCACGCTGGTGTATAGGCTGCCAGGGCCCAGAACGATCAGGTCGGCGTTGATGATCGCCGCCAGCGCGGGATCGTAGGCCTTCGGCCGGTCCGGCTCCAGGTAGAGGCGCTTGATCGGCGGGCTGTCGTGACCAACGGCCGACTCGCCGCGAACCGACGAACCATCGACCAGGTCCGCGCAAAGCGTCACGTTTTCCAGCGTGGACGGCAGTACCCGGCCCTCGATGTTCAGCACGCGAGCCGATTCGAGCACGGCCTGCTCGAAACTCCCGGTGACCTGGGTCATGGCGGTGATGAACAGGTTCCCGAAGGAGTGCCCGGAAAGCTCGGACCCGTCCTTGTCGAAGCGATAGTGGAAGAGTTGTCCCATCGTCGATTCGTCCCTGGCGAGCGAGACCAGGCAGTTGCGGATATCGCCGGGCGCGGGGATATCGAATGCGTCGCGGATCCTGCCGGTGCTGCCACCATCGTCCGCCACCGTCACGATCGCGGTGAGATTGATGTTCGCCTGCTTGAGACCGCGGAGCAGGTTGCCGAGGCCGGTACCACCGCCGACGGTGACCACATTGAATTCGGGAACGGCCGGGCCGAACTTGTCACCCACGTATATCTCGGCGACCGTTCGTCCACTGGTGATTTCCTTGAGCAGGGGGCTGAATACCGCCTGGCTCAGTTTCCACGTGGCGAACGCGATAAGGCCGACGCCGACGGCGAGGATGAGGATGCTTCGCCAGGGATTGGGAATGAACTGCAACGTCAGCGCGCTGGCGACATCCTGAACGCCGGAAGGTACGGAGTAGTTGTCGTAAATCCAGGCGACGGCCATGGCGATGGCCAGGCAGGTGAGGACGAGCGCGAGGGTGAAGAGCACGATCCAGCGCTTGATCTTCATGCCGGGGCGCAACCACATCCGGAAGGTGCTATGGGTCATGTCTTGTCCAGCGTGCATTCCACCGGGCGAATGGATGTTTGGGTGCTTGGCCACGGTGTCATCGAACAGTCACTGCCCCTGGCAGGGCCCCAAAGCGTGAGTATACCACCGGAAACTCACGGTGTACGGACGCGTCTGGCACCTGGCGAGCGGGCGTCCACAGTGTTACTCGATCGCCATCAGGAATCGAAGGCTATCTCGAACACGGGATGGTTTGGCGCGATCCGGTCGAGCGTGGCCGCGTCGGGCTGCTTCGGAACGCCCATCAGCTTGCCGACCTGCCAGTGCCAGCGGCTAACGTAGGCCTGGATCACGGCGGGCTTTTCAGCGTCGGTAAGTTCCCTAACGACGTGGAACGAGCGGGTGTCACGGCCTCGCTTCAGCGAGCCAGCCTGGGCCTGGAGGAGGTTCTTCACCCACTGTGTCTGGCCGCGAGGGGAGAGCAGGTAGGTGTGGCCGTCCAGTTCCAGCGGGTTGACCGTGAGGCTGCGGGGAGCGCCTGAACGTCTGCCCCGGATCGTCAGGACCATGGCACCCTGAATGTCCAGGCCCACCGTGCCTACCAACCAGTTCGACAATCCATTTAATGCCCTGCCGGGGAGTTTGCTCCATTTCCCGTTACGTGCCATGGCCGTATGATCCTTCTCATCGAAACCAGGGTCGAAATTCGCGCCACCCCCAAATGGAGCATAGCGCATGGATACGGTGATATTGGATAGGGACAAGGCGATTCGCGAGGTGGCCGTGATCGGCGCCGGAACGCTTGGTGCCCAGATCGCGGCCATGAGCGCCGCCAGTGGGCGGACGGTGCGGCTGTACGATGTGGCCCCCGGCGCGGCCGATGCGGCCCAGGCGCGATTGCGCGAATTACTGGCGCCGGTCGCCGCCGATGGACGCCTCGACTGGGACCTCGACGCGGTGCTGGGCCGGATCGTCCCGTCGCCGTCGCTGGACCAGGCCGTTTCAGGTGTCGACCTGGTGATCGAGGCGGTTCGGGAAGAGGTGCACACCAAGCGAGAGGTGTTCACGGAGATAGGGCGAATCAACCCGGGCGCGTACCTGGCCACGAACAGTTCATCGTTGCCATCTTCCACCCTGGCCGATGTGGTTCCCAATCCCAGCCGGTTGGTGAACCTCCATTTTTTCTCCGAGTTCTGGATCAGGTCATGCGTTGAGTTGATGGGGTGCGGGCAAACCTCTCCAGAGACAATGGAGGTGCTGGAGGACTTCGGTCGCTCGCTTGGGCTCTACGTGGCGGTGGTGCGCGGCGAGAGCAAGGGTTTCATCATCAACCGCGTCTGGCGGGCGGTGAAACGGGAAGCCCTGGCGGTTGTCGATCAGGGGCACGCCGATCCGGAGGATGTGGACCGGTTGTGGGCCTTTTTCTGGGGCATCGACTACGGGCCCTTCGCCATGATGGACCAGGTCGGACTCAACGTGGTGGCTGACATCGAGGATTCGTATATCGCGGTCAGCAAGGACCCGACGGACCGGCCCTCGGCGGTGCTGCATTCGCTGGTGGATGCCGGAAAGCTTGGGTGGAAGACTGGCGAGGGGTTCTACTCCTACCCCAACCCGGCGTATGGCCGCCCCGGTTGGCCGCGTTCCACGCCCCGAACCGACGAGCAGCCTGACTAGAGCGTTCGGCCCACCAGCTTGGAGATCGCGGTGAGCGTTTCGGCGACGCCGTTGCCCTGCGTGGCGATGGCGTCGAACGAGGGCATGTCGAACGGGTTCAGTCGTTCGTCCATCTCATCGTGCGAAAGGGCGCTCGGCAGGTCCGTCTTGTTGTACTGGAACACCACGGGCGTTTTCGCTCGCTCGCGACCGTAATGCTCCAGGTGCGTGTCGAGCTCGACCAGCGATTCCTGGTTGGCGGCCTGCCGATCGGGCGCGGCGTCCGCCACGAAGACGATGCCGTCAACGCCGCCGAGAATGGCGCGACGGGTTCGGACGTAAACGTCCTGGCCTGGAACCGAGTACAGGTGAAACCGGATGTCCCAGCCATCGAGCCGGATCGGTTCGATCGGCACGAAGTCGAAGAACAGCGTGCGCTCCGACTCGGTGGCGATCGATCGCATGTCCCCGCGCGACGTTTCCGGCAACCTGGCATGGATGTTCACCAGGTTGGTGGTCTTCCCGCTCAGTCCCGGACCGTAGTACACGATTCGCGCCGCGATCTGGCGGTTGGTGATGTCGATTGTGGCCACGCTCGCTCCCTAGCAGGAAAGGCCCTGGACGGCCGATTCATCAGTCGTGGTGCGATCCACGATTTCGCCGATTTGCCGGGCGTCGGAATAGCGGTCGAGCACATGGTCCCGATCCTTCTCGGCCACCACGATGACAAACCCCACGCCCATGTTGAAGACACGATACCGTTCATCGAGCGAGATGTCTCCACGTTCCACGAGGTATTCGAAGATCGTGGGCGTTACCCAGGCCTCAGGGTCGAGGCGGGCGATGCAGTGCTCGGGCAGCGTGCGGGGCAGGTTGTCCTTGATCCCGCCGCCGGTGATGTGGGCCATCCCATGGATGATGCCCTCGTCCAAGAGCGGGGCGATTTCCGGCAGGTAGGAGCGATGTTCGACGATGAGCGCCTCCGCCAGCGTGGTTCCGCCGGGAAGGCGCTGCTGGAGGAGCGCCCTGTCCTGCTCCTGGCCCTGGTCGAGTCCGATTACCTTGCGGGCCAGGCTATACCCATTGGTATGGAGACCAGTGCTGGGGAAGCCGATGACAACGTCACCGGGCGTGATGGCCGAACCATCGATTTTGCGATCCGGCGCCACGGTGCCGACGATGAAACCGGCGAGGTCGTACTCGCCGTCCTGGTACATGCCGGGCATTTCGGCGGTTTCGCCGCCCAGCAGCGCCATCGAGTTCTGGAGGCAGGCGTCGGTCACCCCGCCGACCACGCTGGTGACCACGTCGGGGTCCAGCCTGCCGGTGGCGAAGTAATCAAGGAAGAAGAGCGGCCGCGCGCCGAGCGCGAGGATGTCGTTGACGCAGTGGTTGACGATGTCGCGGCCCACCGACGCATGCGCGTCGCCCCCGAGCGTGAAGGCCAGCTTCAGCTTGGTGCCGACACCGTCCGCGCTGGCGACCAGGATTTGATCAGGCCCCGAGGGCAACAGCCATGTGCCGCCGAAGTGCCCGATCGGACCAGCCTGGGCTCCCAAGGTTGCCTGGGCACGTTCCCGGATCCGGTGTATGGCGCTTGTCTTCGCATCAATATCGACACCGGCATCCTTGTAGGCGCTGCCAGATCCGGGGAGGTCGGCCAACATGCATGGTCCTTGCGATTTGAGGGAGGCGCGCGGGACTGTTCCCGCCTTGGCATAGGGTACCGCGACGAGAGTCCGGTTGCATGGGTGGTGGCGGTCGGTTATGCGGACGGTTGCTGGTGGAGTGGCGGAGTGGTCCGGGCGGAATTCGATGAGCCGTGTATTCCATAGTAATGAAGGAGCGCTCGCCCGTGCGCGTGACGCTCGTGGCGGTCAGGAGGACCTCGGGGCGGATTGCGGTGGGGGTGGGATTGCGCCTATGATGAAGTATCAGCGTGCCGAACCAGGTTCCGGCCAGGGAGCGCGCGACGATCCCGTTGGCGCGAGGAGTGGCGACGACCTTCCTTGACGCGGTGTCCGATCGTGCGTAGAATTCCTCCCTGTGGCCGCCACTGGCGGCCGCGCGTGCGGTTGTGGCTTCAAACCGTTTCTTATTCCTGAAGCCAAGTCGATCAACCGACACGGTCCAGGCGGCTCCGCAGCTGTGTTCCACCCACAATGGACAGTTGGCCCAGGGATTGTTCCCAGGGCGCACAGAGCACGGATTATGCCGTTGGGCCGGTGAGGAGCTTTTCGTGCCGACGATCAATCAGTTGGTTCGCAAGGGCCGAAAGAGCGTCAAGAAGAAGACCAAGTCTCCTGCGCTCCGCTATACGAACAGCGCTGCAGGCCGCTACGCCGGTCGGCTCCGTGCTGGTACGTTCGCGCCGCAGAAGCGTGGGGTATGCACCCAGGTCAAGACCATGACGCCGAAGAAGCCCAACTCGGCACTGCGCAAGATTGCCCGTGTTCGCCTTACCAGTGGCGTCGAAGTGACGGCGTACATTCCAGGCGAGGGTCACAATCTGCAGGAGCACTCGATGGTGTTGATTCGCGGCGGCCGGGTGAAGGATCTCCCGGGTGTGCGCTATCACATCATTCGCGGCGCTCTTGATGCTCGCGGCGTTGAAAACCGCAAGCAGGCGCGGTCCAAGTACGGAACCAAGGCACCAAAGAACGGGTAGCGGTCCTCGCTCCACTATTTGGTGATCTCGCTTTGGCGAAACTGAGAGAGCTGGATACGAAAAGCGGGACGACCCACCTGGGCGACGACCGCTTTTTCGTGTGCCCGCGATTTCGGGCCTTGTGAACCAGATTTGGCGGGGCGCCTTGCGCCCCATGAGTACCCCAGTGTGCTGGCGTTTCAGCGATGAATGCCAGTGGAAGTCATAACGAGTACCGGAGGCGGGCGCGCGACCGCGCCCCGGTTTCGGAAGTTCTGGAACAACAACGATTCGAAGGGCGCGCCGCGTCAATCCGGATCACCAGAGTGTCCAGATACGGAGGCAGTAAAACCGCATGCCGAGAAGATCAAAGATCGTACGTCGCGACCCAATGCCAGACGCCCGCTACAACAGCGAGCTGGTGACCCGCTTCATTAACAAGATCATGCAGCGGGGCAAGAAGGGCCTGGCCGAGCGCATCATGTACGGCGCGCTCCAGAACATCCAGGACCGCACCGGCCAGGACCCGATCGAGGTCTTCGAGCGGGCCGTCTCCAATGCGACTCCGATGCTCGAGGTCAAGCCTCGCCGCGTCGGTGGCGCCACCTACCAGGTGCCCGTGCAAATCGAAGGTCAGCGCCGCCAGTCCCTGGCGATTCGCTGGCTCCTGACCTCGGCCCGTAGCCGGCCGGGCAAGACGATGGCGGACAGGCTCGCCAACGAGCTGCTTGATGCCTACAACGGCACCGGCGCCACCATCAAGCGACGTGAGGATACGCACCGCATGGCGGAAGCCAACCGTGCCTTCTCGCACTTCCGCTTCTAGCACTGCCAATCACACCGGGGCAATGGCGCCCCGGTGATCAACCAGTGAACTTCGGTTTGCTGGCGACGTGAGGAAACGCAACTCCATGAGTTCTGCAACCGCGACCCCTCCCAATCTAAAGGATCCCCTGGTCGCCCTCAGGTACACCCGGAACATCGGGATCATCGCTCACATCGACGCCGGCAAGACGACGACGACCGAGCGCATCCTGTTCTACACCGGCCGTGTGCGCAAGCTGGGGGAGACCCACGACGGCGCTGCCCAGATGGACTGGATGGAGCAGGAGCGTGAGCGTGGCATCACGATCACTTCCGCCGCCACCACCGCCTTCTGGAGCCTCGGTGGCAACGCCGAGAATCCGCCGTACCGCTTCAACGTCATCGATACCCCGGGCCACGTCGACTTCACCGTCGAAGTGGAGCGTTCGCTCCGCGTGCTCGACGGCGGCGTGGTGGTGTTCGACGCGGTGGCCGGCGTGGAGCCGCAGTCCGAGACTGTGTGGCGCCAGGCCGACAAGTACAACGTGCCGCGCATCTGCTTCGTCAACAAGCTGGACCGCACCGGCGCGTCGTTCGACCGCACTGTCCAGATGATCATCGATCGTCTCAAGGCCACCCCGGCGCCGGTTCAGGTGCCGATCGGTCATGAGTCTGACTTCCGCGGCGTGATCGATCTCTTCAATATGAAGGCGATCATCTATCACGACGACGAAGGCAAGAACATCGAGATCACCGAGATCCCGGCCGACTTCCAGGAAGCCGCCGAAGCCGCGCGGGCGCATCTGGTCGAACTCATCGCCGAAACCGATGAGACGATGATGATGCAGTACCTCGAAGGCGAGGAAATCACCGCCGACGACCTGAAGGCTGGCCTCCGCAAGGCGACCCTCGCCAGCCAGCTCGTGCCGGTCCTGACCGGTAGCGCCCTCAAGAACAAGGGCGTGCAGCCGATGCTGGACGCGGTCATCGACTTCCTGCCGTCGCCGCTGGACATCCCGCCGGTGACCGGCACCAACCCGCGATCGGAAGAAGAGGTCACCCGCGAGGCTGACCCCAACGCTCCGTTCTCGGCCCTGGCCTTCAAGATCGCCACCGACCCGCACGTCGGCAAGCTAGCGTTCGTCCGGGTCTACTCGGGAACGCTCCAGTCGGGGTCCCGCGTGCTCAACTCGTCCAAGGGCGACACCGAGCGGATCAGCCGCATGGTGCTGATGCACGCGAACGACCGCGAAGAGATCAAGGAAATCGCGGCCGGCAACATCTGCGCCGTGATCGGCCTCAAGAACACCTTCACCGGCGACACACTCTGCGATCCAGCCGAGCCGGTGGTTCTCGAGTCCATCACCTTCCCCGACCCGGTCATCTCCGTTTCGGTGGAGCCGAAGACCAAGGCCGACCAGGACAAGATGGGTACCGCCCTCGCCAAGCTGGCCGAGGAAGATCCCACCTTCCGCGTTCGCACGAGCGAGGATTCTGGCCAGACCGTGATCGACGGCATGGGTGAGCTTCACCTGGCCATCATCGTCGACCGCATGATGCGCGAATTCCGCGTGGAAGCGAATGTCGGTCGCCCGCAGGTCGCCTATCGTGAAACCATCACGGTTCCGAACCGCGCCGAGGGCCGCCACGTTCGCCAGTCCGGTGGTAAGGGCCAGTATGGCCACGTCATCGTGGAATTCGAGCCGCAGGAACGCGGCGCCGGCTACGAGTTCGTGGACGCCACCGTTGGTGGTTCGGTGCCCCGGGAGTACATCTCCTCGGTCAACGCCGGTATTCGCGAAGCCCTGGAAACGGGTGGACCGGCCGGGTTCCCGATCGTGGACGTCAAGGCCACCCTGGTCGACGGTTCGTACCACGATGTCGACTCCTCGGAAATGGCATTCAAGATCGCCGGTTCGCTGGCGCTGAGAGCCGCCCTCCAGAAGGGCCGCCCCACGATCCTCGAACCGATCATGTCGGTGGAAGTGACCACCCCGGACGACTTCATGGGCGACGTTATCGGCGACCTGAACTCCCGGCGTGGACAGATCAACGGCATGGAAGAGCGCGCTGGCGCCCAGGTCGTGCGGGCATACGTGCCGCTGGCCAGCATGTTCGGCTACGTCACCGACCTCCGCTCGATGACGCAGGGCCGGGCCGTCTCCTCGATGGAGTTCGCCCACTACGCCCCGTTGCCGGAGGCTCTCGCGCAGGAATTCGTTGCAAAGGCGCAACGCGCCTAGATCAGACACGGGGGCGCGGCGTTCGCGCCCTTGACTCGGGACTAGTTGAGCATGGCGCTCAAGGAGTTATTTGGTGGGCAAGCAGAAGTTTGAGCGGTCGAAGCCGCATGTGAACGTGGGCACGATTGGGCACGTGGACCATGGGAAGACGACGCTGACGGCGGCGATCTCCAAGACGCTGTCGCTGAAGGGGTTCGCCCAGGTCCGCGACTTCAGCTCGATCGACAACGCCCCGGAAGAGCGAGAGCGCGGGATCACGATCGCGACGTCTCACGTCGAGTACGAGACCGACAACCGGCACTACGCCCACGTCGACTGCCCGGGCCACGCCGACTACATCAAGAACATGATCACCGGGGCCGCCCAGATGGACGGCGCGATCCTGGTGGTCAGCGCCCCGGACG
>JAEWEG010000016.1 GCA_023389575.1 Chloroflexota bacterium | reverse complement strand
CGGCTCCACGGTCGCCCATGCCTGATCGGTGATTTCGCCGCGTCCAACCATCTCGTCCCCTTCTGGACTCTGTCAAAAGGGTGGGAGTCTACCAAATACGCGGTCCATTCGTCAGACACGCCCTAATGTCGGCGAAAAACATCCTCGCCGAAACAGGACGTTCGAGGGTTGGGAAGCGCGCGATCTTCAACACGCCTACCCAAGTGATTTGACTGCCCTCCGATTTCGCTCATAGACTCACCTGGGGGCGCGAGCGCCCATCGACACCGACCATCCAGTTCCACGAGGGCCAGACACCATGCCACTCAGCCGCGAACAGCTCGATGCACTCTCCCTGGCCAGCCGTGGCGTCCACGCCGGATCGCATACCGATCCAGGCAACGCCATCCCGACCGTCCCGCCTCTCCATCTCGCGAGCGCGTTCGCCTATCCCACCACCGAGGAGCTGGACGAGGTCTTCGAAGACAACTCGAAGGGATATGTCTACTCGCGGATGGCGAATCCCACCATCCGCACACTTGAGGACGCCATCGCCGCCATCGAGGGCACCGAATACGCGGTCGCTTACGCCTCCGGAATGGCGGCGATACATGGCGTCATCACGGGACTCGTCCCGCCCGGCTCCACCGTCCTCGCCTCACAAGACATGTACGGCGCAACCTACGCCCTGCTCACGGGCTATCTCGCCGAACTGGGAATCACCACGGTGATGGTCGACGCCTCCAACCCGGACGAGGTGACGGCGCGAATCGCCGAGCACAAACCCGCGGTGCTCTACCTCGAATCGATTTCCAATCCGCTCATCAGGGTCTGCGATATCCGGACACTCGCCACCATCGCGCACGACGCCGGGGCGCGGCTCGTCCTCGATAACACCTTCGCCTCGCCAACGGTCGTCAATGGCCCATCGCTCGGCGCCGACGTCGTCATCTACTCCAGCACCAAACACCTCGCCGGTCACGGCGACTCGACCGGCGGCATCGTGGCCACCAGCAATGACATCGCCCAGCGCCTCCTCACCAACCGCAAGTTCGTCGGCGGCGTACTCTCGCCATTCGACGCCTGGCTCACCTTGCGTGGACTCCGAACCTTGGACCTGCGTGTCCGACGGCAGTGCGAGAACGCCCGGGAGGTCGCGACCTGGCTGACGGGTCATGCCAGGGTCGGGCGTGTGTACTATCCAATACTGGAAACCGCGCTCCCGGAGGGACAATTCACCCCAGGGCTGTACGGAACGATGCTTGCGTTCGAGATCGACGGGGCGTCACGCGCCGATGCCTTCCGCTTCCAGGACGCCCTTCAGATGATCCAGCCGGCGACCACCCTCGGCGATGTCCAGTCACTCGTCCTTCACCCGGCGACGACCTCGCACCGGCCACTCGACGATAGGACCAGGAAATCCATCGGAATCACCGAAGGGCTCATTCGTCTCTCAGCCGGGATTGAATCGGCCGCCGATATCATCGCCGATCTCGACCACGCCTTGAACGCCACCGCGCATTGAACCAACGATCCAGAAGGAAGGGACTCCTCCATCCATGACCGTCACCACCATCCCCTCGCCCCCCGTGGCATGGCCCGCCAACCATCGCGCGGCTCTCTCGGTCATCATCAACGTCGAATCACCGTTCGGCGCCGAGAAGGCCGGACAGGGGGCAACAGGGCTCGATTACACCGCCACCGGCCTGCAGCGACTGCTGTCGGCGCTCGCCGATCTTGATCTCCCGGCAACCATGGCCTGCACGCCGGATGCCCTCGCGGCCTTCCCGCAACTCGTTCGTTCCGCCCTCGACCAGGGCGCCGAACTCGCCATCAACCTGGCGGTTACATCCGGCACCGCCTTCGACGAAACCACGCTCGCGCAGGTCACCTCCACGCCAGTCGCCGGCGCCATCGAGGCCCTGCCCGGAGGTACGCCCGCCGAGTCGGAATCACCCCTCGCGGGCCGGGCATGGACGATCAACGGCTCTGGCGGCGACTGCCCGGTCCGGGTGGGCGCCGGCGACGGACCAGTGGTGATCCCGGTGTCGTCCTACTGGATCGACACGACGTGGCTGGATCCGGCCCGCCCGCTCCCACCGTCATCCTTCCTGGAACTGTGGTCGCTTTCGCTTGCCGACATCCGAACTATCGGCGGCCTGATGACCGTCGTCCTCCACCCACACATTTCTGGGCGGCCCGGTATCGCCAACCAGATGGTCCGCTTCCTGGACGAGGTCATCGAAAGCGGAGACGTCTGGATCGCGTCGGCCGGCCAAGTCGCGAACTGGTGGATCCAGGAAACATCCTGAACGACAAGCTGAACGGAATGACCTGTACGAATCAAAACGGCCCACACGTGGCCCGGAGCGAAGCGAATGACACAGGCACGGCATCAACTTCTGGTCCACGGCGGACCGATCCTCACCATGGAC
This sequence comes from Chloroflexota bacterium, assembly GCA_023389575.1. Lineage (GTDB taxonomy): Bacteria > Chloroflexota > Chloroflexia > Thermomicrobiales > UBA6265 > JACCYX01. The sequence continues at coordinate 11,040 of JAEWEG010000016.1, read as the reverse complement.
CCGGATCGACCGATGGTCGACGCCGCCCTGATGCAACTCGGTCACGTCATCGCCACAGGCTCTCTCGACGAGGTTCGGGCATATGTCACTGGCACCCCTGAGGACATCGACCTCAAGGGACGGCTCGCCAGCCCGGGCCTCAACGACGCCCACGCCCACATCATGATGACCGGCTTCGCCCAGGCCCAGCTTACGCTCACCGCTCCCGGCGTTCAGTCCATTTCCCAGATTCGCGACCTTGTCGCGGCCCGCGCGCGCGATACCGATCCCGGGACGTGGATCGTCGGCCAGGGGTACGACCAGGCCAGCCTCGACGAGCAGCGCCATCCCACCCGCCAGGACCTGGACGAGGTCGCCCCGGATCACCCGGTCTTCCTGTGGCGATCCTGCCATCACATCGGAGTCGCCAACTCCGTCGCCCTTCGGCTCGCCAATGTCTCCGCCTCCACGCCGGATCCGTCCGATGGCGTCATCGACCGCGACGAGCACGGCGAACCGACCGGGGTCCTGCGCGAATCGATGGCGACCGCCGTCGCGGCGGCCCAGGCGGAACCCGGTGAGCAGGAAATCGCCGACGCCCTCAAGGCGGGCGGGCTGGAGTTCCGGCGAAATGGATTCACCAGCGCCACCGAAGCCGGCATCCGCACGCCGGAACAACTCCGCGCGTATCAAAGCCTCTGGCGGAACGGGGAACTTCCGCTGCGCAGCTACCTCATGATGCTGATCGACGAGACGCTCGACGACCTGATCGGCCTTGGCATCCAGACCGGCTACGGCGATGACTGGCTCACCATCGGTCCGGCGAAACTATTCTCCGACGGCTCCATCGGCGGCCGCACCGCTCGAATGCGCGCGCCCTACGAGGGTGAAGAATCGAACCAGGGCCTCTGGATGATCGCTCCCAGGGAAATCGAGGACCGCGTGGTCCGCGCGCACGACGCCGGGTTCCAGGTCGGGATTCACGCGATCGGCGACGAAGCCATCGAGGCGGTTCTGGATGCGTACAAGGTCGCCCAGGAGCGCAACCCGCGACCAGGAGTCCGGCATCGCATCGAGCATTGCTCGATCGTCGATCAGGGACTCATCGACCGCATTCGCGACCAGCAGGTCATCCCGATTCCGGGCACCACGTTCCTGTATTACATGCGACCGGTCTATCTCCAGAACCTGGGCGAAGAGCGCGTGCGGTACGCCTACGCCATGCGCACCTACGCGGAGCAGGGAATCGTCGCGGCGGCCAGCAGCGATGCTCCCGTCGTCCCGGTCAATCCGATGCTCGGCATCCAGACCATGGTCACCCGGCGCGATCGGCTCGGCGACGAGATCTTTCCGGAGGAAGCCATCAGCGTGGAGGATGCCCTGCGCGCCTACACCTGGAACGCGGCCTACGCGGCCCATCAGGAGACGCGCAAGGGCCGGCTGGCGCCGGGCTACCTCGCCGACCTCACGGTGTTCGAGAGCGACCTTCGACAGGTCGATCCCCGGACACTGGAAACCCAGAAGATCGACGCCACCATCGCCGGCGGCGAGGTGGTATTCGAACGCGAGACATGACGGGAGCATTCACGATGACGGTCCAGTTGACCTGGTACGGCCACTCGGCCTTCAAGCTCGAGTCGGGAGAGCATTCGGTCCTTATCGACCCCTTCATTAGCGGAAACCCATCCGCCTCGGTGGACGCGGCCGACGTGAACGCGGAGACCATCCTGCTCACGCACGCCCACAACGACCATGTCGGCGACACGGTCGACATCGCCAGGCGAAACGATGCAACCGTCATCGCTACCTTCGAACTAGCGAACTTCATCGGTTCGCAAGGCGTCGAAAACACGGTAGGCGGAAATCATGGAGGCAGCATCGGCTTCGCTGGTGGTAGCGTGAAGTTTGTCCCGGCCTGGCATACGTCGTCCTACACTACGGCCGATGGGGTGGTCGCGCCAGGAGTGCCAGCCGGCCTCGTTGTTCGATTTGGCGGCAAGACGATCTACTTCGCCGGGGACACCTGCTTGTTCCTCGACATGCAACTTGTCGGTGAGGAAGGACTCGATGTAGCGGTCCTGCCCATTGGCGACACCTTCACCATGGGACCGAAGGACGCGGCAAGGGCCGCCGGATTCCTCAAGGCGCCGAAGGTCATCCCCTGCCATTACGACACCTTCCCGCCCATCGCCCAGGACACCGGCGCGTTCGCCGAACTCCTCGCCCAATCTTCGGAGGCCACGCTGGTGGTACCCATCAGGAACGAGCCGGTGGAGCTGTAATCAACGAAGGGCGCCTATTCGCCATCGCCTTTCCACGCCACCGCTCCTGGCACGAGGACGCCACCAGACGCGACAAGAGGTTGTTTCCCATGTCCCAGCCCCCCGACCGTGATGCCATGCGCCAGGAAATGGTGCGCACCGCGTTCCAGAAAAAGGCGGTTTCCCGCCTCCCCGCCGCCGAGGTGCTCAAACTCGGGATCGAATTTTTCAAGGAGCGCGGATATCGCGCCGGCATGACCGGCCGTCCCAACCAGATGTTCGTGATGGGCGGCAGGGAGGGAATCATCCCCCGCGTCAACGGGGAGATCAGCGCCCGGGCCGACGTGGGTCGTCCGGGCGTGACGCTCGTCACCATGGACGGGTTCGGCGAAAAACTGGGCCCAACCATGGAGGCGTTCCACCAGGAGCTGCGAAATCAGCGCAAGAAGGCGATGGGGCAATAGCCTCGACGCCGCGCTACCGAGGCAGAGTCGCCAGCGCTCGCGGGATGTCCGCCTCGGTCAGCGTGTGGAACACCACCGCGCCGTTGTAGCCGATCTCCTCCAGCGCCGGCCAATAGTGGTCCCACGGCACGATGCCGGTACCGGCCGCGCAAAACTCCCCCTCCGTCGAGACATCCTTGGCATGAGCGAACACGATATCCGGTCCCAGCAGTTCGAAAGCCTCCCGCAGGATGTCGACCGGTGGCCGGGTCAGGTCCGATAGGACGATATTCGCCGGGTCAAGCACGATCTTCAGTCGCTCATCGGCGAGCTCATCCAGCAGATCCCTAGCCCGAGCGGCGTTGCTGGCGACGTTCGCCGGCTCCGGCTCAACCACCAGCGTCACCCCGTGCGCGTGGGCGAGCTCGAGCGCTGAGCGCACCGTCGACGTCATCGCCTCCCAGGCTTCCGGAGTCACGTTGTCCGGATGCCATTTCCACATGCTCTCGACGCTCCGGGTTCCGGTACAGAGGGTCACCATCGACGCGCCGAGCCTTGGAGCGGCTCGCACCACGCGCTCGAACCCGACCAGCCCTTCGTCACGAACCTCGGGATCAGGATGGGCCATGTTGAACGTTCCGGAAACGGCGGGTATCTCGACGCCCGCTTCATCGGCCGCGGCACGTATCTCCAGCAGGCGTTCGTCCGCGATGTCCTCTTGCCACGGATCGAGGCCCGCCGTCGCCAGGTCGAACTGCACGGCCGTGAAACCGGCCTCCCGCACAGCAGCGAAGGTAACTTCGAGTGAATCACGGGGGAACACCGTCTCAAAGATGCCAATCTTCATGCGCCACGCCTTCCTTACAGTCGAGCGGCCAATGATTTATTCGCCGGTCATCACTCCGTCGACAGATCGCGGGCCCACGGCTCTCCGTGACCGGCACGATTCAGCAACGATCCAGGTCGCCTACCTCGACCCGAGATGCTTCGCCATGAACGCGAGCTTCTCCTGAACGTGGAACGTCCCGCCACCTTCATGCCCGTTGTATGGATATACCTTGATGTCCTTGGGCCCCTGGTAGTGGTTGAACGCGGCGAAAACGGTGGAGGGTGGGCAGGTCATATCCATCAACGCTGTGGAGAACAGTGCGGGAGCCGTGGCCCGCGCCGCAAAGTTCACTCCGTCGAAGTAGGACAGGGTCGCGAACGTCTGGTCGACAAGGTCGCGATGTCCGGCCAGGTACCGTCCGATCTCCTTGTACGGATCGGCATCGGTGATTTCCGTGGCTCGCCGGTAGTGACACAGGAACGGGACGTCGGGCATCGCCGCCACGAGATCCGGCGTAAGGCCCGCCGCTGCGAGGGCAATGCCACCCCCCTGGCTCCCGCCAGCAACCGCCACCCTCGTGGATTCGATCTCCGGGTGGTCCCGGGCGGTTTCCACCGCCCGCACCGCGTCCGTGAACAGTCGCCGGTAAAAGTACGTCTTGGACGAGGTGATCCCGCGCGTCATGAACCCCGACGACTGGGGATTGCCGCCGTCGACCTCCAGATCCGGGGTGTCCCCGGGCAGCAGACCGCTGCCCTGGCCGCGGGTATCCATGACGAGGTGGGCGTAACCTGCGCTGCTCCAGAGCAACCAGTCGGAGGGAAATCCACGTCCTCCGCTATAGCCGATGTACTCGACCACGCACGGCAGCGGACCAGAACGTTCCCTGGGGAGCAGGAGCCAGCCCTTGATCGGTTGACCCCCGTATCCGGAAAACGTCACATCGAAGCAATCAGCCGACCGCAGGCCCGCGTCGTACGGCACGAACTCCGCCGGGCGCGCGAGACCACGTGCGTGATCCAGCGTCTCCGACCAGAAGGCGTCGAAGTCAGGCGCTTCCTCCCGGTCGGGGAGATACGATCGAAGGCGATCCAGGGGCATATCGAACAACGACATGATCACTCCAGTCAACTATCCACATTCATAGCCCGCCTCGCGCGGTGAGGAAACTCTCACCCGCCACGGAGCCAAGCCGGCACCGGGCATCATACCCATCACGGACCGTGTCCGCGATATACTTGGCCACGATGCCGGCCCTGAACGAGGTCGCATCACCTTGCCCCAGTAGCTCAGCGGATAGAGCACTCGCCTTCTAAGCGATAGGTCGCAGGTTCGATTCCTGCCTGGGGTACCCGAGCGACAGTACAAATCACCAGCCTCACCCTGCTTGCCACTCCGGCTCCAGGGACCCGGTGTCCATGTCGGCGAACCGATCGAAGCTGAAGGCGTCAATCGACATCGACGCTTTACCATCGACGATCAACTCACAGAGGAGCTGTCCGATAATCGGACTCAGGGCGAATCCGTGTCCCGAGAATCCAGCGGCGAGCGTGACGTTCTCGATTCCGGGCAACGCGCCAAGGATGGGAATCTCATCGACGGCGAGCGCTTCGAGCCCAATCCACACGCGCTCCAGGGGCAAGCCGCGAAGGATCGGGAGGATGGCGCTTGAGTGCTCGATGCTTCCCGCGATGCTACCCAGCCTGGTGGAACCGAGGCGACGCGAGAAGTCGATATCTCCAGGCCACCCGCCACCGATAACGAAGTTACCGGCGGGAACCTGCTTGAGGCTGAGCTTCCTGCCCGCGGCGCCCACGGTTGGAGCCAGCACGGGCCGATGGGGACCAGTCGACATCATCTGGAGCGCCATGGTGGTGACCGGCAAGGTGACGCCTATCTGCCTCGCGAGCACCGGATTCCATGCGCCGGCCGCGAGGACCAGCCAGTCGCAGGCGATATCACCCTCCGAGGTAGTCACGCCCCGCACGCGTCCTGACTCCAGCGATATCGACTCGACCGTGGTACCCGTCAAGATCCTGGCGCCGAGGCGACTCGCCGCGGCGGCGAAGGCATGGGTCGTCTTCGGGGCGCTCGCCTGGCCGTCGTTGCTGGTGTGAGCACCCCACCGCACATGCGGCGCCAGCTCCGGGGCTATCCGCCGCAAATCTTCTCCCTCGACCAGTCGGATATCGAGTCCGAGATCGCGTTGAACTCGAACTCGCTCGACCAGCTCCTCGGCCTCCGCCTCGTTCTCGGCGACCAGCAACTGACCACCCATGCGGAACTCGACGTCCGCATCAAGCTCCTCCTCCAGCCGATGCCATCGCTCGACGCCACGGATGGCAAGCGGCATTTCCCTTGGATCGCGGCCAAGTTGGCGAACGCCACCGGCGCTTGCCCCCGAGGCCTGAGCCGCCAGGCGATCTCGTTCAACAACGGTGACCGCCACTCCTCTTTGGGCAAGGTGATAGGCAATAGAGGCACCCATCACACCGCCCCCAACGACCACGACTTCCGTTCCAGGCTCCACCGTGTTTCGACTCCCGGGTAATGGCTGCGTTCATCCGCGGGATCGTAACCGCTGGCGACTCGAATGTGAATCGGGACGAAGGAAAAGCGTCATTCACGGGCAAAGCGCCGGGCTCGTAACTCCGCGCGGTCCGCATGCTTGCACCGCATGGATAACCCCGCCAAATCGCCGATCATGAGACCGGTGTCTCGACACCGTGAAGCATCCGTGCCGAAAAGCTAGAATGGGCGAGAATCGTGGTCGGCCCGGAGAGGACATCGGCGACGGGTGTTGTATATTCTTTCAGTCAAGCCGTTCTCCGGTTCACTTGGCATGTGAACGAAATGTAAGGGTCATTCGTGGAACTCGATCTGCGCCAATTGTTACGCATCGCCCGCCAATACTGGTGGATTGTTGCGCTCCTCATGATCGTCGCTGGCGCGACCGCCTACTACCGGTCATCGCAACAGCCGGAGCAGTACACTACAAGCTCTCGGGTGTTGCTCCTTGGCGAGGAGACCGAGAACATCACCAGCTACACCGCCCAGCTCGCCAGCCAGAACCTGACCCTCACCTACCTTGAACTCATCGAGAGTGACAACATCCTCCAGGCGGTCGTGGAAGAATTGAATCTTCCGTTCGACTACGTCGCCCTCGACGGAAAGGTCTCCACCTCGGCCATCGAGAAGACCCTGCTCCTCCAGATCACGGTCGTGGACACCGACCCGGAGCGCGCGGCACAGATCGCGGACACCACGGCGGCCAAGTTCATCGAATACATCAACGAGAACCAGGGATCCACGCTGTCGTCGCCGGTGGATATGGCGGCCACCGCTCGCGTCCCAACCACGCCATTCGAACCGAACCCGACCACGGCCGGACTGCTTGGTCTGTTCGTCGGACTCCTGCTCGGAGTAGCGCTCGTCGCGCTCCTCGAATTCCTCGACAACACCATCAAGCCACAGCAGGAGGTCGAGCAATTCGTGGGAGCACCTCTGCTTGCCTCGGTACCGCAGTTGCCGAACCTCAGACCCGGAGGCCACCAGGTCTATACGGTGGTCCAACCACGCTCGTCCGCGGCGGAAGCCATGCGCCTCATGAGGACGAACCTGGAGTTCGCCGCGGCATCGTCCGACATCCGGCGCCTGGTGGTTTCGAGCCCCAACCCTGGTGAAGGCAAGAGCACGTCCGCCGCGAACCTTGGTGTCGTCATGGCTCAAGGCGGGATGAAGGTTGTCATCATCGACGCCGACCTGCGTCGCCCAACTCAGCATCGCATTTTCGGAGTTCCCGGCGATGAGGGCCTGACCACCTTGCTGACCCATCCCGATCGATCATGGGTCGATGTTGGCAAACGCGTGGCGGTCGCCAATCTTACGTTGATCCCGGCTGGCCCGCTGCCTCCCAATCCATCCGACCTCGTCAGCTCCCAGCGGTTCATTCGCCTGCTCGACAAGATCGACAAGGACGTCGACCTGATCATCATCGACTCCCCGCCGGTGCTCGCGGCCAGCGATTCACTCGCGATCGCGGCGCATACCGATGGCGTTGTCCTGGTGTGCTTCTCGAATCGCACTCGCATCGACGCGGTCCAACACTCGGTGCAATCGATCCGGCAGGGTGGCATTCGCCTCATTGGCGTTGTGCTGAACCGGACCAAGAAGCAGCAGGGCGCGAGCTACTACGGCAACTACTACTACTCCCAGGCGACCACCGAGCAAAGCACTCAGTCTGCCGCGGATTAGCGAGGTCACCTCTAGCCTCCTGCTCCAGGCCTCATCGACACTTCTTCATGCGGGAGCGCGCCAGTTCGGCGGTCTCCCGCTCTCTGTTTGGATCCCACATTCACTGGCGCGAGCGATGCGTCGATCGTCTGCCAATCACCTCGCGCTCAACCCCCTTCGTTCGATCGATCATGTTGGAAGAGGATGCTCATGCGTGCGCTCTTGAGTGTGTATGACAAGTCTGGATTGGTGGAATTCGGCACCAGGATCGCCGCCCTCGGCTATGAACTGGTGTCCACCGGGGGAACAGCAAGGACACTCCAGGAGGCGGGACTGAACGTCACCACGGTCGACTCGGTAACCGGCTTTCCAGAGATTCTCGACGGGCGAGTCAAGACCCTGCATCCCCATATCCATGGTGGCCTCCTCGCCCGAACCGACCTTCCATCCCACATGGAGTCGCTAAGGAAGCACCAGATTCAACCGATCGATCTCGTGGTCTGCAACCTGTACCCTTTCGAGGCAGCGGTCTCCGACCAGTCGCTGAACGAACAGGACAAGATCGAACAGATCGATATCGGCGGACCGGCGATGGTTCGAGCGGCGGCCAAGAATCACGCCTCGGTGATCGTTGTCACCGATCCGGCTGACTACGACTCGATCGCAAGCGCCCTGGAACGAGGCGACGTGACCCAGGAAACGAGACGGCGGCTGGCGGCCAAGGCGTTCAACCACGTGTCCACCTACGACTCGCTGGTGGCGGAGTTTCTGCGGGGCTCTGAGGATATGTTCCCCCAGGAGTTGTCTATCGGACTGCGTTTGAGCAAGACGCCGCGCTACGGCGAAAATAGCCACCAAAGCGCCCGTGCTTACACACGATTGCGGGCTGGCGAGCCCGAGCCTGGACTTCTCCAGGCCGAGGTTCTCAAGGGCGACGAGCTGAGCTTCAACAATTACCTGGACGCCGATGCCGCGTGGCAGGCGTCACAGCTCTTCGACGGACCCACGGTCGCCATCGTGAAGCACACTGTCCCATGTGGGCTTGCCGTGCGTCCCACGCTTGCCGAGGCCTACGTGGCGGCGTTCGAAGGCGATGAGGTCTCCGCGTTCGGCGGGATTGTCTCGCTGAACCAGCCGGTCGACCTGGCCACGGCCCAGTTGATGCGCAAGATCAAGCTGGACATCATCCTGGCCCCGGGTTATGACGACGATGCCCTGGAACTGCTCAACAGGAAAAAGGGCACCCGTATCCTTCGCCTTCCCAACTGGCCTCATCCTCGCCGCGTCGACGCCGATCTCCGGCCGATAGTCGGGGGCTTGCTGGTGCAGCAACCTGACCTGGTGATCGAAACGGCGCGGGATTGGCGACAGGTTACCGACCCGGCCGCGTCCGAACAGGAGCTTCGTGATCTGGAGTTCGCCTGGAAGGTGACGCCACTCGTGAAATCCAACGCCATCGTCTTTGTGAGGGACGAGTCCATCATTGGACTCGGGGCCGGCCAGCCCAACCGGCTCGAATCGGTGAATCTTGCCGCCAGGAAGGCCGGAGAGCGTGCCAAGGGAGCCGTGATGGCCAGCGATGCCTTCTTCCCCTTCGCTGACGGAATTCAGCTCGCCATCGACGCTGGAGTGACCGCCGTGGTCCAGCCTGGCGGCTCGCTCCGCGACGACGAAGTGATCGACGCCGCGAACGCCGCTGGCATTTCGATGTACTTCACGGGCCGACGGCACTTCCGCCACTGATCACGGACCGTTCAAGACACGAAAAAGAGAGGGGAGTCTGGCACGCCAGGCTCCCCTCTCTCGCTACTGTGGCCCTACTCGCCACCCACCGTGGCGGTGTCCGGGATATCCACCTCGACCTCGCGAGGCCCCATCGCGTCCACGCGCTCCAGCCAAATCTCCGGCTGGCGAATCTCGGCCATGGAGGGCAGGAACGCGGCACCTTCCCATACACGCCGCGCGGTATCGTGCCCTCGTGCTTCCACAATCCGATCAATGAACCGCTCGCCAGCCTGGTACTGTTCCATCTTGACGTTCAAGCCAGTAAGCCTGGCGAAGAGTTTCTCGGCCTGCGTCTTTTGCTTCTGCCGCTCTTCGAACTTTCGTGAAATCTCATCGTATCGGGGTAGCAGGTCCCGACCTACCGCATTCATCACGTGGTTCGAGTAGCCCTCGATGACGCACATCATCGCCTGCATTTCGTTGAATAACGCACGCTGGTCGTCATTCATGAACGCCTCGATCCAGCTCCCCTGGTCGTCGGTATTTCGCTGACGTGCGCGATTGGCGAACACCTTGAGGCCACGCATGCCCTGGGCGAGGTGCTGGGCGTCTTCCTTCATGAAGCCCATGTAGCGGTCAAGAAGGCTGTTGAAGTGTTCCCGCACCCATGGGTGGGCCTCGAACTCGAAGGCGTGGGTTGTCTCGTGCAGGGCGAGCCACATCCGGAACTCGTCCTTCGGAAGTCCGAGCTTGGATTCGATGCCGCGGATGTTGGGCTCGACGTAGTAGAGCTTCCCAGACGACTCCACAGGTTCCCGGCCGAGAAGTGCAAGGTCGTACTGTCCCAGGACACGTCGCGCGAGGTATCCGAGCAGGAGTCCGATTTCGTAGGAGAGGATCGCCTGGTTGACGCCTGACGCCGCCTTCGCGATGGTTCCCTTGTGCGCGGAGGGGGTATCGAGGTCCTCAACCGGCTCGAACATCCGCTTGAACCCGTCCAGGTTCGCGTCGATCCAGTCGACGCGGTCGAAGGCGAAGGTTCGCTGGTCGTTCGTTGGCAGAACAGCACCAGTGTATTCGGTGACAATGGGAATGCACCTGGCCACAAGGTCGCCATAGTACGCATTGAGTCGTTCCCGCTCGGTGGCGGTAAGCGTCTCTCCCTTGTTCATGCCGGTGGCGATGTCCCGCGTTCGTTGCCAGTTGATCATGCCTTCTGGACGGTCCTGTCTCGCGAACTCCTTGACTCTCTTCGTGGCCCAGACGCCAAGCGCCGCCCCAGCCACGACTCCCGCCGTGGCCACGGATGCAGACCGATCAGATTGGGAACGTGAATGGTTGTGAGTCATGTGTCAACTTTCCTTGGGTTCGATGGCGGCCGACTTGATGTCGCCGCGCAACCTCAAGCCTACCATTCGGACACATGGAGCAATCCACCGAGGTGGGGGGTTAAAGGGGAACCGGCCCGGCGGATACGTTTCGGTATCCATCCGGGCCGGATGCGTCTGGTAGCGGGGGAAGGATTCGAACCTCCGACCTTTGGGTTATGAGCCCAACGAGCTGCCACTGC
>JAEWEG010000053.1 GCA_023389575.1 Chloroflexota bacterium | reverse complement strand
CCGCCGTGCCCGGCCCGGTGATGGATCTGCCACACCTTGCCGATCGCGCCCTGGTCCACCAGCGTCTTCAGGTGGTGAATCGCGGGCGACCAGTTCGTCGGCCAGTTCACCATCAGCCGGATATCGTGACGCGCCGCCGTGGTCGCCATCTGCTCCGCGATCGCCAGCGAAGCCGCCATCGGCTTCTCCTTCATCACGTGCACGCCACGGATCGCCGCGCCTTCCACGATCGCGGCCGCGTCGCGGTTGTTCGCGCAGGTCACGATCGCGTTCGGATCGGTGACCTCGTAGAACTCATCCTCGTCGTCGAACGTCCGCAGGTCGGGATACTGCTCGTCGAACCAGGCCCGCAGTTCCTCGTCGTCGATCACGGCACCCACCACCTCGGCGGTGGGGCAGTCGAGCGCGTTCTTCAGCAGGTCGTTGAAGTGGAGGTGGTCGCCTCCAACAAAACCCAGGCGAATCTTCTCGGTCATGGAAGGTGGTGTCCTTTCGTCGTTCGTATTGTGGCCTGGCTAATCGGCAACTTCGGCCAGCAGCGCCTCGCGCGCCATCGGCAAATCGATCGGCTGGCGGGTTTCGGCCGACTTGTAGATCGCCAGCACCAGCTCCAGCGCGTCGCGGCCGTCCTCGCCGGTCAGCAGCAACGGCGTATCGTCCAGGATCGAATCCACTAGGTGCTCGATCTTGCGATAGTGCATGTCCACCAGCGGCGGCTCGGTCACATCGATCTCGTGCCAGCCGGACAGGTAGTCCGGATCGTTGATCCGCGTGCTCTTCAGGCGAATCGTCTTGCCCTGGATCACCAGCGAGCCCTCGCGGCCGTCGATGGTGGTGCCGCCATGGCCCGCCTTCACGGCCCAGGCGCTGTACCAGGTGCCCATCGCGCCGCTGGCGAACTCCAGGTGCGCGGCGACCGTATCCTCCACGTCCACATCGGTCAGCAACTCGCCCCGCACCATCACTTCCTTACGGAAGGTCTTCGAGGTGGCGTAGACGCGGTCCACCTGCCCCAGCCACCAGTTGATGGTGTAGGCGGTGTAGATCCCCCAGTCGATCAGGATGCCCCCGCCGGCCAGGTCCTTCTTCAGGAACCACGGCACTCCGTGGGCCGACGGCCCGGCCGAGGTGGAGGTGAACCCCATGATTTCGCCAAGCAGCCCCTCATCGATGATCTGCTTCACGCGGGGCCAGGCATTGCCGAACCGCGGCTGGTAGCCCATCGAGAACTTGACCCCGGCCTCGTGCGCGGCCGCCACCATGGCGTCGGCGTCGGCCAGCGAAATCGCGATCGGCTTCTCGCACAGGATGTGCTTCCCGGCCTGCGCGGCCGCGATCACCGGCGCGGCATGCGCCGCCGCCCAGGTGGTGACGCACACCATGTCCACGTCCGGGTTGGCCAGCAGTTCCTGGTAGTCCTGGTACGCCGCCGTCGTGCCATCGCCGAACTCTTCGGCGAACGCCTTCGCCCGGTCGATGTCGATATCGCACACCGCCACCAGTTTCGTGCGCGGGTTGCGGGCAATGTTCGGCAGGTGCGCGTGACGCGCGATCCCGCCGCACCCAATCACGCCAATGCCAAGCTGTCGTTCCGAACCGTTATGTGTTGACGCGTCCATCTGTTCTGCGTCCCTCCATCGAGAGGTGAGATCGTGCCTGTGACGTGGCCCTTGCCCCGGCGCCTCCAAGTCGCGCCCGGAGCCTGTTCGTTCTCATGGGGTTCGTCGCGAATCCCCTCGCCAGACCTCCCTGGGCCCAAGCAGACCCGAATCGCCGCCCGTGATGGCCATCGCCAATCCCCGGCCAGCCCTGGTGCCCCGTCCCGGCGGAGGGGCGTCCGCATGCTTCAAGGTGAACTCTCCGTAGCCGTCATCTGGATGTCATACCGGTCCCTGTTGAAGACTTCCTGAACCCGGTAGCGGCGAATCGCGTGTCTTCGCCTGGTGATGGGGCACAAGCTCCGTGGCCAAAACCTCCAATGATCAAGCGAATTCGGTATCAATCCAGTCCATAATGCGCGTCGATCTCCGCCTGGTAGGCATCGACCGTTCCGGCGACCACCTCGTCGACCGTCACCGGCCGGTTGAGCGTGGCCGATTCGAGCAGGGTGAACGCCGTCGCCAGGTCCATGAGCCCTTCCTCCCCCGAGGCTTCCATCGGGGTCTTCGTCTGGATGGCGTTGATGAAATCGAGCATCTCCAGCGCGAACGCGTCGGTGATGCCACCCGGGAAGGTCGCCTCCCGGGTGGCCGCGCCGGCCCCGCGGGCGTAGAGGTCGGTGGTGATCCCACCGAGGCCGCTGTCCAGCGTCACCTCATTGCCCACCAGCGAACCGCCGGTGCCGTAGATCGTGGAGCCCTTGGCGAGACCACTCCCCGCGCCCCGACCGGCCCAGCCGCCGAACGTCGTCCCAATCGCGCCGTTTTCGAACCGCAGGTTGGCGAAGAACGCATCCTCCACCTCGTTGGTGACCGACGCCAGCACGTTGCCATGCTGGTCCCGCTCGAACCGCTCGGGCTCCAGAATCGCGGTGTAGGCGCTGATCTCGGCCACCGATCCCATCAGGTAGCGGATGTTGTGGAACAGGTGCACGCCCCAATCAATGGAAGGACCACCGCCACCGGGCAGCTTCTGGTGACGCCAGGGCGTGCGGGCCACGATGTTGTCCGGCCCCCACTCGCCCCCGCCGATCCCGCCCGAAATCCACAGCTGCAGGTCGCCCAGCATTCCCTGGTCGATCACCCAGCGGGCAGCCCGAGTCGGCTCGGTGTACCGCACGCTCTCGGCCACGCCAACCGTCACGCCCCTCGCGGCGGCGGCGTCCACGATCTGGCGCGCCGCCCGCACGCTGATCGCGAACGGCTTCTCGAGCAGCACGTGCTTCCCGGCCGCGATCGCGTCCAGCGCCATGGTGTGGTGCAGGCCAACCGGCGCCAGGATCAGCACCGCGTCGATATCGTCGGCTTCCAGCATCGCCCGCCAGTCGTCATACAGCTCCGGCAGGGTATCGGGATGCAAGTCGCTGACGTACAGATGCGGCGCGCCCAGCGGGTCCTTCTCGTTGGTGGAGACGGGCGGCCGCGGCGGCGGCCCCTCCCCGCGCAGGCGGAAGGTGGCCGCGTCCTCCAGCCGCCGGGCCGCGATCGCGGTCACCCGCACATCGGCCAGGCCCGCCTCGCGGATGAGCCTGATCCCGCGCAGGTGGGCGTTAAGAATCCGCGCCGCCCCCACCACGCCAAGCCGGAGGCTGGGAGATGACGGCGAACTGCCAGCGGACGAGGGGTCGGTCATCGAAGGTCCTTCCATGGGCGTGAAACCGGGCACGACGCGTGGCGTCCAGCGAACCGAGCAATGCGCCGGCGGCGACATCCGCGCCGCCCATCGTTGCTCGTGTCATGTGCTGGCACACGGTACGCCCGCCCCCGATTCTTGTCCATAGGTTTTGGAGGGTTTCGATCGGATTCTCGTTAAAGACCTGACCGGCCCCGATCACAATCGATCCGGAAGCCGGTCGGCCCTCGACTACTTGATCTCGATACGGCCATAGTTCTTAGCCCAGGTCTTTGGAATCACTCGTAACCATGCTCTTTCTGATGGCAAGAGTGACAGAGGGTGATGAGCTTTTGGGTTCTATAACTCGTGTGATGGGCCTGCAAACGCTTGGTGGCCCCGCATCTCTGGCACCGGTGACCATCTCGCTCAAACGTCTCTGCACGCCGCGCCTTCCAGTTGGTGTAGTTTCCTGAACTCGTGCGCTTTCTTTTCGACTTCGTTGACTTTGCTGGAGACTTCGAACTTGCCTTGTTTTTGGACCTTGCTTTGTTCTTGGATTTGCCCTTCGACTTGAAGATTCCAAACATGACTAGCTCCGTTCATCGTGAAACCAGAACAGAACCCTGCGTCCCGTGACACCCATCCAGGAAAGCCATTTGTCAGTATGGCTCAGCCGCCCAGCCCCATGAACCGCTCCACGAACGCCCCCAGCCGATCCAGCACCCGCTGCTTCTTCTCGCCATGACCGCCACCGGCCGCGAACCGTGACACCGGCGGCAGCACCCGCGTGATCGCGGTCCCGCTTGTCTGCACCGCGCCGTCCCGGAACGCGGCCTCGATGAACTTCCGGGCCGGTTCCGCGTGCAACCCCTCGGCCTCGATGATCTCGGCCAGTTCCCGGTCCCTGCGCTCGCGAATGAACGCCCGCCACTCGTCGCCGATCACGCCAGTGGCCGACACGGAGTCGACGAAGTCCTCGATCAGATCCTTCTTGTTCCGCAGCGTCGGCGAAGCATCCACGGCCCGGAAGATCGAGTCCTTCAGTTCCTTGTCGTCCCCATCGCTCTTTTCCTTGCGGTACTTCTCCACCAGCATCAGGATGTAGTCGACATTGACCTCGACCTGCTTGATCAGCTCGATCTCGAACACGATATCGTCATTGATCGGCTCTCGCTCGATGGCCTCCTTCGCCCGGAACTGTGCGTAAAGCTCCAGGTACATGCTCCGGTAATCCTGGCCCTCGAAGGGAGTGAGGCGCTCATTCCCGGCGAACTCATCGAACGCGGTGAGGATGTTTTCCAGCTTCAGGATCGAACCGAACAGCATGATGAATGCCTTCTGGGCCGACTCGCCAACCGGCATCACCCCCAGCGGGAAGCTCTCCAGCAGGTCGGCCACCTTCTCCTCGTATTGCTCGTAGTACTCCCCATAGGGCTTGAGCAGCACTATGCCACGCGCTTCCTTGTTGCCGAACAAGGCGATCGCGTCGTTCGTTTCCTGGTCCAGGTCGCGGAAGGAGACGATATTGCCGTAGGTTTTCACCGAATTCAGGATCCGGTTCGTGCGCGAATACGCCTGGATCAGCCCATGCATCCGCAGGTTCTTGTCCACCCACAGCGTGTTCAGCGTCGTCGCGTCGAACCCGGTCAGGAACATGTTGACCACGATCACCAGGTCGATCTCGCGCTGCTTCAGCCGCTGCGAGAGGTCCTTGTAGTAGTTCTGGAACTTGTCCGCCGACGTGTCGTAGCTCGTGCCATAGAGCGCGTTGTAGTCCTGGATCGCCTCTTCGAGGAACGTGCGCGCGTCCTGTGGCAACCCTTCCGGATCGAACCCTTCCTCGTCGAGCGCCCCATCCTCCACCGCCTCGTTGGCGGCGTAGGAGTAGATCAGGCCCACCTTCAGCCGCTTGTCCGAAGGCAGGTCCGCCTGCTGCGTCCTGAACTCGGCGTAGTAGCGCCGCGCGGCCTCGATCGACGCGGTCGCGAAGAGGGAGTTGAACCCACGCAGGCGCTTCTCCCCCAGCACGTAGTGGCTGGCCCGTTTCGTCTTCTGGTCGAAGTGCTCCCGGGTGTACTCCACCACCTGCCGCACCCGCTCGGGGGCCAGCAATGCCTTTTCGGTGTCGATCGCCGCGACCTTCTTGTCCTTGACGCCCTCCGGAAGCTTGATGGTGTTGACGTAGTCGATTCGGAACGGCAGTACGTTCTTGTCGCTGATCGCGTCCACGATCGTGTAGGTGTGCAGCTTGTCGCCGAACGCCTGCTCGGTCGTTTTCAGCCGAGGATTGCCACCGCTGCTGGAATTCGCCGCGAAGATCGGCGTGCCGGTGAAGCCGAACAGGTTGTACCGCTTGAACGCCCTGGTGATCGCGGTATGCATGTCGCCGAACTGCGACCGGTGGCACTCGTCGAAGATGATCACGATGTGTCCGCCGTAGATTTCGTGCCCCTTGTTGGCGTTGATGAAGGTCGCCAGCTTCTGGATCGTCGTGATAATGATCTTCGCGGCCGGGTCTTCCAGTTGCTGCTTTAGCACGCGCGTCGAGGTATTGGAGTTGGCCGCTCCCTTCTCGAACCGGTCGTACTCCCGCATCGTCTGGTAATCGAGGTCCTTGCGGTCGACCACGAACAGTACCTTGTTGACGCTCGGCAGCCGGGTCGCCAGTTGCGCGGCCTTGAAGCTGGTGAGCGTCTTGCCCGACCCGGTCGTGTGCCACACGTAGCCGCCCGCGTCGATTCTGCCGAGCCGTTTGGCGTTGGTGGAGATGACCACCCGGCTCAGGATCCGCTCGGTCGCCGCGATCTGGTACGGCCGCATCACCAGCAGCATTTTGTCCGCCGTCAGCACGCAGTACTTCGTCAGGATGTTCAACAGCGTGTGCCGGGCGAAGAACGTCCGCGCGAAGGCGGTCAACTCCGTGATCGGCTTGTTGCTCGCGTCGGCCCACCACGAGGTGAACTCGAAGGAGTTGGATGTCTTCCGCGCCTTCTTCTTGCCGGTGTTTTCGTCCAGGTGCTGGCGGCGTGTCGTGTTCGAGTAGTACTTGGTGTAGGTGCCGTTGGAGATGACGAACAACTGCACGTACTCGAACAGCCCGGACCCCGCCCAGAACGAATCCCGCTGGTAGCGGTCGATCTGGTTAAACGCCTCGCGGATATCCACCCCGCGCCGCTTCAGTTCCACATGCACCAGCGGCAGGCCGTTGACCAGGATCGTGACGTCGTAGCGGTTGTCGAACGTCGCTCCGCCCTTCTGCCCGATCGCGTATTGGTTGATCACCTGTAACCGGTTGTTGTGGATGTTGGACTTGTCGATCAGGCGCACGTTCTTGGTGCTACCGTCGTCCCGCTCCAGCGTCTGGACGTGATCGTCCTGGAGGCGGACGGTCTTTTCCTCGATCCCGTCGTTCGCACCGGCAATCTTCTGGCTGAAGAACCGCTGCCACTCGGCATCGGAGAAGACGATGCCGTTGAGCGTTTCGAGTTGCGCCCGCAGGTTGGTGATCAGATGCGTTTCGCTGGCGATCTTCAGGTGGTCGTACGCCTGCGTCGTCAGCAGATCGATGAAGTCCTGCTCGAGTTGGGCCTCGGACTGGTAGGCCACGCCCGCCGAATACGTCGCTGGCGCCTCGGCCACCACGGTGCTCTGCTCGCTCACCGCGACGGCGTCGTAAAAGACGGCGGGCGCTTCCTTCATACCAGTCGCTCCTGATCCAATGCCGTACGGGCGGACCCGCCGTCGGCTCTTGAAGTTCCTGACCCGCTCACGCGCAGGCGGTGGTTGTCCGCCCATCGAGTGAGCCAGGGCGGACGACCCTCCGCTCCGCTTCGGGGTCCGCCCGTACGCACGTCCTCGCTGGCGCCCGTCATGCAGTCTTCTCCTCGAAGGTCAGCAGCTTGTCGCGGTAGTAGTCGTATTGCTTTCGCCGCGCCGCCAGTTCGGCGGGGAGTCCAATGCTCAAGTCGTTTACCAGCGCATCGAACTTATCGAGAATGCCAACGATCCGCTCCTGTTCGTCCAGCGGCGGCACGAGAATCTTTGCGCGTCGGATGTTTTCGTTGTAAAGCCTCTGGATCAAGCTTCCATCTGTGGTCCACTGAATCACACGATACCAGTAACGAAGATATCTATTGAGCACAATAGTTTCGTTGTTATCTATCCACACAATATTGGAATCCTGAAAATATGCAGGCTTACCATCGTAGGGGATAGCCCGCCCAATGGTTCCGGCTGCGGAGATCAGCACATCCCCTTTCTTGGGAAATGAATAGCGAGAACGATAGTTCGTATAGAGTTGATTCGAGATGAAAGCGTCTGGGCTACCACCAAATGTCCCAATCTTGTAGAAAGGAATATCCCCCTCGCTACTAGTTTCGTTCTTAAACACTCGCTTGCACATAGACACTCGACCTAGATCTCCCAGTGTCATCCACTGAGATCGCTCTGTAGACGTTCGCAGGAGGGAGATCTGATAGTAAGCATATTGCTGCCTCCGAGCCTCCAGTTCCGCCTCAAGCTCCGCCTCAAGCTCCGCGAAAGTGTCCAGCACCCGCACTATCTCGCGCTGCACTTCGAGCGGCGGTACCGGGATGCGAAAAGAGAAAAGCTTGCTACTTTCAATGGATGCTACGGAGCCGCCAGTTTTGCGTGCAACACGTAGAATGGCCGGGCCGCGCGATCGAAACATGTGGGCCAGATAACCTGCCGACACGCCATCTCGGGCAACGACTGCCTTCATGTCCTGATTCAGCGCAACGGCGACGGGAATTAACGCACTCGGAAATATCCGGTCCAAAATGCTTGATCTGACAACGACCGCCACCGAGTTGGCAGGCACAAGCCTTGTTGCCGATCCCTTTACCGCCGCTTCAGTAATGTAATCCTCCGTAGTGTCAACAATCGACCTGCCCATATCTTTCGGCGACACCCATGGGATTGTGCCGTCTTTCCAGAAGTCAGCACGAGCCTTGGACGGAGTACCGCCTCCGTACCAAATGCCCACATCTCTCAACGGTTCGTGCCGAACACCATCAGGACAGTGCTCGGCAATCAGATCGTCGATCCGGCTCATTCGAAAAAGTCCTCATCCACCGCAACCACGTGAAGCGTTTGCTGGTTCTGCACCCCAACCCCGTACCGAATCAGCAGGTCCGCCAAGCGCGTTCCATCAATCAGGATGACGCGGGTATGGGCCGTCTGCGCGTAGGCCACCGCACCTTTCGAGAATTTCCCAGTCGTGATAAAGACCCCGCTCGACGCCTTGCCGCTCAACGCGCCAACGAATGCCTGCACGGCTGGTGCCTGAACCGAGTTGGTATCGGAATAGCGCTTGGCCTGAACGTAGACGCGGTCGAGGCCGAGTGCATCACGGTCGATCACCCCGTCTATCCCACCGTCGTTCGACTGCTGGGTCACGGTCGCTCTCCCATCCGCGCCTCCATACCCCATCGCCACGAGCAGCTTCACCACCGCCGCCTCGAAGAAGGCCGGCTCCTTACTCTGTAACCGCTGCAACAGGTCAGCGGCCACGGCCTCATGAAGGCGGGCCAATCCTTCCTCGATCTGTTCCACCGGGTCGAGGACTTCGGGGGCAGGAGTGACCGCCCCAGTCGTCGGCTTGCTTTTCTTTCCGGCCCAGAACGGATCATCCGGCTTGGCCATGGCGCGAAGGATCGGCTCGGTTATACCGTCCGGATAACGTTTCAGCAGATCGGTACCTACCGGAGTGATTCGGTATTGGCCCCGAGACGGGCGCTCGAGGGCATCCACACTGGTCAAGTGCGCGATAGCCCAGCCAATCCGGTTGGCTGCCCGTGATTTCCCGGACGCGAGTGGCTCGGACATTTGCTCGGGAGTCAGCCCTGCTATCGTCATCACGTTCTTGCGGATATCGGACCTGTGTCGAACTGTGCCATCGCTCAGGTATTGCAGGACCGGCACCAGAAACTCATTCCAGGTTGGCATCTCCGAGGTCATGAAACGCCCTCCAGGTCGGCCACGATTGCATCGATGGCGGTGCGGAGTTCAGCCTGCCGGGCAACGATCCGGGCGATCTCGGCATTCAACTCCGTGATATCCACGGCCACGGACGTGTCTTCCTGCTCCACGTAGGACGACACCGACAGGTTGTAGTCATTCGCGGCCAGGTCGGCGCTCGGCACCAGCCGCGCGAAGTGGTCAACGTTCTCCCGGGCAACGAACGCCTCCAGAATCCGCGACTGGTTCGCCTCCGTCAGCTTGTTCTTGTTGCCGGGCCGCGTGAACTCGGCCGATGCATCGATGAACAGCACCGCGTTGTCGGCCTTCGACTTCTTCAGCACCACGATGCAGGTCGCGATCGTCGTCCCAAAGAACAGGTCCGGCGGCAACTGGATCACCGTATCCACATAGTTGTTGTCCACCAGGTACTGGCGAATCTTCCGCTCCGCCCCACCCCGGTACAGCACGCCCGGAAACTCGACGATCGCCGCCGTCCCGTTCACCGCCAGCCAGCTCAGGATGTGCATCGTGAACGCCAGGTCGGCCTTCGATTTCGGCGCCAGCACCCCCGCCGGGGAGAATCGCGAGTCGTTGATCAGGAGAGGGTCGGCATCCCCCTCCCACCGGATCGAATACGGAGGATTGGAAACGATCGCCTCGAACGGCTCGTTGTCCCAGTGCTGGGGGTCCGTCAGCGTGTCGCCATGCGCCAGGCTGAACTTCTCGTAGTTCACATCGTGCAGGAACATGTTGATCCGGGCCAGGTTGTAGGTGGTGAGGTTGATTTCCTGCCCGAAGAACCCCTGCCGCACGTTGTCCCGGCCCAGCACCTTCGCGAACTTCAACAGCAGCGATCCGGACCCGCAGGCCGGGTCGTAGACCTTGTTCACCGAGGTCTTGCCCACCACCGTCATCCGCGCCAGCAGTTCGGATATCTCCTGCGGCGTGTAGTACTCACCCCCGGATTTCCCCGCCGACGAGGCATACATCGCCATCAGGTACTCGTAGGCATCCCCGAACGCGTCGATGGTGTTGTCGGCGAAATCGCCCAGCGCCAGGTCCCCAATCGCGTTGAGCAGCTTCACCAGTTGCGCGTTCCGCCTTGCCACGGTGTTGCCCAGCTTCGAGGAGTTCACGTCGAGGTCGTCGAACAGCCCCTTCAGATCGTCCTCGCTATCCGCGCCAACGGCCGACCCCTCGATGTCCCGGAACACTCCTTCCAGAACCTCGTTCAGGTTTTCGCGGTACGCGGCATCCGCGTTGGCCCGCGCGCGAACATTGGCGAACAACTCGCTCGGCAGGATGAAGAACCCCTTCTCCTGAACGGTTGTCTCTCGGCCAAATTCGGCCTCGGCGTCGGTCAGCTTCGCGAAATCGAAATCCGGATATCCAGCGTCGCGCTCCACCTTGTTCAGGTACGCCACCAGGTTCTCGGAAATGAACCGGTAGAACAGCATCCCCAGCACATAGCTCTTGAAATCCCAACCGTCCACGCTCCCGCGCAGATCGTTGGCTATCCGCCAGATCGTCTTGTGCAGTTCCGCCCGCTGTGATTCCTTGCTCACGCTTCACTACCTCTTATCTCACCGGCGGAATACCCGCCAAATCCATGCGCCGCTCGCCCCATCCGTACGGGCAGACCCCGGAGCGGAGCGGAGGGTTGTCCGCCCCTGACCCCGTAGCGTAGCGGAAGCCTGCCCTGAGCGAGGCGTAGCCGAGTCGAAGGGACCGCCCTTGCCCGCGCCCTCCCCCAACGGGAAGGTCGTTCTGCTCCATTACGTCGGGTCCCAATATCAAAAGTGTCTCATATTAGCGCAACCCTCAGGCCGCTCTCCTCATTGCGCGCCGCCCACCCTCTCATCGTACGGGCGGCCCCCGATACGCGGCAAAGAACTGCCTTGAACGAGTCTCAACCGATGGGAAGGGGGCGCTTTGGCTGGCCTTAGCAAACGCGTTCACTAAATCTCACGCCGAATGGCGCGTTTCGCCCGTCTCGATGCGTTCACTGGATAGACACGTGCGGCCAGCCATCCGCACACCTCACCGCGCACCGGTACGGAAGCCCTCGGCAGCCGTAAACAGGGTGGTTACCGCGCGCATCTGGCTGCCATATGGGCTTCCCCGAGGCCCCGCCGTTGACCGCCCTCACGCCTCCAAACCGCTCACCCCGGAAAGGCCGTCCCGCCATGCACCACCAAACCAAACACGACAACATCATTCATGCATCAACATTAATCCGAAATTCCACATTAATTCAGCCGGCCAAAAAGCCCGCCGTTCCGGGCAAACTCACCCCTCGAAGCCGAATAAATGGATTAATGGATTATTGTTGGCGAAAAAACACACCCTCTCCCGCCGCGCGCCATCCTAACCGCACAGGCACCCCGGCTCACTCGAACCGGCTGCCATCGCCACGCCACGAAAACCCGGTCAACCCCTCGATCACGATCACCGGCCGGCGCTCGATCGCCATCTCCCGGTATTGCGGATACTTCGCCCGCAACGCCGCCACCGCCCCGGCGTGCCCCTCATCGTCAGGCGCCATCACCCTCGCCGCGCCGTGCACCTGCACGAAGGCCAGCCGCGACCAGTCCTCCTCGTACCGGTCCACCACCAGGCACACCCGCGGGTTCCGCCGAATGTTCCGCACCCGGCCGAGGTCCTCGTCCCCCACCCGCTTCGGCTTCTCGTCCAGCACGGACACGATGGCGGGTACATCACCCACCACCGTGAAGCACACCGGCACCACCGTTGGCCGCTGGTGGGCATCCACCGTCGCCAGCCGGCCCACCCGCGCCGCCTGCACGAACGCCAGCTCACCCGCCCGCAACGCTCGTCTCGCTCCTCCGTCGCTGGTCCCCGCCTCAGCCACACCCGTCATCTCGCTGACCTCACTCGTCCATCCAGCATCGCACACCGCGAGGGGTACTACTGGCTCACCCGTTACACCAGGTATCCCCCGCCGCAACGGGTGCTCTCCCACCCACCGGTGGCGCACCTATCTGATGGGTGCATGCCCCGCGAAACAATGGGTGGATTCACCGATGCCCCGCCCCGGCTCCAGGCGCATCGTGATGACACGCCAAAACGGGGAGGGTCCCCGTCGGGAAGGAGACATCCATGAAACGCGCCACCATTCCCCTCGTTCTCGTCCTCCTCGTCGGCATCGCCTCCATCGGGCCGTTGGGCAACCAGGTCACGGCCAACCAGCAGGGCCCGGGCGTCGGAGACCAACTCGAGGGATGGGCCATCCTCTGCCGGATGCACGGCGGAAAGGCCACGCTTGACACGAGCAGCCGAACCGTTGTCAGCCTGCCTTACGGTTCAGCCTTGTGCGCGGGAGGCGGCCTGGATGGGCTGTTCTGTTATATCGATACCGATCCCAACTCCTCGTTCTGCTGGCAGTTCAGGTCCGGCCCGCAAGTCCCGAGCACGCCAGGCCCGTGGGCGGCCACCGGCATCGACCCCGAATCCATGCCAATCGTCGCCACGATCCCAACCCCCTCCGAAGCCACGAACCCCGCCTCGCGGGACATGCCACTGATCGTCGAGGCACAGGTCGCCTGGCCCACCTCCGAAGGCGCCATGCAGGGAGTCGAAGTCGCCCAGATCCACGCCTGCACGCTGGGCGGAGGAACCGCCACGGTCACCACCCGCCTCCCAGCCATCGAAAGCGCCGCCACCGTCCGCTGCGACGGCGGTGTATTCGATGCTCATACCTGTGACTTCGTGGTCGGTCTCGTCACCTGCTTCAACGATGGCCCAGCCACTTCCACGGACGATACGTCCACCCCAACGCAGGCACCAGGCTCCGGCATGCCGGAGACACAGGCCGCCACCTCCGAGAGCACGTCCTCCACGGAGCCAACCGAGCCCACCATGCCCACGGAGCCAGTGGAGACGGCGGAATCGACCGCGATCCCAACCGACGAACCCATCATCGAACCCACGGCTCCAC
Source organism: Chloroflexota bacterium (assembly GCA_023389575.1). Lineage (GTDB taxonomy): Bacteria > Chloroflexota > Chloroflexia > Thermomicrobiales > UBA6265 > JACCYX01. The sequence continues at coordinate 7,092 of JAEWEG010000053.1, read as the reverse complement.
CCCCAACTGACGCCGGTCCGTGGACAGTTCCCGAAGGCACGCTCCCGGTCCTCGAACCCGCCGAGCCCACGCCAACCGAGGTGATCCTCACCTGAACGCCGACTCCACATCGCCACGGGACCGCCCCCGATTGGGGCGGTCCTGTCCGGCGTCGGGGAGTCAGGAGTCCGTCCACCCGGCGATGCGAAGAGCCCGGGGAGCCACCCGGAATTCGGCCGGAAGCGCCTCGCATATCTCGCCGTCCAGTTGCACCCGCATCGGAATCGCGCTCTCGATCCGCACACTGGTCACCCGGCGATGGCTCACCTTCGGATGCCTCCCGTGCTGCCCGGTGAAGATGACCGGCATCAACGCCAGCACCTCCTTGCGGGAGAGATCGCCGCCGATCCACAGGTCCAGCAGGCCATCGTTCGGGCTCGCCTGGGGCGCGATCTTCATCCCACCCCCGAAATACCGCAGGTTGGCCACCGCCAGCAGCGTCGAAGGCGTCTCCACCACCTCGTCATCGAACCGGATCGTGAAGACCGGGTTCTCGAACCGCCGCAACTCCCGCACGGCCTGAACGATGTAGCCGGTTCGCCCCCGGCCCAGTCGTCCCGGCCGGGCGTTCACCGCCTCCACCACCACCGTGTCCAACCCCACGCCGGCCACGTTCAGGAAGGAACGCCCATTGCACAGCCCCAGGTCCACCGCCCCGGCCACGTCGCCCAGGGCCAGCCTCGCCGCCTTGAGCGGATCGCGTGGAAGCCGCAACGACCGCGCGATGTCGTTCGCGCTCCCCGCCGCCACGATCCCCAGCGGCGGCGAAGCGCCCGATCGCATCAACCCGTTCACCGCCTCCTGGATGGTGCCGTCGCCCCCCACGACCACCACCGGCCCGAATCCATCGGAGGCCGCCCGGAACGCCAGCGCCTCCGCGTCGCCCGGCCCCGAGGTCTCCACCACGTCCACCGCCCCCATCGCCGCGCGGATCTTCCGCATCGCGACGAGCGCCCGGCCATTCCCGGAGACCGGGTTCACGATGAAGACCGGCCCGGAGGATGTCACTCCCGCTACCACCGGATGCTCTTGTCCGGCGGCGAGGCGTGCATGTCCGACCGCTCGGCGATCGGCCACTCGCGAAGCTCGTCCACCATCTTCAGCAGGTGCTCCACCGCCGCCTCGAAGATCACCTCTCCCTTGGCGGCCGTCGCCGTCGTCGCGTCGCCATGCACGCCCAGTTCGGTCCACCGGCCCCAGTAGTCGTTGAACCGGGCCACGCCAGTGCTGTCCGAACTGAAGTACGTCCCCATGACGTCGTCACCGGCCCCGGCGTACTCCATGTTCACCCGGCTGTCGTCCAGGTGCAGGTACAGCGAGGTCTCGAACTCGTCGGCGTGGGCGATCACCGGCGTGTCCTGCACGGTGCTGAACGCCTCCAGGGCAAGCTGGATGTAGTTCACCGCCACGCACAGCGCGTTGGTCTCCAGCACCGTCCGCCGCGCGATGATGTCGTTCTGGGGCGTGTTCGAGCCATGCCCGTTCACGATGAGGATCTTCTTGAACCCGTGGTAGGCCACGCTCTTGGTCACGTTCAGGCAGAACTCGATGTACGCTTGCGACTCGATGTGAATCGTCCCCGGGAAGTCGATATGGTGCTTGTTCAACCCGTACGGAATCGGCGGGAGCACCAACACCCGGTCGGCGGCCCGCTTCCCCACCTCCAGCGAGACGGATTCCGCCAGGAACAGGTCCACGTCCAGCGGCATGTGCCGCCCATGCTGCTCGGTCGAACCGGTCGGCAGGATCACTACCTGGTTGGTGGCGATGGCATCGTTCATCTCGGCCCAGGTGAGCCGGTTGTAGCGGAATTCGGTGGCGGCCTTCATGGCGTGAATCCTCCCTGGAAATGGCTGGACGTTCCGGTTCGCGCCATTGTCCGCCCGGCCCCGCCCACCGTCCAGAGGTCACCCAGCCAGCCTGTACGATGGAAGCAGGCGCAACGAATCACATCCCTCCTCAGGAAAGGACCTTCCGCCATGACCGGCCTCGACCAGCGCGTCATCGTTCCCATCGACGCTTCCCACCCCGAACTCGGCCGTTGGCTCTGGGCCATGCAGGATACCCGGGCCCGCACCAAAGTGGCGGTCGCCGGCCTCACCCCGGCCGAGCTCGACTTCACCAGCCCCGGCGTCGCGAATTCGATCGGATCGCTCCTGTACCACATTGCCCTGATCGAGGCGGACTATCTCTACGTCGACATCCTGGGAATCGACTACCCGGAGTGGCTGGAGGAGCTCTTCCCCTGGCCCCACCGCGACGAGCGGGGACACCTATCGGTCGTCACTGGCCTGTCCATCGAAGCGCACCTGGCCCGCCTCGATCGGGTCCGCGACGAGTTCGTTCGCCTCGTCGGCCAACTCTCCGCCGATCAGATCGCCACCGCCCGCCAGCCCGCGGGCTACGACTACGAAATCTCACCGGCCTGGACGCTCCACCACCTGATGCAGCACGAGGCCGAGCATCGTGGCCAGATCACGGTCATCCGGGATCTCCAGGCGCGATAGCGAACCGCACCGGCGCCAATTCGGGATTGCGGCCGGAACCAGCCACCAGAGAGTGGGCCATGGCTACCCGGCCGAGGCGGCTTCCTCCTTGAGCAGGCGCGGAACCGCCTCCCGCCGGTAGTCGAAGATCCGCTCAAGATCGCGCTTCACCAGCAGCCGGTGCGCCAGGTCGCCCATCGGCCCGAACCCGATCCGGTATCGCACCCTGTCGCGCACCATCGTGCCGCCCTCCACCGCCTCGAAGGTATGCGTGTGATGCCACAACGCGAACGGCCCCTTCACCTGGATATCGGTGAACCGGTGGGGAGGGTCCCAGCTCTCGATCACCGTTCGCCAGCGGATCGGAAACCCGTGCAGCCGCAGCCGGTACTCGATCACCGAGCCCTGCTCCAGCTCCGCGTCCGGATCGGACAGGATCCGGAAGTGCAGCCACTCCGGGGTGATCGCCTGCAGGTTGCCAACCGCCCCAAATGGTGCGAACGCCTCCTCGATCGGCAACGGGATGAACTGCTCTCGCTCCAAAACCTGCTCTCGCATCGTCGCTCCATGTACTGGCAATCGCGGGACGGATTATCGCCCCCGCGCAAATGTCAGGTGTCGAGGATCTCGATCTCCATCGAGGCGATCGCCTCCGGATCGGCCACCAGGCTGATGGAGGTGATCCGGTCCCCCTCCATCGCGAACAGGAACAGCACGCGAGGCTTGCCGCCCGTCACCCAGGCGCCAGCTGGCTGGCCGTCGATCAGCGCCATGCGAGCCGCCTCGGCCCGGCCGGAGAACTGCCTGGCCACCGCGTCCGCGCCCTCGATATCGCCAGCCAACCACCCGGTCTTCGCGCCCATCGCCGCCGCCACGGCGTCGGGCCGCAACATCACGCCGGGCGCCAGGATGTCGAGCAGGTGGTCGAGCCGTCCACCTCGCGCCGCGGCAAAGAACGCCGCCACCAGTTCGCCACCCGGATGCGCCCCGCGATTGGGTGGCGCGGCGTCCGCCCGGGCTTTCCGGCGGGCTCGGCTCGCGAGTTGACGGGTCGCCGCCGGCGAACGGTCGACAATCGCCGCGATATCGTCGAACGGCACATCGAACACGTCGTGCAGCACGAACGCCACCTGCTCCACCGGCGTCAGCGTGTCCAGCACCACCGCCAGGGCCTCGGCGGTCGACTCGGTGAGGATCGCCACGTCCTCCGGCCCCGGGTCGGTATCGCCGGGCTCGGGCAGCCCGTCTTCGACCGGATCTTCCTTCCGGGATGAGCGGGTCCGCAGGTGATCGAGACAGATCCGGCTGACCACCGTCGTCAGCCACCCACCCAGGTTCTCGATGCCGTCGTCACCCGCCCGGTCAAACCGCAGCCAGGCTTCCTGCACGGCGTCTTCCGCCTCGGTTGGCGATCCGAGCAACCGCGTCGCCACCGCCACAAGATGGGGGCGATACGCCTCGAACCGGTCGACATTGGCATGGGAGTCCGGCATCTGTCACATTCCATCGCTTTGATCCGTCAGGGAAATGACGGGCGGCTCGCGCTCGTCATCGCCACTATAAGACAGGAGATCACCTTGCCACAGACAACATCCCTCGACGTCAAGACTATCCTCCACACCGTTTCCGACCTCGCCGCCGCCAAACCGGTCTATACCGCCCTGCTCGGCATCGAACCGCAAACCGACGAGTCCTACTACGTCGGCTACGAGCTTGGCCACATCCACGTCGGCCTGCTGCCGGCTGGCGACGAGGGTGTTTCCCAGCCCATCGCCTACTGGGAAGTGCCAGATATCGAGGCGAAGATCGCCGAGCTGACCTCGGCTGGCGCCACCGTGCGCGAACCGGCCAGCGCCGTCGGTGGCGGACGCCAGGTGGCCACGGTCACCGACGCCGATGGCAATGTCATCGGTATCCTCCAGGACCAATGAGCGCCACCCCACGGACGCCCTCCGAGCGGCGTCGCGATACCGAACACCGTTTGGAGCACGACGTCGACCTGTGGGTGGCCAGCGCCTCGGAGATCGGCATGCCATACCTGGTGCCGCTCTCCTTCGACTGGGACGGCGAAACGGTGCTCCTCGCGACCCCGGCGGACAGCCCAACCGGCCGAAATCTCGCCTCCACCGGCGAGGTCCGGCTGGGGCTGGGCGATACCCGGGACGTGACCGTGATCGAAGGAACCGTTCAGGTACTGGAGATTGACGCTCTGCCACGCGAACTGGGAGACCGGTTCGCGGCGCGTTCCGGATTCGATCCGCGCACCCTGGGCACGCGGTTCCGCTGGTTCCGCGTGACCCCGCGCCGCGTCCAGGCCTGGCGCGAGGAGAATGAGCTGACTGGCCGTGACCTGATGCGAAACGGTCAGTGGCTGGCGTAGCGCGCAGCCAGCGACGATGCGCCAGGGGCTTTACGGAGCACGATACACTAGTGTACGTACATGACTGGTCAAGCCAGGTTGGATCAGGCTATGCCGATCACACCCTTGGAAGACCTGGAACTGGAGACGGAATGAGCGCGAACAAGACCACGAAGGACAAGGCGGCCGAGGGCTTCACCGATGCGGAAAAGGCGGCGATGAAGGATCGGGCGAAGGAATCGAAGGCCGAATCGCGCCGCCTGTCGAAGGAAGAGAAGGCCGCCGAGGCGGAACGCGAGGTGCTCGAAAAGATCGCCGAGATGCCCGACGCTGACCGCGTGCTGGCCGAGAAAATCCACGAGATCGTCAAGGCAAACGCACCCAGCCTCGCGCCGAAGACGTGGTACGGCATGCCCGCCTACGCGGCGGACGGCAAGGTGGTGGTGTATTTCCAGAGCGCGGCCAAGTTCGACGCCCGTTACGCGACACTGGGCTTCGACGAGAAGGCGAACCTCGACGATGGGGCCATGTGGGCCACCTCCTTCGCGCTGACGAAGATCACCGCGGAGACGGAGGCGAAGATCATCGAACTCGTGAAGAAGGCGGTTAGCTAAAGGATGAGCATGGCGACGAACGTGGAAGAGCGGACGACTGGGACACACGCGGCGGACAGCCACGACCTGATTCGCGTGCACGGCGCACGCGAGAACAACCTCAAGAACGTCAGCGTCGAAATCCCGAAGCGCCGCCTGACGGTATTCACCGGCGTTTCCGGCTCCGGCAAGAGTTCGCTCGTGTTCGGCACCATCGCCGCCGAGTCGCAACGGCTGATCAACGAAACCTACAGCGCCTTCGTGCAGGGGTTCATGCCAACCCTCGCCCGGCCCGAGGTCGACGTGCTCGAAGGCCTGACCACCGCCATCATCGTGGACCAGGAGCGGATGGGCGCCAACTCCCGCTCCACCGTCGGCACCGCCACCGACGCCAACGCCATGCTCCGCATCATCTTCAGCCGCCTCGGCCAGCCCCACATCGGCTCCCCCCAGGCCTACTCGTTCAACGTCGCCTCCGCCCACGGGTCCGGCGCGCTCACCGTCGAGAAGGCCAACAGCAAGACCGAAAAGGCGACCTTCACCATCATTGGCGGCATGTGCCCCCGCTGCGAAGGCATGGGCAACGTCACCGACTTTGACCTGACGCAGCTCTACGACGACAGCAAGTCACTCAACGAGGGCGCGCTCACGGTGCCCGGCTACAGCATGGACGGCTGGTACGGGCGCATCTACCGTAGCAGCGGCTACTTCGACGCCGACAAGCCCATCAAGGACTTCACGAAGAAGGAACTCCACGACCTCCTCTACCGCGAGCCGACCAAGATCAAGGTCGATGGCATCAACATCACCTACCAGGGGCTCATCCCCCAGATCCAGAAGTCGTACCTCTCCAAGGATGTCGACGCCATGCAACCACACGTCCGGGCATTCGTGGAACGCGTGGTGACCTTCACCACCTGCCCGGACTGCGACGGTACCCGGCTCAACGAGGCCGCCAGGTCCTCGAAGATCCGGGGAATCAGCATCGCCGATGCCTGCGCCATGCAGATCAGCGACCTTGCCCAATGGGTGCGGGACCTCGACGAGCCGTCCGTCGCGCCCCTCCTGACTAAGCTGCGAGAGACGCTCGACTCGTTCGTGGATATAGGCCTTGGCTACATCTCGCTCGATCGCCCGTCCGGCACGCTCTCCGGCGGCGAGTCGCAGCGCACCAGGATGATCCGCCACCTGGGGTCCTCGCTCACCGATGTCACCTATGTCTTCGACGAGCCCACCATCGGTCTCCATCCCCACGACATCCAGCGCATGAACGAACTGCTGCTGCAACTGCGGGACAAGGGCAACACCGTGCTCGTGGTGGAGCACAAGCCGGAGGCCATCGCCATCGCCGACCACGTCATCGACCTCGGGCCGGGCGCGGGCACCGCCGGGGGCGAGGTGGTCTACGAGGGCTCGCTGGATGGACTCCGGGCCAGCGGCACTCTCACCGGCCGCCATCTGGACGACCGCGCCTCGCTCAAGGAAACTGTCCGGAAACCCTCCGGCGCGCTGGAGGTACGGGGAGCCAATACCCATAACCTGCAAAACGTGGATGTCGATATCCCGCTCGGCGTGCTGACCGTCGTCACCGGCGTCGCTGGGTCCGGCAAGAGTT
>JAEWEG010000094.1 GCA_023389575.1 Chloroflexota bacterium | reverse complement strand
GTCCAGACCGTCGCCGAATACCTGCAGGCCACCTGGCAGGACAACCTGGGCATCACGGTGACGCTGGCGCCGATCGAATCGTCGACCTACACCGACTGGCGGGCCGCCCGCGAAACCCAGAACTTCGACCTGTACACCGGTTCCTGGGGTTCCGACTTCGCCGATCCGTCGAACTGGCACAACCAGAACTTCACCAGCGAGGCCAACCACTACCGGGCCCACTGGGTGAACGAGGAGTACGACAGCCTCGCCGCCGAAGCCCTGGTGACGGCGGACATCGACGAGCGCAATTCGCTTTACCAGCAGGCCGAGACCATCCTGGTCGAGGACGCCGCCATCATCCCGCTCTACCGAGGCGAGGCCGCCCGCGCCGTGAAGCCGCGGGTCAAGGACATCTACCTGCAACCGACGCTCTCGTTCGTGCACCTGCGAACCATCAAGATCGCCGCCGAAGGGTAGCGACCAGATCGGGGCGATGGGGTCCTCCGGGATCCCATCGCCCCGATGATGCCCGATTCCAGTTCACGCTGACCGGAGAACCATGTCCCACGGCACCTACGTCATCAGGCGCATCCTCCTGCTCATCCCGACGATGCTGGCCATCTACACGCTCACGTTTTTCCTGATCCACTCCACCCCCGGGGGACCGTGGTCGCAGGGCGAGAAGCCGGTTCATCCCGTGGTGCTCGAGCGCCTGAACGAGGCCTACGGACTAAATGACCCGCTCTGGAAGCAGTACACGACCTATCTGTGGAACGCGCTCCAGGGCGACTTTGGCCCGTCATTCTCCCAGCGGTCGCGGACGGTGTCGGACATCATCGCCGATACGTTCCCGGTCTCCATATCGCTGGGGCTGGCGGCGATGTCGATTGCCGTATTGGTCGGGATGTCACTGGGCACGCTCGGCGCGCTCAAGCACAATGGGCCGCTCGACTACATCTCCAGCTTCGTCGCCATCGTCGGCATTTCCACGCCGTCATACGTCATTGTGTCGCTGCTGGTGCTGATCCTTTCCAGCGAACTGGGCTGGCTGCCGACTGGTGGGTGGGATGGCGTCTTCAGTACGAAGATCATCATTCCGGCGGTGGCGCTTTCGCTGTATCCAGCCGCGGTGCTGGCCCGTTACACCCGATCGACGATGCTGGATGTGCTGAACGCCGACTACGTCCGCACCGCGCGAGCGAAGGGACTCTCCGAAAAGTGGGTGGTGATCCGCCACGCATTGCGTAACGCGCTCATCCCGGTGATGACGGTATCCGCGGTGATCCTCGCCGACGTGATCACCGGGTCATTCTTCGTGGAGAGCATCTATTCGGTACCCGGACTAGGAAGGTACTTCGTGTCCAGCATCACCGAGCGTGACTACCCCGTCATTCTTGGGACGGTGCTGCTGTTCGGTTTCGTCATCTCGGTCATGAACCTGATCGTGGACCTCATCTATCCGCTGATCGACCCGCGCATCTCGTCGCGGTAGCCGCTGGCCCAGGAGCATATATCCATGCAGGCAGCGAGCGCGCCGCCCACAAGCACCACCATCACCGCCCTCGAAGCCAGGGCATCCTCGGCGACCGTGGAGGGATTCTGGGCGAGCGCCTGGAAGCAATTCCGCAAGAACAAGCTGGCGGTCGTCTCGCTCGCCTTCATCGTCACCATCGCCACCATCGCCATCGTCGTGCCATTCCTCCTGCCCCAGACCTACTCGGACCAGGATTTGTCGGTGTCGCTCCAGGGACCAAGCTGGGCGCATCCGTTCGGCACCGACGCCCTCGGCCGCGACCTGATGACCCGCCTGATCTTTGGCGCCCGTATCTCGCTGACTGTCGGTATCGTGGTGCAGTTGGTGATCCTGGCGATCGGCGTTCCGATGGGCCTGACGGCGGGGTATCTCGGTGGCAAGGTCGACACGGCCATCATGCGCCTGGTCGACGTGCTCTACGCCATGCCGAACCTGCTGTTCGTCATCCTGATCATGACGTTCATGCGCGGGCAGTTTGGGGACGAACCGACCGGCATGGTCAAGGTACTGGCCGATGTCGACCGCAAGACCGGTGGTTTGATCGGTGTCTACATCGGGCTGGGCCTGGTCAGCTGGCTAACCGTCGCCCGGATCGTGCGGGCGAACACCATGTCGCTGAAGCAGAAGGAATACGTCGAGGCCGCGCACGGGCTGGGCGCGCCTGGCGGCCAGGTGGTGCGGCGTCACATCCTGCCGAACACCATCGCCCCGATCGTGGTCGCGGCGACGCTCGGCATTCCCGGCGCCATCCTGTATGAGGCGGGCATCAGCTTCCTTGGGTTGGGCGTGCTCCCGCCGATGCCAAGCTGGGGCCTGATGATCAGCGACGCGATTCCGCAGATGCGTTCGCACCCTTACATGCTGATCTTCCCGGCGATCATCCTGTCGATGACCGTGCTGGCCTTCAACTTCATCGGCGACGGCCTGCGGGATGCCCTCGACCCCTGGATGAAGCGGTGACCGGTGGCGGGCATGGTCTGGAGACCAGGCTCCTTCCATGATCTTCGAGTGGGATGAGGGCAAGGCCGTTTCCAACCTGGGTAAACACGGCATCAGTTTCGAAGATGCCAAGATGATTTTCGACGACCCAGCCACCATTATTGACACCGGCACCACCACGGATTACGGAGAACAGCGTTTCAAGGCGTTTGGGTATCCTGGAGTAACCAGCATTATCGTGGTCTTCACGATGCGAGCGTCCTCGGTCCGCATCATTTCCGCCACGAGGAGCCATCGAAGTGAGCGACGACGATACGCTGGTCAGGGCAATTCCAAATGAGGATGGCACTTTCACGATCGACAATCCCGACGGATCAATCAGGACCGATGTGAACCGGACCGACTGGGAACGTCTTCACTCGATGACAGAAGACGAGATCGAGGAGAATGCGCTTTCCGACCCTGATAATCCTCCACTCACAACCGAGGAACTCGAACAACTCGCTCAACCCAATGAGTTTCGAGACGTTCGCCAGCGCCTGAACCTGACCGTATTCCAGTTCGCCGAACGGTTCGGCATCCCTATCGCCACCGTGCTGGCGTGGGAATCCGGGGAGGCGCTGCCCGACGCAGGAGCACGAGTGCTCCTGCGCGTGATCGAGCATGACCCCGAAGCTGTCATCCGCGTGGTGCACTCGCGCGCCGCTGACTGAATCCACTGCCCCCCGCGCTCTCAAACCTTCCCCTCTCGCGACCGCGACATCCCGACATGCTCCTCGCCGGTGGCGATGACCGTCACTCCTGACCGAAGCGAATGACGATTCAAGAAGCTCCTCCTGCCCAGGTGGTTGACTTCAAGCGCGCTTGAAGGGCTATGCTGATCGCGTAAACGATTAAGCATCTCGACGTACGCTGGAGCCCTCTTACTCATGGAATCAACCGCCTGGTCATCGCTTCACACGCTCACGCGAGGCCGAAATACCGACGGGCGCATCTCCCGCGAAACCCTGCGCCGGATCGGAGGGTTCGCCGCCCGACACCGCAATCGCATCATCCTGTTCGTGCTGTTGAGCATCGTCAGCGCGGTGCTGGCGGTCGCCACGCCGCTGCTTGCCGGGCAAGTCGTGAACGCGATCGTGGACGGTGACTCGCGGAGCACGGTCGTCTGGCTGGCGGTGGTGATCGCGCTGATAGCCATCGCCGAGGCCGGGATGGGAATCGTATCTCGCTGGCTTTCGGCGAACATCGGCGAGGGGCTCATCCTCGATCTGCGAACCGCCGTCTACAACCACGTCCAACGGATGCCGATCGCGTTCTTCCTGCGAACCCGCACCGGCGCGCTGGTCAGCCGGCTCAGCAACGACGTGATCGGCGCCCAACGGGCATTCGCCAGCACGCTTTCGGGCGTGGTGAGCAACGTCGTGATGCTGGTGCTGACGCTCGCCGTTATGTTGCGAATCTCCTGGCAAATCACGCTCCTGGCGTTGGTGCTCCTGCCGGTGTTCGTGATTCCGGCGCGCCGCATGGGCGCCCGCCTGGCCGAACTCCAACGCGAAGCGGCGAACCACAACTCCGCCATGAGCATCCAGATGACCGAGCGGTTTTCGGCGGGCGGAGCCACGCTCGTGAAGCTCTTCGGTCAGCCAGAGGTTGAGCAACGTGAGTTCCGAGACCGGGCCGACCGGGTTCGGGCGATTGGTGTCCGCACCGCCATGACCCAGTTCACGTTCGTCACCGCTCTTACCCTGGTGTCCGCCCTCGCGCTGGCGGTGGTCTATGGATTGGGCGGATTCTACGCGCTGGAAGGCACGCTCGAAGCGGGCTCGGTGGTGTCGCTCGCGCTCCTGCTCACGCGGCTCTACGCTCCGCTGACGGCGCTCGCCGGTGCGCGGGTGGACGTGATGAGCGCGGTGGTCAGCTTCGAGCGCGTTTTCGAGGTACTCGACCTCGAACCATTGCTGACCGAACCGGAATCACCCACCCCGCTGCCAGACGGACCGCTCGGCGTGACCTTCGACCACGTGTCGTTCGCCTATCCCACCGCCGAGAAGGTGTCGCTGGCCTCGCTGGAAGATGTGGCCGTGCTGGATTCGCGCGGCGGCGTTCCAGTCCTCCACGACATCTCGTTCGACGTCGCGCCGGGCCGGATGGTGGCGCTGGTCGGCTCCTCGGGCGCTGGGAAGTCGACCATCTCCCAGCTTGTGCCACGCCTCTACGATGTCGATGAAGGCAGCGTGAAGATTGGCGGCGTGGATGTCCGCGACCTGTCGTTCGCCTCCATGCGCGAGGCGCTGGGCGTGGTCACCCAGGATGGGCACATGTTCCACGAGTCGCTGAGGGCCAACCTGCTGCTGGCGAACCCCACCGCGACGGATGACGAGCTGTGGGACGTGTTGCGCCGGGTGCGGCTCTCCGATGTGGTGGAACAGTTGCCCGAAGGGCTCGACACGGTCGTCGGTGAACGCGGATATCGCTTCTCCGGTGGGGAGCGCCAGCGACTGACCATCGCACGCCTCCTGCTGGCCCGGCCTCGCGTCGTGATCCTCGACGAGGCGACCGCTCACCTCGATTCGACCTCGGAGGCGGCGGTGCAGGCCGCGCTGGGCGAGGCACTGGCGGGCAGGACCGCGATCGTCATCGCCCACCGGCTGTCGACCATCCGGATGGCGGACGAAATCCTGGTGATCGAGGCGGGCCGGATCGCCGAGCGTGGTGCTCATGCCGACCTGCTGGCAAGAAACGGACGGTATGCCGAGCTGTACCGCACACAGTTCGCGGAATCCCCGGCCCGGGCGGCGGCGGACTGACTGTCAGGTGACGACCTGGAACATGCCGGTCATGTCCCCGGGACTGAAGCCGTTCCTCTCGTACCATTCCCGCCCTTCGCCGGTGGCGAACAGTCCCACGAACGCCGGGGCATGCGGGCGGATGTACTGCATGAGGGCATCGAGGATTTGCTGGCCGATGCCGAGCCGCTGGTGACTGGGCGCGACCACCACATCCTGGATGTAGAAGTACATCACGCCATCACCAACGATCCGGCCCATGCCGACGGCCCTATCACCGGCCAGCGCGACGACGCCGAACAACGACCGTTCAAGCGACTCGGGCAAGACGGTCCAATTGAAGGCATGCTCCCAGCCCACGCTGATCGCGAGGCGGCGGTGCTCATCGGCCGTCGGCAGCCGCCTTTCGATGCGCACGCCGATTACATGTGCCGCTGGTTCGTTCATTGTCTTGTCGCCTCCCGGATTGGGGTCCAATACGCCCGGACGTCATGATAGACTGCTGGCTCCTGGAATCACCGGTCACACATACCGGCGCGAGGTCGTGTCCGTCATCCGGTCACGTCTTTCGCCCTTGCCAGACGTCGCGTTCCGACCATTTAAAGAGGTGCTTCGATGAACCTGTGGTCCAACATGTATCGTCATCACCGTTGGTCCAACCTCGTCCTGATCGACTTCCTCGCCGGCCTGACCAGCGAGCAACTCGAACTCACGGTGCCCGGCACCTACGGAAGCTCGCTCGCCACCATGCGCCATATCGTCTCCGCGGACGCCGATTATGTCCGAATAATTCCTGGCACCCGAGATGTGCCACAGGTATCCGATCAGGGGCCGTTTGGCGGGTGGGATGAACTTCGGGCGGCGGCGGAAGCCGCCGGCGACGAGCTGATGACCTTCGTCGATGGCCTGGTCGACGACGCCTTCTTCATCGATATCGACGACGGACAGGAATTCGAGTTGTCTCTCTCGTTCCTGCTCACCCAGGTCATCCACCACGCGACCGAGCACCGGAGCCAAATCCGGACGACGCTTTCCACCCACGGCATCACGCCGCCGGAGATCGCCGTCTGGGACTGGCGTGTCAGTGACGAAGGGCAAGCCGTGCTTGACGCGCTGAGGCCTGAGCGGCACATCCCCGATCGCCTTGAGCAATCAGGTCCCTGATTGACTAGTCATCGCGTTCCAGGACGGATGCCCGCTTCGTACGCCGCTATCACAATCTGGGTTCGGTCTCTCGCGTCGAGCTTTTCGAGGATCCGGGCGATGTGCGTCTTCACTGTCCAGTAGCTGATCGACAGGGTCGACCCGATCTCCTGATTGTTGAGGCCTTGGGCGACCAGTTCCACAATCTCCCGCTCACGCGGTGTGAGATGGTCCAGCGAAAGCGGAGCCGACCGGGACTCTCGGCCGAACCGTTCGATCACCGTGCCGGTTACCGCCGGGTCCAGCAGGGCATTGCCCTCGTGCACCAGCCGTATCGCTCGCCGGATATCGGAAGGCACGGCATTCTTGAGCAGGAATCCGCTGGCTCCAGCGCGGAGAGCCGCGTACACATAGTCGTCGAGGTTGTAGGTCGTCAACACGATTGAGCGCGGTTGCTGGTCGCCGTCAGGACCTCCGTACAGTTCGCGGAGGGCACTAATGCCATCCTGCTGGGGCATCCGGATATCGACGAGCAGGACGTCGGGCCGATGTGCCCGGCATTCGGAGAGCAGCTCGTTCCCGGATCGGGCCTCCCCCACCACTCGAATATCCCGTTCCCGCTCGACGATGTTGCGCAACGCATGCCGGACATCGTCGTGGTCGTCGGCCAGCACGATTCGAATGGTCATGGGTTCACTCCTGGCGCCGGCAACCACGCTACGACCTGGAATCCCCGCGACGGCAACGGCCCCGCGTCGAGCGTGCCGCCAAGTTGACGGGCGCGTTCCCTCATTCCCCGGAGCCCGTGCCCAGCGCCAGGCGAGAGGTGTGAGGATTGCCCATCGTCAGCGAAGGTCAGCCGGAGACCGTCGGCGTCAGCCGATATCGACAACGTCGCATGCTCCGCTCCCGAGTGCCTGATGGTATTGGTCAAGGCTTCCTGGAGGATGCGGTAGGCGGCGACGGCGACATCTGGCTCCATGGGTACCCGCAGGTCGACCTGGACCGTCAGATCGAGACCGGCTGACCTGGCAAGTTCCCGCAGGCTGGTGAGATCGAGCGTGGATGTCCCTTCCACGGTCAGTGGTGATCGCGATCCCTCGCGCAACAGCCTGACGGTTTCGGACAGTTCCACGATCGCGCGATCGTGCGCGCGCAGAGCCGACGCGATCGCGTCGCGTCCAGCGGCAGGGTCGTCGTCGAGTGTTTCGGCGGCGATTTGCAGCTGGAGTCCGATCGACACCAGGCTGTGGCCCGCGATGTCGTGAAGGTCGGCGGCGGCGGCCAGACGCGATTCCGCCACCAGCCGCTCGTTTTCACGCCTGGCCGACACCTGCACCTGCCTCAACCGTTCCCTGACCTCTTCCGCCCAAAGCTGTCGCTGATGCATCGCCGCCCCCACGGCCAGAGCGAGAGCGACAACCGCCAGCGAGAGTGCCTCTTCAGTCCAGGTTCTGGTTGAAGGCTCGTGCTCAACCCAGATTCGCCATCCAATGGAGTTGACCGACAGGATCACGGCGGTGATCGCGCCGATCCGCACCGAACCTCGTGCCGCGACCACCACATAGGGGATAACGAGTGGCCACGACATGCCGACAGGTGTGATTTCCGCCAGGTGGTAGGCGAGAAGCGCGACAATCGCCGTTATCAGCGCCACCACGGGGAACCGCCAGGCGAAGAGGACCGTCGTCCCCAACGTGGCACCCAACACAATCGCCATGGGCATGGCGCTCGCGCTCTCCGGCTCGAACGCCACCGCCGCGAGGGCGATGACCACCCCGCATTCGGCCAGCGCCAGCAGGATATCGATTCCCCGGATGGTTGGGACATACGAGCGTAGCGCGTTCATGTATCCCAGTTTAGTGGCCGTCATGCGAGTAAGGATCGATGGTGGTGACAACATCCCCTTCGGTACCCGGCTCGACGAGGACGAACTGCTGCATCATGCCGGCATCCTCATGGACCAACAGGTGGCAGTGAAGCATGTACGGCATGCGGGGATCGGCATACTGACCGAACATGATCGCCACGCGTACCGTCGATCCCGGCGACACGTAGACGGTGTCTTTCCTCCCCGACATCGCCTCTGGCGGCGGCTGCCCACCAATGTCCAGAATCGTGAAGGCGGCGTTGTGGACATGGAAATTGTGCGGGTTCAGGCTGCCGTTTTCGATTTCCCACACTTCGTCCCCGCCGAGCGACACCACGAAATCAATGCGGGACATGTCCATGGCCACGCCGTTGATCGTGTTGAAGTCACCCAGGACAAACTTCCGGGTCGTCGCCACGTTCACGTCGTCAACCGGCGGGGGCGCGGGGAGGCGTTCCGGCATTGTGTAGTCGTCGTCGAGTGTCTGCGCGGCGCGAATCTCAAGCAGTTCGAATCCGTCACCTCCCCCCGCGAGCCGGTCGACGATGAAGTTGGCGTCGAGGTCGGGCGGACGGCTGACCATCCGGCATCGTTCGCCGGGCTCGAACGCGCAAAGGAACTCGACGCGCTCGCCGGGGCTCAGCATGAAGTGGTCGACCGGCACTGGAGCCGGCAGATGGCCAACGTCGTTCGCCACCACCATGAATTGCCGCCCATCGTCGAATGCAACATCGAAGATTCGGGCGTTGGCGGCATTGAGCACCCGGAACCGGATCATTGCCCGATCGACTTCGAGGAACGGTCCCCACGTTCCGTTTACCAGAATGTCTGATCCCAGGAATCCGATCAGTTCGGTTCCGAACCAGTCGTTGGATGTGTCGAGCGTCAACTGACCATGATCACCGAACTCCTTGTCCTGCAGGATGAGCGGTATGTCGTCCACGCCGTACTCCACCGGCAGGCTCGGATCGTCGTCCTCGATGATGATGAGTCCGGCGAGGCCCTGATAGACGTGGCGCTGGGTCTCCCCATGCGGATGAGGGTGGTACCAGAGCGTTGCAGGTAGCTGGTCGACATGCCAGGCTGGCGACCAGGTGTCACCGGGATCGATCACCTGGTGGGGACCACCATCCATCCGGGCCGGAAGCTCCATCCCATGCCAGTGGATCGTGGTGGCCTCTGGCAGGCTGTTCGTCACGTCGATATGCACGGCATCCCCACGGGCCAACCTCAGCGTGGGCCCCAGGTACGGACCATTGATTCCCCATGTGTTCGCGGGATTCCCCGGGAGGAATTCCGCGGTTCCTTCCTGGAGTGACACCTCGAACCCGCGGACGCCGTCGGCATCAATCGGCGGCGCCAGCAGTTCCGGGATATGCAGGGCCTGGTCGAAGGTGACGCGGCCCACGTTGGTCTTGTCGGCGGTGACCCAAATCCAGCCCGACAGGGCCGCCGCGGGAAGGACTACGGCGCCCGTGACGATACCGGCTGCCTTGGCGACGGTGCGGCGGCTGACTCCTGGCACGTCTCACCTCCCGCCCGGCCAGAGGGTCGTGCATGCGCCGACCAGCAGGATCCAGATGGCAACCAGCCGCTCGGGAAAGGGCGCGAAACCGGGGTCTCGCACCATCGCCTGCACGGGAACGAAGGGTCCACCGAGCAGGGTGTACACGCCGAGGAGCAGGAGCGCGATGCCGATAAGTCGTCGTGGGCGAAACCAGCCGCCCGAAGCAATTGTGTCCATGCCTCGAAGGTACGTGGACACGATCGTCTTCGCATCGCTCTCTGGAGGTATTTCCGACGCGCCGCGTTCAGCGCACGCCGTCACCTATCCGGCGGCGACCGTCTCGCCCACGGCTGGTGTGAGGTAACCGTCGATCGGCGCGGGCAGGAAGAACGCATCCACGATCTCGTCAGGAATGCGGATTGGTCGCCGGCGAACCATGTCGGTGAAGGTGTACACGGATTGGCCGCTGGCGATCAGTTCCGAATTGGGCGGGGTGGCTCGCTCCGGCCCGGTGACCAGCCGCGTTGGAGGGGGATCGAACGGGTCGCCGGTCACCCGCCGGACCTCGAACCGGATGGCGGCCTTCGAGCCGCTCATCTCCACGCCCCAGGCGCTCACCAGGAGCATGTCGTTTTCGCAGGCGGGCTGGTGAAAGTCGATCTGGTGACGGCGAGCGACGAACACCGACTCCAGTTGCAGCTTTGTCCGCGACATCGGCCAGCCACCGGCCGAAAGGTAGTCCATGCCCGATTGTTCCAGGAAACCCATCAGCACCGAATTGTTCACGTACCCATTGGGGTCGCAATCGTGAAAGCGGGCACGGTAACAGGACACAAGCGACGACGAGGCGATACGCGAAAACGAGGACTCCACAACCATGCCTCCACACGTGTGTTGTGCTGTCCGCTGATGAGCCAGGTGGTGCCCAGCCGCCTCATGACGCACACAGCATGTCTTGCCAGTTCAGTCAGCCCCCAGGAAACGCCACGAGCATCGCGCATCCCCGTCCAGCATTCGCTCGAGTTCGGGGTTCGATGCCTGGGACCATTTCCTCTTTAGAGTGAATTGGTCCCGCATGTTTCTCAACACGCCCATGCCTTCCTGATCTCGATCTTATATCAGGTCGCCATCAAGTCAATGCGCCGCGGTGGCGCGTGTCCGGCCCGGCCCCAAAAAAGCCAACCGGGAACTGACGCCGGTCGCCCCGGAATCCTGTCTACCTTTAGTGAGAATCATTCGCGCATCTGCTATGCTTGACCCATATCCGATTGAACAGATCGGATATACTGGCAGTAGCCGCCACGAAGCCGGGAACGCCGCTTGGTGGCGGGATTGACAGACTGTTATACTTGGCTGGCTGGTAACGAGACTTATTCTCAAGTTGCTGGCGAAGCACACGGAAAAACCGGTCCACGCCTGGTGGTTTGGATCGGAACCTGGAGGACGCGACCGTGGCAACGGAAAAGCCGAGCGGATACCGCAACACAACGCAACGGGCCGTTATCCTGGCCGAGGTCGAGGGCTATGAAGGCCACCTCACGGCTGGCGAGATATTCGAGCGCGTGCGACGCCGCTATCCAACCATTGCCTACGGAACCGTCTACCGCACGCTTCACCTGCTCGCCGAGCACGGCCTTATCCAGGAACTGACCTTCGCCGACCAGGCGAGCCGGTTCGACAAGCGCGTCGAGCGGCACGACCACGTGCACTGCACCGACTGCGGCATCATCGTCGATGTCGACGTCCCGGTGGCCCTCATGGCCACCCACGTCGCCGAGGAGCAATCGGGCTTCAGCATCGACAGTCATCACACGGTCTTCAACGGTGTTTGCCGCGAGTGCCAGGCCGCCCGCCGGGCCACCGGGGTCGTCACCGCCGGAGCCGTCACCACCCAGCAAGCGTAACTCTCCATTTCTTGCCGGTCCGCACCCGTGCGCCGGCCTGCGTTCACAGCTTCGTCGTGTCCCACTGGGCTCGGCTTCATCGGAAGGGTTAACCGAAACACCATGGCGGATACCACCAACGTACCCATGTTCGAAATCGAGAACCTTCATGCCTCCATCGAGGACAAGGAGATCCTCAAGGGCGTCAATCTGACGGTGAACACCGGCGAGGTGCACGCCATCATGGGCCCGAACGGCTCCGGCAAGAGCACGTTGGCCAACGTGCTCGCGGGTAACCCGGCCTATGAGGTCACCGAGGGCTCCGCGAAGTTCTACGGCGAGGACATCCTCGAGCTGGCGCCCGAGGAACGTGCCCACCTCGGCATCTTCCTGGCCTTCCAGTACCCCACCGTGATTCCTGGCGTGTCAATGGCCAACTTCCTGCGCATGGCCGTGACCAACACCAAGAAGGCCCGGGCGGAGCGCGAAGGCGACCAGTCCAAGCCGTTCACCCCGCGCGAGTTCCGGCGGCTGATGCGCGAGAAGATGCAGCTGCTGCACATGGACGACTCGTTCGCCACCCGCTACCTCAACGAGGGCTTCTCCGGCGGTGAGAAGAAGCGCGCCGAAATCCTCCAGCTCGCGTTGCTCGAACCGACGATGGCGATCCTCGACGAGACCGACTCCGGTCTCGACATCGACGCCCTGCGCGTGGTGTCCGAGGGCGTCAACAACCTGATGAGCGACCAGATGGGCATCCTGCTCATCACCCACTACCAGCGACTGCTGGACCACATCAAGCCGCACTTCGTGCACATCATGATGAACGGTCGCATCGTTCAGAGTGGCGGCCCGGAACTGGCCCACGAACTGGAAGCCAAGGGCTACGAGAAGCTCAAGGGCGAATTCGCAACCGTCTGATCCGCCGTCCTGGCACATCGCATGGTTCCCCGGAGCAATGCGCACAAGGAGTCCACTAATGGTTGCAACACCAAAGCCTCAGATCGATATCGGCGAGTACCAGTACGGTTTCAGCGACAAGGAAGACTACTTCTACAAGTCGGAAAAGGGTCTCAGCCGCAAGGTTGTCGAGAACATCTCGTACATGAAGAACGAGCCGGACTGGATGCGCGAGTTCCGCCTCAAGTCGCTCGACCACTTCGAGAAGCGCCCGATGCCGAACTGGGGCAGCGAGGCGATCAACGACATCAACTTCGACGACATCTACTACTACATCCGCCCGTCCGAGAAGCAGGGCAAGACCTGGGACGAAGTGCCGGCCTACATCAAGGACACGTTCGAGAAGCTCGGTATCCCCGAGGCCGAGCGGAAGTTCCTGGCCGGTGTCGGCGCCCAGTACGAGTCGGAAGTCATCTACCACTCGCTGCGTGAAGACCTCGAAAAGCAGGGCGTGATCTTCCTGGACATGGACTCGGCCGTCCGCGAGTACCCGGATCTCGTCAAGCAGTACTTCGGGACGATCATCCCCTACGCCGACAACAAGTTCGCCGCCCTCAACTCGGCGACGTGGTCCGGTGGGTCGTTCGTCTACGTGCCGGAAGGCGTTCGCGTGGAAGTGCCGCTGCAGGCCTACTTCCGCATCAACGCCGAGAACATGGGCCAGTTCGAGCGCACCCTGATCATCGCCGCGCCGGGCTCCTACGTGCACTACGTCGAAGGCTGCACCGCCCCGACGTACTCCACGGACAGCCTCCACTCGGCGGTCGTCGAAATCGTCGTCCAGGAAGGTGCCCGCGTTCGCTACACGACCATCCAGAACTGGTCGAAGAACGTCTACAACCTCGTCACCAAGCGCGCCGCGGCCTACAAGGACGCGACGATGGAGTGGGTCGACGGCAACCTCGGCTCCAAGGTGACCATGAAGTACCCGGCGGTCTGGATGATGGAGCCAGGCGCTCGCGGCGAGGTCCTCTCGGTCGCGTTCTCCGGCGACGGCCAGCATCAGGACGCCGGCGCCAAGATGGTTCACGCCGCGCCGAACACCTCCTCGCAGATCACCTCAAAGTCGATCTCCAAGGGCACGGGCCGGTCGTCCTACCGTGGACTGGTGAAGGTCCACAAGGGCGCCGAGAACGTCAAGAGCAGCGTCATCTGCGACGCCCTGCTGCTTGACGAGACCAGCAAGACCGACACCTACCCGTACATGGAAATCGAGGAAGAGCGCGTTTCCATTGGTCACGAGGCCACCGTCTCCAAGGTCGCGGAAGAGCAGATCTTCTACCTCCAGAGCCGCGGCCTGAGCGAGACCGAGGCGATGAGCATGATCGTCAACGGCTTCATCGAGCCGATCGCCAAGGAGCTTCCGCTGGAATACGCCGTGGAACTCAACCGGCTGATCCAGCTCGAAATGGAAGGCTCGGTCGGATAGTCGAGGCTCCCCGGGAGGCCGGCACACCACCGGCCTCCCCAGCCCAACATCCCACTCGACCAGACCACCAACCTACGAGGAATCAATGGAAGCCACGCTGCAAACCACACCGAACAGCAAGTCGGATCTCGCGAACTTCACGCGAGACGCCGTCATTGCGCTGTCCCGCTCCAAGTCCGAGCCCGAATGGGTGCTCGAACAGCGGCTCGCGGCATGGGATGTCTTCGAGTCCCTGCCCATGCCTTCCCGAAGCGACGAGGAATGGCGCCGGACCGACCTTCGCCGCCTGAAGCTCGACCGGTTCTCGCCCGCCGTCACCCAGAACGCCCGCGTCGACTCGCTCGAAGCGCTCTCCACCGGCTCCGACGCCGCCCACTCGCTGCAATTCGGCGAGGCCGACCAGCGCGCCGGCATCTTCGTCGCCGCCGATGGCCAGACCGCCTACACCGAGGTCTCACCCGAAGTCACCGCCCAGGGGGTGATCTTCATGGACCTCGACACCGCGATCCGCGAGCAACCGGACCTGGTGAAGGCCAATCTCGGAACCGAGGCCGTGCCCGCCTCCTTCGGAAAGTTCGAGGCCCTGCACGCCGCCTTCTGGCAGACAGGCACCTTCCTGTATGTGCCGAAGGGTGTCTCGGTGGAACTGCCGTTCCGCTCGTTCGCGGTTGACACGAACACCGGCCAGGCCACCTTCACGCACTCGCTGATCGTGGTCGAGGAAAGCGCCGAGGCGTTCTTCGTCGACGCCTTCCAGTCAGACACCAAGCAGGACGCGACGTTCACCTCGGCCATTGTCGAGCTGATCCTTCGCGATAACGCCAAGCTCCGCTACGTGCAGGTCCAGGACTGGGGCCGCCACGTCTGGAACTTCATGACCGAGCGCGCCGTGCTCGGCCGCGACGCCGAGCTGAAGTCGCTGCAGGTCACGCTGGGCTCGAAGTTCTCGAAGAACTCGATCGGTTCCCACTTGCGCGGTGAGAACGCCCTCGCCGAGATGCTGGGCATCTTCTTCGCCGATGGTGACCAGTTCTTCGACCATCACACGTGGCAGCTGCACGAGTCGCCGTACGCCACCAGCGACCTCGAGTTCAAGGGCGCGCTCAAGGAGCAGGCCCGCTCGGTCTACTCCGGCCTGATCAAGGTGTTCGACGGCGCCCAGCGCACCGACGCCTACCAGCAGAACCGCAACCTGGTGCTCAGCCGCGAGGCCCGCGCCGACACCATCCCGAACCTGGAGATCAGCGCCAACGACGTGCGCTGCACCCACGGCGCGACCGTGTCGCAGGTCGAGGAAGAGCACCTCTTCTACCTCGAATCCCGCGGTATCCCCCGCTCCGAGGCCCAGAAGCTGATCGTCGAAGGCTTCTTCCGCCCGGTGATCGACCGCATTCCGGTCGAGGAGATCCAGGGCTTCCTCGAAGGCGCGATCGCGGCCAAGGTCGGCTACTAGATCACCCGCGAGGCGTGACCGGGTCACGCCTCGTGAGTTCCCGCCAAAATCCGGCCCGGATCGGCCGAATGCCCGTCCGGGCCAGCGGATAACGCTCCGGAGCATGCACCATGGCCGTCGAGACAACTCGAATCTCTCCTTCCAACACGCTCGATGTGGCCGCCATCAAGGCTGACTTCCCCATCCTGAACCAGCCTGCCGTTCCGGGCGGGAAACCGCTTGTTTTCCTCGACAGCGCCGCCAGTTCGCAGAAGCCCCAAGCCGTCATCGACGCGCTGTCACGCTATTACGAAACGACCAACTCCAACATCCACCGGGGCGTGTACGACCTTTCGGAACGCGCGACCGGAGAGTACGAGGCCGCTCGCCGCAAGGTGGGGCGCTTCATCAACGCCACGTCCCACCGGGAAATCGTCTTCACTCGTAACACGACCGAGGCGATCAACCTGGTCGCCAATGCCTGGGGCCGGGCGAACATCGCCCCGGGTGACCTGATCGTGTTCACGGAGATGGAGCACCACTCCAACATCGTTCCCTGGCAGCTGCTTGCCCAGGCAACCGGCGCGCGGCTTGGCCACGTACGCATCACGTCAGAGGGCCGGCTGGACCTCGAGCACTACGCGGAACTCCTCGCCCAGGGCCCGAAGCTGGTCGCGTTCACGCACGTCAGCAACAGCCTCGGCACCGTCAACCCGGCGAAGGAGATGATCGCCAGCGCGCACGCCGCCGGGGCGATCACCGTGGTCGATGGCGCGCAGAGCGTCCCCCACATGGCGATCGACATCCAGGATCTCGACGCCGACTTCCTCGCCTTCTCCGGTCACAAGATGCTGGCGCCGATGGGCGCTGGCGTACTTTATGGCAAGCGAAAACTACTCAACTCCATGCCACCGTTCCTCGGCGGTGGCAGCATGATCCGCAAGGTCACGCTAGAGGAGACGACCTGGGCCGATGTCCCCGCAAGGTTCGAGGCCGGAACGCCCTCCGTGGGCGACGCGATCGTGCTCGGCGCGGCCATCGACTACCTTACCGGCCTTGGCATGGACGCGATCTGGGAGCATGAGCGGCACATCGCGGCGTACGCGCTCGACCGACTCCCGGAAGTGCCCGGACTCACTATCCACGGCCCCCGGGAACCGGAAGAACGGAGCGGCGTGATCTCGTTCGGGTTCGACGACATCCATCCGCATGATGTCGCGGCGATCCTGAACGAGGACAATGTCGCGGTCCGGGCCGGGCATCATTGCACGCAACCGTTGATGGCGGCGCTGGACGTGGTCGCGACGACTCGCGCGAGTTTCTACATATACAACGACACCGATGACGTTGACCGCCTGGTCGACAGCCTTCACCGCGTGGTGAAGGTCTTCAGCTAGGCAACGCGAACGCTCCCCCACCAGGGAGTGACGGGATAACCACCATGAGCATGGGCGACGACAGCATTTATCGCGAGATCATCCTGGAGCACTACAAAAACCCGTCCAACAAGGGCACGCTCGATCCGGCCGATTACTCATACCAGGATGTGAACCCGCTTTGCGGCGACGAAATCCGGATCGATGTCCGGGTCGCCGACGACCACGTTTCCGAAATCCGGTTCTCCGGCCGTGGATGCGCGGTCAGCCAGGCGTCGGCCTCGATCCTTACCGAAATGGTAGAGGGCAAGTCGCTGGACGATGTAAAGGCGATCGGGCGCGATGAACTGCTCGACGAGATCGGTATCCCAGTGAGTCCCGCCCGGATGAAGTGCGCCATGCTTGGCCTCAAGGTGCTGAAGGCTGGCATCTATGGCATAGACCACGCCAACGACGCGCTGGAAGACGACTGACGGAGACGCGCGGGTGTTCTCGCGCGAGTGATGGTGATCGAGCGGGCCAGTCAACGAAGAGGCGGCCCGCGACACGTTCGATGAGGAATGTTCAACGCAATGGCGAGTAACTTTGTGACGGTGGCGAAGAAGGATTTCCTGGAACCCGGAGAGCTGATGTACGTGGAGGTCGATGAGGAGCCCGTCGTGCTCATCAACCTGGAGGGCGAGTTGTACGCCCTCAACGATGTCTGCACGCACGAGGACGCCTCGCTGGCCGATGGCACGATCGAGGACGACATCATCGAGTGCCCGATGCACGGCGGAGCGTTCTACATCCGCACCGGAGAGCCCGCCGCGTTCCCGGTGGCGGTTGCCACCGAGAAATACGCGGTCCGTATCGTTGGCGACGAGGTGCAGGTGTCGATCAAGGACTGACATCACAATCAGCGCGAGCACGACACATCAGCGACGGCGACACGGACGGCCAGCTGGTCGCCCGTGTCGCATTGAACTAGCCTGGTGGCCGATTGACTCTCCGTAGTCCCCACCGACCGTCACGCATTGGCCACGATCGTGGCCAGCAACTCCTCCGGATCGACCGCTCGTACCATCGGCTCCCCTTCGATCCAGGCGCCAACCAGGCTTTCCGCAGTGCCTTCCAGGTCATCGGCATCGTTATAACTCGCCTGGTAGCGCACTCGGCACCACAGGCCGGAATCGCTGGTTCGCGTGTACTCCACGTAATCCTGTGAGTAATCACTGAACCGGACGAGAAACCCCGCGGCTTCGTCAGTCGACCACGAGCCAACCAGCGTGGTGTTGCTCCCTGAAAACTCGTCCGCGAATACCTGGTAGCCTTTGTCGATCGCCTCGTCCAGATCATGCCAAGTGTCGGGTTGGAAGCGAAACTCCACCATGGTCACCATGTACACCTTGAGCGGCGTGAGGAAGAGCAAGTCGTCCTCGTTCTCGACCCGCAGTGTCGTCTCGTCACCAGTGTAGGCATAGGTTTCAAGATCCCACGTGACATGTGCGCCAAAGTAGCGGCCGGTGTACTCGGTCTTGTCGATCGGCACTTCGGTTGGACCGGCAGGTTCAGTCGCCCATGGATCCCCTGTCGGATTGGCCGCCTCGGTACCCGTCGCGTCATTGTCGCCAGGCGAGTGGCCTCCCTTGGCGATCGCTGCGATGCTGATCGCGCTGGCGCCGATCCCGCCCGCCACCAAAGCCCGTCTACTCGACCGATTGCTCACGAAGACACCTCACTCCATTGCCGGATCTTGACCCAACCGCGTCACCTCTCTGTCTAAACAACGTCTCGACACACGGAGCGGTTGCTAGCTGGCCAGGATGGTGGAGTCCTCGACATCGAGTGGCAGGTCGATCCGGCCACCACGGCGGGCCGATTCGTAGGTACCGAAGATCAACTCGGTCGCCCGGAGCACCTTCTTCGAGGAGAGTTCGGGCTCACGGCCCTCCTTCAGGGCTTCCACCGCGTCCATCACGCCCAGCGCGACCGTTTCCTCAAGCGAACTCGCACCTTCCAGGTCGATCACTTCCCAACCCGGGCTGCCCTTGGCCCAGACCCTGAGCGGATCCGTGCGCAGCGCCGCCTCGATGAAGCCGTCGGTGCCGACGATTCGCGTGGAAAGCGGCCAGTCCTTCCGGGCGTTCGTTGTGAGGATGCCGATCACGTTGTTCTCGAACTCGAACTGGCTGATCGCCTGTCCCTCGAGTTGCACGCCGAACACCGAGTTGCCACCGGTTGGCTCGACCTGGCCAAGCACCCACTTGGCGGGGGTCTCATCGTTGTAAAAGAAGAACATGTCGAACCAGTGGGTTCCCCAATCGAACAAATTGCCGCAGGAACCCTCAAGCCGCACGAGATCGCCGATGGCACCGTCGCGCAACAATTGGCGCGCCTGGACGAACTCGGGACCGAACCGACGCTGGTGGTTGAATGTCAGTTGAACGCCTCGCTCGTCACAGACCTGGGCCATCTGTCTCGCCTCGCCCCAGGTGGGCGCCATCGGCTTCTCGCAGTGGACCGCCTTCACGCCCGCCTCGGCGGCGTCAATCACCATCCGGGCATGGAGGTGCGGCCAGGTGCAAATGCTGACCATGTCCAGGTTGGCGTCGGCCAGCATTTCCTTGTAGTCGGTGTAAATGGCATCGCCGCCGTTTCGCTCCCGGAACGCCTCGGCGTTCTCCTGAACGATATCGGCCAGCGCCACGATCTCCGCGTGGGGCGAGTCCTTGTACCCCCGGGCGTGAAAGTGGGACATGCCAAACCCGCTCGCCCCTTCGCTCTTCCATGGGCGACCGCAACCGATGATACCGACGCGATAGGTGGACATTGCATCGAACCCTTTCGTTCTCTCGCTCTTCATTGGATCGTTCCGCGGCACTGATCGGTTCAGGCGGACGCGGGCCCCGCCAGCTCAGCCTTGCACCAGGCCACGCTTTCCTCGAAATGATCCCGCTGCTGTTTCCTAAGCGCCTCCTGGACTTCCTCCGATGGCGGCCCGTCCGCGGGCGAGTGGACCAGTTGCTCCAGCGGCCCCGGCTCGCCCTGCTCGGCGACCACCAGGAACCGGGCGAACGACTTCGCCGTCATGTCCGGATAGAGCGTCCAAAGCTCCGAATCCGGGTTGCGATAGTCGATCAGCTTCGGGCCGCCCCCAGTGATGACCTCGAGGTCGATCGGGGTATTCGGCGAGTGCTCCAGCAGCAGTCTGACGATCTTCCGGAGATCGACCGATCCCCGGCCCGCCGGAGCCCACTGGACATACGCGCCCTCGTCGGCCATCCACACCTTCGTATCGCGCAGATGCGTGGACACCGTGTACGGCGCGAGAATCTCGGCGGCATATACGGCGTCCTCCGCCGCGTAGAGCGGGTTGCCGGAGTCGAAGCAGACGCGCACGTGCGACGAGCCGACCGCCTCGATGACGTCCCGCAGTTCCGGGGCGAGCAGGTCGCCCATGCCATGGTTCTCGACCGCAATCGACACGTTGGCCGCCTCCGCCTGGGAAGCGACGGCCCGGAGCGTGCGGATCGTTTCCTCGATCAGCTCCGCAGGCGGCACCCGGAGCCGATCGTCGGCCATTCCCACGAAGCAGCGCACAATGGGCGAGGAAACGATCGTCGCCGCCTCGATCATGGCGATGAGTTGTTCCTCTCCGGTCCCCAGCGACGCATCGAAGGTTCCGGCCAACCGGTTGAAGCTACGCATCCCGACTTCCAGCGTGAGGCCGAGTCGATCGGCATGCTCCCGCACCTTCCGCAGCCCATCTGGATCGAGCCCACCGAGGTGTTCCCGCTCCGAGAAATGCACGTTGTCGAGTCCGAGATTGGCCGCGTAATCCATGATCTGGAACGCGTCCCACCCCTGCGACCGCAGGCTAAAACTGTCGATACCGAGACGCATCCTGTGTCCTTTGCTGTGTTTCGCGCCACCCCTGGCGGCATGTCAAGACCGGTTCGCGACGGCGATCAGTGTTCGTATCGCACGTCAACCTTCGTCCCGCCGATGGCTGACCTTTCGACGGCCTCGGCGAACACCGCCGCGCGATAACCATCCTCGAACGTCGCGCCGTATGGGTCGACCGGCGTGTCATTGGCGATTGATGCAATCATGTGCTGAAGCTCGTTGATGTGCGCGTGCTCCCAGCCGAGGATGTGCCCGTTTGGCCACCAGACCTTGGAGAACGGGTGGTTGGGATGGGTCACCATCACGTCCTGGAAGCCAATCACCTCGGACACGACCGTATCGGCGAGATGCACCTGCAACTCGTTCAACCGCTCCAGGTCGAACCCAATCGATCCGCGCGAGCCGTTGATTTCGAGTCGCAGCGAGTTGGCCCGGCCCGTCGCCAGGCGAGAAGCCTCGATGGTTCCCACCGGCCCGTTCTCGAACTCCACCAGCGAGATCGAGGCGTCGTCCCATTGCAGGTCGATCATCTGGCCGTCCGGGCCGCGCCGTTGGTCGCGGAAGCGCGGCGTCAAGGCCGACACCGTGCCCGGCTCGCCGACGAGGAACCGGGCCAGGTCGACGGCGTGGCAACCCAGGATCGCCTGGGAACCGGCCTTGGCCGACTCGCCCTCGATCGCACGTCCCAGTGGCCGGTCGGGATCGGAGAGGCTCTGTTGCAGGTACTGGATGCGGACGTGATACAGCTCGCCGAGTACCCCACGCTGAATCAGGTCGTGCGCCAGACGGATCGCCGGCACGAACCGGTAGTTGAAGCCGCACATGTGATGCCTGCCGGACGCCCGCGCGACCTCCAGCATGCGCCAGGCGTCCGCCGCGCTCAGCGCCATCGGTTTTTCGCAGACAACATGCTTGCCCGCCTTCAGCGCCGCGATCGAGGGTTCGACGTGCATGTGATGGGAAGAGCAGTTGTCGAAGAGGTCGACCCGGTCATCCTCGACCAGCGCTTCCCAGCTTGTGTAGTAGCCCTCATACCCGAACCGCCGCGCGGCCTCGGACACCTTCGCTTCCGTGCGACCGGCGATGGCGACCAGTCGCGGCGTGGCGACCGGTGGCCAGAACATGTAGGGCATGGTGCGGTAGGCGTTGCTGTGGGCCTTGGCCATGAAGTTGTAACCGAGCAGACCAACGCCGATGGCTGGCGTATCGGCATCGGGTGTCACGGAAGTGAAATCACGCTGGGTCATGCGGCATCCCACTCGGCGTGAATGTACTCGGCCGTTTCCTTCAGCGCGTCCACCGAGGGCTCGCCCTTGATCTTGCACTCCATCGTCATGTAGCCGTCGTAACCGATCCGCTTGAGTGCCCGGAACCCAGGCTTGAAGTCCAGATGGCCGGTGCCGGGCTGATAGCGACCGCTGTCGGCCAGGTGGATGTAGGCCAGGCAATCGGCGTTGCGCTCGATGGCGGCCTCCATGTCGTCGTCCTCCAGGTTCATATGGAAGAAGTCGCCCATCATCTTGATGCCCGGGCTACCCACCGCGCGGCAAACCTCCGCCGCGTCGTCCAGCGACTTGATGAGATGGGTCTCGTAGCGGTTGAGCGGCTCGAGGATCACCGGCACGCCAGCCGCCTCGGCGGCGGGGGCGATCTTCGCCAATTGCTCCACCAGGATCTCGAGTTCCAGGTCGACCAGCGTCTTCATCGGCTGTACGCCGAACGATGGGGGGTTAGGAGGCGCGATTTCGGGCTGGGTCCGGATCGGCACCAGGATCGAGCCGACGGCGCCGGCCTTCGCGGCCTCATTCAGGCCCGCCGAGATGTCCTCGACAGCCTGCGCGCGCGTCTCGGGGTCCCCGGCGAGGATCCGGCCATGCCGCCCCGCGATCAGGAGCCGGACGGGCGAGTTGGCGAGCGCGGCCTTCACCGCCTCCGGTCCCTCGCGGTGGGAGACGGCGCTGAGCTGGATGCCGTCGTAGCCGGCCGCTTCGAGCGAGGCGAGCCGGTCGGCGAGCGTCTTGCCCGGAACGACGGGCTCGCCGTCGAACCAGTGCTCCAGGATTCCAAGTTTGACGGTCATGCGGGTAACTCCTGAGTCGACGCCAATCGCGCCGCGACTCCACCCGGCGCCAGGGCGGTCAACGCCATCGCCTGGCGGCCGGAAGGTTCTCGTCAGATGATCTCAAGGGATGGATCAGTCGCCAATGGTCCAGTCGGCGAGACCGGCCGGCAATGGCGCTGGCTGCTGGCAGGTGGTCGAAAGCGTGACATGCTGGCCTCTATCCGACGCCTCGATCACGGAATTGATCACGTCCACCACATGATTCGCCATTTCGCCGCTTGCCCGTTGCGCGCGGCCATTGGCGATGGCCCTGCTCATGTCGGCCACGCCAACGCCCCGGCTGTTGCCGGTGTAGCCGAACGTCATGTCCACCTTCTCCAGCTCTGGTTCCCCTGGCCTGCGCAGCCAGAGATCACCGCCGAAGTTGTTCGGGTCGATGCACCGGAGAGAGCCCTCGCTCCCATAGATTTCGATGTGGGGCAGGCCCGTCTCGTACACGTCGTTCGACATCAGCATGGTGCAGATCGCGCCGTTCGCGAATTCCATCGAGGCGGTCACATGCGTCGGAACGTCGACCTGCAGGGTGCGTTCGCCATGCTCGCGCTGAGGCCAGGTGACGCGGTTCATCGCGGAGACGCGGGTGAACGGTCCGAGCAGGTGGATCAGGGCGTTGAGGTAGTACGGCCCGCGGTCGAAAATGGCCCCGCCGCCTAACGCGAAGTAATCGGTGGCGTAGAAGCTGGTGTAGCCGGCATTGGCCGCCGCCCCGCCCGGCCTCCTGGCGCGGTTCGGGTTCGGCCGCGAGTGCAGGTTTGCGAACGCGCCGACCGGCTCGCCAATCACGCCCTGGTCGATGAGGGAGCGGGCCGTTTGCCACGCGCCGCCGAAGAAGGTATCCGGCGCGCCACCGACCCGCAGGCCGCGCTCGGCCGCCAGGTCGATCAGTTGCTGGCTCTGCTCACGGTTCACGGCCAGCGGTTTCTCCGTGTACACATGCTTGCCGGCCTCGATCACCTGAAGACCAACGTCCCCATGAACGCGGTGGGGTGTCAGGTTGATCACCAAATCAACGTCCGGATCGGCGAGCAGGTCGTCCACCGAGCACGCCTTCGGTATGCCAAACTCGTCGGCCCGCTTTTGCGCGCCATCCACGCGCACATCGGCGATCGCGACGACGTCGAACGCATCGAACTTCTTCGAATTCTCGAGATAGATTCCGCTGATCGTGCCAGCTCCGATGATACCGACTCGTGTTGGAGAGGAAGTCACGAAGTGTCCTTTCAGACGATGGTGATGGTGTCCCATGCCGGCGCACGGCGCGTTCCGGCGACTCCTGCTGTCTTCCGCGGCGCCAGCAGGTGCGCTCACACCAGGTTTGGGGGTACCGCTCAGGGAGTGACGATCGATTGCGAAGGTTGCGGTCCCACGACCGCCGGTTTCGACGGGTCGATAGCGACCGCTCCCTCGAGGTTAAGTTCACCAGCGAAGTGACACCGGGCGAGGTGTCCTGGCCTGATTTCCTCCAGGGCGGGAGGCTTCTCCTTGCAAATCTGCTGGGCGTAGGGGCAGCGTGGATGGAAGTAGCAACCGCTCGGCGGCCGTTCGGGCGAGGGCAATTCACCCTCCAGGATGATGCGCTTGTTCCGGGCTCGCGGATCGGGCTGTGGCACGGCCGACATCAGCGCCGCCGTGTAGGGATGCAGTGGCCGGGAGTACAACTCCTTCTTGGGCGCCGATTCCACGATCTGTCCCACGTACATCACCGATACGTGATGGGAGACGTTGTCGACCACGCCCAGGTCGTGGGCCACGAAGAGATACGACAGGCCGAACTGTTTCTGGAGCTGGTCGAGCAGTTTCAGGATTTGCGCCTGGACCGACACATCGAGCGCGGAGACAGGCTCATCGCAGATGAGCAACTGAGGTCGCATCGAGAGCGCCCGGGCGATGGCGATGCGCTGCCGCTGTCCACCGCTGAAGGCGTGCGGGTACCGCCGCCCATACTCCGGGCGAAGGCCGACCAGGTCGAGAAGTTCCTCCACCTGCCGATCCAGTTCCTTGCCAGTCGCCGTCTTGGTCACCATCAGGTGCTCGCCGACGATCTGCTGCACCGTCATGCGGGGGTTGAGCGAAGAGTACGGATCCTGGTAGACGATCTTCATGTTGCGGCGCACCTGGCGCAACTGGCGCTCGTCCAGTTTCGCGACATTGGCCCAGCCGATATCACGGTCGGCGAACCAGATGTCACCGTCGGTCGGGTCAATCGCCCGGATGATCATCCGGCCAAGCGTGGTCTTGCCGCTCCCACTCTCGCCCACCAGTCCATGCGTCTGGCTCTTGGCGATCTTCAGCGAGACGCCGTCCACCGCGCGAATCGCGCCAGTGGTCTTCTTCAGGAACCCACGCTGGATGGGGAAGTGCTTCTTCAGGTCGCGAACTTCCACCAAAAGCGATTCATCGGTGGGTGGATCGGAGGATCGCGACGCCTTGTCGAGTGTCATGCTCATCGTTCGGAACTCCTAGCGCCGCAGGCAACTGACTTCGTGACCGGGCTCGATTTCCTTGAGTTCCGGCACCTCCACGTCGCACAAACCTGGCAACGCCTCGCGGCACCGTGTGTGGAATGGGCATCCGCGTGGAATGTTCATGGGGTTCGGCACCGAACCGCGAATGACCTCCAAGTCCTCCACGTTGCGCCCAATCCGCGGGATCGAGTCCAGCAATGATTGGGTGTACGGGTGCTGCGGGTTGTAGAACAGCGTATCCACATCGGTGCGTTCGACGATCTTGCCTAGATACATCACGGCCACGTCGTCGGCCATTTCAGCCACCACGCCGAGATTGTGGGTAATGAGCATCAGCGCCATCCTGCGCTTTTGCTGGAACTCGCGGATCAGGTCCAGGATCTGCGCCTCGGTGGTGACGTCCAACGCGGTCGTCGGCTCGTCGGCGATGAGCAGGCTGGGCTGGCAGGAAAGCGCCATGGCGATCATGGTGCGTTGCCGCATGCCACCCGAGAACTCGTGTGGATAGTTCCTGATCCTTTCGGCGGCCCGCGGCACACCAACCATCCCCAGCGCCTCGATCGCCAGTTCCTTCGCTTCCTTCTTGTCCACGTCGCGATGCAACTGGATCGCTTCCATCAGCTGGTTGCCGATGGAATGGACGGGCGAGAGCGAGGTCATCGGTTCCTGGAAAATCATGGCGATGTCGTTGCCACGTATGGAGCGGATTTCCTTCCCGCGTTCGTCCAGCCTGGTGAGGTCGATCGATTCGGTCTTCGCCGTCTCGCCGGCACCGTTCCCATTGTGTCGCCGGTGGTAGGTAATCGATCCGTCGATGATCTTCCCGGGGGGACGCACGATGCGCATGATGGCGCGGGCGGTCACGCTCTTGCCGCAACCGCTCTCGCCAACGATGCCGAGGGTCTTTCCTTCCTGAATCTTGAAGCTGGTTCCGTTCACCGCATGCACCGTGCCTTCGTCCAGCTTGAAGTGCACGTGCAGGTTCTCGACGTCGATGAGTGTTTCGCCCGTAGGCGCCGTGGGCGATGCGATCTGCATGCGTGATTCCTTAGCTCTTGTAGGGATCGGCCGCGTCGCGGAGGCCATCACCGAAGAAGTTGAATGCCAGAACGGTTATCACCACGAAGGCGCCTGGTATGAGAATCCACGGGTATAGCAGGATCGACCGCACATTGTTCGCGTCCTGAATCAGCACGCCCCAGCTGATCACCGGGGCCCGCAACCCGAGCCCGAGGAAGCTGAGCGCCGTTTCGCCCAGGATCATCGCCGGCACCGCCAGCGTCAGTTGCACGATGAGGTAGCTGGCGAACGCGGGCAGCATGTGCACGATCACGATGCGTTTATCGCTCGCGCCGGCGAGTTGAGCGTCCAGCACGAAGTCTTCCTCGCGGACCTGCAGCAGCTTGCCGCGCACCACGCGCGCCATGCCCGTCCAGCCTTCGAGCGACAGGATCAGGGAAATGGCGAAGTACACCTGCAGCGCGGACCAGCCCACCGGAATCGCCGCGCTCAGCGCCAGCCAGAGCGGAATGGTGGGAATCGAGATGATGAACTCGATCAATCGCTGAGTGACCGTGTCGAACTTGCCGCCGTAGTAGCCGGAGAACCCACCGATCAATGCTCCGAGCACGAACACAAGCGCAACACCAACCAGGCCGATCGTGAGCGAAATCGTCGCGCCGTTGAGCGTGCGCGAGAACAGGTCGCGGCCAAGCGAATCAGTGCCGAAGAAGAACAGCGTTCCCCCTTCTTCCACCTGAATCAGCCGGGTGGTGGCGGGGATGAAGCCGAGGATCTTGTACTCCGGCCCATCCGCGAAGAACTTGACGTCGAACTTCTGGGTCTTGTCCTGGGCGTAGGTCCGGGTCATCGTCGCCGGATCGGCCTTCATCGTCATCCCGTAGACATACGGGTCCAGCCGGCCGTCGCGGAAGAAGTGAATGCCATTGGGAGATGCGTATGGGAACGAGCTGCGCTCCAGCGGGTCGTATGGCGACAGGAAGCCGTTGAACACAACCATGAGGTAGAGGGCCGCCACGCTGTACATGCCGATCATGGCCAGCTTGTGACGGCGGAACTTCCACCACATCAGCTTCCACTGGCCGGCGACCATCTCGGCGTCTTTGCGGTCCGTGGTTTCGTCCTCGACCTTCGCGCCAAATGGGCCGGTGAGCCGTCTTGTCAATGCACTCATGGCTACCCCCGAATCATTCTGATGCGCGGGTCCAGCCACAGCAGCACCATGTCGGAAATGAAGGTGCCAATGATGGTGAGAACCGTCAGAATCAGCAGGATCCCGGCCGCCAGGAACATGTCTTCCGTCAACAGCGATTCAAGCAGCATCGGTCCAACGGTTGGCAGGTTCAGCACGATCGCGGTGATCGTCGCCCCGGAGAACATCGCTGGCAGGATCCAGCCGATGGTGCTCGCGATCGGGTTGAGCGCTACCCGCACCGGGTACTTCAGCAGCAATCGCCACTCGCTCACGCCCTTGGCCCTGGCGGTTTCCACATAAGGCTTGCCCAGCTCATCGAGCAGGGTGGCGCGCATAACGCGAATGATCGACGCCGTACCCGCGATGCCGATCACGATCAGCGGCACGGGCAGATGGGCCAGCATGTCCACGAACTTTGCCCAACTCCAGTCCGCCGATTGGTACTCGGGTGAAAAGAGCCCGCCCACCGATACCCCGAAGACGTCGTAAAAGTAGAGCATCGTGATCAGGGCGAGGAGGAAGTTGGGAACGGCGAGCCCGACGTAACAAATGAAGGTAATGATGTAATCCCACACCGAATACTGCTTGACCGCCGAGATGATTCCGGTCGGAATCGCGATCATGTACACCAGCAAGGTCGACCCGAGCGAGACGAGAAGGGTCGCCGGCAGGCGGTCGATGATCAATTCCGAGACCGGGGCGCGCCAGGCGAAGGACCGGCCCATGTTGCCGTCGGTGATGATGTTGGTAACCCATTTCCAGTACTGCACATACATGGGTTGGCCCAGACCATAGGCTTGTTCCAGGGCCGCGATCTGGTCTTCATTAACCTGCTCACCCTGCGCCTTGAGCTGGGCCACATACGAGGTCAGGTAATCGCCCGGCGGCAGTACGATAATGGCAAACGACACAATCGAACTCAGCACCACCAGTATCAGCATGTACAGGAATCGGCGGGCGATGTAATTCCCCATGGCTCTCGGCCTCCAACCCAAGGTGCCTCGCGCGCCTCGGGGCGATGTACTAGGACCCAACCAGCGAGCATGACGCCGGCTGGTTCGCGATGGTGGGCGGCTGGTCCCCTCCAGTGGAGGGGACCAGCCGGGTTATGCCACCACTATTCGCGGATGAAGAGGGTTTCCGCGTGGTACGGGAACTGGAACAGCCCGTCCCAGGTGTGGATTCCCGTCTCCGGCACGTTGTGTACCCGGTTCCTCACGATGAACGGCCATGGCGTCAGCCCGACGGTGCCTATGGACCACAGGTTGTCGGCCTGTGATTGCAGCACGGTCTTCGCCATTTCCGGATCGAGGGTGTCGCTGAAGGTGCGCCAGTTGTTGAGCGCCTCCAGGTAGAATTCGGGCGGCTCCTCGCCTTCCGCGCCCTTCGTGTTGAACCACTGGGTCCAGAGCGGAGCCAGGGCGCTTTCATCGCCGTACTTACCGACAACCCACTTCGGATCGACCGGCATCAGGATGTCCGTGGAGGCGTCGCCGTGCCACATCGACACCGGCTCCTCGTTGGTCTGCACGCGTGGCAGCAACAGTTGCCGGGTGATTGACTTGAATGTGAGGTTCACGCCAATCGCGCGCCAGTACTCGGTGACGAGTTCGAGGATGGAGGTCTTCGGCCCCTCGCCGTCGAAGTAGTCGAACTGGTACTGGAGCGGCTGGCCATCCGGGCGCAATCGCACCGTCTGGTCGTCGTTCCACACCAGGCCCATCTCATCCAGTAGCGCGTTCGCCTGGTCCGGATCGTAGTCGATGAAGGCGTCGGCATACTGCTGGTCAAAGTGGATCGACGTTGGCAGCACGGTCATCTGCCGGATGGTGCCCGCCCCGAAGAAGAGCAGGTCGTTCATCTCCTGCCGGTTGATGGCCAGGGCCATAGCCC
This sequence comes from Chloroflexota bacterium, assembly GCA_023389575.1. GTDB lineage: Bacteria > Chloroflexota > Chloroflexia > Thermomicrobiales > UBA6265 > JACCYX01. The sequence goes on along the minus strand of JAEWEG010000094.1, from coordinate 4,640 downwards.
GGCGGAACCGGACATCCTGGTGGATTTCGCCGATGCCATCGGGGAAGTTCATGTTGAACTGGAAGAACACTTCGCTGCCGCGGCCGCTGGACCACACCAGCACCCGGTAGTCGGCATCGGCGGCGGAGGCTTCGTAGGTCGAGTAGTTCAGGATGTCGGTGTTACCCACCGCGTAGTCATAGGCGCCACTGACGATCTTGGCATGGTAGGACTCGACGTCCTGCAGGCGCTCCATTTCGACGGTGTCTATATAGGGCAACTGGTTGCCTTCGACGTCCACCACCCAGTAGTACGGATTGCGCTCCCAGGTCACCGTGGTGGTGGAGTCATTGACGCAGACGAAGCCGCCGAGACCCGGCCGGTTGGCATCCACCGTGCGGTCCGCCTTGTCGGCGAATCGATCCACCCAGGTATTGAATCCCTCCGCCGTCGCTTCGTCGTTGGCGTTCTCGTTGTACTTGATGTGGAACTGCTTGAGATAATGGGCCGGGTGAATTTGCTGGCTCTCGTACCATCCGTTCTGGTGAGCCAGCACGGAGAGCACGAATCGCGGATATGGCACGCCGAACTTGAAGACGACCGTCTTCTCATCTGGTGCGCTAACCTCCACCGGCACGTCGCCCGGCTGCCAGTTGAGCGACAGCGTCGGGTAAATCTCCGTGTTCATGAGGATGTCTTCGTACCAGAACATGATGTCGGCCGAGGTGAACGGCTCACCATCGGACCACTTGACGCCGGTGCGGAGATGGACCGTGAAGGTTGTCCCGTCCTCGGAGGTGTCCACGCTCTTGGCGAGGTGAGGAACGGTTCCGTTGAGTTCTGGCGTGTAGGTGAACAGGTACGGGCGGTGGGCCGTCATGAAGTCGAGGTCGTAACCGCCAAGGGAGGTGGTGATGTTGCCCACCCGGGCCAGACCGCCATATTGACCGATTTCGATTGGCTGCAGCACCAGCGGGTCTTCCGGCAACCGCTCCTCGACCGCGGGGAGTGAACCAGCGGAAACCCGCTCGGCCAGCATTGGAGCCTCGGAGAACGCGCCCGGCACGGTCTCGACGACCTGCGCATAGGCGACGTCGCCATTCTGCATCCGCGCGAATCGCTCCTCCGCTGGTGGCAATGGCGCCGCCAGTCCAACGTTCGCCGCCGCGGTGATTCCCGCACCGGCGGCGACAGTACCAGCAACGAATGTTCGGCGTGAAAGGGCTTGCTTGGACATTTCCTCGCTCCTTCGGTCGACACACATCGATCTCGTACAGGGGTCTGGCGGCTGGTTCAGTCCAGGGGCTGGAGGCGGGCCAGCCGATGGGATGCTACATACGCAGGCTCCTCAGGTAGTCGCGGCTGATCCTGGCGCTCTCCAGCGCCGTCGGAAGCTGGGTCACGTCGGTCTCCACGACGATCCAGCCGTTGAAGCCATTGGTTTGAAGCAGGTCCACCAGGGCCGGGAAGTCCACGAGGCCCTGGCCAAGCTCGGTGAAAATGCCGTGGTCGGAAAAGCCGGCGTAATCCCAGCCCTGAGCGATGCCCCGCATCAGCACCTGGGGGTCGATGTCCTTCACATGGATGGTGGTGATGTCATCGTAGTAATCGCGAAGGTACGACATCACGTCGTCACCCGCCCACGCGAGGTGGCCAATATCCGGCCCATGGAAGAGCAGGGAACGGTCGACACGGGAGAAGAGTTCGTCGATTTCGGCGCGGGTTTCGATGAATGACCCGACATGGTTGTGGAACGACGCGCGCACGCCATGCTCCAGCGTCGCCGCGCCGACCCGGTTCAGTGTCTCGGCCATCACGGCGTAGCCCGCGTCGTCCAGCGCGTCCTCTGGCTTCACCTTGCCCGAGACGGCGCGCCGCTCCGGGGTGAGATTCGCCGCCACGTAGATTTCGGTGAGCCCCAGTGCCTGATGGGCGGCCGCCACGTCTCGCGCCTGGGCCACGATGGCGTCCGCCTGGTCGGGTTCCCAGAACGGCGCGCCGAGGTATCCCGGCGCGGGCTGCAGGCCGGCCGCCTCGAACAGCGCCCGAATCTCCTCGACCTGGTCGGGAGTGCGCGCGCCCGCTGGAGCGCCGTCATATCCCGCCTCGGCGATCTGGGCCAGGATCTGCTCCTGGGTAAATTCACCGCGTCTCCAGGTAATTTGCCCGCAGGCCACGCGTATACCGGTTGTCACTGGGTCCCCCTCGTTGGCGCATTCCAGAATATTTCGATGGACATGTCACTGACGGGATTGAGGCGCGATGGTGACCACGGCCGGCCACCACGGAACAACGCTTGATCGATCGAACCCACCCACGTATCGCGAAAAAGTGCCTTCGCGATGCTTGGATCCCATCGGCGCGAACCATGCAAGCGTTTGCAGAAACGTTCACATGGTGTGGGAGTGTCCAGTTTCGTGGACAGCTACCAGCCAGGAACGAGGAAGTCCATATCGAATCGGTCGTTTGGCGGTGATCATAGGAGGATGGTGAATTGGCTGTCAATAGGGGATCGGCGACAGCGCCTCATTTCTGTCGCCCTCGGGGGCGACCTGGCGACGGTTCAACGGCCAAACGGGCACCTGGTCTTCTCTCCATCGGACGGGTCCACCCAGGACTTGTCTCCCAATGCGCATCTGGGTATAAGCGAAGGTTCTTGTGGGAAGGCAGGGAACGAAGCTCACCTTCCCCAGCCACCGAGGCCCGCACCTGGTTTCACGCGGGTTGGGACTTTTGGACCGGCGAGATTCCGTGCGTGAGGAGGGCGCCGCCAGTTGCCAATGGCGACGGCGCTGGCGCGGCGATGCGTGGATCCAACGAAGCGACGTTTCGCGCGGGTGTGCCGAAATCCAGGAGGCGGAGACTATTTTCCGGATGGCGTGGGGGGACGTTGCTTGCTCAGTTTCGAGGTGATTTCCAGGATCCGAATGAAGGCGTTCTGGATGGTTGCAATGCCTTCCTGACCCAGGTCTTCGGTCGCCTGCTCGATGGACCGCAGCAGGGCGCCAGCGATGTCATCCATCACTTCTTTCCCACGGTCGGTGTAGGTCAGGATGGCCGCTCGCCGGTCGTGAGGCGAAGGGTGCCGTTCCACATATCCGAGCTGTTCCAGGCGGTTCGCGATGCCGGTCATGGTACTTGGCGATGCCTCGATTCGCTCGCCGATCGCGGTCAGAGTGGCCCCCGAGCCGAAATCCTCAATGCTCTTGAGCGCGGTCCAGGCGAGGTCGCTCAGGTTGTAGGGCGCGAGGTGGAGATCCAGGATCTGGGGTATCTGCCGGTGCACCGTCTCAAATAGTTCGACGATGCCAAGCAGTTCCTGCTGTTGGGGCGTGAGATGCCAACCCTTCAGGGTTGAGCGGATCGGAGGAAGAGGTGTGTTTGGCATGGTCATCCCGGGTGAAATCCGCACGGGTGGCGTGGCCACCCGTGCGCCAGTGCGGTCGCGATTCGTGGCGTTAGGATGCCACAGGCGTCTCCGAACGGTGAATCACCTGGGGTATGTGATCTCCCTCGGAAGCGCCGCCTTCCACGTTGATGTTCGGCACCACGCGGTCCAGCCAGGCGGGGAACCACCACGCTCGCTCGTCCAGCACCGTCATGATGGCTGGCACCAGCACCAGGCGCACCACGAACGCATCGATCAGCACCGCGATCCCGAGCCCGAACCCGATCATCTGGAGCATGCGGAGGTCTTCAAGCACGAAGGAGAGGAACACGGCCGCCATGATCGCGCCGGCCGCCGCGACGACCCGACCGGAGAATCCGACGCCGTCGAGCATGGCCCGCCTGGCGGGCTGCCCATGTGCATGCTCTTCATGCACGCGGCTGAGCAGGAATACCTCGTAGTCCATGGAGAGGCCGAACAGCACGCCGAACAGCAGCATTGGCAGGAACGATTCGATTGGTCCCGTTCCCTCGATTCCGAGCAGGCCCTGGAGCCAGCCCCACTGGAACACGGCCACCACGGCGCCGAACGACGCCCCAACGGAGAGCAGCGTGGTCAGCGCGGCCTTCAACGGCACCACCAGCGAACGGAAGACCACGGTCAGGAGCACGAAGCTCAACCCGATCACCACCGCGTAGAAAATCGGCATCCGGTCGCTGATTTGCTGGCTCATGTCGATGTTGGCGGCGGTCGACCCGGCGACATAGGTGGTCGCTCCGGTCTCGCTGGCCACCGCCGGCATGATGTCGTTGCGCAGCGACTGAATCAGGTCTTCGGTCGCGGTGTCCTGCGGACCGGTGGCGGGGATCACCTGCACCAGCGCGGTGTCACCCGATTCGTTCGGCATGGCGGGCGAGACCCCAACGCCCTCGATCCCGCCCAGCGCGGTATTGACGATCCCCAGCGCCTCTTCCGAGAGCCCGCCGTCCTTCTCGATCACGATCAGCAGCGGCCCGTTGCTGCCCGGGCCGAACCCCTCCGCCATCAGGTCGTGGGCCCGGCGGCTGTGCATCGACTCCGGGTTGTTCCCGGCGTTGGAAAGGTTGAGGTTCATGTCGAAGTACGGCACGGCGACGACCAGCAGGCCGACGAGCGTCACGATGGACACGATGCCCGGTCGAGACTGGACCAGTCGCCCCCACCTGAACCAGAAGCCCTTCCGGCCCGTCGTGCTCCGGCCGAGACCCGGCACGCGCCAGGCGAAGATGCGGTG
>JAEWEG010000092.1 GCA_023389575.1 Chloroflexota bacterium | reverse complement strand
GGACCAGGGGATCCACACCATGAACGACCACACCACGAACGACCAGACCGCCGACCAGGCTACCGAAACTTTCGTCGCCCATCGCAACCTGCTCTTTACCGTCGCCTACGAGATGCTCGGATCGGCGGCCGACGCCGAGGACGTCCTCCAGGAAGCCTGGTTGCGATGGGTCAAGGTCGACCTGGAGCAGGTCAAGGACAAGCGGGCCTACCTGGTCCGGATCGTGACCCGGCAGGCGCTGAACCGGATGCGCGCGATGAACCGGCGCAAGGAGTCCTACGTCGGCCCCTGGCTTCCGGAGCCGTTGCTGACGGGGCCGGACGTGGCCGAGGACGCCGAACTGGCCGAAAGCGTGTCGATGGCGCTGATGATCGTGCTCGAAACCCTCTCGCCGACCGAGCGGGCTGTCTTCGTGCTGCGCGAGGTCTTCGATGTGAGCTACGACGAGATCGCGGCGGCGGTCGACAAGACCCCCGCGGCCGTGCGCCAGATCGCGCACCGGGCCCGCCAGCACGTCGACGCCCGCCGCCCGCGTGAGGTGGTTTCCCAGAAGGAGACCCGGGCGGCGCTGGACTCCTTCCAGTACGCGTTGGAGACCGGAGACCTGCAGGGACTCCTGAACGTGCTCGCCCCGGATGCCGTGTTCATTGGCGATGGCGGCGGTATCAAGACCGCGGCGCTGGTGCCGATCGTCGGCGCCGATCGCGCGATTCGGATGCTCACCGGTGGCCTGAAGAAGTTCGCGGGCACCTTCACCGCCTCGCCGACCGTGGTCAATGGCCAGCCCGCCCTGATCATGCACATGGATGGCGAGATCGACGGCATCATGGCGGTGCGGGTCGAGAAGGGTCTCATCACCGGCGTCTACTACGTCCGCAACCCTGAGAAGCTGTCCCGCGTCGAAACCGAGACCCTGCTCAGCCTGCGGTAGTCCGCATTCCTGATCCCCAGTCCAGCCCGCCTTCGTCAATCGCGCGAGGGCGGGCGACTTGGCGATCCCCAAAGTCACGGATTCTGTGCGGAGTGTGTCTGAACCGGGATGAGATGGGTGATTGGGCCAGAGCAATGGTGGGCACCAATGGGCGAGCGGGAGTAGAGACAGTGCCCGAGCAGTGATCCCCGAGTGTTTGCTCCAGGAGCCGGTGACACCAGTGAATGGGATGTCCGTACAGGGATGACACGAGGTCATCCCCTACGGTTGACGCGGGGTTGGTGGACAGGTGCGCGGAGATGCCCGATCATGCCCCCATCCATCCGCGAGTACTGTCCGAGGAAACCCATGGCGCTTCCCCCCGACCGTCCTCATCGGCGTGACATGCGGCTGCCTGGCTGGGACTACGGCCGCCCAGGCCCGTATGCCATCACGATCTGCACCGAGCACCGGTGGCATTTGTTCGGGGAGGTGAGCGATGGGCGGATGGTGGTCAACAGGGCGGGAATTCTGGCGACGGACGCCTGGGGCCAGATGCAGGAGGCCTTTCCCACTATCGGCTTCGATGCCTGGGTGCTGATGCCGAATCACCTTCACGCCATCGTCCGCCTGCCAGGGACTGGGGTGAGGTTGGGAGACCTGGTGAGAGGGTTCAAGGGCCTGTCCACCGTCCGCTTTGCCGAGGGAGTCCACGCGGGCCGGTGGGAGCCGTTCGATGGGCGGCTATGGCAGCGCAACTACGACGACCACATCGTGCGCGATAGGGCGGACCTCGACCGATGCCGCCGATACATCCACGCGAACCCCGCCAACTGGGCGTCGGACATCGATCGTGAACCCGACACGCCGATGATGCTGGCGGGCGACTCACTCGGCCCGGACGGCGCCAACCGTAGGGGATGACCTCGTGTCATCCCTGTATATATGGCAATATTGTTCCTCTTCCTTGGCCAACCCTCTCCCTGTCACACATTTGGAAGTCGCGGTGTCTTGTTGGTCAGAGGCGAATTCTTCGCGTCGCTGTGATCAAAGGAGACATCATGACAAGCACGAATACCGTTATCGCCACGACTGGACTGGTGAAGACGTTTGGCCCCACCCGCGCCCTGGACGGGCTCGACCTCACCGTGGAGCCTGGTGAGGTGCATGGCTTCCTTGGGCCGAACGGCGCCGGGAAATCCACCACCATCCGCGTGTTGCTCGGATTGCTGCGCGCCGACGCGGGCCGGGTGGAAGTGCTCGGCGGCGATCCCTGGAACGACGCCGTTGCCCTGCACCGGCGGTTGGCGTACGTGCCAGGAGACGTCGAACTTTGGCCGAACCTTACCGGGGGCGAGGCAATCGACCTGCTCGGGCGGCTCCGGGGCGGCCTCAACCGCAAGCGTCGGGCCGAGTTGATCGAGCGCTTCAGCCTCGATCCGACCAAGAAGGGACGCGCCTACTCCAAGGGCAATCGGCAGAAGGTCGCGATCGTGGCGGCGCTGGCATCCGACGCGGAGTTGCTGGTGCTTGACGAGCCGACCTCCGGGTTGGATCCCCTCATGGAGGTCGTGTTTCAGGACGTGGTCAACCAGGTGAAGGCCGAAGGGCGAACGGTCCTGCTTTCCAGCCACATCCTGGCCCAGGTGGAGAAACTGGCTGACCGGGTCAGCATCATCCGGCGGGGCAAGATCGTGCAGACCGGGACACTCTCTGGGATGCGGCACCTGACTCGCACCACCATCGAAGCGGAAACGGGCCAGCCAGTCGCGGGCCTCGACCGGATACCCGGCATCCACGACCTGGAACTGGGCGACGACCGGGTGCGGTTCGCGGTCGAGGGCGAGGCGCTCGACGAGGCGGTGCGGGCCCTGAGCCAGTTCCAGGTCCGAAGCCTCACCAGCCATCCTCCCACGCTGGAGGAACTGATGATGCGCCACTATGGTGACGACCTCGCCGTCGCTGGCGCGGGAAGCGAGGTGGCGCGATGATCGCCACCTCCGTCCAGCAAACGACCCAGGCGCCCGCCGCCCACGCATCCAGGAGCGTGCTCGCCGGTACCGGCACGCTGATCCGGTTCATCCTGCGCCGCGATCGGTTCAAGCTCGGCGGCTGGTTGCTGGGCCTCGCGGCGCTACTGACGATCTTCCTGAACGCACTGACCGAGCTCACCAGCACGGAGGAGCAGCGACAGGACCTTCTCCGGGTCATGGAGGGCGGCGTTGGCGCCATCTTCGGCCCGGGCTATGGCCGCCATGACATCACCGCCGAGCGGTACGTCGTCGGTGTGTATGGCCTGTTCTTCTTCATCCTGGCCGCGCTGATGAGCATGCAACTGGTCTCCCGCCATACCCGGGCCGAGGAGCAGAGCGGCCGGGCCGAACTCCTCCGTTCCGGCGTGGTGGGGCGTCACGCACACCTCACCGCGACGCTGATCGTCGCGGCGGGCGCGAACGTGGCGCTGGCGCTGATCCTCGCTGGCGTCATGGTCGCCAGGGGGCACGATGGAGGCGATGGCCTGCTGTTCGGAGCCAGCGTCGGCGCCGTTGGGCTGGTCTTCGCCGGAATCACCGCCCTTACCGTGCAACTCACCGAGTATTCCCGCACGGCGACCGGCATCTCGGGTGCCGTGCTCGGCGTGGCCTGGGCGATCCGGGCCGCGGGCGACATGATCGAGGACTACGGGAGCCCGCTGTCATGGTTCTCGCCGCTCGCCTGGTCGAACCAGACCCGGCCATTCGTGGATGGCCGTTGGTGGCCGCTGTTGCTCTCGGCTGGACTCGCGATCGCGGCGGCGGCGGCCGGGTATGTGCTGTCGGCCCGGCGAGATGTCGGCGCGGGCATGCTCGCCGTCCGGCCCGGAACACCGGTGGCGGCGTCCTGGCTCACTTCACCGCTCACGTTGGCCTTCCGCCTGCAACGATCGAGCCTGATGTGGTGGACGGTGGCGCTGGCGGCGTTCGGGTTCGTCTTCGGAGCGCTCGGTGATCAGGTCGCTGACCCCGATCAAATGAGCCAGAGCAGGATCGAGATGTTCGGCGGCTCGGTGGATACCCTGGTCGACGGCTACCTCGGCATGATGACGCTGTTCATGGCCGTCGTTGCGAGCATCATGCTGGTGCTTGGCGTGCAGGCGGTGCGTTCGGAAGAGACCGAGGGCCGCGCCGAACCCCTGCTGGCGACCGCCACCAGCCGGTGGGGCTGGTTTGGGGGCTATCTCGCGGTGATGTCCGCGGGGCTCGTTGGCGTGCTGGCCGTCGCCGGATTCGCGACTGGGACCGGCGCGGCTGTCGCGGTTGGAGACAGTTCCTACGTGTGGCAGGTGACCGTGGGGTTCCTCGCCCATGCTCCGGGCGCGCTGGTCATCCTGGGGATCGCCGCGTTGCTGTTCGGCATATATCCGAGGGCGATCGGTGCGGCCTGGATCGTCGTTGGCTACAGCATGTTCGTGGGGCTGTTCGGCGTCACGATGGATCTTCCCCAATTGGCGATCAACATCTCCCCGATGGAGCATGTCGGCCGCCCCCCGCTGGACGATGTCTCCTGGCCCGCGGCGGTAATCCTGCTTTCGATCGCCGCTGGGTTGATGGCGCTGGGATTGGCCGGGTTCCGCCGGCGAGACCTGGAGACGAAATGATCCACCGGGCTTCGTGGTGCTAGGCGCGCCCCGAGGCTGATCGGTCCGACCCTGGATCTGCCTCGCGCTCGTTCGAGGCGACGAGCGCGAGCAGGTCGATGTTGAGCGAGGCGATCACCGGGGTCAGCACCGCCCACACGGCCACCGGCCAGAACCACCATGGCCCACCGCCGGTCGTGCGGTCGAGAATGTAGATCCAGGTCGACGCGGCGGCTCCTCCCATCACCCACAGACCGAGGTTGGGATAGCGCGGCAGCAGCACCATGCCGGCGTGTCCCGCCACCAGCACCAGCCAGATGGAGAGTGGCCACACGATCCACCAACCGGCGCCCATCGAGAGGAGGTTCAGCACGCCGAGGGTGACCGCTCCAACGCCGAACACCACGCAATGGGCCCGGAATCCGCGCCGTCGAGATCGCAGCCGGGCGGCGGCGCCCTCCGTGGATGGGTCGCTGCCCTGCTCGAGCGCCCGCAGCATCGAGGCTTCCCAGGCGCCTTCTGGTGTCGCGCTCAGCCGGCGGTTCAGCACCGCGTGCGCGCCGAGGATGATGCTCCAGGCCACCAGCGGGTAGACGAACCAGCGCGACCCACCCTCGGCGAGCGAATCGGCGATCAGCAGGCCGTTGATCAGGGCGAACAGCGCGACATGGGCCTGGAGCAGGGTGGGGTTCGCGAAGCGGTACATGGCGTGGACTACCACGCTCGCCAGCAGATACCCCATGGTGATGGTGAGGTCGCGGAACAGGTCGCCGTCTCGCTGCACGATGACGACGGCGGCCAGTTCCAGCCCGGTGAACATCACCAGCAGCAGGTGCGCTCCGAAGTCGTCGACGCGGTTCGTCGCCCACAGGGCGTGGACCGCCAGCACGCTGGACAGTGCCCAGACCACCCACAGGGACCAGGGGGCTCCCCCCTGGGCGACGTTGATGCCGACCAGGCCAATCGAGACGACGCTCGTCACCAGCGCGTTCGCCCGCAGCCAGTCGCGGCCCGGCCAGGTGATGCCGATGTGGACGGCCAGCGCGACACTGGTTCCCCACAGGACATAGGGGAACCAGAGATTGTCCCGGCTCACCAGCAAGTTGATGATCACCAGCACCACGTTCACGGCGATGAACAGGCTGAGGTGCCCCCACAGCGCGACCATCCAGAGATGATGCTCGCGGGGGAACTCGCTTCGCGCGGGAAACGGCTTGTGGTCCTGCTCGTCGTGCCTGGGGCCACGGTCCTGCCGCAGGTGGGCCGCTCCGGCCCCGAGTACGAGATCGACCGTGTCGGCGATCGAGGCGGGGTGCGTGTTCAGGGTCCGGCGGAAGTCGCGATCGTAGCGGGCGCGCCAGCGGGCGGGAAAGAGATCGAGCGTCCAGGATGCGTTCATGGGAGCATGCTCCAGCGAGATGGGACCGGGTTGGCATGTCATCGCCTGGACGGGCGGCACGAGCGTGCCAGTCGTCCTGCCTTCCATGGTATGTCCCAACGCAAGTGGTCACATGGGGGTTATCCGGAGGTTGTTGCTGGCGGCAGGGCTCCAGGCGCGTGCCGGTGTATGGGTTTCCCCGGTAGGCTCGCTCGGGCGGAGTTGCGCGATCCTGCCTGAGCCCACACCGCCTGGCGGCGGAAGGACATCGTCCAGGGTTTCCTCGCTCCGCTCGGAATGACTGTCATGGTGTGTGATTGCGAAGCGGATTTCTTGGGCTTACCCTGCCTGGACGGTGACGTGGAGGTGGTTGCTGGCCGGGTCGAGCACCTTCAGGGTGCCGGCAGCCAGTTCGAACGTGTGTCCCGCGCTCCGCAGCCGCCCGGCCAGCGCGTCCAGGGCAGCGGCGTCGGGAAGCTCCAGCGTGAAGTGACGCAGCCCTGAGGTGCCTTCCGGCGCGGGAAGCGCGTCTTCGCCCGACCAGGTGTTGAGCGCGAGCGCGTGCGGCACCGTGACGCGGTCCAGCCCGAAGTCGGCCATCCCGATAGTTGGCATCGACATCAGCGGCCGGAACCCGATCAGGTCGCGATAAAACGCCGACGCCCGGTCCAGATTGTTGACGTGAAGGTGCACGTGACCAACTCGCGTGCCTGGTGGCAGCGGCACCTCGAGCGAGTCGCCTTCGGAGAGTTCGGCGAACAGTGATTCGAGATCGACCGCTTCCCGGCCGGAGTGGGGCTTGCCGTCCGTCGTCACCGCGCCGAACTGGCCGTTGGGCTGGACCACCATCTCGCCGCGCTCGGGCGTTTCGAAGGTGATCTCGATGCCGTTGCCGTCCTGGTCGGAGAAGTAGGTCGTCTCGCTGACGAGGTGGTCGGTTGGGGAGTTCGGGTAGCGCAGGGCGTACAGCCGGTAGGTGAGGATCGCCAGGTCCTTGCGGGTGGGGACGTGGATCGCGACGTGATACAGACCGGTCCGGCGACCCACCACCGGTCCCGAGGCGCCAGGGTGGAGCACGACCAGGATGTCGTCCCCTGCCCCCAGGCTGATGGTGTCCGCGTCCTCGGCGAGCACGGTGAGCCCCACCGCGCGGGTCCAGAACAGGCGGGCGTTATCCGCGTCGGTCACCGCGAGGTGGACCGCTCCCAGCCGCGTGGTTTCGGGCAGGAGCTGGCTGGCGGGAGCATTGGCGGGAATGGTTGTGGTGGTCATGACGATCTCCCGTGAATGGGTGGTGGTTATCCGAAGGTGTTGACCTTGACCGGCTCGAAGGTGACGACGACGCGGGATTCGCCCGGCTTGTCCATCTCGCGCAGGTTCGCCCCGCCATATTTCGCGCCGACCTTGTCCGCGAACACGTAGTCAGGATCAGCTTCAATCCGGGCGTTGGCGCGGATCTCCAGCGTGCGGTAGGGGCTTGCCGGGTCGATGAAGAAGAGCGAGGCCACGGGGTTGGCCTGGAGGTTCTTCGTCTTCTGGCGGCTGGTGTTGAGCGAGACCTTGATCCTGCCGTCATCGTCATGCAGGAACCAGAGCGCGGTAACCTGGGGGAAGCCATCGGCACCCTGCGTGCCGAGGGTGACCACCTGGCTCTGCTCGATGATGGCGGCGTGCGATTCCGGAATGGTGACGGTGGATTGCGACATCGAGTATCTCCCGTGGAATGCGAAATAATTACTAAAGGTAAGTATAGTATGGGTCCCAGTTCGATGCCCACCATTTCGCGCCGGAAGCCGGGCGAAGACGTGTGCCCGGGCGCGAAGGTCGGCGTTGGACGCTTAACAAGAAGGAGGGCGGGGCCATTGGCGGCCTCGCCCTCCTTCGATTCGCCGGGGTCTAGTTCCCCTCGGCGGTGGTCTTCGTCACGTACGAGGCGTCGTCGAACACCGGGTCGGTGCGGATCGGCCGCCACAGGTCGATGCCCTTCGCGGTGAGCTGGTCGGGGAACGGATCGAGCGACACGGCCTGGCCCAGATCGGCGGCCTTGAACGCATCGAGGACGAGCTGCATGTTCCGCCAGGTCTGGGTCACGGTGCCAACCACGGTCGCGCCACTCCGCACCGCCTCCCCGAAGTTGATGAAGGCGTTGAGGTGGCCGCCATCGGTCTGGCCAGTGCTGTAATCGACGGCGCCTTCGCCGGGGCGGTCCAGCGTGAACTGGCGGTGGCCAAGGGTGATCACTCCTTCGGTGCCATAGATTCGCAGGGAGTTTCCATCGGTTGGCACGGCCAGCTCCGGATACCCGGCGGTGTAGTTGCCGATGGCGCCGCTGACGAACCGGATGCTCATAACCAGGTCGGACGGGCCGCCGTGGGTGCTGTTGGCGTCCTGGATTTCCCCGTAGACGCGCTCGGCGTCGCCCGCCAGCAGACGGATGATGGCCGTGTGATGCACGCCGGCGTCGATGTGCGGCCCGCCCACGTAGCCGGGGTCGTGCCGCCACGGGGTGCTGGAGAAGGTGCGCTCCTTCGGCACCAACTGGGAGACGGTGCGCCACGACAGCAGGTGCAGGCGACCGATGGCGCCATCGTCGATCAGGGAACGGGCAAGGCGGGCATCGTCGCGATAGAAGCAGTTCTCGGTGATCAGCACCACCTGATCCGGATACTGCTTCTCCAGTTCGATGAAGGCCCGCGCCTCCTGCTCGTTGGCGCCGGTCGGTTTCTCGCAGATCACGTGCTTCCCGGCTTCCAGCGCGGCCTTCGTCACGGGGTAGTTGAGCGGAATCGGCAGCGAGATCAGCACCGCCTCGACATCGGGCCGGGCCAGGAGGTCATGATAGTCGGCCACGTAGTCGTCCATCGATGCCCCGGCGTAACTGGCGAAGTGTTCGGCCTTGGGACGGGTGTGATTGGCGAAGGCGACCACCTGGAAGAGGTCTGGAAGCTGGCGGAAGGCTGGCCAGTGGAGATATTCGGTGGCCAGGCCGGTTCCGATCAGGCCGAGCCGGATTGGGCCCTGGGTGGAGGTATCAGACATCGAGCAACCCCTGTTCGTCGAGCGGTACGTCAATCCGCGCGTGGCGCGGTCGTGCAGGACTGTACCGTAGCCGACCAGCGGCGGACGTCAATATCCGCCGGGCCGGCGGAGGTCGTGCGAGGCTTCGGAAACGGCCAGCGGCGACGCATTGGCGTCGCCGCTGGGAGATTGCGTTGGGCTGGGCCGGTGGCGCTACATGCTCACCGACCGCATTACCGGTTCGGTTGGCTTGGACAGGTTGGCCGTGATGTGCCCGTCGCGGTCGAGCGCGATCCGGATCGTGTGGCCGGTAGCGCCCTTGCCGGTGCTGACGGTTCCCACCGGGATCCCCGTCATGTTGCGGGCCAGGGCCTGCTTGGCGAGCGACGCGGGCTGGGAGGCCCGGACCCGGATATCCTGTCCCGGGTGTCGCTGGGAAAGATAGGAGCGGGCGATCTCGATCACCGGCGTGGCGTGTTCGCGAACGAAGGCGGCGAGCTCGGCCGCGCGCTTCTGGCCCACCGGGCGACCGTCGGGCAAGGGCCACCATTCGGGGCATTGTGGTTGGTTCATGAGGCAGTCCTTCTGGTGTTCAGGGGCCGTATCTGGCCCGATGTTCCTTCCATCCAGTATAGAACATGTGTTCGTATTCTGTCGATTCCCCGCGCCATTGAAGCCAGTTTGGGCGATCCCGCGTTGGGCGACGGACAGGTCGAAATCGATCGTTAGCCACGTGTTGAGAGACGTCAGGAACTACAGAATGAATGGCGTGTAATTGCGTTTCCGAGGTCCTGTCTGTACGCTCTGTTGGTTCAGATACGGGAGGGGTTCTTTCATGTTCTTCCCCCTGCCGGACCTGGACAATCGGGCCCGGTCATTCCACGTATACCTGCCAAGGGCGTGGGACGGCCGGGCCTTTACGTTCATCCCCCTCCGGCTTGCCCGTCACCACGGACAATCTGGACGCGCGACCGCCCCGATGGACCCAGGACCACGAAACTCGGGCACGCTGCCGCGCCGCCGGTTGACAGGCCCGGGTCGCCTGAGGGCCAGCCTCGGGTTTACAGGGTCCTCCACGCGGGGTAGGCTTTCGGATTGGGACCCAACCACGCATATAGCTGGCGTCTGGGCGAGGCGCGCCTCAAATGCCCATGCGCTTCATAAGGAGGAACGATGACCCCCGCGACAAGACCGATTGCGCTCGACAAGGAACTGGCTTCGCCGGAAGACGATGGCCTGTTCGGGCCGCAAAGCGTGACCTGGCGCGTGATGGCCGCCCCCTCCTCCTCCATTGGAACCGCCACCGCCGTATTGGCCCAGATGCTGCACCCCCGCGTGGTGCGCCTGATCGGCCAGGCGTCCACCTTCGAACGCAATCCCGAATTGCGGGCCCGGCTGACCGCCCAATACGGAGCCACCACCACCTACGGCGACACCAAATCGGCCGAGGCGGCGGGCGAGACGCTCCGGCGATTGCACTCCCGGATGAAGGCGATCGACGTCAACACCGGCGAGGAGTACGACGCCAACGAGCCCGATTTGCTGACCTGGGTGCACTGCACCATTCCCTGGGCCATGCTGCGCGCCTGCGACCGTTGGGGACCCGAGTTCACGGCGGCCGAGAAGGACCAGTTCATTCTCGAGCAGCGGGAGGCCGCTCGCCTGGTGGGCCTGGACCCGGAGAGCGTGCCTGGCACCATGGCGGATCTCGAAGCCTATATTGAAGGCATGATCCCGAAGCTGGCCTACACCACCGAGGCCGGGAGAATCCGGGCGATCATGGTGCCGCGTGGCATGCCGCGTTCGGTCAGCGAGGGAGTTGGTCGCCTGATGAGCCTGGCGGCGGTCGATCTCCTTCCGCCGGAGATGCGGCAGCTCTACGGCTACTGGTGGGGACCGGCGCAACGCGGGCTGCTGGCGCTGGCGACGAACGGCATCGTGCGTGGCGCGGTGAAGAAGACGCCGTACCAGAAGGCGCTTCCGAAACTCCGAGAACAGGCCCACGTGCATGCCTTCGGGGCGAAGGCACTCAAGATCAACAAGGAGCTGCGCACGTCGCCACCGGCTGAGTAGGCGACCTCGCGCGGGCGCGCCCATGGCCCGGGATATGGACTGGTTGTGCTACCATCCAGCCCTGCACACGGGTATTGGCCGCGCGAGCGGTCGATATAAAGGAGGGGAACATGGGCGGGTTCTTCGGCTGGATCATCGTTGGACTCGCGGCGGGCTGGATCGCTGGCAAGCTCACCGACACCGAGCGCGGCCTGATCGGGAACCTCATCCTGGGTCTGGTGGGCGGCATCGTCGCTGGTTGGCTGGTGGATATCTCCATCTCCGACGACAGCGGACTGATCATCAGCATCGTGGTGGCCGCGATCGTGGCGACCGTCCTCGTCCTGATCAAGGGCAAGCTCTTCGGCCGCGCCTCCTGACCCGGAGACGCCCGAGCTCAACCTAACTGAACGAGACGACGAAACGCGGGAGAGGCTGAGTGCCTCCCCCGCGTTTGTCAATGCCCACGCGGTACAAGCGCGGCCATTACCCGTTCCCGCCGATCCTGAGATTGACGGTTGATCCATCCACCCCAGGTGATTCGCGGCCGAGATGCACTCCAGGGGGTCCTGGGCCCCGTCATCTTCCACCGGCTCCGACCGGCTCCGACATACGCACGAGAGCATGGAAAATGGGTGAAAGACGACGTACGTTCGCGGAAAATGCGTAGTACCGATGGGCTATACCCATGATCCCACCGGCGGAGCATGATTGGAATGCTTTAGGCGAAATGGCTGGGGAGCGCTTCGCCACGACCTAAGAGAGAGTTGAGACACAGACATGATTGGACGCCTTTCGAACTGGCAGGCAGGATTGCTCGGCGTGGTGATCGCCGCCGTGGTTGGCATCCTCGTTGGCGGCGTGCTATAGGCACGCCACTCGGCAATCGATCCGGGGAGCGATCCTCTCGATCGCATTCCGTTCCTCGCTTCAACCACCCCCATCAGCAGATCGACACCAACCGTCTCGCTTCGCGTGCGACGGTCTTTCGGCGTGGTCGCGATCGCGATCGTTGGTAAACTGTGTCTGCATTTCCATGACCCGGTGTGTGGCGCTTCGCGAAGGACATGACCCGTGGGAGACGACAAGGTTCGCCAGTTTGATCCGGGTCGCGCCAGGTCCGCCGAACCCATCACGGATGGCAGCACCAGCGACGACGCGCCATGGGAGCCAGCGCCGTCGCTGCCCAAGCCCACCGTGCTCACGGCGGCCGGCGTCATCATTCTCGCGACGCTATCCGCCTACGGGTTCTGGCTCTGGATCCTGATCCAGGTCCTTGGCCTGACAACCGAGTTCCAGGCCAATTCCTTCGTCGCCGTGCTGCAGGGCGGCAACTTCTGGGACCTCGTCCGGATCGCGGTGGCCATCGTCGGCTCGGGCCTGCTGACGTTCCTCTCCTGGGTCGTTGCCGTGGGTATCGCCGACGAATCCTGACCAGACCGAACCCGGTCAGGTCGCCTTGCCTTCCGCGATGTCGAACCCGGGCAGGAGAATGGCGTCCAGGGTGTCCACGGGATTGCGGTCAACATTGCTCACCAGGCCACGGCCGCGTTTCGCCGTGTACAACGCCTCGTCCGCGGCCCGGAACAATGTGCCGAACGTGGCCGACCGATCACCTTCCCACACGGTCAGGCCGAAGCTGAAACTGCTTCCACCCGGCATGAGCTCGCCCGTGTGGCGCTGGTAGGCGTCCCTGACCGCGACGAGCGTCGACCGGGCCGATTCCTCCGACTCGTTCATGAGCAGGGCCGCGAGTTCGTCGCCGCCAATCCTGCCGACGCAGGCCGTGGGGGGCATCGACTCCTCCAGCATCCGAGCCAGCACCTTGAGCGCCTCGTCGCCCGCGGTATGTCCATGGGCGTCGTTGAGTTCCTTGAAGTTGTCGAGATCGATCACGCAGAGCACGAGGGTCCTGATCTCGATCGCGGTGCGCATCATCGCCTCTTTGAACCGTGCCTCGAAGGCCCGCCGGTTGTAGACCTCGGTCAGCGAGTCGCGGTCGGCGATGGCCTGTAGCCGCTCGATCAGCATGCGCCGGTCCTCGTCGGTCCGGGCCAGGGTCAGGGCGCCCAGCGACAGCATGGCCGCTCCCAGCCTCACCGATACCAGTTCATCGGTGGCCGAATTGCTGATGCTTCCAGACAGCCATCCGGCCTGCTGCCCAAGCATCGCCGCCAACCCGATTCCGACGGTGGCCAGGGCGGTGCCAGTCATGCCGTACTCCAGGGCGCACCAGGCCAGGGCCAGGATTGGCACCGCGAAGGCGCCATGGCCATCGAGCCCGAAGATGATCGTCATCGAGGCGAGCACGGCCAGCGCCGGAAGCAGGCGCTTGACCATGTGCCGTCGGTCATCCGCGTGGAGCCAGGCTCGACGCTGGTCGGCGGTGGGCCAGGTGACCAGGAGGATGGATGGAACAAGCAGGATGTAGTTGGCGAACCGGGTGACCAGCCAGATTCCCAGGTTCGTCCATCGTGCGCCTTCGTCGACGAGTTCCGGCGCCAGCCAGCCGCCGGCGGCCGTGGCGACCAGTGCCGCCACCGCCAGGCTGGCGGCCAACACGAGCAACGACATCCGGTGCTGGAGTCGCCGGTATTCCGGAGGCACGCTCATCAGCAGCCGGTATCCCACGGCCATGCCCGCGACATTCGCCACCGCAAGCCCCAGGGCGACATCCAGGTTCGTTCCCACGGCCAGGTCCGCCAGCACCATGCCCGCCAGCGCCGCGGGCCACGAGAGGAGCCTGGCGGTTTTCGGCCAGCGGAGGAACATTCCCAGTAGCACGGCGTTCGCGGGCCAGAAACTGGCCACGGCCTCGTCCATCCGGAAGGCGATTCCCAGCAGTGCCGTGGCGAACGCAATCACGCCGACCAGCAGCGCCGTCCGGCTATCGAGCAAGGGGCGTCCCCCTTCGGCCACGTCCTGGCGATTGGCGGACATACCCATACCTCACGGATTCCCGCACTCGCCCCAGCGCGATGCGGTTCCACCCATTTCTGTGATGACTCCAGTATTGGGCGGCGCGGACTCCCACCGCAATAGCCCATTCAGCGCCACGGCGTATGACTGGTCCGGTGAGACGGATTTGGGTCGTCCGCGGACGTTCAGGTTGGCGATATACAGGGGGCGAGCAGGATAGTCGACACTTTACGTGGCGTCAAAGTACGTGTTCACATGGGGCTTTCACCAGTGGCCCGCAACCAGCACGACGATGGATCGATGTTATTGAGACGAGAAACGGGGGAATGGCATGTTCGCCACTCCCCCGTCTGAATGCTCATCCTGGCGGACCGAAATCCGCGAACTGGCTTACTCGGCGATGCGGTTCCAGTTGGCGATGTTCCAGTAGTCGAACTCGTACGGGCTCGACGCCAGGTTTTCCTGGTTCAGCGTGCGCGAGACGGCAATCTTGTTGCCCACCCGCACCAGCGGCAGCACGGCGGCATCGTTGAACAGGATGTCGTTCATGCCGATGAACAGCTCGTTCTGCTTGTCCGGGTCGCTCTCGGTCTGCGCGGCCTCGTACAGCGCGTCGTAGTCCGGGTTGTTGTAGCGCTGGAAGTTCCGGCCGCTCCAGCTGTTCGAGGCCTGGGCGATGTTGTTGCCGTCCGGTCCGGCATACCATCGCACCATGTAGGCGACCGGCGGCGGCGCGCCAACCGACGACTGGAACATGTTCAGGTCGTAGTAGAAGTGCGTGTTGTTCTGGTCGTTGCCGGCGGCGCTATCGAAGAACACCGCGGCGTCCACCTGCAGCAACTCGATCTTGAAGCCAACCTCTTCCAGGTTGCTCTTCACCACCGCCTGGATCTTCTGGCGCAACTGGTTCACCGTCGTGTGGTAGTTCAGCGACAGTTCCAGGCCGTCCTTCTTGCGGACATCGCCGTCCATCACCCAGCCCGCGTCCTCGAGGATCTGCTTGGCCGCCTCGGGATCGTAGACCACCTCGTTGTTCGGCGATTCCATGCTGGGGATGCCGGAGAGGATGTTCACCACCGGCGGTTCCTGATCGCCACCGAAGAAGAACGAGTTCGCGATCTGCTCGCGGTTGATCGCCAGGTTCATCGCCTGCCGAACGGCCAGGTCGCTCAGCACCGGGTGCGGGGTGTTCATTTCCGACCGCTGGCCGTCGACCTCGGTGTCCGGGTCGGAGAAGTTGATGTTGATTCGCTCGATGCCGATATCCGGCGTCACCACGAACACGCCCGGCGAGCCATCGCTCTCCAGGCTCGTGGCGATTTCGGGCTCGATGGCGATGTTCCAGCCATAGTCGTAGTCGCCGGTCTGGATCACGGCCCGCGCCGCCGACGCCGCGTCGCCACCGCCCTTGATCAGCACGCTGGAGAAGAACGGCTTGTTGGGCTCACGGTAGTTTTCGTTGATCACGTACCGCACTTCATCGTTCACCGCGAACGAATCCACCACGTACGGACCCGTTCCGATTGGGGTGGACTTGAATGCGTTGATCGCGTCCTCGCCGCCCTCTTCGAGGATGTGCTTCGGGTAGATCACGCTGGAGCCGGAGCCAGTGAAGCCATCGCTCCAGGTCGGGTTCGGCTCGGTGTAGGTGATCGTCACCGTGTAGTCGTCGGTCGCCTCATAGGTGTCGATCGAGCGGTAGAGCTGCTCGTACACCGCGCCGTTGGCTTCGTCACGAATCCAGTCGATCGTGAAGATCACGTCCGCGGCCGTGAACGGCTCGCCATCGCTCCAGGTGACGCCTTCCAGCAGCTTGTAGGTCACGCTGGTGAAGTCCTCGGCCAGCAGCCCGTTGGCGGCGGTCGGCACCTCGGTGACCAGGTTCGCGATCAGTTCGCCGTCCGGGCCGCGGAACATCAGCGGCTCGGATACCAGCGACGCGCCAAGGCCGTCCTTGTCGCCGGTGGCCTGGTGGGCGCTGAGGTGGCTGGGGGCCTGCCACTGCAGGATTCGCAGTTCGCCGCCCGCGCCACGCTCCTGGCCTTCGGTGCCGCTGTCCGCGCGTACTCCTCCGGAGGACGCCTCGGGCGAGGCTTCCTGGGCCACGCTGGTGGTGCTGGAGATGTGCGCCGCCACCCCGGCGGCCATGCCCAGCGCGGTCGCCCGCTCGACGAACTGGCGCCGGGTGAGGTCTCCACGCTTCAATCCATCGAACAACGCGCGAAATGGTCCCGAAGAGCTCGCTGATGACACGATGTAGATCCTTTCGAACAAGGAAACCCGCGCGGGGATGCAATCCGCCTGCCG
This sequence comes from Chloroflexota bacterium, assembly GCA_023389575.1. Classification (GTDB taxonomy): domain Bacteria; phylum Chloroflexota; class Chloroflexia; order Thermomicrobiales; family UBA6265; genus JACCYX01. Next base: position 32,337 of record JAEWEG010000092.1, on the reverse strand, counting down.
CGGCACGAGGAAGCGGCGAACCGGCCGCTGCCCATCCCCCATTCTACGGCGTGCGCGCAAGACTCCCGGTTTCGTCGATTCACCCGACGGACCGGGGAATGACCAGGCGCTCACGCACGCTTACCGCGCGGTCCAGGCCGTCATGTTCGCCCGGATTTGCGCGGCGTGGTCGTGCAGGTGCGCGCCGTACGTTTCGAGCCAGTCCAGCGCCGAGTAGCGCCCGCTCTCGGTGTGCTCGCCCACCCTCGCCCAGGCCGCGTCGTCCAGGCGCCGCAGCAGGTTCGCCGTGTGAGCCCGCACCGCCGTGACAACGACGAGCGCGGACTCCGCTGGAACCTGGTCGTAGCCCAGCGCGTGCACCCAGTGCTCCTGGTCGTAGCCCACGATCAAGGGCGAGGGTTCGGCCACGAGCAGGCGGATACGCGTGGCCGCGTAGGTCTCCGAATCGGCGCAATGCACCACGATTTCGTGAGCCGACCATTGACCCACGGCGGGACGGAAGCTCCTGGCCTCATCGGGAACCTCGTTCCAGGCCGCCTCCAGTTCGGCCGGTCCAGCCGCGTAGCGTTCGATCAGGGTGTCGCGGGCGTCAGGGGTCATCAGGGGAGTCCTGTCACGATGGGAACGGAAAGGAGGGCGGCATGCTGGCCGCCCCACTTCCCACTCTATCGCAGGAACTTGCCGTGATGTCGTTGCGGTGCCCATCCCGGGGTTACTCGCGCACGCGGTTCCAGTTCGCGATGTTCCAGGTGGGGAATGTGAACGGACCCAGTTCGAGGTTCGCCTTGTTGAGCGTATTGATGCAGCCATTCAGGCTTCTCTGGCTGGTCAGCGGAATCACCACGTGGTCCTGGCTGAGCATGTCGCTCATCTGGTTGCAGAGGTCGATCACCGTGTCATGATCGGTCGCTGAGATCGCCTGCTCGTACAGCGCGTCGTAGTCGGGGTTGTTGTAGCGGGCAATGTTGCTCCCGTGCCATTGGTTGCTTTGCTGGGCGATATTCTCACCATTCGGACCCGCGTACCAGCAGTTCAGGAGATTGAGGGGGATTGGGCTGCCCGCGCTTGGCATGAGCATCTGGAGATCGTGGTAGAAGTTGCCTTCGTAGAGGTCGTTGCCGGGAGAGGCGTCCCAGAAAAACTGGTACGACATCAGGGTTTCGGTTACGCCAAACCCAACCGCCCGCAGGTTATCCATCACCATCCTGTGGGCGTCCCCCCATCTGTTTAGGTCGAGATTGCGATAGTCCAACTCCAGCCTGACCCCGTTCTTTTCCCGGACACCGTCGCCCTGCTCGACCCACCCTGCCGCTTCGAGTACCTCCTTCGCCCTTTCCGGATCGTAGGTCGGGGCTGGGACGGAGGTGGCGATCGCTGGATACGGATCCATGATGCTGGCTGGCGGCGGGTCCAGTTCGGGCCCAACCGAGAGCACATAGGCAAGCGCGTCCCGGTCGATGGCCAGGGAAATGGCTTCCCGCACAGCCCGCTCGGTCAGGAACGGGTGAGGCGTGTTCATTTCGGACCGCTGACCGTCCACCCTCGTGTTCGGATCCGAGAAGTTGATGTTCAGCGAATGGATGGAGTCCGACCCCGGTCCCACGAGCAGGTCGGCCACGTCGCTTTCCTCCGCCATCGCGCGGATGTCTTCCCCTTCCCCAGCGAGGCGCCAGCAGAAGTCGTGCGTACCGTTCTCGAAGAAATCGCGGGTCGATTGTTGATGGTTTTCGTAGTGTTCCAGCACCACGCTGGAGAAATACGGCTTGTTCGGTTCGCGATATCGCTCGTTGGCGGTGTACTCCACGTATTTTCCGGGGGTGAACGATTCGACCGTGAAGGGGCCGGTGCCGATGGGGTTCGTGGTAAAGGCATCCCTGGCGCCGATGTCGCCATCGATAAGGAGGTGGTGGGGGTAGATAACGCCGAACTGCGACCACGTATGGACATGGAACCAGTCTGGGGTGGGGGCTGCGAACCGAACGGTGACCGTGAGGTCGTCTTCCACCTCCACGTCTTCGATGGTGCTCGCGCGGGTGTTGGTCCACGACTGATTCTCGGGGTTGAGATGCCATTTCCAGGTGAACCGGACGTCTTCGGCGGTGAATGGCTCGCCGTCGCTCCAGGTCACTTCCGGCAGCAATCGATAGGTGACGCTGGTGAGGTCTTCGGAGACCAGGCCATTGGCGATCGACGGCACGTCGCGGACCAGGTTCGGGACGATGGTGCCGTCGCTGAGGTAGTGCATCAGCGGTTCCTGAACCAGCGATGCGGCCAGGCCATTCCCATAGGTGTTCCTGTCATGTATGAAGAGTTGGTTCGGCGGAGAGGCGACCAGGATTAGCAACTCACCGCCCGCGCCGCGCTCCTGCCCTTCGGTGCCGTGGGCCGGTCGAGCCGCGCCTTCACCTTGCTGGAGGAGTTCCAGGAGGGCTTCGCGGTCGTCGTCGGAAAGCTCTTCCAGGGCGTCGAAGTCCCGCCGGGCCAGGGCCGGGATGCCGCCGGCGAGCGACGTCGCCACCCCGGCTCCCACCCCGCCAAGGGCCGCCTGGCCCAGGAACTGTCGTCGTGACGTCGTGCGCGGCATGGGCGCGATTTGCGATATGCCCGGCGTGGCGGTGTTTCCGAGGGCGGTCATGGTCATGCTCTCCATCATCTTCAGCAGTGGCTGTTCACCACGCGAGTGGTCGATGATTGGGTTATATCGGGGCGATCTTCCGGCAATCTTCCGGCTGGACGTTCTGCCCGGTGAGGGTGGCTACCTGAAGCATCAGCCACCCTCACCGGGATGACTTATTCGCGGGCGGTGGCCCAGTCGGTCGGGATATCCATCCCACCCTCGGCGGAGAGGCGCCCGCCGATCCGCACCGTCATGGGCGATGGCACGGTCTTTCCGGCCAGCAGCGCCTCACCCTGGCGGAACGCGGCGGCTTCGCCCAGGAGGCCCCGAGGGACGAAGGAGAAGATCTCCGCGAGCCGTTCAATGTCGGCCTGCGAGTTCATCCGCATCAGCATCAGGTTGTCGCACTGCGAAATCACGTTCGGGTGCAGCTTGTCCGGGCGTTGCGTGGCCAGGAAGAGATAAATGCCGTACTTCCTTCCCTCCCCGGCGATGCTGATCATCAGGTCGGTGGCCGCCTGCTGGATCGAGTCGATCGGTTCGCTGGGGCAGACGTTGTGTGCCTCGTCCACCACGAGCAGCACCGGCTTTCGCTCTTCCCGGCGCGCCCAGAAGTGGCGCAGCGTCGCCAGCGCCACAAGCGAGCGTTCGACCGGGCGGTCGAACCGGCTCAGGTCCAGCACCAGCGATCGCCAATCGGTGTCCAGCACGTCGGCCAGCGATTCCTGCTCGTCGTTCGCCCAGATTCGCCAGTCGGCGACCCCCAGGTTGGCGATGCGCAGCAGCACGTGGCGCGTCGATTCCGAGAGGTCGTTCTGGGCCGAGCGATGGACGTCCTGGAGCTGGTACTGCTCCTTCCCCACCCGGCGAACCATGGACCAGAACGAGTCGAATTCGTCGCGGTTGGCGAGTGGGTCGAGTTGCAGGGTGCTCGCCTGGTCTTCCGGAGAGAGGTCGCTGAACCGGATCCGGAGTGGGTTGGCCCCTTCGATGTCCTGCTCGTCCGGCCGGAACACCTTGAGCGACTCCGTGCGCTGGCGATAGCGATCCCGCAGGGCCTGCTCGGCGTCGTTGGCGGGAGCACCTTCCCGCAACGTGCCCAGCCGTACGTAGTCGGCGTTCGGGTCGAGGATCGCCACCCGCAGGTCGGTGCCCAGCAGCAGTTGCTCCAGCACCACACCCAGCGAGTACGTTTTCCCCGAACCGGATTGCCCGCAGAGGAAGGTGTGGCGATTGAAGCCACCCGCGTCGATCGAGATGGGCATCGACTCTCCCCCAGCCTCGATGGTGCCGAGCGGCACCACGCTGTGCCTGCCGGCCCAGTCGAGGAAGAACTGCTCGATATCCTCGCGGGAGGCCATCGCGATGCTGGCGTCTTCGAATCCTGGCCGCGCCCTGGTGGCGGATGTGATCTCGCTGAGCACCACGCCGTTGCCGCGCTGCGAATAACGCTGGATCTTGACCTTGGCCTGGGCGACGGATACGCCCTGGATGGATACGTTCTCGTCCTGCGCCATGGATGCGAGGTCGATCTCGGGGCCTTCCTGGATTTCCACCTGTTGGTCGAGCACCTGGCCGAGGATGACCCGTTCGTCGTGGGTCTCGATACGCACGTATCCACCCACCACGATCGCGGAGCCAAGTGGCGCGTGGAAGTCGAAGGTGCGTCCGTCGGTGGAGAACGCGGTCGGCAACATGCCGAATCGTTCCTGGAGTTCCCGGCGGGCTGCCCGCAGCCTGCGGCTACGTTCTTCTGGCGAGATGGGTTCGACCATGGTGATGGACTCTTCCTTACACATAGGCGCGGTTCGATGCCTGGATTATCGCAGACACTTCCGGGATTGCTGGTGGCATTGGGGGCGCAAAAATGGAGGACGGGCGCGGGGAATGTCCCCGGCCCGTCCTCTTGCGCGAATTGGCTATCCCGGCTGATGGGCCGTGAAGGCTACTCGGCCTTGCGATTCCAGTTGGCGATGTTCCAGTAGTGGTACGAGAACGGACCAAGCTCCAGGTTTTCCTCGTTCAGCGTGTAGCTGACGCCGTTCTTGGAACCCACGCGCACCAGCGGCACCGAGACGAAATCGGTCACCACGATGTCGTTCATCTGGATGAAGAGGTCGGCCAGCGCTTCCGGATCGGTTTCCGTGCGTGCCTGGTCGAGCAGCGCATCGTATTCCGGGTTGACGTACCGCATGGTGTTGCCGCCGGTCCACTCGTTGGAGGCCTGAGACACATTGCTGTTGTCCGGCCCGGCGTACCAGTTTTCCATGTAGGTGATGGGTGTCGGGTTGGTCGGCACCGACTGGAACATTTCCATGTCCCAGTAGAACTTGTAGATGTTCTGGTCGTTGCCGGGTCCGGTATCGAAGTAGATGCCCGCGTCCACCGAGATCAGTTCGACCTGGAAACCGACGGCTTCGAGGTTGTCCTTCACCACGGCCTGGGTCTTCTGGCGAACCTGGTTGACGCTCGTGGCGTACTTCACGCTGAGCTTGACGCCGTCCTTCGCGCGGACGTTGCCGTCCAGCACCCAGCCGGCCTCGTCCAGGATCTGGGCGGCCCGCTCCGGGTCGTACACCACCTCGTTGTTCGGGGACTCGAGCGCCGCGATACCTTCCAGCACGTTGGCCGCCGCCGGTTCGGCATCGCCGCCCTCGTAGAACGAGTTGGCGATCGTCTCGCGGTCAATGGCGAGGGTGAGCGCCTCCCGCACGGCCTTGTCGGAGAAGAACGGGTGGGGAGTGTTGACCTCGGCGCGCTGGCCGTCGACTTCCGTGTTCGGATCGGCGAAGTTGAGGTCGATCCGCTCCACGTTGGTGCCGAGCGCCACCAGCAGGTAGCCAGGATTGTCCTCGGCCACCATGCCTTCCAGCACGTCCGGCTCCACCTGGAGGTTCCAGGCGAAGTCGTAGTCACCCGTCTGCAGCGTGGCGCGGGCGGCGGAAGCCGCGTCGCCGCCACCCTTGATGGTGACCCGGCTGAAGTACGGCTTGTTGGGCTCGCGGTAGTTCTCGTTGATCGCGTAGATCACCTGGTCGTTGACCGCGAACGACTCCACCACATACGGACCGGTGCCGACCGGGTTGCTCAGGAATGCCTCGCCCGCTTCCGGGCCGGCTTCCAGGATGTGCTTCGGATAGACGAACCCGGTGCTGGTGCCGGCATGGTTCTCGAACCACAGCGGGTTCGGATTGTTGAAGCGCACCGTCACCGTCAGGTCGTCCACGATCTCGACATCGGTGATCGTTTGGGCCACGGTTTTGTTCACCGAGTTGCTGGCATAGGCGCCGTCGGCGTCGATCTGCCATTCCCAGGTGAAGCGCACGTCGGCCGATGTGAACGGGGTGCCGTCGCTCCAGGTGACGCCTTCGAGGAGGTTATAGGTCACGCTGGTGAGGTCTTCGGCCAGCAACCCGTTTTCGAAGGACGGCACTTCCTTGATCAGGTTGGGGATCAGGGTGGCGTCGGTCATGTAGTGCATCAGCGGTTCGAGCACCAGCACGGAGGCGAGGTAGTCCTTCACGCCGCTGGCGTTGAAGGGGCTGAGGAGGCTTGGGGCCTGCCACTGCAGGATGCGGAGGTCGCCACCTTCGCCACGGGTCTGGTTCTCGGTGCCAACCGCCGGTCGAACGGCCGACTGGGCGGCCGGAGACGCTTCGGCGGCGGGTGAGGCATCCTGCGCGCCCGCCTGGGCCGTGTTGGCCAGGAATACGGCCATGCCCGTGCCCACGCCCGCCATCGTCGATCGTTCGACGAACTGGCGGCGGCTGATCTGCCCGGACTTGAGGGCGTTGAACAGCCCGCGAATCGGTCCGGAGTTTGATTGGGAAACCATGAACGAGTAACTCCCTTGGTTTGCGCGGCAACCACCGCGCCATGCTTCTGGCGCGACCGGCTTTGGTCAGTTCTGGAAACGGAAACCGTTCCAGGCAATATACGAGACGCGACCACCTTCGTCCGGCCACGAGTGTTGTGAAGGTTGGTGAGAGCGTACTCTGAAATAGCGCCATTCAACAATGAGGTGCCATGAGATAGCGATATCCACGCACAAGAACCGGGGCGGGAAGCATGCTCCCCGCCCCGGTTCTTGTGCTGTCCGTCCAGATCGGGTGGCCGTGAGCGACCACCCGTGTCAGGAGGCTACGGCCGCCAGTTGGCCACGTTCCAGTAGTTCAGTTCGAAGCCCACGCCCAACGCCACGTTGTCGTTGTTGAGGTTCTTCGAAATCGCGTAGGTGTCGGCTGGCCGGTTGACCTGCGGGATGATCGCCACGTCGTTGATAAGCGTGTCGTTCATCTCGATCAGGGTCAGGCCGGCTTCTTCCAGGTCCGTCAGGCCGATGAGCTTGTCGTACAGCGCGTCGAACTCCGGGTTGACGTATCGCTGGTAGTTCTGGCCCTGCCAGGCATTGCTCGCCTGGGCGATGTTGTTGTTGTCTGGTCCGGCGTACCAGGAGAGGAAGAACGACGCCGGAACCGGGGACACCGGGTTGTTGGTGTACATCGAGATGTCCCAGTAGTTGTGGGAGATGTTGCGGTCGTTGCCTTCGCCACTGTCGAAGAAAATGCCCGCGTCCACCTGGTCGAGGTTCACCTTGACGCCGATGCTTTCGAACGCCTGCTTCACCACGGCCTGGGTCTTCTGGCGCACGGCGTTGATCGAGGTGCCGTAGTTGATCACCAGTTCCACGCCGTCCTTGGAGCGAACGTCGCCATCGAGCGTCCAACCGGCGTCGTCCAGGATCTGGGCGGCCGCGTCGAGGTTGAATTCCCAGGAGGTGTTCTTCGAATCGAAGAACTCGAGACCGGTGAGGATGTTCGCGGTCGAACGCGCGGCCAGGCCGTAGAACTCGTCCACGATCAACTGCCGCGGCACGGCCTTGTTCAGCGCCTGCCGCACGGCCGGGTCTGTCATGAACGGGTGCGGGGTGTTCATTTCCGAGCGCTGGCCGTCCACTTCCGTGTTCGGATCGGAGAAGTTGATGTGGATGCGCTCCATGCTGGTTCCGACCTCGGACACCAGCACGCCCGGCGCATCGTCGCTCACTTCGCCGTAGGCTTCGATTCCGGCGAGGTCGAGCAGGATGGCCGGCTCCACCTGGAGGTTCCAGGCGTAGTCGTAGTCGCCGGTTTGGAGCACCGATCGGGCCGCGGATGGGGCGTCGCCGCCGCCCTTGACGTTGATCGTGGCGTAGTACGGCTTGTTCGGCTCGCGGTAGTTCTCGTTCGCCGTGAGCAGCACGCGATCGTTGGGGACGAACTCCGTGATCACGTATGGTCCGGTACCCAGGGGGTACATCAGGTAGTCAGGGTTGTTGGCCGCGACCGGCTCATCGTTGAAGGCATGCGCCGCCAGCAGGTTGCCGTTCACGCCGCCCACGAATGCCTCGAACCATGAGGCCGACGGAGTGACGAAGGTGGCGGTGGCCGTCAGGTCATCGACCACTTCGATCCCGGCGATGGCGGCCCAGGTGGTCTGGCTCACCGAGTTGTTCTCGACGTTGGTGATCCACTCCCACGTGAACTGGATGTCACGGGCGGTCAGTGGTTCCCCATCGCTCCACAGGATGCCTTCCTGCAGCTTGAAGGTCACCGAGCTGAGGTCTTCCGCCAGCATCCCGTTTTCCACCGATGGTGTTTCCGTCACCAGGTTCGGGATGATGGTGCCGTCCGGCAGGTAGTTCAGGAGTGGCTCCTGGACCATGCTGCCGATCAGGAAGTCCTTGGTGCCGACCGATACATGGGCGTTGGCCATGGTGGCCGCCTGCCACTGGATGATCCGCAGTTCGCCGCCCTCGCCGCGGGTCTGGTTCTCGGTGCCGACCGACGGGCGTCCCACGCCAGCCTGTGGCGTGGCCGATGGCGTGCCATCCTGACCCGCGTACACGGCGAAGCCGTTCTTCGATCCACCGGCCGCCGCGATGGCGTTGGCGTTGGCAAGGAAGAGCGCGCCGGCCGCGCCGATACCGGTGGCCGAGGCACGGGTAATGAAGTCACGGCGGGAAATCGAGCCGTCTGACAGGCCCTTGTACAGACGGGAAAGCATGCTATCGGACATGTGCCAAACCTCCGAAACGGGTTGGTAAGAGCGTGGATGATAGAGACCCACCGGCGAACACGCTCACCGGTTCCTTCAGGACCCCGCCGTGCTAGCCGGCTGGCGTGCCTTCGGGTTCAGCGAAAATGTCGGGAACGTCCAACTCAACGACGTCGGACACAGCGAACGGCACCATCAGCCCACCATCGGTGGCCAGCAGGTAGGAACCAACCTCGAGGCCCTCGAAGACCGCGGCTGTTTGGCTGCCAGGCTCGACGGCATAGCCGCCAACCGCGGTGACGCCCTCGGGCAGGTCGGCTTCGGAAGCCGGGAACGTGAAGGTGGCGGCATCGAATCCTTCCGGCACCATGAACAGGATCGCATTGTGCGCGACCTCGGTCTGGTTGTCGGTTTGCAGGATGATGTAGGGGCGTACTTCGATGCTGGCCACGTTAATCGTGGTCTCTTCGTCGCTGAGCACGACGCCGACCGACGCCCGGTCCCCGTCGAACATGACATCGGCTTCCACCGGCACCTGTTCAACCCACGACACCGACGCGACCGGGCTGGCTGCGGGGCTTGCTTCCTGGGCGACCGTCATTCCGGCGGTTCCCCCCAGCAGCATCACGCCCGCCAATGCCGCGCCAACGGTGTTTCTCAACGAATGCGCCTCCGAGTTCAATCGGAAACGGGTACCAAGAGACATTCTGCCCTCCTTATTGCGTGGTCGCCGAACGCGCCCATCGCAAGCAATCGAGAAACCGTTATTGGGACCCGCCGCGCTCTCGCTAGAGCTTGAGACGCAGCATATGTGGATTACGAACGGGCTAAGTCTGCACCGCCGCGGCCGTTCGGGTCAACCCGAATGGCTCACCAATCCATCAAAAGCTCGTACACGCGATCCCGCGGGTTCACCGCCGTCCGGCGCGCCAGCCCGGGATGGGTGCGAAATGCCCATGGTTACGCCGATTTTCCGGGTGTGGTCGCATCCATCCGCACGTCAGGCGACAGGGCTAACGGTTTTCTCTCTCCCCTGGTTTGGCGGCCTCCTCCGCCCCGACAGGGACTCCAGAACCAGCCGTTCTCTCTTGGGAGCAGCTCCCCACCGCTCTCCAGGAGCCAGTTTCCCGGCTGAATCGGCGCGAGTTCAACGAAGGATTCGCCCAAATTCCCGCCAGGAACTGTGCGAACCGCACAGTTCGGTCCAGAAGGTCGGGTCGAACTTTCGCGTTGGTGGGAGCGCACAATCGCCAGGCGTCCGGTTGTGAAACCGTGACAGCATCGAGGCCCCGGCGCGCCTGGTTTCCGTTTGGCGGGCAAGACAATGCCGGGATCGCCGAATGCGGCGGTCCCGGCTTTGTCCGGATCGTTGCGTCGTTATGTGGAGTCTATGGCTCGACGGTGAAGGTCGCTTCCATCCCCGCGCTCAGGTGCGGCAGGCCGTCCTCACCCGGCAACAGGTCCACGATGGTGTACGTGCCTGGCTCCAGTCCGGTCAGCACGAGCTGGCCGTCCCCACCCGGCGCGATCGTCGCCTGACCGATCAGCTCGACACCGTCCGGCAGCGTTCCGCCCGTGGTTCGGAGCACGGCGTCGGTGGTCACGTCCTCGTCCAGCCGCAAGACCAGCGCTTCATGCACGGTAGCGGTCGGGTTCGAGAGGTTCAGCACCACCTCCCCGCTGGTGGCTGTGGCTGGATTCAACGTATAGCCCGCGTCCTCGAACGTTACGTCGATCACCGAGGCGCCCTCAGGCGCCTGAACCGGCAGTGCCTCGCCGCTCTGCAGCACCCACGTCGGGAGCCCCTGCACGCGTTCGTGCGTCAGCGTCCAGCGGCTGGTGCGCAATTGGGAGGCGGTGACATAGGTGACATCCACGGTCACGGTTGTCTCGTTCACCACCTGGAGGTTCGAGATGTCCAGCAGGCGCGTTGGCGTTGCTTCCTGCACCCGCGCCAGGTCGACGAACAGGTCGGCCTCCAGCGGCTCGTCGATCCCGAACATGGCCCCGCGCCAAAGGTCGCCGGTCAATGCCGCGTAGGTCTCGAAGTCACGCTCGTTGAGGCAGGAAACCAGCGCGGTCACGACGCCGGTGATGTCCTCCATCACCTGGGCATTGGGATCGTCTGTCTCGACATCCACCACCGGTGTCGCGTTCTCGGAAACCGGCGTCGCCGCGTCCACGACCGGCGACGCGGCCGGACTCGCCATGTCCGTCACCGGGGTAGCGATATCCGCGACCGGGGAAGCGATGGGCGTGGCTGGGTCGCTCGCGATCGGCGTCGCCATGTCCGCCACCGGCGAGGCCGAAGGGGTGGCGTCCTCGATCGTGGCTGATTCGTCGGCGGTGACTACTGGTAGCGCATCGGCCCGCGTGATCACGCAGGCCAGCGGTCCGGTTGGGATGTCGGCGCCTGTCCCATCGTCCTGGGCGGTGCCTCCCTGGGCGAGGCCACCGGCGACGCTCCCGGCCATCATCGCGGCGAGGGCGAGCGCGGTCATTCGCTGGCGAAGCGTGCCGGGGAGCGCGCGCTGGGCATGCATGGTCACGAGGCGATTCCTTCCTGAAACGGCTGCGATGATGGTCTTCCCTGGGGTCACCCAATCGAGCGTGCCGCCGGGCAACCGGAACAAAGTCGTGGCGTTGACGCACGGTGCATGGACGAGGTTCCAGTGCGTGCGCGGGGTGTACGGACACCCTTCGCGAGATTGTATCACCCTTGACCATGTCGTCTCGCGTACATAGCCCTTAACTCAACGCCGAACCGATCGTTTCGGTTGGCGACGGTTGCCGGTCACCGAGGCTGGCGACGGTGTGGCTGCGCCAATCCCTGGTTCCGGACGCGCGGGAACGCCAGGGCGATCAAGTGCCCTGGCGTTGCAGTCTCCGAGAAGTTCGGTTGGCCCGGCTATGCGGTCTCGTCGCCGGATAGCTGTTGGATCAGGCCGCCGGCGGGTCCGTACAGGCGCAGCGCCGTGATTCTGTCACCTTCCAGGTCCCAGACCGCGACGTACGGAACGCGCACACCGCGACCGGTCGCCGGGATGCCCACGAAGTCACCGGTGTGCTTCCCGACGAAGACCATCTCCGCGCAGGCCGTTCCCGCGCCAGCGATGAGTGAGCGTATCTCGACCCTGGTGTCGAAGGCGACCCAATGGAAGTCGATGATCGCCTGCTCCACCGCGTCCCTGCCGGAAATCTCCTGGCCAACGTCAACGAGGGTCATCACGACCTCAGACGCCATGTAGGTGGCGAACGGCCCCTTGCCGAGGAGGGCCGCGAGGTAATCTCGCATGACTTCCTCGGTTCGTGCCCGGGACATGCGTTCCGGTGCTTGGGCGGAAGTGGTCGGGTCCGCCTGCATCGCGGTCGCCATTGACGAGGCAAGCCATGCAAACGACATCAAAGACCGGTGCCATACGCTTCGTACTGACATGCTGCCCTCCCGTGATGCTGTAACCGTTGGGGACCGCCGCCTGGCGGCCATGGAACCATCATGGGCAATGGCCGGTCGCGAAACATCCGGGAACCTACGTATTTCTCGCGTTGGAAGCCGAACATATCCTCTCGCAAGGTCAGGCGATCCCCTCGCGAACAGCCCTGGTGGCTGCGGCTGTTCGCGAATCCACGTCGAGCTTGACAAGAATTCTGGCGACGTGGGTGGTGGCGGTGCGGTAGCTGATGGACAGGCTGTCGGCGATGGCCTGGTCGGTTCGCCCCTCGGCTACGAGCCGCAGCACCTCCAGTTCTCGCCGCGAGAGCCCAAACGGTGAGGCGGCCTTGCCGCCAAACGTCGCGCCCACGGGGAAGTCTCGCGCTTCCGCGAGGATGTCCTCCAGCGGGCGATTGGCGCCGGCTTCCCACGCCAGGCTGAACTCGGTAGGGCCCATCGCGTTCCGGGCGGATTCAATCGCCAAGTCGTTTCCCGACGTGATCATCCCCGGCACCGGCATGCTCGACCTGGAACGAATGCTGGCCGCCGCGCTCAGAAAGCGGGTTCCCTCCCCTGCTTTTCCGAGACGAACGGCAACCATCCCCAGCCCGGTCAGGCCGCTGGCGAGGCCAGACGGGTCGCCAAGGTCGCGATAGCGGGAAAGTGCCTCGTGAAATCGTTCCACGGCACCTTCGGGGTCGGTTTCGCTGGTCGCCACCGCCAGGTTGAGAAGCGCGTTCGCCGTTCCCCACGGATCCCTCCGGCGTAGCCAGATCGCGAGCGCCTCCTCGTTCAATGCGCGAGACCGCTCGCTCTGGCATTCCTCGTAGGCCATGGCGCCGAGGCTTGAGAGGATCATCGCGCTCATGTGTTCGGCGAACCCGGTGAATGGGCGAGTCTGTCGCACGGCGGAAAGTGCTTGCGTCATGGTCGCCCGGGATTCGCCGAAGCGTTCCCTGCCCCGTGCCATTGAGCCGAGCACATAGAGCGACATCCCGATGTGGAGTTGGTCGCCAGTCGCCGATGCGATGGCCAGGCACTCGCGCGCGCGGGCCTCACCGTGCTCGAAGTCTCGCTGGTCGAGCGCGAACGCCGCGGCGGCGTACAGGACCTCAGCTCTCAGGGCCGGAGGTATCTCGCCGGGGAGCGCCAGGACGACTTCCAGGCACCGCCGCTCCGCGTGCGTGTGACCATGGACGTACCAGGGCTTCCACAACGCCGCGGCCAGGCGCACGGCGAGGGTGGAATCCTCCTGTTCGATGGCCGTGGTGATCGCGGCCAGGTAGTTGGCATGATCCCGCTCGAAGCGGGCCAGCACCTCACGGGCGTCAGGCCCTTCGACCTGCGGCCGCAGGCGCTCGGCCACGCCCCCAAAGTACATCGCGTGGCGATGCCTGGCCGCGCGAAGTTCCCCATGGGCATCCAGTTGTTCACCCCCGTATTCACGGATGACCTGCAACGTGATGTAGCGGGACACCGGATCGTCTTCGGTCAGCCGCGTCACCAGGCTATGGTCGATGAGCGAGGCGAGGTCGTCGGTGATGTCACGGCCAGCGACTGCCTGGACCGCTTCGAGATCGAAACTCCCAGCGAACACGGAAAGACGGCGGAACAGCTCGCGCTGTCCCGGAGACAGGAGCTGGTAGCTCCAGTCGATGGTATTGCGCATGGTTTGCTGGCGCTCCGGAAGGTCCTGATTGCCCCCACCGAGGAGGGGCAGGCGTTGTTCGAGCCTTGAACACAGTTCCTCGAGCCCAAGCACCTTGAGCCTGGCGGCGGCCAGTTCGATCGCCAGGGGCAGGCCGTCCAGGCGCCGGCAGATTTCGGCGATGGTCGCGATTCGCGCGCTGGTGACGCTGAAGTCCGGCAGCACCGCCCTGGCGCGCGCCAGGAAGAGCCGCACCGTTTCGACGTTGGCGATCGCTTCCGGATCCCGGGAATGCTCGGCCGCAAGCTCCATCGGCGCGATGGGGAACTCGTGTTCGCCGGTGATACGCAGGCGGGTTCGGCTCGTGACGAGCACGGTGAGTTCGGGACAGGTCCGCAGGATATCGACGAGGACGGCACCCTCGGAGGCCACCTGTTCGAAATTATCGAGGACCAGCAGTAGTCGCCGGTCACCGATGAGATTGGCCAGACGGTCTCTTGGCGCGACTTTCGCGTTACTGGGCATGCCCATCGCCCGCATGATGGTTGGCACGACGAGTGACGGGTTCAGGACCGACGCCAGCGATACGAAGCACACGCCATCGGAAAAGCTGTCTTCGCTCGCTCGTGCCACATGCCGGGCAAGCGTCGTTTTGCCAACTCCACCTGGGCCGGTCAGGGTGACCAGGCGAGTCTCCCGCCGGAGTAGCAGGCTAATGATGGAGAGCAGTTCGGTTGCACGCCCAATCAGCGGCGTGTGGGGCCGGGATCGGGACCAGTTCAAGGAGGAAAGGCTGGCGTGATCCATGAGACGCCACATCCTTCGGAAAATGGATTTCGGTGTCTTCAGTATGGTCTGGGTGGAATGGCCCGTCAATCCTGACGTTCACCCCCGAAGCCGTGTTCAGCCGTGTGACCGTGCGTTGAGCCGGGCGGCCTGGCGCGAGAGGTGGTCGCGTTCGGAGATGCTGGTCGCCGCTCGGGCCGCCTCGGTATAGAGCCGCGCGGCGGTTGCCAGGTCGCCGTCCTGTTCGTGCAGGTACGCGGCGACGGCGGAGAAGCGGGGCAGCGCGGAGTCGAGTTCCGCCAGGGCGGCCAGTCCTTCCCGCGGGCCATTCGCCTCGCCGATCGCGACGGCCCGGTTGAGGCGGGCCACCGGGTTGTTCGTGAGACTCACCAGTTCGTCGTACCATTCCACGATCTGGGGCCAGTCGGTCTCTTCGGCCGTCTGGGCGTCGACGTGGAGCGCGGCGATGGCGGCCTGGGCCTGGTACTCGCCCAGGCGGTCGCGGGCGAGGGCCGCCTGGAGGATCGCGACGCCCTCGGCAATGAGACGGGTGTCCCAGAGCCCGCGGTCCTGCTCGGCGAGCGGTATGAGTCTCCCGCCGGGACCGGTTCGCGCCGCTCGCCGGGCATGATGCAGCAGCATCAGCGCGAGCAGCCCCGCGATCTCCTCATGCTCGATCCTGGCCGCCAACTGGCGGGTGAGCCGGATCGCCTCGCTGGCGAGGTCGACCTCGCCGGAGTACCCCTCGTTGAAGACGAGGTACAGCACGCGAAGCACCGTGGAGACATCGCCCGGCTGGTTGAACCGCACGCCGGACAGGGTTCGCTTGGCCCGGCTGATCCGCTGGGCCATGGTCGATTCCGGCACCAGATAGGCCTCCGCGATCTGGCGGGTGGTGAGGCCGCCGACCGCGCGCAGCGTGAGCGCGACGGCCGACGCCGGCGTGAGCGATGGATGCGCGCACAGGAAATACAGCTGGAGCGTGTCGTCCACATCCTCCACCGGGTCCGGCGCGGGCTCGCGTTCGACGCGTTCTTCCCGTTGCCGCCTGGCCGAGTCGGCGCGAACGCCATCCAGGAACCGGCGCCAGGCCACGGTGACCAGCCATCCCTGGGGATCACGCGGCGGGGTTTCCGGCCAGACGCGCATCGCCTCGACGAGGGCGTCCTGCACGGCATCCTCGGCCGCCGCGAAATCCGCTCCGCGACGAACGAGGACGCCGATGACGGCTGGAGTGAGGGAACGCAACAGCGCCTCATCCACCCCGCGTTACTCCGTGATGGTCTGGGGCACGCCGTAGAAGGGGCGGACCTCCAGCCACTCGTGGATTGGCTTGCCATCCTTGCCGGGCGCGGCGGACAACTCGCCAGCGAGTTCGATCGCCCGCTCCTGGCTATCGACATCGACGATCATCCAGCCGGCGATCAGGTCCTTCGTCTCCGCGAACGGACCGTCGGTCACCGGCGGGCGGCCCTCGCCGTCGTAGCGGACCCACATGCCTTCGGGCGCGAGCGCATCGCCGCTGACGAACTCACCGGTCTCCTGGAGCCGGGCGGCGAAATCGTCCATGTATTTGACGTGGGCCGAAAACTCCTCCGGCGACCACTGATCCAGCGGCGCGGGGTTGATCGCTTCGGGCGCGCCACGGTAATGCTTGAGGAACAGGTACTTGGCCATGGTGGTTTCTCCTTTTTGCACCGCCCAGTGTAGCGGTGGCCTTCAAATGGCTATGCGGACAGACGCTCGTCGCACCGCTCGATCAGTTCCTGAACCGCGCTGGGCAGGGTCGTCTCGAAGTCGATCATCTTCGCCCAGGTCGGCGTCACCACGATCCGGACCATGCCGTCGTAGAGCGAGCGCACTCCCGCCTCCCATTCGATCCGCTGCTCGGGCGTCATCTGGTAGGAGCCGTTCATGCTGAGGTACTCCTCCGGAATCCCGTCAACGACGTCCAGTTCGGCCCGCCCGCGGATGAGCAGGAGTTTCGGTGGGTGAACCTCGGTATCGATCGTCAGCGCCACCATCGGGTTCGCGCGCAGGGCGTGAAGCTTGGGCGCGTTCGTCGACGTGCACATCACGATCTCCGAGCCGTTCCAGCTGAACCCGATTGGAATATTGCGGGGTGTGCCGTCCTTCGCGACGTAGGCCAGCCGGGTCAGGTCGCGGGCCAGCATCTCCTTGCTGGCTGGTCGATTCAGAACCTCGGCGATGTCGCTTGGTCTCACGGGTATTCTCCTTTCCTGTGACCCAGGTCCGCCCGTTGGACCAGGTGCGTCACGGCCCGGTTTGGCCGCGTTCACTTCTGGGACGGTGCCGATTGTGGATTCTCGACATTACTCCGTGACGAGTTCGTTCCGGGTGCACACATATCCCGTGCCCGATCTTCTGCGATGATAAACAGGACTGTCCGGCGTACTCACCGGCGACGCGTTCGAACCACGTGATGCAGGAGATTGTCAGCTCATGAGCAACACCCATCAGGAAGTCGTTGAATGGTTGGAGGAGCGCCAGGGGCGCTTCATCGCGATGGCCGACGAGATCTGGCGGAATCCCGAGCTCGCGCTGGCCGAGTACAAGGCCTGCAAGCTCCAGTCCGAGGACCTCGCGGCTGACGGTTTCACCATCACCAGCAACGTTGGGGACATGCCCACCGCCTTCATGGCGGAATGGACCCAGGGCGAGGGTGGGCCGGTGATCGGCTTCCTCGGTGAGTACGACGCACTCCCCGGGCTCTCCCAGAAAAACCAGGACGTCCAGTCCCCGATCGTGGTCGATGGCCCCGGTCATGGCTGCGGCCATAACCTGCTCGGCACCGCCGCCCTCGCCGCCGCCAGCGTCCTCAAGGCCTGGCTGGAGCACAGCGGCCATCCGGGAACCGTTCGCTACTACGGCTGTCCCGCCGAGGAAACCTGCGAGGGCAAGGTGTTCATGGCTCGCGCCGGTGTCTTCGACGATCTCGACTTCGCGCTCACCTGGCACCCGGGTTCCACCAATACTGTCTGGGCCGGGAGCAGCCTGGCGGTCAACAACATCAAGTACCGCTTCAAGGGGCGAACCGCGCACGCCGCGGCCAACCCGGAAACCGGCCGATCGGCCCTCGACGCGGTCGAACTCATGAATGTCGGCGTCAACTTCCTGCGCGAACACATGCCGGAGAAGGCCCGTATTCATTACGTCATCACCAACGGCGGTGGCGCGCCGAACGTCGTCCCGGACGACGCCGAGGTGTGGTACTTCATTCGCTCCCCGGAGCGTTACCAGGTTGACGAACTGACCGAGCGGGTCCGGAAGATCGCCCAGGGCGCGGCGATGATGACGGAGACCACGCTGGAGGAGAATTTCGTCGCCGGGGCCTACAACGTGCTGCCGAACGACGTGCTCAGCGACCACCTGATGACCGTGTTGGAGGAACTGGGTCCGATCGAGTTCACCGATGAGGAGAAAGCCTACGGCAAGACGGTGGCCGACCAGTTCTCGCCAGACCTGCGCGCCTTCCTTCTGGAGCAGGAGAAGCTTCCGGCCGAACTGATCGAAACTGGCCTCAACGGCGATGTCTGGCCGATTCGCGATCGTGGCGAGTGCATGCCTGGATCCACAGATGTGGCCGATGTCTCGTGGATAACGCCCACCGCGCAGATCACCACCACCACCTGGGCGCTCGGCATTCCCGGCCACAGCTGGGCCGTGACCGCCACCGGCGCGATGTCGATCGGCCACAAGGGCATGCTCCACGCCGCCAGGACCATGGCCATCACGGCGGCCGACGCCATCCTGAACCCGTCCATCATCGAAGCGGCCAGGGCGGAGTTCGCCGAATCCACCGCCGGACGGCCCTACCAATGCCCTGTGCCGGATCACGTGATGCCGCGCAAGCCGTAGCCCGCGCAAGCGAGTTTTTACCCCTGGTGGTCCCGTCCTGGACCGGACCATCAGGCACCCACCGGACGTTTACGGAAGAGGCACGCATGTCCACGCATCTCGAAGTCGCCGAATGGCTCGATGAGCGCGAGAGCCGTTTCATCGGCATCGCCAACCAGATCTGGGAGAACCCGGAAGTCGCCCTCACCGAATCGAAGGCGTGCAAGCTGCAGGCGGACGATCTCGCCGCCGATGGCTTTACCATCACCACCGGCGTCGCCGACCTGCCCACCGCCTTCATGGCCGAGTGGTCGCAGGGCGAGGGCGGGCCGGTGATCGGTTTCCTTGGCGAATACGATGCCCTGCCCGGTCTCTCGCAGGACCGCGCTCCGGAGCAGTCAGCGCTCGTCGACAACGGGCCTGGCCATGGCTGCGGGCACAACCTGCTCGGGACCGCCGCCCTGGCCTCGGCGAGCGTGCTGAAGGCGTGGCTGGAGCACACCGGCCACGCGGGTACCGTGCGCTATTACGGTTGCCCCGCCGAGGAGACAGTGGAGGGCAAGAACTTCATGGCGCGAGCCGGGGTCTTCGACGATCTCGATATCGCGCTGTCCTGGCATCCAGGCTCCACCAATACGCCCACCGTCGTCAGCAGCCTCGCCTCCGACAACGTGAAGTTCCGGTTCCGCGGCCGCACGGCCCATGCCGCCGCCAATCCGGAGACTGGTCGGTCGGCGCTCGACGCCGTTGAGCTGATGAACATCGGGGTCAACTTCCTGCGGGAGCATACCGTCGATTCCGCCCGCATCCATTACGTGATCACCAACGGTGGTGGCGCGCCGAACGTGGTGCCGGACGATGCCGAGGTCTGGTACTTCATTCGCTCGCCAGAACGGCACCAGGTCAACGACCTCACCGAGAGGGTCCGCAAGATCGCGGCCGGCGCGGCGCTGATGACCGAGACGACCGTCGAGGAGAACTTCATCTCCGGTATCTACAACCTGCTGCCGAACAATGTCCTGATCGATGTGATGATGCAGGCCATGGAAGACCTCGGTCCGATCGAGTTCACCGCCGAGGAGAAGCAGTTCGCCCAGACCATCGCCCGGGCCTACCCGGAAGACCTCCGCAAGGGCGTGCTGGCGGCCCAGCGGCTGCCAGAAACCCTGCTCGACGAGGGCGTGACGGGAGATGTCTTCCCCGTCCGTGGCCTTGGCGAGGTGATGAAGGCTGGCACCGATGTCGCCGATGTCTCGTGGGTGGTGCCGACTGGCCAGGTCACGACCGCCTGCTTCGTGCTCGGCACGCCTGGCCATAGCTGGGCGAACACGGCCACCTCCGGCATGTCGATCGGTCACAAGGGGATGCTCCACGCGGCCAAGGCGCTCGCCGTCACCGCCGCCCGGTTGATTCTCGACCCGAGCCTGATCGACGCCGCGAAATCCGAGTTCACCAAGTCCACCGCGGGCCGCCCGTACCAGAGCCCGATTCCCGCGCACGTTGTCCCCCGCGTGGTGGCGTAGCATCCCCGATCGCGGGATGCCCACCATTCGGGGGCTAGCGGCAATGTGCCCGGTGCTTCGGAGCCTGTTGAACGGGGGCGGGCACCGGGCCTGGAGGTATGCGCGAAGGCAATCCAGGTGGAGTTATCGATGAATGAATCCCGTGTGATGGTGATCGACTATCGGACCGGCAATTCCCAAAGCGTGGCCTACGCGCTGGCTGCCCTGGGGATGGATCACCAGGTCGCCCGTTCGCCGGATGAGGTTGGCGATATCACCCACATCATCCTGCCCGGCGTGGGCGCGGCCGGAACCACCATGCGGTACCTGGCCCAGGGCGGCTGGCTGGACTGGCTGCATACCAGGGTTATCGAGCAGCGGACGCCGTTCCTTGGCGTCTGCGTGGGCCTGCAGGTGATCTTCGAATCCAGCGATGAGCAGGATGCCACCTGCCTGGGGTGGTTCCAGGGGCATGTTCGCGCGTTCGATCGGGCGAAGGTGCGGGTTCCCCACATGGGCTGGAACCTGGTGACCCCGGTTGGCGATCATCAGTTCGTGGCCGGGTTGCGGGGCGATTCGTACTTCTACTTCGTCAACTCCTACTTCGCCGTCCCCACGGATGATCCGATTTTGGCGGGAACGGCTGACTACAACGGGCCGTTCGCCGCGATCGTGGCGCGGGCTAACATCATGGCGACACAGTTCCACATCGAGAAATCCGGGCCGGTCGGACTGTCCCTGCTGCGCCGCTTCGCCTCGCTCTCCCGGGAGGACCTGTCATGACCTCGCTCGTGCCGCGACTGATCGCCTGCTTCGATGTTCGAAACGGTTTGGTGACGAAGGGCCAGGCGTTCCAGGACAACATCGATGTTGGACGGGTGGAGGATCTCGCCGGGTTCGTCTACGAACAGCAGATCGACGAAGTCATCGTGTTCGATATTCTCGCCAGCGCCGAGCGTCGAGGGCCGGATCTGGAGATGGTGCGGCGGGTCTCGCGGCAGATGTTCGTACCGCTCTGTGTCGGCGGTGGCATCACGTCGGTGGAGGACATGCACGCGGTACTCGCCACTGGCGCCGAGAAGATCTCGATCGACTCGATGGCGGTGCGAAACCCACCGCTCATCACCGAGGGCGCCAGGGAGTTCGGCTCCCAGGCCGTGGTGCTCTCGATGCAGGTGAAGCGGGTCGAGCCATCGACAACCATACCAAGCGGTTACGAAATCGCGATTGACGGGGCGAGGACGTTCACGGGCATGGACGCCGTGGAATGGGCGGTGCGCGGCGCGGAACTTGGCGCGGGCGAGATTTGCGTCAACAGCATCGATCAGGACGGCACTCACGCCGGGTATGACCTGGAGATCACCCGGATGGTGGCTGACCGCGTGTCGGTTCCGGTGATCGCCTCCGGCGGAGCGGGCAACGCATCCCACATCGCCGCGGCCTTCGTCGAAGGTGGCGCCTCGGCGGCGATCATCAGCTCGATCCTCTACTCGCCGCGAATCGCTCAGAACACCGGAGTCCGCGCCCTGAAGACGCAACTGGCCGAGCTGGGCATCTCGATGCGCCCCTGGCTGGAATCAGTTCCGGCTTGACCCCGGGGCCGATTGTCTCGCCGAACATTTCCTTCGCCAGAGACTGAGGAGACGCTCTGTTCCGAGTAGGGGCCGATCCCGCCGCCGGACGTGCGCTCACCATCACGGACCAGAGCGCAGGCGGTGGTGTCGGCCCGGCGTGACGACCGGGGGCGTCAGGAGAGCCATACGCTCGCCCGCGGCGGAGGGCCACACGGCGCTGGCGCTCCTGGGCCCTCCCTACAAACGGCCGAGGACCGGATTCTTCATACTTAGGGAACACCCAGCGTCTGACCACAGTCGATAGGCGGCCTTTCGGAACCCTAAAAGATCGACATGCGGCCGGGCGCGAGCTCGTCAGCGAGTGCCGACCGCACCGCCCGTAGCGCCCGCTCCAGTTGCGGGCGGCTCACCGTGTTCGGGCACAGCCGCAGGCCCGAAACCAGGCTCCCATCCACCAGGTAGGATGTCGGCGGGGTCAGCACCACGCCGCGCCGCAGTGCGCCGTTCGCGATGCGCTCCGCCGCCAGTTCCGGCATCGGCATCCAGGCATGCAGGCTCGACTCGAACGACGGCGTCTCAACCGCGTTGCCCAGCATCCGCCGGACCAGCGTCATGCGATGGCTCGCTTCCTGGGCCACCGCTCCCCGAATCTCGTCGGCCGCGCCATCCTTGATCAACTGGCAGGCCAGCAACGCGCTGATCGAACTGGTCGCGTAACAGGTGGCGTGCATCGCCCGCTCGAACCGGGTGAACTGGTCCTCGCCGGGAGCCACCAGCACGCCTACCCGCAGCCCCATCGCGATGGGCTTGGAGACGCTGCTCACGTAGCAGGTCCGTTCGGGCGCCAGGCTGGCCAGCGGGACGATATCCGGCCGCCTGTCGCCCAGCGCGAACCCGATTGGCGCGTAGACGTCGTCCTCGATCAGCGTCAGGTCGTGCTTCCGCGCCACCCGGACAATCTCCTCGCGGCGCGCCCGGGACATGGTGCGGGAGGTGGGGTTTTGCAGCGTCGGCATCACGTAGACCAGCCTCGCCCCAGTTTCCGTCGCCGCTCGGTCCAGCGCATCCGGCAGGAGCCCTTCCCCGTCCATCGCCACGCCCACGCAGCGGGCGCCGTGGTACTCCACCAGCGTCCTGAACCCGCTGAAGGTCGCCGCCTCGGTCAATACCACGTCGCCCGGCTGGCAGTAGGTGTCCATGACCAGCGAGAGGGCATGCTGCGCGCCGGTGGTCACCAGCAATCGCCGCCAGTCGATGCCGTCGAACTGGGCGGCCTTGCGGAACCATGCGGCCAGTGTCTGGCGGTGCCATTCGATCCCCGCGTGCGGGGCCACCGTGAGGTGTCGCATCAGGTCGGGCCGCTGGTGGATGCGGGTCATTCCCTCCGCGATCGCCGGAGCGGCGAGGTCGAGCGCCTGCAGGTTGAGCGACAGGTCGATCGTCGACCGGTCCTCGTACAGGTCGTCTACCCCGGTTGACTCGCGTGGGGGTGAGGCCTCTCGCGCCACGAAGGTCCCGCGTCCGACCGAGCTTGTCAGCAGTCCCAACCGCTCCGCTTCCGCGTAGGCGCGGGTGACCGTGCCCACGCCGATGCCGAGCCGGGTGGCCAGTTCACGGTGTGGCGGCATCCTCCCTTCCGGGATAAGCGAGCCAGCCCCGATATCCGCCCGCAGCGCCTTCACGATGCGCTCGTACAGCGCGCCGTCCTGTGTATCCAGCGTGGGTGACCAGGTCTCATTCATGAGTGGATGGTACAACCTGAGTGTCTTAATGACAATCATGGAGACACTCGAAATGTGTATTGATACAGTGCGGTGCATTGACATGACCGAACCGGAGGAGCACGCATGACATCCACGCCGCCGCTGTCACCATCCATCGATTGGACCACCGCGTTCGCCGGTCGCAATGCCCGCGTCCGGCCGTCCGAAATCCGCGAGTTCCTGAAGCTGCTGGGGCAGCCGGGCATCATCTCGTTCGCCGGTGGCATTCCCGCCCCCGAACTGTTTCCGGCCGAAGCCCTTCAGGCGGCGATGTCCCGCCTCATGGACGATCCGGCCCGGCGGGCCCAGGCCATGCAGTACGCCTCCAGCGAGGGGTACGCGCCGCTTCGCGAATGGATCGCCGAACACATGAAGCGGCTAGGCGTGGAGTGCGCTCCCGCCAATATCGTCATCACCATCGGCTCGCAGCAGGGGCTGGATCTCATCGGCAAGCTGTTCCTCGATCCTGGCGACGAGGTGCTGCTCACCGCGCCCGCCTATCTCGGCGCGATCCAGGCCTTCAACGTCTACGAACCGGCCTACGGCACCATCGACCTCGCCACCGGCGACATGACCGGCTCCGGAGACCTGGCCATCGCGTACGTCGTGCCCGACTTCGCCAATCCCAGCGGCGAAACCATCAGCCTCGCCCAGCGTCACCGGTTGCTCGACCGCACCGACGGTCGCCACCTGCCGATCGTCGAGGATGCCGCCTATCAGGCGCTCCGCTACGAGGGCGACCCCATCCCGCCCCTGCTGGCCCTGGACATCGAGCGCGCCGGGGGAATCGAGCGCTCCCGCGTGATCCATGCTGGCAGCTTCTCGAAAACCATCTCCCCCGGGATGCGCGTCGGGTGGCTGTGCGCCGCCGAGGAGGTGATCCGGCGAATCGTGCTCATGCGCCAGGCCGCCGATCTTCACGGCTCCATCCTGGACCAGATGTTGATGGCCGATATGGTCAGCAGCGGCTTCGACTCCCAGGTCGCCACCATCCTCCCGGCCTATCGCCACCGCCGTGACGCCATGCTCGCCGCCCTCGACCGGTACATGCCGGAGGGCGTCACCTGGACCCGGCCAGAGGGCGGCATGTTCATCTGGCTCACCCTGCCCGAGAGCCTCGACAGCCGCGTTCTTGTCCGTCAGTCGATCGACGAGGAAGGCATCGTGTTCGTGCCCGGCACGTCGTTCTTCGCCGACGGCTCCGGCCAACGGAACATTCGGCTCAACTACACCTGCTCGGACGACGCCACCATCGAGGACGGCATCAGCCGTCTGGCCGCCCTGATCTCACGGCATGCCGGGTCAGGCGTTTTATCCAGTGATTGCATGCAACACAATCCTGCCCTTCTGGAGGCCATCACGGCCTGACCACGGGAGAGACCCCGATGGAACTCCTCATCTTCCTCGTGTTGCTGACGACCCTTGCTCTTTCCGCCATGCGCTTCGGCTTCGACTCCCGCGATGGCAAGCAGAACTGGCCCTCCAATCGCCGTACCCAACCGGCCCGTCGCCGGACTCGGAATACAGTGGCGACCCGCTCGCGGATGAACCGGCTGGCCCATCCCCGCGGCTAGCGTCCCTTCGCCAGAGTCCTCCACATTCCGCCACCGACCTCGGGAGCCAACCCGAGGTCGGTGACATTTCGCCCTCCATTGTTCTGGATTCGCTTCCACCCCATGGGCGGTACACTGGCACGCAATCCGGGTCCCCTCCATCCCATCCGCCTCCATGCCAGGGGTGATGCCATGACCGCTGTTCCGCCTCGCCTGTTCACCCGGCGTGCCTTGCTTGGCGCCGCTTCGTTCGCCGGAACGGCCGCCTGGGCCCACCAGGTCAGCGGTCGCCAGGCAGCCGAGCCAGTCGTCGAGGGTGACTGCGAAGACGAGCCCGCCGTCGCGATGCTGTTCGACTGGAGGTCCGGCCGACCCGTCTATCGTTCGGTCGCCGATTCCGGACCTCAACTGCACTGGCAACCATTCAACCACCCGGGATTCCTCGGACCCTTTCTCATCCCGCCGGGCTGGACTGGCTCCGCCGCCTGGGCGGACAGCTTCACGCGGGACGGCGTGCCCCGCTGGCAAGACCAGCCCATGAGCCTGCCCCAGCTCACGCTCTCGCGCGTCACCTCGCCCGGCGGCGACGCGTCATTCGAGTACGCGGTGGGTTCGATCCAGAACGCGCTGCTCACCACCCAGCAATCCGCGATGTTGGCGAAACAGAGCGTGCTCGGCGCGGACCCCAGCCTCCGCCCGGTCTGCTCCATCGACGATCAGGAAAAAGCGCTCGCGCCCGGCTGGTTATCCGCCGATCGCCACCGTTCCAGCCTCCTCATCACGTTCGGAAACGCGCTGCCACTGCCCAGCGAAGTCCTTCCGGGGACGGTCGTGTCCTTCAATAGCATCTTCGGGCGCCGCCGCGACATGGAGGACCTCATGTACGACGTCTTCCTCCGTATCCTGTTCCAGTTCCTGGGCGGTGGAAGCGGCGATCCCACGCCCACCCCGACTCCCACCTGACAATTGAACGACATATTGACGTTCATCTATATCTTCGGTATTCTGCGAGCATGACAACGACCGTACGTGTGATCCAGCCTGATGATGCCTGTTGCCGGAACGTGAATGAACCACGTCCCCTGGGCGAAGACGCGCGTGAGCAATTGCTCAGCGTGTTCAAGGCGCTGGGGGATGGCACGCGGTTGGATGTCTTCCGCCTTATCGCCGCCCAGGATGAGGCGATCTGCGCCTGCGACATCGTGGACCGGTTCGATGTCAGCCAGCCCACCATCGCGCACCACCTGAAGGTGCTGCGCCAGGCGGGGTTGATCTCGGTCTCGCGCAGGGGCGTGTGGGCCTATTACGAGGTGAAGCCGGAGGGCATTCGCGCTCTGGAACAGTTCCTCTCCATGATCAATCTCCAGCCCGTGACGGTGCTGGAACGAACGGGCTGATCGGCCCTCTTTTTTTGAGACGAGACATAGACGGATGTCTATGTGAGGGGAGCGCGAACATGGATCGACAGCAATTGCCGGTGGTGGTGATCGGCGCGGGGCCGGTCGGGTTGGCCGCCGCGGCGCACCTGGTCTCGCGCGGCATCGAGCCGCTGGTGCTCGAACGGGGAGACTCGGCCGGCGCCAGCGTGCGGCAGTGGGGGCACGTCCGGTTCTTCTCTCCGTGGAAGTACTCCATTGACGAGGCGGCCAGGGCATTGCTGCTCGCGACCGGCTGGAGCGAGCCGGAAGCGGAGGCGTTCCCGACCGGCAACGACCTGGTGACGCGGTACCTGCGACCGCTGGCTGAGGTGCCCGAGCTCAAGCCGCGCATCCGCCATGGTGTTGAGGTTGTGGGGGTCACCCGCGATGGCTTCGACAAGATGAAGTCTCCTGGCCGGGACGACGCCCCATTCCTCGTGGTGACGCGGGCGGGCGACGACGAGCAGGTGATCCGCGCGCGGGCCGTGATCGACGCCTCCGGAACCTGGACGCGCCCGAACCCGCTGGGAGCTTCGGGGTTGCCCGCGTTCGGGGAGTGCGCGGCGGCCGACCGGATCGCCTACGGCATCCCCGATGTGCTCGGCGTTGCCCGGGAACGGTACGCCGGGAAGCGGGTGCTGGTGGTCGGCGGCGGTCACTCCGCGTTCAATGTGCTGCTGGACCTGATCGACCTGGCCGATGAGGAGCCGGAAACGTCCATTACCTGGGCGATCCGCAAGCCGCTGGAGCGAATGAGTAACCTGTTTGGCGGCGGCATCAACGATGCCTTGCCCGCTCGCGGCGAGCTTGGCACCCGGGTTCGCGAACAGGTCGAACGCGGGCGGCTGGAACTGGTCGCCGGGATGCGTATCGCGCGGATCGAGTCCGTCTCCGACGGAGTTCTGGTGCACGGTCAGGATGACGGCCGGGTCCTGGGTCCGTTCGACGAAATCATTGGCGCGACCGGGTTCCGCCCCGACCTCGGACCGCTCTCCGAACTGCGGCTGGCGCTCGATCCGGCCGTGGAAAGCCCGTCCACCCTGGCTCCCCTGATCGACCCCAACGTGCATAGCTGCGGGTCGGTGCCACCCCATGGCGCGGAGGAACTGCGGCATCCGGAATCCGACTTCTACATCGTCGGCATGAAGAGTTACGGGCGGGCACCGACCTTCCTGATGCTGACCGGGTACGAGCAGGTACGCTCGGTGGCGGCCGCGATAGCCGGCGATTGGGAGGCCGCCCGTGACGTGCGCCTCGTCCTGCCGGAAACGGGCGTTTGTTCCACCTCCAGTGTGCTCGGCGAGCGAGGCGTCGCGTGCTGCGGAACCGAGGCGGCGGACGCCAGTGAAGGCGCCAGTTGCTGCGGCGGATCGAAACCGGTGGGTGTCGTTGCAGGCGAGGCGTCCTCGTGCTGCGGCGATTCCGCCCCGAAGGTGATTCAGCTCACGGCGATTGGCAAGGGAGGGACCTGCTGCTAATGGAAACCTCATTGACATCGGGCGCCCAGCACACGGCTTCGCGTGGGCGCCCGGAGCGGCTGGGCACGATCGATCGGTTTCTGCCGCTCTGGATCGTGCTGGCGATGGTGGCCGGTATCGGTCTCGGGCGCGTTTTTCCTGACCTTGGCGAAGCGCTCGACAAGGTGAAGGTCGCCGGAGTGTCGCTACCGATCGCCATCGGCCTGCTCTGGATGATGTATCCCGTGCTGGCCAAGGTCCGCTACGGAACGCTTGGCCGGTTCCAGTCGCAGGGCCGGTTGCTTGGGCTCTCGATGGTGCTGAACTGGCTGGTCGGGCCGCTGCTGATGTTCGGCCTGGCCTGGGCGTTCCTGCCCGACGAGCCCGCCTATCGCAACGGCCTGATCCTGATCGGGCTTGCCCGTTGCATCGCGATGGTGCTGATCTGGAACCAGCTGGCCTGTGGCGATGGCGACGTCGCGGCGGTGCTGGTGGCGATCAACTCCGTGTTCCAGATCGTGATGTACTCGGTGCTGGGCTGGTTGTTCCTCACCGAGATTCCGGGGTGGTTCGGCGGGTCGGGCACGGTGGTCGACATCTCGATGGGCGAGATCGCCAGGAATGTCGCCATCTTTCTCGGCATCCCCCTCCTGGCCGGGTTCCTGACCCGCCTCATCCTCGTGCGGCGGCGCGGCGAGCAGTGGTACGAGCGGTCGTTTCTCCTCCGAATTGGTCCAACCGCCCTGCTTGGCCTGCTGTACACCATCGTCATCATGTTCGCGATGCAGGGCGACCGTCTGCTCGATCAGCCGGGGGACATCCTGCGCATCGCAATCCCCCTGGTCGTCTACTTCGGGGTCATGTTCTTCGTGGCCTTCATCGCCGCCCGGAGGATGGGATTCGGTTACGAGGAAATCGCCGCCATCTCGTTCACGGCCGCCGGTAACAACTTCGAACTGGCGATCGCGGTTGCGATCGGCGTGTTCGGCATCAGTTCGGGCGAGGCACTCGCGGGAGTGATCGGTCCCCTGATCGAGGTGCCCGTTCTCGTGGCGCTGGTGTACGTGTCGCTCTGGCTGCGGGACCGGCTGTTCTCGGAACCAACCGAAGGGAGGCTGGCATGACCCAGGAACAACGATTGCTTTCGCGCGAAGATATCTCGGCGCGGGTCATGCGGATGGTCTCCGACCTCTGTGGCGACGAGTCCTGCCCGATCCAGCCGGTGCTGGAGCAGTGCGTCGATGACGCGATTTCCTCGTACTGGCCAAACAGGGTCGGGGCATTCACAGCCCTGCTGGCCTTTCGCGATGTGACGGAATGCATTCGCCAGGGCTCCTGCCCTCCGCGGACGGCGATGCCTTCATGACGAAGATCGCGCTCCTGAGCGACCTGCACGGCAACAGCGCGGCCACGCGGGCGGTCCTGGTCGATATCGACGCGCATGATCCGGACGAGGTGATCTGCCTCGGTGACCTGGTCGGGTACGGTGCCCGGCCGAACGAGACGATCGACCTTGTTCGCGACCGGTCCATCCCCACGATCATGGGGAACTACGACGACGGCGTCGGCTTCGACCGCGACGACTGCGGCTGCGCCTACCGTGACGATTCCGAACGCGAGCGTGGGCAGCAATCGCTGATGTGGACTCGCTCGGTGGTGATGGACAACCGGAAGGCGTACCTGCGGTCATTCGCGCCAGAATTGCGGCGAGAGGCGAATGGTGTTCGCATCCGGCTGGTCCACGGTAGCCCGCGCCGCATGAACGAATATCTCTTCGCCGACCGCGACCCGGCATCGCTGGCCAGAATCGCCCGGAGCGCCGACTGCGACGTGCTGACGTTCGGCCACACGCATGTGCCGTGGACGCGCGAGATCGAAGGGGTGCGCTTCATCAATACCGGTAGCGTGGGGAAGCCCAAGGATGGCGATCCACGCGCGGCGTGGGTGCTCCTGGAGGTCGCGCCGGATGGAACCGTGACGACCGAACTCCATCGGGTCGAGTACAACGTGGCGGCGATGGCCGCCGCCATTCGCGAAACCGATGGCCTGCCCGATCACTACGCCAGGGATCTCGAGACTGGAGGCCAGCACTGATGAGCACGACATTTGCCGCCAGCGGTAAGCCGAAGCGGTCGCTGGAATCGATTCGCGTCGAGCGCCAGTACGCCAACGTGATCCGCCTGTTCCTGGCCGGAGAGATGCCGGACTTCACGCACCAGCGGCACGTACATGTCGCCAACATCCTGCGCCACATCCCGTACGGGCGTGAGTTGATGCATCTCGGGCTGCAGGTGATGGCCCACCGGGCGTACATTCCACACAAGTACAGCGCCGAAATCACCGATCGGTACTGGGATCAGTTGGACGGCACGCTTCCGGGTCCGGAGGCGTTCGCCGACCTGCCCGGCGGCGCGAGCGGAACACCAACGCCATAACCGCGGGTCGCCACGGAATCGACGATCACCTGCCCTCACCATGGTTTCTCTCGATAGGACACCATGCCCACCGAAGCCTGCTAGATTCGCTTCACCCGTCCCGCATGTGACGTGGTGCTGAAACCACTGGCGGGCGGCTGCTGTGTTCTTGCTCGTACGGTGCCGTGCCCACCCATCCAGATCGATCGGTTCGCCTGTGGGTCCGGCGTGGGATTCGACCGGAACGACTGCGTTTTCGCATGTGACGGCTGGGAAGGGTGCCTTGCTCGTTCCGATACACTGGAATGACCAGGGGCCAAAACCAGAATCCACCATCCTCACGAGGAACGCAGATGACCACGAGCGACCGTGATCGATTCAGCCGAAGGGCGCTGATGAGCGCCGCGACCGCCGCCGTCGCCTCAGGATGGGCACTCAAGGTGAGCGGCAAGCAGCAGCCAGACATCGAGGGGGTGTGCGAGGATGAGCCAGCCGTGGACATGCTGTTCCGGTGGCAAACTGGTCAGCTTATCCACGAATCAATGGTTGACGCCGGTCCCCAGCCGGACTGGAAACCTTACAACCGGCCGGGAACGCAAGGCATGATCTTCATTCCCCCCGACTGGGAAGGCACCGCTGCCTGGGCCGATTCGTATACCCGTCACGGCGCGCCAATCTGGCGGGATGAGCCCATGGCGCAGCCGCACCTTCTGCTGTCCCACGTCGTTTCGCCAGACGGCCGTTCCAGTTTCTCGACGGTGACTGGTCTCATCGACGATGCGCTTCTCGACGCCGAAGAGGTTTCCCTTGTCGCCCGGCAGGGAATCGTTGGCGACAACCCCCGGTTGCGTCCGATCTGCATGATCGACAATCCTGGTGCCGTCGATGGCCCTTCGTGGTTCACGGCCGATCGGCACAGGTCGAACCTGATGATCACGATGGGCACCTACCTGCAAATGCCCGACTCCACCCTTCCGATGACCGGGTTGGGCTACAACGCCATGTACATGCGCCGTCGCCAGTCGGAAGAGGTGATGTACGACGTCTTCCTTCGCATCCTGTTCCAGTTCCTGCGGTCGGCAGGCGGCGGCTCCACTCCTACGCCTACTCCTACCCCGGAGGTGTAGCTTCTCCTCACGAGGACCCTGGTAAACACTTCGCTTGAGGTATTCGCGCCAGGGACGAGCGCTCGGATGATCGCGCGGCAATCCCGATCCCGTTACGTCCAGCCAGCGTTTCGAGCCAGTTCCAGCGCGTACTCTGAAAACCACTGACCGGCGGGAGGCGCGTCGCGGCACTCGCCATCGGATTCGCCAGGCCGCTTGATCCACAGGTAGGCATCCACCAGCGGATCGGCCGTCTCCACCGTCGGGGGCATGCCCAGCGCACGGCCCGGCGGATTGCACCACGCTTCGGCGTCACCCTCATCCCACGGACCATTCCCGTTGCGGCTGCTGTCGATCACGAACGGCGTGCCGTTGGGCGCTCCGAGCGCATCGGAGACTCCTTGCCCGTAGGCGGTGGTCACGTCCGTCGTGTGGAAATTGGAGACGTTGAGCGAAAACCCGGTCGCCTTTCCGATGCCCGCCAGTTGGAGCCGGCGGGCAATCTCCGTCGCCGGATGCCAGGTCGCGTTGCCGGCGTCCACGTACACATCCACGAGCGGTTTCGCCTCCAGCGTCTCCACCGCGAAGCTCAGCAGCGCGTATCGCTCTGTCTCCTGCTCCGCGGTGAGACAGTCCATCCCCGCCAGCGCGTCTGGTTCGAGCACGACCACCGCCGGGCGGCCGCCGATGCCTTCCGCCGCCTCGCTGATCCATGCCCGGTACGTCTGCGGGTCGTTCGCCCCACCGGCCGAATACAGCCCGCAATCCCGGTAGGGAATGGTGTAGAAGACCAGCACCGGCAGCGCTCCGGCGTCCACGATCTGGGACACGCGGGCATCGATCTGGCCGCGCGGATCGGCCGTCCAGTCGCCGAACCAGTCCGCCTGTGACTGCTGCCCCAGGCGCTCCATCAGCGCGGCGTCGTCCGGTCGCGACCCGGCCCATTCCTCCGCCTGCCTGCTCGCGTTCGAGTCCGGATCGACGAAGAACGTCACGTCATCGCGTTCGAGATTGCGCATGGTGCCCGCCGTCGCTCCAGTGTGTATCGAACCGATGCCAGGGTGGATCGCCAGCACGACCGTGACCGCCAGTATCGTCATCCATCGTCGCCGTGTGTCTCGCATGCGATTCCCTCCTTGGGTCGAGCTTACCTCACCGCGTCGCCATCAGGG
>JAEWEG010000064.1 GCA_023389575.1 Chloroflexota bacterium | reverse complement strand
AGCGACACCGTGGCCATCGATACGCCGGCAACCTCGGCGATGTCCTTCATCTTGGGTTTACCGGAACCCTGCCCGGAATCGTCCATTAGTCTGTGCCCCGCCCGGTCTTGGATCTGTCCACGACGGGAACCGGGCGTCCCGCGATGAACCTGCCCGCTTCACGGGGCGTCTCAGGATCAGGTTGGGTGATGGCCGCGACCAGCACGCCGAACGGCGCCGTGCCCAGCAGGACCGCCGGACCAAACGCGAGCGTCAGCCACAGCCCCATGGCCGCCAGCGTCACCGTTCCGAGCACCTGCGCCGGTCGCCTGGTGACCACGGCCGCGCTCGTCTCCCACAGGGCAAGCCCCGAAAGGGCATGCCTGTTGGACAGCGGCGTCGCCGGAATCGCCAGCACCAGCAGCGCGGCCCCTGTCCCGGCGGCGGCCAGGACGGCCATCCCGTTCCACTGGGCGTTGAATGCCGCGCTCGCCACCCCCAGCAAAACCGTGCCACACATGGCGGGCACCATGCCATTCACCACCGCCCCCCGCCAAAGGCGCCGGAACTCGCCGGCGATCATCCGCCAGCCCACCGCGTCTCCCAGGAGAAGCCGGTCGGCGACAGCCACGATGGCGGCCCAGACCGGGGACGTCGCCAGCACCAGCAGCGGCCAGGCGATCGTCCACGACGTCAGCGTGGCCAGCACCACCCACGGCAGCGCGGCGCCCAGGAACACCAGCGACATCGCGCACAGCGTGTGCAGGTTGTCGCGGATGGTGAAGGCGACCTCCAGCAGCAGCCGGTTCGACCCGTCGTCCGTCAGCGGCGTGGGCGTTTTGTCACGAGGCACGGTAACCATGGCTAGCCCCGGATACCGGTGAGCGCGATGCTCTCGGTCAGCCGCCGCTGGGCCAACAGGAACACGATCAGCACCGGAATCAGCACCAGCGTGACCCCGGCGAAGATCGTGGTCGGCGTGCCGCCGAACATCCCGCGCAGCGCCACCAACCCCACCGGCAAGGTGAACATGTCCGGCGTGGTCAGGAACAGGTTCGGCGCGAAGAAGTCGTTCCAGGCGGCCTGGAAGTTCAGCACCGCCAGCGCCGCGATCGCCGGCGCCGCCAGCGGCAGCGCGATCTGGAACATGATCCGCAGGTACCCCGCGCCGTCCAGCTTCGCGGCCTCCTCCAGGTCACGCGGGGTTCGCAGGAAGAACTGCCGCAGCAGGAAGATGCCGAACACGCTGATCAGCCCCGGAATCCACAGCGCCTCGTGCGTGTTCATCAGGCCCAGGTTGCGCATCAGGATGAAGGTCGGGATCACGGTCACCTGGCCCGGCACCATCAGCGCCGCCAGCAGGATCACGAACAACACGTCGCGCCCGGGAAACTGGAGCCGCGCGAAGGCGTAGGCGGCCATCGTGCTGGTCGTCACGGAGCCAACCGTGATGATCGCCGAGACCTTCACGCTGTTGAAGAACTGTCGCCAGAACGGCACGGAGTCGAACACCCGCCGCACGTTCTCGAAGGTCCAGTCCGTTGGGAACCAGTTCGGCGGCTTCCCGAACGCCGACATCTGCGGCACGAACGCCGTGATGATCACCCAGTAGAAGGGCAGGATCATGACCAGGCTGATGAGGACCATCAGCAGGTTGAGCGTCCAGCCGCCACTCCGGCGCAGGATCTTCTGGGTCGACGAGACCTCGATGGGTTCATCAATGATGGTCGATTCGTCGAATCGCGTACTCGCCATATCACTCGTTCCCTGTCATCAGGCCGCTCACGTCTCCCAAGCCCATCCACTACTGGAATGGGGGTGTATCGATCAGGCTTGGCGTCACTCCTAAATCGGCGCCTACTCATAGAAGACCCAGTACCTGCTCAGGCGCATCTGGAGCAACGTGATGATCAGGATGATGACGAACACCCCGATCGCCATCGCCGAGGCATAGCCCATCTCGAACCGGCGGAAGCCCGTCTCGTAGATCTCCATCACGATGCTGACCGTCCGGTCCAGCGGACCGCCCCGGGTCATGATGTACATCGGCTCGAAGATCTGGAACGCGCCGATGAAGGTCAGGATCGCCGTCATGAACAGCGTTGGCGACAGCATCGGCAGCGTAATGTCCCAGAACCGCCGCGTGGCGCCGGCGCCGTCGAGCTTCGCCGCCTCGTGCAGGTGCTCGGGCACCCCCTGAAGCCCAGCCAGGATCAGGATGAAGGTGAACCCGATCGTCTTCCACCAGTCCACGATGATGATCGCGGGCAGCGCCGTGTCCGGCATCAGCAGCCAGCTCTTCGTGGGCAGGCCAAGCTTGTCCAGGTAGTAATTGATGAACCCGAAGTTCGGATCGAGGATGAACAGCCAGATCAGGGAGACCGATGCCCAGGACATGACCACCGGGAAGAAGATCGCCGTGCGAAACAGGTACTTCAGCACGCCCGGCATTGCCCGCTGCACCATCAGCGCGAACACCAGCGCGAATCCGATGTGCGTCACCAGCGACCAGAACGCGAACACGAACGTGTTGCGAATCGCCGCCAGCGCGGCGCTGTCCGTGAACAGCTTCCGGTAGTTGTCGAGCCCCACGAATTCGGCATCGGTAAGCAGGTCCCACTCGAAGAACGAGAGGACGATCGCCCCGATCAATGGTCCCGCGATAAACGTCAGGAACAGGAGGATCGCCGGGCTCAGCAACGCGTAGGCCACGATCGCTTCCCGGCGCCGTACGGCGCCAGGAAGCGATGACTGCTGGAGTGAAAAATCCGAGGCGTTGCTCCGTCCGCCAACGGTTCCGACACTCATCGGATTGCTCCTTTGGCGGGCCTAGAGATTGGACTGGATCTTGAGGTTCAGGTCGTTCAGGGCGGCCTCGGGCTCGAGGTTGCCCACCAGGATCTGGGCGAAGGTATCCTCGATATCCTGCTGGATGATGCTGCCCTGGTCCGGACCCGGCACCGGCGTCGCGAAGTCGAGCGCGTCGTACAGGAACCCGATGCCCTCCGGGCCCGCGTTCAGATACTCGTCGCTCTTGGCGATCGAGCGCTGCGCGGCCGTCTGGTACTGCAGGTTCTTGGCCGCCTCGGCCGAGGCGTAGAACTTCGAGAGCGCCCAGGCGGCTTCCAGGTTCTGCGTCGACTTCAGGATCGGGTAGGAGTTCCAGCCGATCGGCGAGCCTGGCTGCGCCTTCACCGGGAACGGCACGATCTTGATCTTGTCGAGCACCTCCATCTCGGCGAAGCTCGGGCGCGGCCACTGGCCACCGCCCACCATCGCCAGCTGCCCGTTGCCGACCGCCTGGAACGCGTCGAACTCAC
This sequence comes from Chloroflexota bacterium, assembly GCA_023389575.1. GTDB lineage: Bacteria > Chloroflexota > Chloroflexia > Thermomicrobiales > UBA6265 > JACCYX01. Next base: position 5,579 of record JAEWEG010000064.1, on the reverse strand, counting down.
CGCCCGGCTGTGGGCTGATCTCCTCGGCCACGAGCTGGCGCATGAACGTCGCGGCCTCGATCGCCTCGGGCGTGTTGACGGTCGCTTCGGTCCAGTCGGCGCTGAGCGGGCTGGCGCCATTGTTCAGGAGCCATGGCATCACGCTGGCGAAGTACGCCTCCGGCACATGCATGCCGTACACCTCGCCCGGCTTCGTCAGGCCCTGCGCAGTTTCGAGGAACTGCTCCCAGGTCCACCCCGACTCTGGCTCGGCCACCCCGGCGTTGGCGAACACCTCGCTGTTGTACCAGATCGCCATCGTGTTGAATTCGCCCGGCAGGAAGTAGGTCTGGCCATCGGGGGAACTGAGGGTGTTGCACCACTCGATCAGGTTGGGGTGGAAGTCGGCCAGCAGGCCCTCGACCTCCTCGGCGTCCCGCTCCAGCAACTCGTCGATCGGCTGGATCATGCCGCGGGAGGCGAACAGCCGCTGCCCCTCGGTCGCGATCTGGACCACGTCGAACTGCTCGCCACCGGCGATGCGCGTCGTCACGGCATCGGCGAAGTTCGCCCAGCTTCCGCCCGGAATGCCAACGACTTCCAGTTCGACCTCTGGATACATCGTCATGAAGGCCTGATGCACCGGCTGGTCCTCGGCGGCCTCGCCATAGACGAGGAATCTCACCTTGCCGGAGGGAGCATTGTCCTGCAGCACGGCCGGCGCCTTCGCCGAGGCGATGATCGAGCCGATCCCGCCACTTGCCGCGACCCCGGTCACCACCGCGCCAAGCTGGCCGGATCGTTTCAGGACGGTTCTGCGTGAAGCACGATGTGACCCCAGGTTACGCACAGGTTGACGAGCATCCATCTCGAGTTCCTCCACGGGCACGCAGGCGGCGCCCGGTCGTTCCTGATAAGACGGGCAAAACAGGGACATCAGTTGTTCCAACTGCACGCATTCTCCCAGTCGCCATGGGCAATGTCAATAGTTTCACTAAACTCTTTAGTCATTCCGCTTGAATTCTCCAACCACCTCATGCATGATGCGGTGCATTGACACAGTTCGATCGATCCGCGCGACGCATTCCTTTCCTTGAACCAGGGAGTGGCTCAACATGGCACAGGCAACTTCGGCCCGCACGCACGGGCGCGTGTATTCCGGCGAACAACTCCGCGCCATCGCCATGCCGCTTGGCGGCATCGGCACCGGCCAGGTCGCCCTCGGCGGCGATGGCGGGCTCCGCCAGTGGCAACTCTTCAACCAGTCCAACCATCTCGCGTTCATTCCGGATAGCTTCTTCGCCATCCGCGCCTCGTCGTCGCCCGATCCCGGCAGCGGCGATGTCCGCATCCTCCAGTCCGAGGCCGTGCTCGCCCTCCCCCAGATCGATACCCCGCTGATCAACGACGACCTCATCCCGGACGACCAGCGCGACCTCGTCGCCCGGTTCGGCGGCGTGCGGGAAACCACCTTCACCGGCGCCTATCCCTTCGCCCGGATCGACTATCACGACGACCGACTGCCGGTCGAAACCTCGCTTGAGGCGTGGTCCCCGTTCGTGCCGCTGGACAGCGACGCCAGCGAACTGCCGGTGGTGATCTTCACCTTCACCATCCGCAATCCCGGCCTGGCGAAAGCCTGGGGAGCCCTCGCCGCGACGATGAAGAATGTCGTCGGCTGGGACACCGCCGCCCACATCAGCGGCAACCTCTGCCCGCTGTTCGGCGGCAACGTGAACACCACCGTCACTGCCAACGGGCTCACCTCGCTGGTGATGGAGAACCCCTCCCTACCCGGCCACCATCCCCACCGCGGCCAGCTTGCGCTCAGCACCCCAAACGCCAACCCGCTCGTGGCGCCCCAGTGGAAAGCCGCGGACGAGTTTCTCGCCACCCTCCGCCTGCTCGACCTCGAATCAGCCCCGCTCTCGGGTCCGCCCGATCCCACCCACAAACCCACCGTCTGGCACGAGGGGTTTCGCGCCACCGCCGAGGCCAATCGCTACGAAAGCGCCACGCCCAGCAAGGCCGGTGAAACCTGGAACGGCGGGCTCGTCATCCCCTTTGCCCTGGAGCCCGGCGAATCGACAGAGGTCACCGTCATCCTCTCCTGGTCGTTCCCGAATCACTATGTCAACTACGACCAACCCGCCCGCGACTTCCGCTACGAACTCAGCCGCAGCCAGATGTGGCTCGGCAACGCCTATAGCAAGCGGTTCACCAACGCCCTCGACGCCGCCAGCCATACCCACCAGAACCTGGACACGCTCGACCCCAAGTCCCGCGCCTGGTCCGATGCCGTGCTCTCCAGCAGTCTCCCCACCTGGCTCGCCGAGTTCCTCGCCGCGCAAGGCGCGCTCATCCGCAGCCCAACCATCTTCCGCACCGAGGACGGCAAGCTCTACGGCTTCGAGGGCACCCAGGGCGCGTCCACCGCGTTCCTGCCGTGGCGCGGCTACAGCGGATCGTGCCCGCTCAACTGCACCCACGTCTGGAACTACGAACAGGCGCTCTCCCGCCTCTTCCCCAGCCTCGAACGCACCATGCGCGAAACCGATCTCGACTACGTGCAGGCCCCGGAGGGGTACATCCCCCACCGCACGCTGGTCCCCCTGTTCGTAAAGCAACTCTGGAATCAGTCCATCGGCGGACCCAACAACCCCGCCCTCGATGGCATGCTCGGCACTGTCCTCAAAACCTACCGCGAGGTCCAGCAGGGATCGGGCGCGGAGTGGCGCAGCCGCTACTGGCCGAACATCCGCAAACTCGTCGAATACATCCGCGCCACCTGGGATCCGGACGGCGACGGCGTGCTGGATGGCGAGCAGCCAAACACCTACGACATCGAGTTCTACGGAACCAACATGTTCATCGGCAGCCTCTGGCTGGCCGCGCTCCGCGCCGCCGAGGAATATGCCCGCCTGGAAGGTGAATCCGCCTACGCCGATGACCTTCACGCCCTCTTCGAACGTGGCCGCGACAACTACGACCGCCTGCTCTGGAACGGCGAGTACTACATCCAGATCCTTGGGCCAGACGATCCACTGGAGCAGCAGTACCTCACCGGCTGCCTCGCCGATCAGCTCCAGGGCCAGTGGTGGGCCCACCAGCTTGGGCTTGGCCACATTCTCCCGCCCGAGCACGTCCGCGGCACGCTCCAGGCGATCCTGAAATACAACATGCGCGAGGGCTTCGCCGGCTACGACCCGGAGGAGCGCGCCTTCGCCGACGGCGACGACCACGGCCTGGTCATCATCGCCTGGCCGGAAGGTGGCCAACCCGCCCGCCCGACCCGCTACCACGACGAGGTCTGGACCGGCATCGAATACCAGGTGGCCGCCCACTGCATCCACGAAGGGCTTATCGAGGAAGGGCTCCGCGTCACCGAGGCCGCCCGCGACCGCTACAACGGCGCCAAGCGCAATCCCTACAACGACATCGAATGCGGCGATCACTACGCGCGAGCAATGGCCGGCTGGACCATCCTCGAAGCGCTCGCCGGATACCGCTACGACGCCACCCGCGACGCCATCACGCTCCGCCCGGCCATCGCGGCCGAATCCTGGACCGGCCCATTCGTCGCCGGCACCGCCTGGGGCACGGCCACCATCAATCCGGACGGCACTGGCTCTCTCGAGGTGCTCCACGGCACGTTCACCTTGGCGGAAATCAACCTCCCGGACGCCTTCACCGGCGCATCGATCGCCATCAACGGCGCGGCGTCAGGCAGCCTACCCTTCACCCAGCCAATCACCCTCTCCGAAGGCGACACCCTCACCCTCGGCGCCTGAACGCCCGGGCGGGAGCGGCCAACCAGCCACTCCCGCCCGTCTCCCCCGAGTCCATGTCAGGTAGTGACATGTCTCGTGCCTGTCATTCGAACGCTCACCCGGAATAGAGATCGCCCGCCAGGTACTTCAGGCCGAAATCCACGGCGACCGTCACCACCGTCTTGCCCGGGCCCAGTTCCCGCGCCAGCCGGATTGCCCCCGCCACGTTCATGCCCGACGACGTTCCGGCGAAGACGCCCTCTTCGCGAGCCAGTCGCCGCGCCATCTCCCGTGCCTCGTCCTCGGGAATCGCCAGTGTCCTGTCCAGATCCCCATCCCGCAGCAGGGGCGGCACGAACCCCACGCCAACCCCCTCGATTTGATGGCTCCCGGTTCGCCCCTCCGAGAGCAACGGCGCGCTCGCCGGCTCCAGCCCAACGATCTCGGGGTGGGAAGCCAGTTCGCGGAATCCCCGGGAGATTCCCACGATCATGCCGCCCGTGCCGACACCACCGCAAAAGGCGTCGATCGAGCCGTCGACCTGTTCGGTCAGCTCGGTCACGATGTTCCGATACCCCACCAGCGCATCCTCGTTGTGGAACTGATCGGTGGGGTACACATCGTCCTCCTCGGCGATCCCCTTCGCCCGTTCCATCATCCGGGGAATCAGGTCAGGCGTGATCTGGCCGCCGACGCTTGGCTTGATGATCAACTCCCCACCGAAGGCCGCGATGGTCCGCAATTTCTCCGGCGCGAACGCATCCGACGTCACGATCCGCAGCGGATACCCCTTGCACGAACAGACGAACGCCAGTGACGAGCCGGTGCTCCCGCCGGTGCACTCCACCACCGTCATGCCCGGCCGCAGGTCTCCCCGCCGCTCCGCGCCCTCGATGATCGCCCTCGCCATCCGGTCCTTGTACGACCCGGTCGGGTTCATGTACTCCAGCTTCACCAGCACCGTCGCGGAATCGGGCGGCACCACCCGCCGCAATCGCACCACCGGCGTGTGACCGATCACATCGAGCACGGAATCGAAAACAGGCATCACCCCATCCTTTCGAGACAGCGCCCACGCCATGTCCATCGCGCTCGAAGCTGTTCGCGGGCACCGTCTCGCCAGAATATCACCCGCCCAATCCGATCTATACCGGGTTCCCGGAACGAATCAGATCACCTCGAGATGATTCACGCCCCCCAGCCCTCCCCGCGCTCACCCCTCCCCCGGGTCTCCGGCGGTGAGCGAAGCGAATCCATCCCTCGCGGTCTCACCACCGATTTCTCACCAACGTGTCGGGTTTCTCCCATCTCAATGCGTTCAACGGGGAGACACCGCTGCCATAACACTGCCCCGCTCCTCGCAAACTCCCGTGCGTTCCTCCCACTCACCCCAGGCCTATCCCTCTCTTGAAAGGACATCCGACCACGCACCCGAATACGACAACTTCATGACGAAGCCACCATTAATCCGAAACCACCACGTTAATGCGCAACCCGGGAGAGCCCGTAATGACGGGCAAACTCCCCCTGCACGCCGAATACATGGATTACTGGATTAATGGCATCGAAAAACCGGAACCTCCGAATCTCCCGTCTCACGGCTTCCGGAGCGACTCCCGAGCATGCGTCAATGGAATATGCACATCACGAATAATGCATGCTTCCGCATATATCACCGCTGATTTCTCGTTCTATCCACTCACTACCTTCATGTTGTATAGCCCTACGTTGACATTGGCCTGACGACTGGACTACGCTGGCATCCCCATCCCGCGTGGCCAAACGCCAGCTTTGGGAAGGTGGATATCAGTCCCGGAATCGCTGGGGATC
>JAEWEG010000061.1 GCA_023389575.1 Chloroflexota bacterium | reverse complement strand
GCGGATGAGGCGGTCGTTGCGCCGGAACCAGGTCTGCTGGTGGCGGACGAGGCGATGGGTGTCCAGCTTGATGCGCTCGATCGCGGCCGTCAGGTCGGCGCCCTCGGAGATGGCCGGGACGAGTTGCCGGTACCCGATGCTGGAGAACGCGGGCAGGGCGGGATCGTAGCCCAGTGCAAGCAGGTGACGCACTTCGTCGACCAGCCCGTTCTCGATCATGGCGTCGACGCGCCGGTCGATTCGCTCGTACAACTGCTCCCGGGGGAGCCAGAGTTCGAACTCGATGGCGCGGAACGGGACCGGCCCACGCGCTCGTTGCTCCGAAAATGGAATGCCGGTGGCTTCCCAGACTTCCAGGGCGCGAATGATGCGCCGGAGGTTTGGTCCGGTGCGTTCGGCGGCCTCGGGGTCGACCTGGCGGAGCCGGGCGAGCACCGAATCGACACCGTTGGCGCCCGCCTCGCGTTCGAGTTCGCGACGGCGGGCTTCGTTGGGCGGTACCTCTGGCACCCGCCAGCCTTCCACCAGGGCATTGACATATTGGGCGGTGCCGCCGACGAGGACCGGCATTCGGTCTCGCGAATGCACTTCCGAGATTGCATTGCCGGCCAGTTGCTGGAAGTGGGTGATCGACATGGGATCGGAAGGATGGAGGATGTCGACGAGATGGTGGGGGACGAGCGCGCGTTCGGTGGCACTTGGCTTGGCGGTGCCAACGTCCATGCCGCGATAGAAGGCCCGGGAGTCGGCGTTGATGATCTCGATCGGGAGGGATTTCGCCAGTTCAAGCGCGAGACTGGTCTTGCCGGAGGCGGTTGGCCCAACGATGACGATCAGAAGTGGCTTGTCGGAGCCGAACTGGGTCGATTGGTTCCCTGACCCGAGCCCACTTAGAATGGTATCCGCGGTCATCGCGCGCCCGTCCCGCCTGGCCTGGCTTGAGAACCGCCTCCCAGGCACATCCATTCCGAATCCGCGCGAACGGCCGGTTGGCGGCCACCCACCCAGGAGTTCATGTTGCTCGTTCGTTTTCTTACCCAAACGCTCAAGATAGCCAGTGTCCTTTTGCTCGCCGTGCTCGTCGTTGCCGGGAGCGTGGCGTTTTTCGATTACTGGACGGATAGGGAGCGAGCGGAGAATATCGGTCGCCCCGAGACGATCACCGTCACCGAGGAAGACGATGCCGGTTCGGTCGCCGACAAGCTGTCCGACGCCGACCTGATCCAGTATGGCTTTTATTTCGAGAACCGGTTTCGATTTTCGGGGACCGACCTGCGGCCGGGCACCTATACGCTGCGACATGGGATGAGCGTGGCGGATATCATCGAGACGATTACCGTGCCAAGCGAAGAGGACCCGGAGGCGACGATCACCGAGCCGGGCCAGGCGATCACGGTGACCTTCATCGAGGGCGAGCGCATCGAGCAGTTCGCCGAGAAGCTTTCGGCGGCGGGCTGGGAAGGTGACCCGGCGGAGTTCATCGAGCTTGCCTACAACCCGGTGGGGGTCGAAAACTGGGAGATACTGGACAGCCTGCCGGACGGCGCGAGCCTCGAAGGGTTCCTGTTTCCGAACACGTACAATTTTGCATCCAACGCCAGCGCCCAGGACGTGATCGACCGTTTGCTCTCCCAGTTCGACCAGGAGTTCGACGATTCGATGCAGAACGCCGCGAGCGATACCGGCATGTCTGTGTACGAGGTGGTGACGCTGGCGTCGATCGTGGAGCGCGAGGCGGCCGCCGAGGGCGAGCGGGTGACCATCGCGGGGTTGTATCTCAACCGGCTTGACGCGGGGATGCCGCTCCAGGCCGACCCGACCGTGCAGTACGGGGTTGGAACCGAGGAAGACTGGTGGCCGGTGCTCAATGGGGCGTTGATGGAGCAGGGACGGGATCTGCCTTACAGCACCTATCCCGACGACCGGATCGGGCTACCGCCGGGTCCGATCGCGAATCCGGGCATCCGGGCCATGCAGGCGGTGTTGCAACCCGAGGAGCACGATTACCTGTACATGTACGCGCGCAATGACGATTCGGGCACGCACGTGTTCGCCGTGACCTATGCCGAGCACCAGGCGAATGTGTGCGAGATAAGCCCTGAGGCCGAGGACTGCGCGGGTGGTTCGATCGATCCGAATTCCACCCTGAACCGGAGTCTGGATTTCGCGGCCGATCGCAGGTGGCTCCGGGCGGCATAGGTTCGCACAAGGGTTTCATCCAGGGGGGGGAGAGGCAGATGCCGGTGGCGGGGTTGATTGGCTATCCGGTTGGGCACTCGCTGTCGCCGGTGATGCACAACGCGGCGTTCAGGGCACTTGGCATGGACGGGCGCTACGAGCTGTGGGAAACCGCGCTGGATAGCCTTCCGGAGCGTATCGAGTCACTGCGGGAACCGGGGGTGCTCGGCGGCAACGTCACGGTGCCGCACAAGCAGGCGGTGATGCCCCTGCTGGACGAAGTGACCGAGACGGCGCGCCGGATTGGCGCGGTAAACACGGTGATTCCGTCCGACGGGCGGTTGACCGGTGACAACACCGACGCCTATGGGTTCAGCCGGTCACTGCGGGACGTGGTGGAACCAGAGACGATCGAGCGCGCGGTGGTCGTTGGAGCCGGTGGCGCGGCCAGGGCCGTGTTGGTGAGCCTGCAGGAAGCGGGCATCACCAATGTGATCGTCATCAACCGTACGCTGGAACGAGCGCATAAGCTGGTGGAGGGTGTCGCGACCGACGGCCAGGCGCCGATCGTGGCGGGTGGCTGGGACGCGCTGGACGACGTGGCGCGATCGGCGGGGCTGATCGTGAACGCGACGCCGGTGGGGTGGCATGGCGACGAGATGCCGTTCGACCGCGAGATCGTCGATTCGCTGCCGGGCAACGCGGTGGTAATGGACCTCACCTACCGGCACACGGCGCTGCTGAAGGCCGCCGAGGCACGCGGGCTGGAGGCGATCGACGGCCTGCCAATGCTGATCCATCAGGGCGCGCGGTCATTCGAGTTGTGGACAGGCGTCGCGCCGCCGGTGGACGTGATGACGACCGCGGTGCTGGAGGAACAGGCCCGCCGCACGTAGGCCTCACAATAAAGACGCGGGAGAACGAACAAGGCCGCCGGCATTGCTCCGGCGGCCTTGGCTGTGTTTCCGAAAGGTGGCGAGACCCGGTCATCCGGGACTCTCGCCAGCAGGGTTATCCTTCGCCTTCCTCGTCGTCATCGGGAGCCGGCTCGATGAAGTCGGCGGCGATCCAGCCGCTGATGCTGTCGTCGGCGACCAGCGTGACCGGGTACCAGGTGAAATCGTCCGCCTCGACCGGTTCACCAGTGACCTCGAACTCGGTGCCGGCCAGGAAGACATCGACCGGCTCGGAGTTGATCGATGCCTCGCCGCGGATGCGGACGTTGTCGTCGGTGATGGCGACGATATCGCCTTCCTGGAACTCGGCGTCCGTCGTGGCCTCTGGGGTGGCTTCTTCGTCCGCTGGTTCCTCAGTCGCTTCTTCCGTGGGCTCCTCGGTGGCTTCCGGTTCAGGTGCTCCGCCAACGAGTTCGATGAAGTCCGAGGCAAGCCAGCCAAGGACGACCGGATCGTCGCCGGTGGTTTCGACCTGCCACCAGGTGTAGTCGTCGCCCTCCTCGGGACCATCAACGATCACGAGTTCGGTGCCAGACGCGAGCTGTTCGACCACGTCCCCATTCACGCTCGGCTCGGAGCGGACGTTGATACCCTCTGCGGTGGTGACAACCGTGGCGCCGATGGCGATTTCGGTGAAGACTTCTTCCTCCTCGACGGGCTCGGCCTCGGATTCTAGGAAGGAGATCGACGCGGCCTGGGCATCGAGCGAGGAGGACGGCACCGCGGAGAGGCGGAGGATCGACAGGTCTCCAGGCTGGTCGGCGCGGGAGGCGGCCTGGAGGCCGGCCGGGAAGAACGCGCCATCGCCGGCCGCGAGCGAGAACTCCTGCTCGGGGGCGGCGTTCGGGCGGAGTCCAGGGGAATCGGTGCGGCTGACCTGGACGCTGCCTTCCTGAACGGCGAACGCGAACTCGCCATCGACATGGGAATAGAGGGTCGCCCCATCCTGCGCCGGGAGATCGGACCCGGCGGGAACGAGAACCTCATCGAGCGTGACCGTGGCTTCTCCAGCCGGGAACGACAGGATCTGGCCGTCGCCGAGGACCTCGTAGGTGAGGCCGTCAAACGCGCCGGGGGCGGGATCGCCCTCGGTGTACACGGTGCTGGGAACGTCCTCGTTGATGGGGTGGAAGACGGCGGAGTAGAGAACGAGCTCTTCGTCCGAGTCGTTGACGAGGTTCATGCCGGTGCCGGCCGGGAAGTTGACCATGTCGCCCGCGACAAGCTGGTCCCCGGAAAGCGCCCGGGTGACCTCGTCGCCAGCGGCGCTGACCACCGTGGCGTCGCCCTGGGTGTTGACCGTGAGGGTGCCGGAGATGACGAAGTCAAACTCCTCGCCCGGGTGGGCATGCATGGGGCTGGACGCGCCGGGTTGCAACGTCATCCTCAGGAGCCGGACCGAGACCGGCGCCTCAGGGAACGATGCGATGGTGTGGGAGAACAGCGTGGTGACCTCGGCCGGTGCCTGTTCCTCGGCGACCGCCACCGGCGATGCTTCCGGTGTGGCTGGCGGCGTCGCGTCCTGGGCCTGGGCGACAGGGGTAAGCAGCAGCGTTGTTGCCAGCGCGGTGGCCGCCACGGCCGCTGTCGCCTTGGTCAAGCGATTTCGATAGGGTTCGAAGACGGTCGAGACGCGTTGCATGGCAAATCCTTATTCATTCCCCAGCGATTTCGCACCACCGGTCCGGCGAATGTTGCCGTTCCGCGGGATGGTGGGACCGGGCGGTCGCTCCGTGATCCGTACCTGTTTCGTTAGGCTGCCGCCATGATCTCGCCAGGGCTGGTTGGCCGTGGAAAGGATGCTGGCAGCCGGTATGCGGTTCCCTCTGCCCCCTGCTCGGGGAGTTGAACTGATCTTACCCCATCCGGGCGTCGCGGCTCACGTGAAATCATCGATCGGAGGAATCAGATTCGGGTGAGGATGGCGGTCGAGAGGCCCGCCGCCAGGATGCCGGCGACGTTGACGACGTCGTTGTTGACCCAACGGAGGCCCGAAGCGAGGACGGTGGAGGTACCACAGGTGTGTACATCGCGTTCAGTGTGGACCTGGCAGGCGGGACACCGTCGTTTGTGCTGCACGGTCGCCCCGAGGAGGCTGTCGGCGAGGCAGCCAACGACACCGCCCACGGTGACGGTGAGCAGTATGGAGAGGGTGGAGCCTCTGACATCGAGCCAGCCGGTGGCATGGCCAATGGCCGCGACCCCGGCGATGGTGGCCGCGGCGGCGATCGCGGCCGCGGTTCCGAGCAGGGTCATTCCACCGGAGGTTCCAGGCGGGACGGGCTTGCCGGTGGTGATGAGGCGCGGGTTCGCGCGGCTGTACCGCCCGGCCTCGGTGGCCCAGGTGTCCGCAGAGGCTCCGGCGATCGCGCCAACCGAGGCTGCCAGCCAGGGAGAGGGATCCGAGGGAAGGAAGCTAATGAGCGCGAACACGACCGGGATCCCGCCGTTGGCGAGGACCTGGACGGCATCTCGCCGGCTGCCGCGTGCCTGGCCTGCGCCGGTCCCTCGTGATTTCGCGAGGAGGGAGAGCGCGCTCGAGGTGGTGAAGTAGACGACGAGAATCAGTCCGAGCCACCAGCCACCGGCGCCGACGATGGCTCCGCCAGTGAGCGTGGCGGCGATCGCGCCGGATGGCGAGAGCGCACGCGCGCGAAAGGCGGCGAGCGACACGAGGGCGGCGGCGGTGAAGCCGGCAATGGCGCGGGTCGCGGGATCATTGAGCTGGCTGGCGATTGTGTCCAAGCTGGATGGGCCTCTGGTGGGCGGCGCGGACTTGTTGGAGAAAGGGTAGGCGGGTGCCAGGTCCCGGGCAATGTGTCTGGCAACAATGATGGCGGGCGCGGTAGGATTGCCATCGCGCCGACGAGGCGAGACTCTCTAGCTCAATGGCAGAGCAACGGACTTTTAATCCGCAGGTTCTGGGTTCGAGTCCCAGGGGAGTCACCAACGCGGCACCGGGCATAGCGCGAATAATCGACCACGGGCGACTCCATCGGGTCGCCCGTAATCGCTTAAGTGTGGCCCCCTTCCGCCGTCGAATTGAGACACGGAGCCAGGCTCCAGAGGCCCGTTCGGCGCGATGGGCGCAAAACAGCGATATGGCAACCGCCATATCGCTGTTCGCCTCATTGGGTGAGAGGATCAATGAGCCATGCTGGATGGCCGGCTCCCCGCCTAGGTGGAGGGAGTTGCCTCGGGTGTGGCTGAAGGTGCGTCGTCCGCCGGTTCCACGATCATGGCGGTGGTCATGCCGAACATGCCATGCGAGCTTTCGGCGTGGGACAGGATGTGACAGTGGAAGGCCCAGACGCCGAGTTCGGTGGCGTCGACGATCACGTCGATGCGCTGGCCGGGGGCGATATTGACGGTGTCGCAGTAGTACGGAGCCGGTAGCACCCAACCATCCTGGGCCACCACGCGCTGTGGCATGCCGTGGAGGTGCATCGGGTGGATCATGGCGCCTTCGTTCATGTAGCGAATGAGGACCTTCTCGCCCTGTTTGGCCATGAGGGGCTGGGTGGCCGGGAAGCCCTTGCCATTGATGCTGTAGCCAGCGATTGGCCCTTCGTTCAGCACCATGGTGTATTCCCGGTCAAATTCCGGGTAATCGTCCCAGTTCTTTGGTTCGATGATGAAGGGACCGAGCAAGCCCATCTGTACCTGGTGCGCGGAGTTGGCGTGCGAGTGGTACATGTGCGAGCCGTGGTTCCCCTCGCGGGCCGTGAACTCGTAGGTGAACGAGTGACCGGGGGTGATTGGCGGCTGCGTGATGAACGGCACGCCATCCTGGTCGTTGGGAATGATGAGACCGTGCCAGTGGACCGCAGTGCTCTCAGGTAGCTCGTTGGTGACGATGATCCGGACCTTGTCGCCTTCGGTGACGCGGATTTCGGGGCCAGGAACCACGCCGTTGTAGGTCCAGGCATCGACCCACTGGCCTGTGTCCCATTCCCACGGCGTGACGGCCGCCGTCAGGCGGAAGACCTTGACGTCGCCGTCCATCTCGTACTCGAGCGGTTGCCCGCCGAGCCCGGATGTTTCGGCCGGGAACCGGGCGATGCCTTCCTCGTGCATCCTGTCCATCTCTTCCCAGGAGGTTTCGTTGTCATCCTGGGCGACCTGGTGGTCGTGCTGGGCCTGCGCCTGGGCGGCGCGGTTGAGCGTGCGGATGGAATCTGGAGCGAGGGCGGTTCCGACGGCTCCGAAACCGAGCGCGCCCGCCACGGACAGGAATCTGCGCCGCGAGGCGTCGGCTACCTTGGAGGATTGCTCCCCTTCGGTTCCGGGCTGCACGCTTCGCGTCACCTCGTGTTCGTTGGTCATTGGTTGTTCTCCCACCTGGGCCGGAGCCCTGCCGGGTGACCGCCTGAGCGATCCGGAACCGTTCCCGAATCTTGCGATCACCACCGCGTTGCATTCATGGTAGCGGTTCGCGCGCGGTCAGGCAGGCCATTCTGGGGCGATTTAGGGTCTGGGCGCGGGTAGTTCGCGCTCGCCCAAACGGGTGGGGACCGTCGGGAGTTCCATGACGTACGCAGGTCCGGCGCGTGCCGAGGCTACTGGGGGCTGGGGTCCACCAGGCGGTGTTGCATGGCGTACGCGATGACCTGGGCGCGGCTGGAGAGGTGGAGCTTCTCCAGGATATTGCGCAGGTGGTACTTGATCGTGTTCTCGGAGACGAAGAGGGCCTCGGCGAGATCGCGGTTGGACGTGGTGCCGCTGACCAGGAGCGTCAGGACCTCCCGTTCGCGTTCGGTCAGGGATGTGCCCGGCGGGAGGGTGGACCGCGCCTCGGGGCGGGCGAATTCGCCAAGCACCTTGCGGGCCACGGCGGGAGACAGGGCCGGTTCGCCGCGCATCACGCCCTCGAGCAGTTCGATCAGCCGCGCGGCGTCGAGATCCTTGGAGAGGTACCCGGAGGCGCCGTACTTGATCGCCTCGAAGATGTCCGCGTCGTCGTCGGATGCCGTGAGCATGACGATCCGGATATCCGGCAATTCGGCGCTCAGGAGCCGGGTGGCGTCGAGGCCGTTGAGCACGGGCATCTGGATATCCATGAGGATGATGTCGGGCTTGACCTTCCGGGCGACCTCAAGCGCCTCGCGGCCGTTGGTTGCCTCGGCGACCACGTCGAGGCCGTGGGCTTCGAGCAGGTTTCGAAGGCCATCCCTGAACAATGCGTGGTCGTCCGCCAGTACCAGCTTCATCGGGATCGTTTGTCCTCGTCATGGTCGGGCGATTGGGATCGTGACGGCGACGGTTGTGCCCTGGCCGGGAGCGGAATCGATGTCGAATGTCCCGCCAATCGCCTCGGCGCGTTCGCGCATGGTGGACAGGCCAAAGCGTGGTGTCTCCCCGCGGGTGGAACCGGCCGGATCGAATCCGGTCCCGTCATCCCTGATCGTGAGGTCCCATTGTACCCCGGCGGGCCTGAACTCGATGGTGATGGCACTGGCGCGGGCGTGTTTCCGAACATTGGTGAGCGCCTCCTGGATCAGCCGGAGGACGTGAATCTCGGCCAGTGCGGTGAGCCCATGGGGATTGAGTTCCGGGCTGACTCGCAACGTGACCGCGATGCCGTGTTGATCCCGCCATCGCTGGATGTAACCGGCGAGGGACTCGAAGAAATCGATATCGGACGAGACGGTGGCGCTCCGCAGGGCGAAGATTCCCTCGCGGACATCGACATAGGCCTCGCGGGCGGATTGAGCGAGCTGTTCGATCTGGTCGCGGGCGGCGTCGGGCTTCCCTCGGCCCAGATGGGCAAGCGCGGCCTGCGACTTGGTGTTCACCCAGGCCAGCACCTGGGCGAGGCTGTCGTGCATTTCGCGGGCGATGCGTTCGCGCTCGCCGGTAATGGCCAGCACCTGGACCTGTTCATGGAGGGCGGCGTTTTCGATGGCGATCGCGGCCAGGGACGCGAACCGGCGGAGCGAGTCCTCGTCCGTGGCTGAGAACGGCGAATCGTCCACCTTGTCCGAGAGGTAGAGATTGCCGACGATGCCGGACTTGGTGGCGATGGGCACGGCCAGCAGGCGGGTCATCGGTGGGTGATGGGGTGGGAAACCGACGGAGCGCGGATCGGCCGAGATGTCCTCCAGCCTGAGCGACTCGCTCGACGCGATCGGGATGGCGAGGATGCCATGGCCGGCGGGCGGTGGTCCGATCAGCTCACGTTGCTCCGGTGTGATGCCGTAGGTGACGAACGCCTCCATCCGGGGAGACTCGCGGACGCAGGAAATGGCCCCGTACCTGGCGCCGACGAGGGTGCTGGCTTCGTTGACGACGTCCTGGAGCACTCGTTCCAGCCGGAGGTCACTGGAGATGGCGATGCTGGCGTCATGCAGCGCGAGCAGTTCCTGGTTCTGGTGAACAAGGTGGCGGTGCATGCGCTCGACATACCTGGAGATGCCGAGCGCGAAGACGATCATCCCGGCGAGCGCGATCAAGAGGAACGCGGTGTAGATCCAGCGATTCCCGGTCAGGTCGTCACCCAGGAACAGCCGGACAACCTCTAACCCGCCGAGCAGCAGGGGCGGGACGAAGTAGATGATCCAGTTCATCCGTTTCAGCGGTGAACCCCCGGTGGAACGGGAGAAAAACGTATCCATGGTCGGATTGTACCGGCGACGGCGGAAGGCCGCCCATCGACGCGGTTGGTGCTTAAACAAATGTGGGTGGCAAGGGTATACACTGAGACACAAGCCGAGTCGTTTTGCATTAACCGAAGATGGAGAGGCACCACAATGGACAAGTTCATTAACAAAGTCAAGGATGTGTTCGAGGATGCGACCACCAAGGCCGAGGACGTGGCCGGGGACGTGAAGGCGAAGGTTGACGAGACGTTGTCCGATGTGCGGGCCCAGGCCGACGAAGCGAAGGCCCAGGCGGAGGGCGCCGTCGACGAGGCCCAGTCGCGCGCCGACGCGGCGCGCGATGAGGCGGAATCCGGACTCGATGACGTTCGCGCCGAGGCCGACAATGCCGTGGACGACGCAAGGGCGCACGCGGATGCGGCGGCGGACGACGCCCGCGCGACCGCCGAAGAGGCCGCCGATGACGCCAGGGCCGCGGCCGATGACGTCCGTTCCGACGCCGACGCGGCCGTGGATGACCTGAAGACGCGTACCGGTCTCTAGACGCTCATTCCGGTCCATGGTGACCGGCGGGAGACTGAAAGTCGAGGAGTGGCCTGGGTGCTCCGGCATCCAGGCCACGTGCTGTTTGGAGCCGCGACGCGCGGCGTGTATGTTTGTGGGCGACATTCCGGGGCTTGACCCGGGACCATGGTGTTTTTGAGTACAGGCGAGGAGTGGCGGGGACATGGCGCGGGTGCTGCCAGGGACACAATCAGTCGCGCAGTTGCGCGAACTCCTGGAGGCCGAGGAGGCAACCAGGAGCTGGCTCGAACACCTCGACGAGATTGGCGATCCGCCGTTCGAGGTACACCTGCCAACGCCGGACGGCGCGGCCATCGAGTTTCTCGACCTGGCGGTGCCGCATGACGAGATCGACAAGCTGATCTGGCTCCTGCCGGACCGGAACCGCACGCCGGGCGTGTGGTGGCTGCTGGGGCGAGCCGCGCACTCGGTGGTCCGCACGATCGGTCAGATTCCCGCGCCGCCAGCGTTCCCCGTGTTGCCGCGACAACTCGGCGAACTGCGACGCTACTTCTACTTCTACGTCCTGCTGGCCGTTCGCCCCTTCACGCTGCGGTTTCACGAGGAACTGGGCATTCCGGAGCCGATCTCGCGACGGACGCTGGTGGATTTGGGCCGGAAGATGTCGGTTCATCGCAAGAACCATGGCAAGGGCGGGATCGACACGCCAACGTGGCTGACGCACCACATGCGCGGGCAGTTGTACCAGTTGGGTCGGCTGCAGTTCGAACGGGTGAACCTGAGGGATCGGTACCGGGAGGCGCTGGCGGATGCGGGCGTCGACTTCGGCGAGGACGAAGTGGCGCTGTCGGTGCATATCACCGATTTCTCGGGACCGTTGAGTCCCACCGCCTGCGACGCCTCGTTCGCCCAGGTGAAGCCCTTCTTCGATCGTTACTTCCCGGACACCCCGGCTCGGATCGCGATCTGCGAATCGTGGATGCTGGATCAGCAACTGGACGAGTATCTCTCGCCGAATTCCAACATCCGGCAGTTCAAGGACCGGTTCACGCACGCGTTCACCCCAGCCGCGAACAATCGCGGAATCCAGCAGTTCGTGTTCGGGATGCTGGACGCGGAGATCGATGAGTTGCCACAGGCCACCAGCCTGGAGCGGGCGGTGGTGTCGCACATCGTTTCCGGCAAGAACTGGCACGGTGGGGCGGGCTGGCTTGACCTGATCGAGCAGTCGAAAGGGTGACCGGTCTGGATTGCCCGGATCAGGAACCCGCAAATGCCCAGGGGCGTTGTAGGCTACGAGAGAGCACCGCGCCGCGACCATGAATGATGTCCAGAAGACAGGGAGAAGCACCACGTGAATCGCAAGGGATGCCTGATCGCGATAGGTTCGATCGCGGGACTACTGCTGCTGTGCTGCGTGGTGTTGTGGTTAGTCGGTATACCGCGTCTCCAGGACCAGATCGCCGACACGGTGTCCGAGGCGCTGGGGACGGAGGTTGCCCAGCAACTCGACGACCAGATCGACGTGGCTGGCGGTGATCTTGAGGCCGGTACCTATACGATTTCGGTGGCCGACCTTCAGCGCGAACTCGACTCGAATATCGATGAGTCGAGTAGCACCAGCGATTTCCTGATCTCGGTGGATGAGACGGGCATTCATCTCGGATTCACCTCGGGCACCCAGGACTTCGGATACTCCGGGCGACCGGTGGCCGAGAATGGCGAACTCCGGATCGAGGACATGGAGGTCGATAACTCCACGCTTGGCTTCATCATGCCCGCCGACAAGGTGGCCGGGATCATCGAGGACGCGATCAACGGTTATTTCAGTGAGCGTGGGCTGGAGATCGAGAGCATCGCGCTCGGGGACGACGAGATCACCGTGACGACGGTTCAGGCCGGCGGCTGATCTTCGCCCCTGAACGGCCCGCCCGGTGGTCCTCGTGGGATCGCCAGGCGGCGTCCAATGCTCGGGTCGGGCCATCGCTGTCCAGTGCGAATGGCCGCGGTGACCGGCGAGATCCAATACCAGCCACCCGCGCGATCCAATCCCATGTCCACGGGTCCCGACCATCGTCGACGCTCTCCTGACGTTGATCCGCCAGAATGCCTTCGTTTCTCCGTCTTCTTCTCAGTCAGGCAGGCAATCACACCCATGGCCGTTCTTGTCCAGGCATCCCACGTCGCATTCGCTCACGGTGGGAACCAGATATTCCAGGATGTGACCTTCGAACTGAAGACCGGTGAGAAGATCGCGCTGGTCGGGGCGAACGGCAGCGGCAAGAGCACGCTGTTCCAGTTGCTGGCGAAGGAGATGCCACCTCAACGAGGCGACGTGATCCACCAGCGAGGCGTGACGATCGGCTACCTGAAGCAGCAGAACGCTCTCGACGTGGCGCGTACGCCGTGGGAGCTGGTGGGCGACGTGGCGGCGGACCCGGAGACGCTGGAGCGAGAGCTTTCCGATCTGGAGGCGAAGCTGGCCGAGCCACTCGACGATGACGAGATGGCCAGCGTGCTCGACGCCTACAATCACGCCCTGGAGCGGCTGGACGCCGGGATCGAGCAGGAACCCGGCGATGTGATTGGCGAGTTGCTGACGGGGTTGCGCCTGCCGGAACGGTTGTGGCGGCAACCACTCGGGCAGCTCAGCGGCGGCGAGAAGAAGCTCGTCGCCATCGCCCAGTTCCTCGCGCGCCAGCCGGACGTGCTGCTGCTCGACGAGCCTGACAACCACCTCGATGTGGCGGCGAAGTCGTGGCTGGAGCGGTACCTGGCGGCCTATCCCGGCGTGGTGGGCTTGATCACCCACGACCGCTACATGATCGACCAGGTGGCGAACGAAATCGTCGAGCTGGAGGATGGCAAGGTCCAGACCTATCCGGGCAATTACTCGGCGTACCGGACGTTGAAGCGCGAGCGTCTGGAGCGTCAGGCCCATCTTCGGGAACTCGAGGAACGCGAGTTCAAAAAGCTCAAGTACAGTTCGGAGCAGTTGACCCAATGGGCCAGGCAGAACCCGAAGTTCGCGACCAGGGCTGAAAACCAGCGGCGAAAGGTGGCCGAGGAGCGGGCGCGGCTCGACGCCACCGCGATGCCGGTGTTGACCCGCAAGGTGATCGATGTCGAGTTCGCGGCCGAGCGCGGTGGCACGACGGTCCTGCATGCCGAGGACCTGTCGAAGGCGTACGACACGCATGTGGTGATGGAGCCGTTCGACCTGGTGATCCGGCATGGGGAGCGGGTGAGCCTGACTGGGCCGAACGGTGCCGGCAAGACGACGTTGTTCCGGATGGTGCAGGGCATCGAGGAGCCGACCTCGGGTTCCCTGCGGCTGGGAAGCGCGATCAAGGTTGGGTACTTCTCGCAGGAGCAGGAATCCCTTGACCGATCGATGACGCCGATCGACCTGGTGCGCCGGATCAAGCCGCTCAACGAGCAGCAAGCGCTCGGCTTCCTGGTGGGGTTCCTGTTCGACCGCGACGACGTGATGCGGCCCAGCAGCGAGTTGAGCGGTGGGGAGATGAGCAGGCTGCAAATCGCCCTGCTGATCCTGAGTGGCGCCAATTTCCTGTTGCTGGACGAGCCGACCAATAACCTGGACATCGACTCGGTGGAGGCGCTGGAGGACGCGCTGATCGAGTTCGGCGGGACGATCCTGGCGATTTCGCATGACAGGTACTTCCTCGACAAGGTGTGCACCAGGACGCTCGCGCTCGAAGGAGGCGTGATCCTCGACTACCCGGCGGGCTACTCCTGGGTGCGGGAGCATCCCGGTCTGGGTACGCCCCTGACCCGTGCGTTGCGCGACCGGGTGGCGGACGAACCGCCCGCGAAGGCGCGCGCGGGCGGGAAGTCGCGTCGATAAGGGCGGCTATACTTTGGCCTGCCGCGCACAACGCGGCCTGATTCACCGAAGACGAAGAGGATTTTCGACTTGCCCGAAGCGGACCAGAACCAGCCCACCGACAGCCCGGAGCGTCAGACGCCCTCGACCACCGAGGTCGAAGCGCCTGTGGCGGACGCCAGCCAGCTCACCCCGGATCCACCGGCAACGGGCCAGGAGCCCGCGCTGGGCGATACCTCCGGAATGGGCACGGTGCTGGCGCTGGGTTGTATCGGGGGCACGGTCTTCCTGATCGTGCTTGGGCTCATCTACCTGCTGATCACGCAACTCTTTGGTTAGCGACAAATAATCCGGCCTGTCGCACCTGTTACACTTTGCGACAGCGACGAGGTCGTTCTCGCGGCGGGGTGGCGTCATGCCATGCACACATCTGCCCCCTGTTCGCGGCCGGAAAACACGGCAGCAACGAACGGCGACATGGGAGGTGGTTCATGGCATGGCCACCCGCGAGCCTGGAACTACCGCGACACGACACGCGGTGTGCCTGACCCAGCACGACGAAGCAGGAGAGTGTCCGCGAGGGGTTCTTCGCGGCGCAAGCAGCCAGTTCCGCCGTGTTTAACAAGTAGTGAGCATACGTGCATGTTGAACGGCGCCGGCTTCTCACGAGCCCGGACCTTCGAGTGCGTTATCACCTGGAGTTCCTTCGCGGTTGCGCGCGAAGGCCGCCCATCAGTGGCGGATCACCATTCGAAACATGTTGGCCACGACGATGAGCGGCGACGGCGATGAACGCCGCGCCGAGTGTCATGACCACATCCGGCTGACTCACCGGATGGCTTTCGACCATATTCGGGACGCACGCGGCCGTCGTGGCCGCCTCGCCTCCCACCTTTTTCGACCGCGAGCGCGATCCAGGCACGTTCCTTCAATTTTCGAGCAGCCTGGTGGTACGGTCGCCTACATGCAGCCACCACCAACGACGCCACCCATCCTGGGTGGCCGCCAGCATCGGGACCTTCCAGTCCCTCCCACTGGCCCGGAGACGGCGTTGCGCGGCGTGGCGGGAGACACCTGATTGGACGACAGGAACGACAACGACCGAGGCCAGGGCGCCCCGGATCAAGGTAACACCGAGCAGAAATCATCGAATCGAAGCGGGAACCGGCGACGCCGACGACGCCCATCCGGCGGGAATCAGGACCAGCGCCAGGACCAGGGCAACCAGCAACAGCGAGACGGCTCCCCTG
Organism: Chloroflexota bacterium; assembly: GCA_023389575.1. Classification (GTDB taxonomy): domain Bacteria; phylum Chloroflexota; class Chloroflexia; order Thermomicrobiales; family UBA6265; genus JACCYX01. The sequence continues at coordinate 45,750 of JAEWEG010000061.1, read as the reverse complement.
CTGACTCGCAGCAGCGGCAATCCCAGGGCGGCAATCGTGGTGGCGACCAGGGCCAGCAGCGGAGCCGTCAGGGTGGAGGGCAGCAACGCCACTCCCAACAGCGGCAACGTTCGCGGTCGGCCGCCGAGGAGCTTCGCCAGCAGCAGATCGCCGAAGGCCGGCGCATGGCCAACATGGAAGACGGGGGCGATGCCTCGTCATCCGGCCAGGACGGCCAGGGTGGCGATGGTCGGAACCGCCAGCGCCGTGGCCAGCAGGGTCGGCGCCAGGGTGGCCGCGACCAGCAGCAGGGACAACAACAAGGCCAGCGCCAGGACGGCCAGGGACAGCAGCGCGGGCAGCGCCAGCGCGGTCGTCAGGATGGCGACCAGCAAGGCCAGCAGGGACAGGGACGCGGCCAGCAGCAGGGCGGCGGCCAGGGGGGACGCGACCAGCAGTCCGCCGATGGTCAGCAGCAGAATCGCCGGCAGCGATCGCGACGGCCAATGCGTCGTCCACGGCGGGACGATGAGGCACCCGAGCGCGTGGAAACTCCGCATGCGCAGCAGCAGCGCGGGCGTCAACAGCGCCAGGGTGGCAGGCAGCAGATTGACACCTCGGCGGTGACATCCTCCCGAGGCGGTGGCGGCGACATCACCGCCATGGGCCCGATCGGGACCGACCGCTTGCGCGTGATTCCGCTTGGCGGTGTCGGCGAAATCGGCAAGAACATGACCGTCGTGGAGTGCGGCAACGACCTGTTGCTGCTCGATGCCGGCGGCAAGTTCCCCGAGGACAACCAGCGCGGCATCGACCTGATCATTCCGGACGTGTCGTACGTGGCCGAGCGGATGCGCAATTTCAAGGGCATCCTGATCACTCACGGGCACGAGGACCACATCGGGGGCCTGCCGTATATCATCCCCCAGCTTCAGAGCAAGACCCCGATTCCGATCTACGGCACGCCGCTGGCGCTTGGCTTCATCGAGCGCAAGCTGCTTGAGGCGAGACTGGACGACAAGGTCGACCTGCGCGTGATGAACGGCGGCGACAAGGTTCAGTTGGGACAGATCACGGCCGAATACATTCGCGTGACCCACACCATTCCGGACGCCTGCGCCATCGCGCTGCACACGCCGGTGGGCACCATCGTCGATACGGGCGACTTCAAGTTCGACCCGACCCCGGTGATGGGCAAGCCGACCGACGAGGCGCAGCTCAAGAAGATCGGCAACAACGGGGTCCTGGCACTGTTCTCCGACACCACGAGAGTCGAGACGGAGGGCAGCACACCTTCCGAGGTCGTGGTTCAGAAGCGGATGGAAGAAGTGATCGGGCAGGCCACTGGCCAGGTGGTCATCGCGACGTTCGCATCGAATGTCAGCCGCATCCATATGGCGATCAGCGCGGCGGTGAAGCATGGCCGCAAGGTGGCCGTGGCGGGACGCAGCATGGAGCAGAACTCCCGCGTCGCGATCGAACTGGGCTATCTCGAGCCGCCCGAGGGCTTGTTCGTCCCGCTGGATGAACTCCTGCGGCAGCCGAAGGAGAAGCGCGTGATCGTGGTCACTGGTTCGCAAGGCGAATCGGCGGCGGCGCTCGCTCGTATCGCGGCGGCGGAGCACCCGAAGATCCGCGTCTCTCGCGGCGACGTGGTGTTCATCTCGGCGACCCCGATTCCCGGCAATGAAGACACCGTCACCCAGACGATCGACAATCTCTTCCGTCGCGGCGCGGAGGTCATCTACAGCGCCATCGACAAGGGCGTGCACGTCTCGGGCCACGCCGGCAAGGACGAACTGCAGCGCATGATTCGGCTGCTGCGGCCGACGTTCGCGATTCCGGTTCACGGCGAGTTCCGGCACATGATGCTGTACCGGGAACTCTGCGTGAAATCGGGTCTCAAGCGTGAGAATGTCCTTCTGCCGGAGATCGGTGGGGTGATCGAGTTCACCAAGGACTCGGCGAACCAGAAGGCCCGCATCCGCGCTGGCAACGTCCTGGTCGATCGTCTGGGTGATGACGGCCAGGTGGTGCTGCGAACCCGCGAGAACCTGACCAAGGATGGGTTCGTAGTGGCGACGCTCGTGATCGACCGGGTGTCTGGCGAACTCATCGCCGGGCCGGAACTGGTTGGCAAGGGGCTGGCCAACGAACTCAACCAGGGTGTGTTGAGGGAGGCCGCTGGCGAACTCCGGCGCACGCTGGAGAAGCGGAAGAAGGGCACGCCGCAATACGGCTACATGGTCCAGCGGACCAAGGAGACGATCGGCAGGGCGTTGTACCGCCGCTCGAGAACGCGACCGCTGATCCTGCCGGTGGTGACCGAACTGTAGGGTTCCCCGTACCGCGATAAGTTGCACAGGAAAACCGCCTGGCTGGATTGCTTCCAGCCAGGCGGTTTGTCGTTACGAGCTGTTGGGTTCGGATCAGGAGACGGAGGCGAGTTCCGGGGTCTCGCTCGCTTCCAGTTCCGGCTCCTGCTGTTGGGCGGGAAGCCAGCGCTCGGCCCAGGTGGACACCGCGCCGGTCACGGTGGACAGGTCTCGGCCCATGGGGGTGAGCTGGTATTCGATGCGAACCGGGGTTTCGGCATGGACCTCGCGAGTAACGATGCCCTCGGCCTCAAGTTCCTTGAGGCGCTCGGAAAGGAGGCGATCGCTCAGTCCCGGCACGGATTGCACGATATCGGTGAAGCGGGAGGCCCCCTGCAGGAGCACCATCAGGATGGCGCCGGTCCAGCGGCGACCGATCAGCTCGACGGCGTGGTGGTAACGGGGGCAAACGTTGGTGGTTTGAAGCTGGCGCACTTTCATGGATCCCTCTGCTCTTCGTGGGTAGCTGGCGCGGTTGGAGGTAAGTGGACCCCTACTGACTATATGTTAGCAACTCAAGGCTCCAGAATCAATTGCCTCGTGATTTGCGGGGCCTAATTCCCGGGTACCAGTCTTGATCGGCGATGTCTGCGGTGGTTGGGATGCTGGGACGATGCAATCCTGACGACGGGTTTCCGCGCCGCGCTGTACACGAACGGCAATCGTTCGTGCCCGCGCGGTGGAATTCCATGACGGTCGGCTCCCAGTCAGGTGATGATGAGGTGATCCTGACCCCTCCGGCCACCGCTACTCCGTGGGCACGCTGGCGGAGACGAACCGCGCGGGCGTGCCGGCGAGTTCCGGGGAGTGGAAGCGGTCGACGACGCTTGGTTGATCGTCCGGTCCATTCCACGGCAGGGGGATGTGCTTCAGCGACTCGCGGTTGAGACGAGGCCGGGTCGCGGGATCCTGTGGCGATCCGGGCTCGGGATTGTGCGGAAGCTGGGTGGCGTGGGGCCGCATGAGCCGCAGCTTCGCCTCTATGTACGGCCGGATATCGAAGACGTGCGTGATCTCCGCACGGGGAGTTCCCATCTCCGAGACGAGGTCCAGTGGCAATCCGGCGATAGGCCCGTGTGGTCCGGAGGCCGACTCGATCAGGTCTTCGCGGGCGACGGCGGAGTGGTAGAGGTGGCTGACCCGCCACGGCTCTCCGAGGAACGGGTATGCGTCTTCCGCCGCGAGGTGCACGGCTTCCGTCGCGATGTCGCCAATCTTGATGTGGTCGGGATGGCCGTAGATCCCGTCCGGACCGAAAGTGACAACGTTGGTTGGCTTCAGGTCACGCAGTTGGCAGATGACATCGGCGAGCACCGATTCGCGAGGAGCCTGAACCAGGCTCCTCGGATCGTCGTTTTCAGGCGTTCCGTCCATGCCCGAGTCCCGATAGGGCAGCAGGCGAACGGGCTCGACGCCAGCGATGGACATGGCGGTTCGCAGTTCACGTTCGCGAACCGCGCCCAGCATTTCAGGGCTGCCGAGGGATGGGTCGCTGATCTGCCCGGATTCGCCACGGGTGGCGCAGACGAGGCCGACGCGGAGGTCTTGCTCCCGAAGCCACGAGATGAGCCCGCCCGAACCGAACGATTCGTCGTCTGGATGGGCGAGGACAAACAGGAGATCGAGGTTAGGGCTGGTCATCGGAATGGCGTGTCCTTCGTGACGATGGAATTGATGGCAGATTCGAGCGCGGCCTGTCGCTGGCGAGCAGCCTTGTAGATCGCGGTGGCTTCCGGGTCTGGCTGGTAGCTCGTGGCCACCGGGCGAACGGCGTCCTGAAGCCCCTCGATGGCGCCAATCGCTTCCAGGGCGCAGATGGCCGCGCCGCGGGCTGACGCTTCGGTCTCGGCGTCAACCGCGTCGACGGTATGACCGAGCGTGCTGGCGATGATCTGGAGCCAGAGGGGAGAGCCGAGGGCGGCGGCGCCGTTGGCGTGGATCTCGAACGGGCTGGAGGTGAGCGGGGTCAGGTCGTCGTAAATGTCGGCGAGCCGATAGGCCGTCGCCTCGAGCGTGGCCCGAAACAGCTCCACGGGAGTTGATGAAAGCCGTATGCCGTGAATGGTTCCGGTGGAATGCTCGTTCCAACTGGGCGAGCGTTCGCCGGCGAACAGGGGGAGTATGGTGAGGCCGTGCGCGTCTGGCGCGAGATGGCTGGCCTGGGTGGTGAGATCGTCGAGGTCGCCACCGCCGGTGTGGTCGGCTACCCAGGCGGCGGCGTTGCCGCCGTTGCTCAGCGCGCCACCCACCACGGCCTGGGAGCGGTCGAGCCGATACCGCCACAGCCGGTTGGACACGCCCGCGGTCGCCTGGTCTCCTGGCAGGATCAGGCGCATGGCGGCGGATGTGCCAATGGTTAGCGCCATGCGCTCCGGCCCCACACAGCCGGAGCCGACGTTCGCGGCGGCTCCGTCGCCGATGGCGGGAAACCATGGGATCGACGCGAGGGAGGGCCAGCGGCTGGCGAACTCGGCCGTCAGGGGATCGGCGCGGTCGGTGCGGTCGACGATGGGCGGAAGCTGGTCCGTGGAGATGCCAAGGGCCTCGACCATCGACTCATCCCATTCCAGGGATGACGTGTTGAGGAAGCCGGTTCCGGAGGCCATGGAAACCGATGTGACCAGCGTGCCGGTGAGCCGCCGCATGATGTAGTCGGTGATGGATACCCAGTGGCGGCTGGCCTCGAGGTGTTCCGGCCGGGTGCGTTTCAACCAGCGAAGCTTGGCCGGCCAGTAACTTGAATGGGGGCGGCAACCAGTCGCCCGGTGAACCTCGTCGAGCCCGAGCTCATCGGCGAGTCGCGCCGCGTCGGCGCCGGAACGCTTGTCCGACCACATGTAGACGGGCGTCGAGGGCGCTCCGGACGCATCGAGACCCAGCAGCCCGTGCCAAAACGATGTGAACCCCACGGCTTCGATGGTGCCGGCGTCCGCTGGCGTCTTCTCCAGGACCCCGTCGATACAGGCGATGGTGAGGTCCAGCAGCGTGCCGGCGTCGGATTCGGAGCCGCCGTCCGCCGTGACGGACTGCCGGTACGAAAGTTGAACCTCGGAATCGTACAGCTGCGCTCCTTCCTGGTCGTAGAGCAGCGCGCGCACGGACGAGGAGCCAATGTCTATGGCGAGAACGAGTGGGTTTCGCGATGACGAGCTGGTGGTTGCCGGCATGACCTCTCCAGGTGGGAATTCGGTTCGTGCCAGCCATTTTCGCACGAATGTATCGCGATCAGTTCCCCAACCATACGACCAGTTGGAGGGTGGTGACGGATATACTACCGTTTGGATAGTGACATGGCCGGGCAAGCGCCAGGAGACTCGTTTCCGTGCAAGACCAACCAAAACACCACCGCACCCTGGCCATCGCCGGTGGCGTGGGTGGCGCCAAGATGGCCCAGGGACTGGCGGGCGTTGTGCCGGGACCGCTGACGGTTGTCGTCAACACCGCGGATGATTTCGATCTGTGGGGCCTGAGGATATCGCCAGACATCGATACCGTGATGTACACGCTGGCGGGGATCGCCGACCCAGTCCATGGATGGGGGATCGCCGGCGACACGCAACAGACGCTTGCGGGCATCGGGGCGCTCGGCGAGGACACATGGTTCAGCCTCGGCGATCGCGACTTCGCCACGCACATCCTGCGGACGCAACAGTTGAAGGACGGTCAGTCGTTGACCGAGGTGACGGCGCGGCTGGCGACGGCGCTTGGCGTGGATGCGACGATCCTGCCCATGAGCGACGACCCAGTAGCGACGGTTATTCACAGCGGCGGCCAGGACCTGGCGTTCCAGGAATACTTCGTGGCGCGACGGCAGGCGGACGAGGTCGACGCGGTCTCGTTCGCCGGAATCGAACATGCCCGGCCTGGCCCCGAGGTGACGCGAGCCATCGCGGAAGCCGATACGATCGTGTTCTGCCCCTCGAACCCGATTGTGAGCATCGGTCCGATCCTGGAAGTTCACGGTATCAGGGACGCGGTTCGCGACTCAGGCGCCTGGAAAGTGGCGGTAAGCCCAATCATTGGCGGCAAGGCGCTGAAGGGGCCCGCCGACAAGATGCTTTCGAGCCTTGGGCACGAGACCTCGGCGCTGGGCGTGGCGAAGCTGTACGACGGCCTGATCGATGCCTACGTGATCGACCAGGCGGACGCGGACCTCGAAGGCTCGATTCGTGAACTCGGTCTCGATGTGCTGGTGACGAACACCATCATGGGCGACACGGCCGACCGCGAGCGTTTCGCGGCCGAAGTGCTGGCGTTCGCCGATCGCCGGAGCACCGTGTGACTGGTCTCACGGTCGTCATTCCCATCCGCGGGTTGTGGGGAAGCAAGACCCGGCTCGCGCCGATGTTCGACGAACGGCACCGGGCGCGGCTGGTGGCGGGCATGGCCTTCCATGTGCTGCGGGTGACGCACGACAGCGGCCTTGCCGGACAGATTGTGGTGGTGACGCGCGACGATCACCTGCTGGAGACGCTGGACGAGGAACTACCAGACGTCCACGGCATCCTGCAAGGGCCCGGATCGGTTGGCATGAACGCCGGCATCGACACGGGACGCCAGGTCGCGGTTCGATCCGGGAGTGACCGGCTGCTGGTGCTTCCAGCCGATTTGCCCGAACTGGACGCCGCCGACCTGGCGGCGATGTTGGCATCGGGCGCGGACGTGGTGATCGGACCCGACCTTGGCCTCCACGGCACGAACGCGCTCTTGCTGAATGGGCGGGAGACGGTCTCGGCGTTCCCATTCCATTTTGGCCTCGGCAGCCGTCTGGAGCACGAACGTGCGGCGGTGGACCTGGGACTCCAGGTTGAGGACGTGGTGCGTCCGGGACTGGCGCTTGATTTGGATACGCCCGACGATTGGGCGAAACTGAAACGGGAGACGCGGGCGCGCCTCCTTTCGCACGATGTGCCTGGCACGGCATGGTTACTTCCGGGTCACGGTTCGCGGCCTGTTCTGGAGCATGTATGACGGAAATTGGGAATGTCGCCGGGCAGGCGGAGGACGTGGTGTCGATCCTGCCGGTGGACGGCCTGCCGGAAATCCGGCCCGGCGATCCGCTGACGGACATGATCGTCGAGGCGGTTGCGACGAGTGTCGGCTCGTTGCGGGAAGGCGACGTGGTGGCGGTGACGCACAAGGTCGTCAGCAAGGCCGAAGGTGGCCTGGTCGACCTGACGACCATCGAGCCTTCCGCCCTGGCGCTGCAGGTGGCCAACGAGTGGGACAAGGACGCGCGGCAGGTCGAGGTGGTCTTCCAGCAGGCCCGGCGCATCGTGCGCATGGTGCGCGGGCTGATCATCGCCGAGACCCGGCACGGGTTCATCTGCGCGAACGCCGGGGTGGACGCCTCGAATGTATCGCCGGATGTCGTGTGCATCCTGCCGGAGGATCCCGACGCCTCGGCGGAGGCCGTGCGCGCGGCGTTGGTGGACCGGTTCTTCCCGGATTGGGCTGGAGAAGGCTCGCCGATCGGGGTAATTGTGACCGACTCGTTCGGCCGGCCCTGGCGAAACGGTATCGTCAATGTCGCGATTGGAGTGGCGGGGATCGCCGCGATGTCGGACTATCGAGGGCAGTTCGACCCGAACGGGTACGAGTTGCGGGCATCCGTGCTGGCGATCGCCGACGAACTGGCCTCGGCGGCCGAGCTGGTCATGCACAAGCTGGCGGCGCGGCCGGTGGCGGTCATCCGGGGCTATAGGGCCCAGACGGAGACTCGAGCCGGGTCTGGCAAGGACCTGGTGATGGCGGAAGAGCGTAACCTGTTCATCTAAACGATTTGTCCACCGCCGATGTGGCGATGGACGCGACAGCGGAGGATTTCATGGGTTCCATTGGATATGCGGCGTCATTCGAGCAGTTTCATCCCACGGATCTGCTGACCTACAGCCAGCAGGCCGAGCAGCAGGGTTTCTCGGTGGTGACCGCCTCGGACCACTTCCACCCCTGGGTGCCGTCGCAGGGTCACTCGGCGTTCGTGTGGGCATGGATGGGCGCGCTCGGCGCGACGACCCAGATGCGGTTCGGTACCGGCGTGACGCCTCCGGGCTACCGGTATCACCCAGCGGTTCTGGCGCAGGCCGCGGCCACGCTCGAGGCCATGTATCCGGGTCGATTCTTCCTCGGTCTGGGTGCCGGCGAGGCGCTCAACGAACACATCGTTGGCGAGTACTGGCCCGAGGCCCCGGCCCGCCTGAGCCGCCTGGTCGAGTCGATCGAGATCATCACCCGGCTGTTCGGCGGCAAGGTGGTGAAGCACCAGGGAGAACACTTCCGGGTGGAAAGCGCCAGGCTCTACACCATGCCGGACGCGCCGCCGCCGATCTACGTGGCGACCTCGGGGCCGATCATGGCGACCCGGACCGGAAAGCTGACCGATGGGATCATCACGGTGGGCGCGGCCGAAGAGAAGGTCAAGATGCTGATGGAGCGCTTCGACAAGGGCGCTCGCGAGGCGGGCAAGGATCCGTCGAAGATGGCGAAGATCCTCCAGGTCAAGGTGAGCTACGCTCCGACCGACCAGGAGGCCATCGATTCGGCGGTACGGGACTGGCCGAACGGTGGCATGAACTTCCCGAAGGCGGACATCCGGACTCCGGAGGACTTCGAGGCGATGTCCAAGCTGGTGCGGCCGGAGAACTTCAAGAACCGCGTGCTGACGACTTCTGACCTCGACAAGCATACCGAGTACATCCAGAAGTGGATCGACCTTGGGTTCCAGGAGATTCACATCCACAACGTGAACCGCGACCAGGAAGCATTCATCGAGGCCTACGGCAAGCACGTCATCCCAAACCTGAAGTGGTAACCGGGTAGTTCGATTCAGGAATACCAAAGGCCCCGTCCGGATTTCCGGATGGGGCCTTTGCATTGTCGCGCGGGCCTGGTTACTCCTTCGGAGGAGTGGCTGGCATGGTGGACGGCAGCGGCGTGGCGGGGATTTCTGGAGCCGGTGAATCGAGAATTTCCTGGCCGTACCCCATCGCGTCCTCGAACGACATCGGGGAGAGGACGACCGATTCGACCGTGCCATCGCGGTTGATGAAGATGTGGGTCGGGTAGTTGTTGATGGTGTAAGAGGTGGCCATCTGCCGGGCGGCCGCGAGCGCCTCCGGCTGGTCTTCCGGGATGATGGCGGAAATGTAGGCGGGATCGGCGAGGATCGGAAATGTGCCACCGACCCGATCGGCGTAGTCCTGGGCGACCAGCGGGTCCTCGCCGACGGCGATCCCCAGCATCACCAGACCATCGTCGCTCATTTCCTCCCAAGCGGCCTGGAGGTCGGGGAATTCCGCCCGGCAGGGTGGGCACCACGAGCCCCAGAAGTTGAGCCAGACGGGCTGGCCACGGAAACTGGAGAGGCTCACGAGGTTGCCGCTGGTGTCGAAGGTGATGAGCTCGGGAGCGGTTTCGCCGGGCGCGGGCAACAGCTTGGCATTGATGCCGCCCTGCCCGATGGTGTCGAAGTTGTCGCGCTCGCCGATCACCCAGGCCGCGCCAATGATCGCGCCGACGATCACGAGCACGGTCAGCAGGCGGTACTTCGTCTGGGCCATCCGGGGTGGTTCGGGAGCCTGGGGTTCCTGGCTGGCTGGCTGGTCACTCGCCACGCGTGAATCGATTCCTCGTCATGATGGGCCCCCGCGCGGATTAGACTCCGCCGTAGGCATGTAGCCCACCGAAGAAGTAGTTGCCGTAGTAGGTGAAGAGTGTCGCGGCGAACCCGAGGATGAGGATCCACGCGCTGCGGTTGCCGCGCCATCCGCGAAGCGTGCGAGTGTGAAGATAGACGGCGTAGACGAGCCAGGTGAAGAGGGCCGAGGTTTCCTTCGGGTCCCAGGACCAGTAAACGCCCCAGGCGTCGTGGGCCCAGACCGAGCCGAGGATCAGGACGAGGGTCAGCAGGGGGAAGCCGATGGTGACGGCCCGGAAGCCTATGTCGTCCAGCATCTCAAGGCTGGGGAGCCAGCGGACATTCCATTTCCGGCGAACGAGGAAAAGAACGGCCGCCGCGAAGGACACCGCGAACGTAGCGTAGGCGAAGATCGCACTGGAGACGTGCGCGGTCATGATCGGCTTCGCCTGCAGGGCCGGGATCAGCGGGTCGACCTCGCGGAGGTTGGCCGGGAGCAGCCAGATGTAGACGGTCATCAGGAACGCGATGGAGACCGCGATCGCGCCAAGCTGGCGCGTGTTGTAGACGCGCTCGAAGACGATATACATGGCCGAGAGGGCCAGGACGAACATGAGCGAGAACTCGAACATGTTCGACAGCGGCACGCGCTCGGCGGCGATGCCGCGGAACAGGACGGCGAGGAAGGCGAAGAGCGCGCCGAAGGCGGTGAGCATGGAGCCGAACCGGCCGGCGGCGTCTGGACCAGGGAGGAACTCGGAACGGGTGGCGGAAACGGTGGTGCCGGCGCTGGTCGCCATGGTGGCCTGGTGAACCCGCACGCGGCCGACGCTATACAGGATGTAACTGATCGCCGCGGCGCCAAGCGACACCGAAGAGGCGGCGAAGCAGTAAAACGAGATCTTGACGAGTGTTTCCATGGTGAGGCTCCCCTTGCATCACGCTCGTGGAGTCGGGCGTGTTCCTCTACCGAGGTATGCAGTCATTCTACTGTGATTCCGAGGTGGTCGCCGGTGGGTCGGGCATGTCGTCCAGATCGCTCATGCTCTCCGGTTTACGAAGCGTGGCGCGGACTCCAAGCGCACTTTCCAGGCGGTTGGCGGTGGCGAAAAAGTCTCGCTTTCCGCTCCAGTCGCGTTTGGCGAGGGGTATGGCGATGAGGCGTGATCCGTCCGTTCCAGGAATCGGGCTGGCGATGGCGCGAACCCGGCGCAGCGGCAGGTAGAAGGTGACGACCAGCCCGCCGACGAGCAGGATCGAGGCGATGATGAAGATGGGAATGCCCGGATTGTAGGCGACCTGGAGCAACGACCACTGCATTTCGCGCTCGAAGAGGATGGTGAGGTCGCCGACCTGCACAGGTTGGCCCTGGTTGACGACAACGACCTGACGGTCGAGTTCCGTCCCGTCATTCGGGTTGATCATGACGTACATCTGGCCGTTCAGCAGGTTCAGCGTGTCGAGTTCGGGGTTCTCCGCTGGATTGGTGTCCGGCCCCACGACGGTCATCGTGGAATTTGCGCCGGGGATGTTCACGAAGCCGGCCGGGGCATCCGGATTTCCGGCGAAGGTAAAGATGCCGAGGTCGACCGTGCCTTCGTAGAGGAGCACGCCGTCTGGTCCAGTCACCTTCATCCGGGAGCCGTAGCCCAGGCTCGACTGGTAGAAGGTGGCGTTGTTGTGGGAGGTGGGATTGTTCGGGCTGATGGTGGCGGACTTGACGGGGCTGCCGCCTTCGTAAATGACGATGTCCGCCTCGTACGACTCCGCGATGGCGCCCGGCGTGTAGGTGTCGCGGAAGTTCACGAGCTCCACGCTGAGGTTGGTGCCGTGCCCGACCGAGCGGCTTTCGCCGACGGGGATCACGAACTCCTGCTCGCGGAAGCCGTACTGAGCGCCGACGATTCCGCCGACGAGCAGCAGAATCAGGGCGAGGTGGAACGGAAAGGTTCCGAGCTTGCCGTAGCGATTCTTGTCGGCGTAGATGTGGATATCCTGGCCGACTTCCTTCGTGAGCACACGAAACCGCTTCTGGCGAAGAGCCTCCTCGAAGGCGGAGGCGACATCGGCGGCGCTCGTCTTCGTCTCGAACGTCGCCGAGGTGTCGGAGGCCTTCAGGTAGCCAGGGGAGGTCTGGACGCGAGGCTCGCTGATGGTCTGCCAGATACCGGGCACGCGATTGATGGTGCAGACGGCGATGGCGATCGAGAGCAGGGCGAGGATACCGGCGAAGATTGGGGAGCGAAAGACATCCCAGTCGTACCAGCGATCGACGAATGGTTGCAGGGCGGGGATGCCGTCAGCCAGCCATTGAGGTACTTCGCTGCCGCGCAAAGTGCCGATGAGCACCAGCACGGCGAGGAACGCGATCTCGGCGATGGCCGCCCGAACGGAGCAGAAGAATCGCCAGACGCGGTCGATTCCCATCTCGACCGGGGATCGCGACTGGTTTAGTTGGGCTGCGGCATTGGCCAAGAAGGTATCCGATCGGGATGCGTGGCGTCGATGTCGAGTGCGTTGCTAGATCGCGGGTTCCCACGGAGTCCAGGGAGCGACGCGAATGATCTCGGTGAACATGGTCTGGTAGATGCCGAGCACCATGATGATGCCGACGCCCAGCATGACCGCGCCACTGACGAGGGTGATGGTGTGCAGGTGCGCGTTGACGCGGCGAAGGATGGCGGTGGAGTTGCCGAACGCGGCGGCCACCAGCAGGAACGGGACGCCAAGTCCAAGCGTATAGATGGACAGCAATAGCGTCGCGCGTTCGATGCTGCCCTGGCCCGCGGCCATCGTCAGAATCGCTCCGAGAATCGGCCCGGTGCATGGCATCCAGCCGGCGCCGAACCCAACGCCGATAATGAACGAGGATGAGACGGAACCTGGCGTTCCGGGGCTGAGTGACAACCCACGTTGGCGGTCGAGGAACGGGATGCGGACCAGGCCGGTCTGGTACAGCCCAAGGACAATAAGAAGGACGCCGCCGATGCGGACGAGCAGAATGCGGTTCTGGGGTACCAGGTCGAGGGCGGTGGCGGCCGCGCCCGCCGCGCCGACGGCCGCGCCAAAGGCGATGAACACGAGCGAGAAGCCCGCGACGTAGGCGAAGGCGTTCTTCATCAGGGCGGTACGAGACATCGACCCGGTTTCCGCGGCGCTTACTCCAGCCATGTGGGCCAGATAAATCGGGACCAGGGGGAGCACGCAGGGGGAGGAAATCGAGAGGACGCCAGCGACAAATGCGGCCAGAAGAGAAACTTCGCCAACCATGAGGCGAACGGTACCACTCAGCCGAGAGCAGGGTCAACGCGGGCGCCGCGGCGTGAGGCAGGGCTGCATGATACGAAGGAACTGACCGAACGGCGGATGACTTCCATGGTGTGGCCGCGCGGCCTGGCTGTCATACTGAATCGCAGTTATGGTGAGATGGCGGCGGGACAATGGTGAACGATGAACCAGCGCATGCGAGAGCGAAACTACCGGACGAACGCCATCGTGCTGCAATGCCGCGACCTGGGCGAGGCCGACCGTATTTTCGTGGTGTTCACTCCGGAACGCGGCAAGCTGAGCGTCATCGCGAAGGGTGCTCGCAAGGCTTCCAGCCGGTCCGGTCCGTACCTGGATTACTTCGCCGAGGTGAACCTTGAACTGGCCCGGGGGCGCGACCTCGACGTGGTGACTGGTGCGTCGTCCATCAACCCGCACCTCAACCTCCGCGAGGATATCGACGCCTATGGGCATGCGGCGTACCTCGCCGAGCTCGTCCGCGACCTGACGCAGGAGCATCAGGAGAACCGGCGAATCTACAAGTTGCTCTCGGCGTCGCTGGCGTTGCTCAACGACCAGGTCGACCCGTGGCATGTGACACGGCACTTCGAACTGGGGATGCTGGTGGCGACCGGCTACCAGCCGGATCTGCTCGAGTGCGCGAATTGCCAGCGAGCGCTGGAGGCGATCCCCAACGTTTTCTCGCCGCAAATGGGTGGGGTGCTCTGCCCCGAGTGTGCGCACCTGGATCGGGCCGGGACGACCCTCTCCGTGAACGCTCAGAAGTACGTGAGGACGCTGGCGCGGAATGGGCTGGCCGGGGTGATCAGACTGGAACCTGACGCGAGCGTTCGTCGCGAGGTGAGCGGGGCGCTGCATGCGTACTTGCGCCAGTCGAGCGACCGGGACTTCGCGAGCCTGCGGGTTCTGGGCACGATGAACGGAACGTCGGGTGGTCCGGGTTAGCCGGAACCGGCTTCGCCCTCGCCGTCACCTCGGGACGCCTTCTCCTCGACCCGCTGGTCGGAAGAAGCAATCAGGTCCGGACGGAGGAGCCGCGTGCGCTGGATGGCTTGCTCGCGGCGCCATTCGTTGATCCTGGCGTGGTGGCCCGACAGGAGGATCGGGGGCACTTCGTGGCCGCGATAGCTGACCGGGCGGGTGTAGTGCGGGTACTCGACGTAGCGCTCCTCGCCGGCGGTGTGCGATTCCTCGGCGATGCTGGCGGCATCGATCACGCCCGGGATGAGCCGGATGACCGTATCCGCGATCACCATCGCTGGAAGTTCCCCTCCGGTGAGGACGAAATCGCCGATCGAGACCTCGTGGGCGCCAAGGATGTCGATGGCCCGCTGATCGATTCCCTCGTAATGGCCGCAGATCAGGGCGATCCGGTATGTGGCGGCGAGTTCGTGCGCCCGCGCCTGCGTGAATCGCTCGCCACCAGCCGCCATGACCCCGATCCAGGCGGTGGCGAGTTCTTCACCCAGCACCGCCTCCACCGCCTCGACGATGGGTGCGGCCTTCATGACCATGCCCGCGCCACCACCGTACGGCGTGTCATCGGCGGTGCGGTGCTTGTCGGTGGTCCACTCGCGGATGTCGTGGATGCCGATTTCGACCTTCCCGGCGGCGATGGCGCGCTTCACGATGCTCTCGCTGAACGGCCCGGCGAACATGTTCGGGAAGAGAGTGAATATGTCGATGCGAAGCGGGGTCGGGGTGGTCACGCCGGGTCCGCCACCTGACTCAGCAACGCCGCCAGCTCGGGACCGGCGTTTTCCATCGTTTGCAGCGTGAGCGAGGGAGTCGCCGTGGTGGGGGTCGTGTTGAACACCTCGCGGCGGCCGGTCTTGAGCCAGACCGCGTTGAGACCGGCCTTCTGGGCGGTTTCGACGTCCCAGCGAAGCGAGTCGCCGACATGGACGCTGGTGCGTGCCTCGCCTCCGAGATCGCGGAGGGCCGCGTGATAAATCGCTGGTGTCGACTTGTAGTATCCACTGCTGGCAGACGTGACGACCTGATGGAAGCAGTCCGCGACGCCCATGCGGTCAATGATCCAGTCGAGCGTTTGATGGTGGACGGCGCTGGAAACCACCCCAAGTCGGACGCCAAGCCGGTGAAGGAACCGAACCGTGTCGGCTGCGCCAGGCACGGGTTCGGTAGCGAGAACGGCTTCCAGCATGAGTGAGTCGATGGCCCGGCGAATGTCGCTGGCGGACGCCGGGATACTGGCCTGATCCAGGATCATGGTGACGGAGTTGAAGGCGTCGATTTCGTTGCCTGACTCGATCACGTCCAGCCGAAGTGAGCGATAGGCCTGCTCGATGTCCGACCTGGTCGTGGATCCGGAGTCGAGATCGAGGAAGGCGATGACCGCCCACGGGAGGTCGCGGACTTCCAGCTCGAACCAGGGGTCGCAGTTTGCCAGCGTGTTGTGGAAATCGAACGTGAGTACTTGCACCGAATGTCTTTCTGGTCAGCGTGGCCCGGCAATCGCACACCGCGACCTGATCGAATGGTCAATGTCAACGAGTGGAAAATCAGGAGGCCATAGCCTGAGGAGTTGACGTAATTGTAGCCGGGGCATCCTCGACCTTCATGGCGCGGAGGAACGCGACGACCACGTCCGGGTCGAACTGTGTGCCGCTGTTTCGCCGGATCTCCTCGATGGCGACCGGCACTGGCATGCCCTTGCGGTACGGGCGGTCGGAGGTCATGGCGTCGAAGGCATCGGCGACGCCGATGATGCGCGAGCCGAGCGGAATCTCGTGGGCGGAGAGCTTGTCAGGATACCCGCCGCCGTTCCAGTGCTCGTGGTGGTGGCGAATGATCTCGGCGGTGAGGCGGTATTCCTCGGTGCGGGCGACGATGACGCTGCCGACCTCGGAGTGGCGCTGCATCTCGACGCGTTCCTCGGTGGTGAGCGGCCCGTTCTTGTACAGGGTGAGATCTCGGGTGCCGACCTTGCCGATATCGTGGACGCGCGCGGCCTGGACGATGGTCTCGGTGAGTTCGTAGGGAATGTCCGGCATTTCGTGAAGGATGCGCTTCACCGTTTCCGTCACCCGGATGGAGTGGTTTGAGGTGTAAGGATCACGTTGCTCCACGGCGTCGGCCAGGCTTTCAAGTGTGTCGCGCACGCTCCGCTGGGCACGGACAAGGGTGCGATAGGCGACCTGCGGCCCCAGCAGCGGAAAGGCGAGGAGGAGGACGGCGAACGCGTTCTCGGCGGCGGCGAGAGCGACCAACCCGCCCACGGCCGGGAAGGTGACCGTTTCGATGGCGGAGAGCCGGACGGTTGATTGCCAGAGCGTCTGCATCGGCATGCCGATGATGGGCGCCACGATCATGGCGACCGAGGCGGTGCTGACCGCGACGAAGGCGGCTGACGCGGCGAGTGACGCCAGCAGGTTCGTGGCCGAGCCGATTGGCGAGGTCGCGAGATCGGCGATCTGGTGATACACGAACCCGCCGACGGCGGTGGCCGTGACGAAGGTGGCGATATTGGTGACGGACTTGATGGGGTCGCGGCGCGCCAGCACCGAGTCCAGCACATGGCCGGTGAGCACGATGAGACAGCCAAGGCCGACGTCGAAATGCATGGCGGCGGCAAGCGCGACCGGCGCGCCAGCGGAGACGCGGAGGGTGCCGGAGGAAATGGGAATCGAGACGTCGAGGCGTTCGATGACGAGGATAACGATGAGGAGGGAGAGGGCAACGAAACCATCGCCAAGGGTAAGGGGATCCGACGCGCGAAGGCCGACGCCAACGGACATGGCGGCAACCGCGCACAGGCCTATAAGCCAGATTCTGACCCTTAGCGGAAAGTTGATCACGGACCCCGCACCGCCTGCTCCTGGAATCGTTGCGTGTGGTGAATCGCAACATGAAGGCAGGACGACCAAACGGCGACCTGCACATCCACAGGATCATTATATGCGGTTCCGGGGTGCCCGCCATAGTGACAGCTTTTACTGTCGCTCTGGCGTCGCGACGAGATTAGTGCCTCAAACCAGCCGAATTCAATGTTTCCGATGTCGGTCTACAGCAAATACAGATCTATCGCTTATTCAAGTATTACCGGTACGCCAGAATTATCCCCACTTGACGCCTGACATGTGCGATTCCTTCCTGAAGCTTGACGCGAAATTTCCGATGACGGTGCTGCCTAACCCCACTTCACGCCGCTCATGTGCCGCTCCGTCCGTGATGACGAGATCGAGTTGCCAGTGCCGAGAGTTCCTATCCCCATTTGACGCCGCGCATCCACGTTTCCTTCCAGTTCCTGTGGGCGAATGTTCCGACTCGATTGCTGTTTATCCCCACTTGACGCCGTTCATGTGCCGCTCCTTCCGAATGTTGAGATCGAGAGTTCCGGTTCTGGTGTTGCCTAACCCCACTTGACGCCTGACATGTGCATTTCCTTCCTGGTGCTGAGCTCCAATCGCCCGGTGCCGGTGATTCCTATCCCCACTTGACGCCACGCATGTGCTGCCCCCTTTGATTGCTGGTTGCGAGTCTGTCGATCCGGGTGCCGCTTATCCCCACTTGACGCCTGACATTCGCTGCTCCTTCCGTGTGCAAGGTTCGATGGTTCCCGTCCGAGTGCTGTTTATCCCCACTTGACGCCGCTCATGTGACGCTCCTTCCAGGTTCTCGAGTCGAGTTTTTCGGTGCCCGTCGCGGGCGCTTTCTGATTCCAGTACTTCGTGCGCCGAACTTGAGAAAAGTTAGGACATTCCGTGAAGTCCAGAACTTCTCAAAACCAGTTCTGCATTTAGAGTACCGATATCCCCACAATTTGTCAAGGAATGGCAGGTAAAGTTCATTACTCACATGGCTCAAAAGTGGCAGGACCGGTTTGGGACCTGCTAGGGTCGCGGTACGACGGGTTCACGGTGGGTCTATGATTCATGACAGTGGCTCCTGGATACGCGATGGAAGGATCGTTGTGGCGGCCTCGCTGGTAATCGATGTTGGAGTGGCGAAAACCGAGAAGTACGCGAGCAGGGAAAGCGGTGATACCGTCGAGCTGGTCGAACGCCCAAGCGGCGGATTCACGGTTGTTTCGATCGATGGACAAGGAACGGGCAGGGCGGCGAAAACACTGAGTCTGCTGCTGTCGAGCAAGGCCGTTTCCCTTGTAAAGGAGGGCGTGCGGGACGGAGTGGTGGCGCGCGCCACCCATGACTACTTGTTTGCCTTCAGGCATGGGCAGGTGTCGGCGACGCTGGATCTCCTGTCGATCGATCTCAAGACGAAGTCGATCGTTATCACCAGGAACGCGGAATCGCCGATGTTGATTGGAAAGAACGGCGAACCGAGCGTGTTGCCGGTCCTTTCCGGACCGATCGGACGGTATCGCTGGACCAAGCCGACGGTTACGGAACTTCCGATGGAGAGCGGCCTGGAAATCCTGCTGTTCACCGACGGGATTTGGCACTCGGGACGTCGTGGAACGCTGGGACCGCTGGATCTCGAAGCGTATGGCGCCGAGCATTTCGGCCGGGGCACCTCCGGTCAGGCCCTGGCCGACACCTTGCTTCAAACGGTTATCGATCGAGACAATGGCAAGCCAAACGATGACATGGCTGTGGTGGCACTCTCGCTGCGTGACGGGCAGGCTGAAGCTCCGATACGGCGCCTTGGACTTGAAGTGCACATAACCTGACATCGGCTGCCTCCCGCCCAGTTCTGCGAAGGAGTCGAAGTGGACCAACTACCCGACCCTACGTCCCGCAAGTCGGGACCTAAAGTAGTGGTGGTGGGTCCTTGTGCATCTGGCAAGTCGACACTTGTGCGGAATCTACACAAGAAAGGCATCGATGCCTTCGTCGCGGGCCAGGAACACAGTGCAATTCGGAATCTATGGGCGAAGAGAGACCCCGATATCATCGTCGCACTCGATCTTGATCTTGAAACGCTCCGGAAACGCCGTGGCGAATCCTGGCCATCAAGTCTCTATCGAGTGCAGCACGAACGTTTGAGCGATGCCTTTGCTGCTGCTACCACCATTATTGACACAAGTCGTGTCCCAGAGGAAGTGGTCGCGGCCCGAGTTATCGAAATCGTAACGAACTTCCAGCCGGATGCCCCTAATTCGAGAGAAACCTCTCTCCTGGATACTGAACCGGAATCCCGACCACTCCGCCCCGGATCATGAGCGCGCGTTCGCGTTCGATGATCGTGGTGATCGAGGCGAGCCGGACGAGCGGATTCCGCTCTTCAAGGAGCTCCTGTTGCTCCCAGGTGTGAAGCGGCAGGCGGGCGGCGATGTCGAAACTGGCGCGGGCTGGATCGACCGCCAATCCAGGCTGTTCGAACCTCTGTCCCAATAGCCTGGCGACGCTTTCACCGTACGAATTGTACGCCGAGGCCGCCGATCGCAGAAGCGTTCGGGCTTCCTTTCTGTCAAACGCATCGTCGGGAATTGGGGTTCCTTCGGCGGTGGCGTACCCACGGGTCCAGTCGCTGGTTCCCAGGGCGACACGGTGCTGTCCCACGACCACGATATCGACCAGATTGGCGGAGAGCGCGTTGAGCGTTGCGAGGCGGGCGGTGGTGCCGATTCGGTGAAATCTCGGCTCGTCTCCCACCTCGCGCCCCGACTGGATGAGCGAGACGACGAAGAGCGGCTCGGAGGCGGCGCGATCAGCCAGCATCCGGAGATAGCGGTCCTCGAAGATGCGGAGCGACATTGGCGCGCCGGGGAAAAGGACGGTGTTGAGTGGGAAAACGGGAATGGTCATGGGAGAACCTCGTGAACCCGGTGCCAACCGTCAGGGGGCCAGAGGATAGTGGATACTTGCCGAATTGTACGATGCCGGACCGAATCGCCGCCCGGCGCGGTCGCACGGATGGAGACGTTCCTCACGAATGGCAGGACCTTTTCGCATATCCCGGCGGGCGTTCACGGGCACGACGGTGGCGCTGCCAGCACTCGGTTGGGCTGCTGGGGGATCACCTGAACCCGGACTGGCCCAGGACGGGCCGTGGCGTGCCGGCGACGGCCTCCGGATCGCGGGATCGATCAGTGGGCCGGCCACGCTCGACCCGGCGCTCTCGCGCGACCTCGATTCGAACTACATCCTGCAACATATCTTCCGTGGGCTGATGTCGCTGGACGCGAACCTGGACCCGGTCCCGTGCCTGGCCGAACAGGTGGAGGTGCTCGAGGAGGGAGCCCGCTACAGCTTCACCCTGCGCGAGGGAGTGACATTCCATGGCGGCCGGGCCATCTCGACCGCCGATGTCGCGGGATCGCTGTCGCGGGCGTTGAACCCCAAGATCGCCGGAGGCTCGGTGGGAGCGCTGGCGGCGGTCACCTACGTGGGCGATATCGAGGGCGCCGGTGATGTGCTGGCGGGCGTGGAGTCGACGCTGAGCGGCGTGACTATGGTGAACGATCGGCAGGTGGAGATCCGCCTCCAACACCCCTCGCCGACCTTCCTGATGCGCTTGGCGAGCGTGCAGGCATCCATCGTGGACATGGGGCAGGTCGACCAGGATCCCGAATGGTGGCGATCGCCGAATGGGAGCGGTCCATACAGGCTGGAGCGGTGGAACGCCAGTGAGTCGGTGGAGATGCGCGCGGCCGACATGTGGTGGGAAGGAAAGTCAGTGGTCGACCGGCTGACCTTCTGGCTCGGGGCATCGGCGGTGGAACCGCTGAACCTGTACCAGGCGGACAAGGTGGACCTCGTGGCCGACGTGAATCCCGAGCAGGTGGCGCTTGTCCGGGACCCCGCCAGTGGCATTGCCTATGGCGAGCTGCGCGAGACGGTGTTGTTCGCGACGAGCTACATCGCCTTCGGCAACCAGGCGCCACCGCTGGACGACGCGCACGTGCGACGGGCGCTGCAGCTGGCGTATCCCGCCGCGAACTACGCCAGGGGATGGTATGGAGAGACGGTCTCGGTGGCCACCGGTCTGGTGCCTCCGGGAATGCTGGGCGTGGAGTGGGACGCCCACCCGCCGGACGTCGATATCGAGGCGGCCAGGGCTGAACTGGCCGCCTCTCGGTACGGATCGGCGGAGGCGGTGCCGCCGATCGTGATCCACGGCGCGGATGCGCGACCGATCGACTCGTTCCGTGCCGTCGTGACCGATGCGTTGGGGCTGGACGTGCAGGCGGTGGAGGTTCCTTTTCCGGAGTTCATCGCCGGGCTGGGCGAGCGCCGGTTTCCGGCGTATTCGATCTACTGGGGTGCCGACTACCCCGACCCGGAGAGCCTGATTGGCATGCTGTTCGGTTCGGCGAGCGGGGACAACTACACTGGATATTCGAACCCTGAGCTGGATGCCCTGCTCGAACTGGCGCGAACCCAGGCGGGGAATGAGCGGGTGGAGACGCTCCAGCGGGCCAACCAGGTTCTGGTGGAAGACGTGGCGGTGATCCCGCTGTATCACCCGCACGGGTACACGTTGACTCCATCCGGCATGGAAGGCGTGCGGGCAACTCCCATGGGAATCCTTGGGCTGGAATCGGTGTACGAGGCGGATTGATGGTATCGCGAGAGTGGCGAAACAGGACGAGCCAGGTCATACAACCGCGCCAGCTGTGGCCAGCGGATATCTCCCGGTTGCGGATGGATCTGCATCCCCGGCTCAGCGCGGCGGAGGCTGCCTCTGTGGTGATTCAAAGCCCCGGAGCCTCGTACTGGATTCCGGAGAGCGAGGAGTTCCTGATCGTGACACCGTGGCGGCACCGCCGGGAGATTTCCACCGTCCACACCTTTGGCGCGTTCGCCAACGAGGACCTGCTGATGCAGGCGGTGATCTCCCAGGCGCGGGAATCCGGCAAGGCGGCGTTCGTGGTGGTGGACCTGAACGAGATCCGGAGCGAGTCGTTCTATCTGCGGCACGGTCTCGCGCCTTTCGAGGACATCGTCACGTACGCGCACCGGAATCCGGCGGAGGTGGCCGGAGCCGGGCTGGACAAGGACCTGAACTTCCGCCGGGTGGAGCGCGCGGACCAGGAGTTGCTCCATGCCGTCATCGACCTGGATCATCGGGCGTTCCCGTGGTTCTGGTGGAACAGCGAGGAAGAGTTTGACGCCTACCTCGACTATCCGGGCGTTGAGGTATGGGCCGCCTTGAACGGGCCGGAGATCGTGGCCTACGCGGGGATCACGCGCTACCGGAGATGGGCGCACCTGGACAGGATCGCCACCTCGCCCGGTCATCAGGGCAAGGGCGTTGGCCGTGAGATGCTCAGTTTCGTGACGCGCGGCCTTGCTCGCAAGGGCGCCAGGTCGGTGGCGTTGAGCACGCAGGGCAATAACCACCGGTCGCGATCGTTGTACGAGCGGGCGGGCTTCGTGCACACGCCGCGCGACGACTACGGCGTCCACCTGGTGTCGTTCAATGATGCCTTGGTCAATTCGGGCAGGATGTAAGCGCCGCGCCATGCCGTTCGATGTCACAATGTCGGCGGCGAGCAGCCGCCCTGGGTGACTCATGGCCCACCGAGGCGCGATCACAGGTGGCCGCTTTCAATACCACCGCGGTTCCTTCAGGAGACTACTGATTCATGTCATCTACATTCGGACGTTTGTTTACATTGACGACCTGGGGCGAATCGCACGGACCGGCGCTCGGCGTGGTGATCGAGGGATGCCCGGCCGGGCTGGAACTGAGCGTGGATGACATCCAGCCGGATCTCGACCGGCGACGGGTGGGGCAGTCGAAGGTGACCTCGACCCGGAATGAGACAGACAACGCCGAGATCCTCTCGGGCGTCTTCGAAGGCAAGACCACCGGCGCCCCGATCTCGATCATCACGTTCAATAGCGATCATCGCTCGAAGAACTACGACAACCTGAAGGATGTGTTCCGTCCGGGGCACGCCGATTACACCTACTGGGCGAAGTACGGGCACCGCGATCATCGCGGTGGTGGCCGGTCCTCCTCCCGTGAAACGTGGGGTCGAGTCGCGGCCGGCGCGATCGCGAAGAAGCTGCTGGCCCAGTTCGGCGTGGATGTGTTTGGCTACGCGAGCGAAATTGGCGGCATCGAAATGGAGACCTTCGACCGGGACCAGATCGAGCGGAACCTCGTGCGGTGCCCGGACCCGGTTGCGGCCGAGAAGATGGTCGACGCGATCATGACCGCGCGGAAGAACCGCGACAGCATCGGCGGGATCGTCGAGGTGCGAGCGACCGGGGTGCCCGTCGGCCTGGGCGACCCGACATTCGACAAGCTGGACGCCCTGATCGGGATGGCTATGCTCAGCATTCCGGCCACCAAAGGCGTCGAGATTGGCGGCGGGTTCGCGCTTGCTCGGGAGCGCGGCTCGACGGCCAACGATCCGTTCACGATCGAGCACGGTCGAATCCGGACGAAGTCGAACCACGCCGGGGGCACGCTGGGTGGAATCTCCACCGGCGAGGACGTGGTGGTGCGCGTGGGACTCAAGCCCACGTCGTCGATCGCCCAGGAGCAGGAGACGGTGGACACCAACCTGGAGCCCCAGTCGTTGTTGGTGGAAGGGCGGCACGACCCCTGCGTGGTACCCCGAGCGGTGCCAGTTGTCGAGGCGATGCTGGCCCTGGTGCTGGCGGACCTGATGCTGGTAAACAGGGCCGCCCGCGTCCATCCGGCCGATCTGTAAATCCAGCGCAATCTCACGGACCGGTATCATTGTTGGACACGCTCGATCGCCAAAGCTGTCGTGAAGGAGTTCCACCATGTCGCTGTTGTCCCCAGTGCTCGTCCTGCTCGTGACATTGTCGATGCTGTTCGGCGCCGGGGCGAGTTCCCACACCACTACCAGCGCGGAACGTGCCCAGGACCACGAATGGTCATCGGATGCCCGGATCGCTGCGACGATGCCCCTTGCCGATACCCTGGCGGTGGCAGACGGCGAGGGACTCCACCTCTTTTCCGGTGATGGCTGGCAAACGACCGACGTCGCTCCGCCTCCTGGTGAACTGGCGATGTCCGAAGACGACCCAGCGGTGTTGCTGGCGGGGGACAAGGCTGATTGCATGCGTGGTGACCCAGGAGACCCGTTGCATCGAAGTGACGATGGCGGAAAGACCTGGACACCGGTGAATGGCGATCCGGAGATTCAGCCGCTGGCGATCTGGGAGGCGGAGGGGCTTGCGATTGGTGCTTCCTGCACCGGCCTCGAGATCTCGGAGGATGGCGGGCTCACCTGGACCGTGCTTCCGGGAATCGATCCGGGCTGGGACGTGACGTCGTTCGCGGTGGTGCCCCAGGCGGGGGAGGCTGGTCCCGTGGTGCTCGCCGGCCTCACCGGCGAGGGCGGCACGTCCAACCTGCACTCGATTGACCTTAGCGATCCAGGGGCGCCGGTGGTGAGCGACAGCCTGAGGATGTATTACGCGATCGGCGGCCTGGCTGGTGCAGGGAATACCTACGTGCTCGCGGCCATGGACGGAACGTGGCTTTCTCACGATTCCGGAGCGACCTGGACTCGATCGGCTGAGGGGCTGGAGGACATCGTGCTCGACGAGGATCCCGCCGAGGCTGGACTTCCCGAGGATGTCGATCCACGTATGGTTGGGCTGACAACGCTGGCGTTGATGCCCGATGGTGGGCTGATGGTGGGTTCGGCCGACGGCCTGTTTAGCGGGTGGCTCTTTCCCAGTGAGTGGGTCAAGGTCGAAGGCACGTCTGGTCGGGTCGACCAGTTGGCGGTCTCGAGCGACGGCTCACTGGCACTATACCGGGCGGACGACATCGTTCGCGCGATCCCGATCTCGGCGACCTGACAGGCGTTTCGTGAGACAATCGAACCGTACTCAACCTGGCCATCGCGCCTCGTGAAAAGGGAGATTGATTTCGTGAGCCAGAATCCAGTGCTCGAATCTCGAGACGGTATCGGTGTTTATGGCAACTACATCAACGGGGAATGGGTCGCGGCCTCGACCGGCAAAACGTCGGAAAACCGCAGCCCATCCAATCCCGACGAGTTGATTGGCCACTTCGCCGCCAGCGGCTCGGCGGATGTCGACGCCGCGGTTGGCGCGGCGGAAACCGCGTTCCGGGGATGGGCTGAAACCTCGGCGATCGCCCGAGCGAACATTCTCTACAAGGCATCGGAAATCCTGGCGAGCCGGATTCCCGAGGTCGGCCGTGACCTCGCTCGCGAAGAGGGAAAGACCCTCAAGGAAGGCATCGGCGAGACCACGAGGGCGGTGGCGATCCTTCGCTACTTCGCGGGCGAGGTGCAGCAGCCGGTGGGCGAGCACTACTCTTCGGCCAATCCCTCGACCCTGCTGTTCACGCTGCGCGAACCGCTCGGCGTGTGCGGCATCATCACCCCCTGGAACTTCCCCATCGCGATTCCGGCCTGGAAGGCCGTGCCGGCGATCGCGTTTGGCAATACCGTGGTGATGAAGCCGGCGAGCCTGACGCCTCTCTCGACCGTGCACCTGACACAGGCCCTGGCCGAGGCCGGACTCCCGCCCGGGGTGCTGAACCTGGTGACTGGTGACGGTGGAGCGGTCGGCGATCCGCTGGTCGCCGACGACCGGGTCGTCGCGGTGTCGTTCACCGGCTCCGACACGGTTGGCAACGCGCTGAAGAAGGTCGCAAGCGATCGTGGCGCGAAGGTGCAGTTGGAGCTTGGCGGGAAGAATCCCGCCATCGTGCTGGCGGATGCCGACCTGGATCACGCCGTGAGTCAGGTGATCGCCGGCGCGATGATGAGTTCCGGCCAGAAATGCACCGCCACCAGCCGAGCCATCGTCGACCGGAAAGTCGCCGACGAACTGGCGGAACGGTTGAGCTCGCGAGTGGCGGCCCTGACGGTGGGCGATCCGCTCGACGACGCGACGCAAATCGGCCCGGTGATCTCCAAGGGCGCCGCCGACCGGCTGATCGAAGAGATCGGCGCGGCGCGTGACGGCGGAACGAAACTCGCCGCCGGTGGTGGTCGTCCCGAGAATCTCAACGGGCATTTCGTCTCGCCGACGCTATTCCTCGACGTCGACCCAGAGTCCCGTCTGGGCCAGGTCGAACTGTTCGGTCCCGTCCTCGGGGTGATTCCGGTTGACGGGGTGGACGAGGCGATCGCGGTGGCGAACAAGGTCCGCTATGGGCTGTCAGCCTCGCTGTTCACCCGCGACATTAGCAAGGCACTTTCCTTCATCCAGAAAATCCAGGCCGGCATCGTGCACGTGAACTCCGAGACGGCCGGGGCCGAACCGCACGTGCCGTTCGGCGGGTACAAGGGCTCCAGCTCCTACTCCCGTGAGCAGGGCAAGGCGTCGCGTGAGTTCTACACTCAGGTGAAGACGGTGTATTTCGATCCGCCACCGTCCAGCGGTGACTAGGGTCGCGCGGGTATTTGGTAACGCACAGGGGGCGTCTGCCCCGGAAAGGCAACATCACCAATGGCCAACATGAAAAGCACGGCTTCCGCGGCATGGGAAGGCAGCCTGATGGCTGGTTCGGGCATGGTCGAGTTCAACAGTGGAGCGTTCTCGAACGCCCCGGTGTCGTGGGCCTCGCGAACGGAATCGGCGAATGGCAAGACGAGCCCGGAAGAACTGGTCGCGGCCGCCCACGCGTCCTGCTACGCGATGGCGTTCTCGAACGTGCTGACCACGGCGGGACATGAGCCTCAGCGGCTGTTCGTGACCTCCACCGTTGAGTTCGGACCGAAGGATGGCGGGGGCATGGAGGTGAAGTCCTCCGCGCTCACCGTTCGCGGCAAGGTCGCTGGAATCGACCAGGCGCAATTCGAGCAGTTCGCGGCGGAAGGCGAGCAGGGCTGCCCGATCTCCAACGCGCTGCGCGGCAACATCGAAATCACGGTGTCGGCGACGCTCGAGTCGTAGGCCAGGGGCGAGCGCTCCAGTAGGTATCGAAAGACACGGTAAAGAACTCGCGCCACTTCGGATTTTCCGGGGTGGCGCGGTTTTGCGTCTCGTCAATTGAACCAGGCGTCGTATCAGCCTTTGTCGGCTGCCTGTCCACGGCGCGAGAGCCAGGTTTCGAGACGGGTATGGGCGTTGAGTGCGAAGGCGATGGTCAGCGCGAGGCCGATTGCGGCGGCGATCCGACCAAGCCAATCGACCGCTGTAACGGCGTAGCGGAGTTCGAGCGTGGTGGTTTCGTCGGGGACGGTGACGGCCATGTACCCGTTGTCCAGGCGGGTGATATCGACCTGCTGGCCGTCCGCGAAGGCTTCCCAGCGGGGATACCAGTTTCGCCGGACGATGACCTCGCCAGACGCCGACTCGAACGTCGCGGAGATCGTGTTGTTGGTGACGTCGATATCCGAGGCGGGCGTCGGGCCGTTGGTGACGATCGATCCGGGATCGGTGACGAGATAGAGATCCCACTGGCCGATGGTCCGCTGGACCTCGAGGTTCGGGTTGGATTGGGCCGCGATGCGGGGATCGATCGCGCCGGCGGGCACGGGCATGTTGGTGACGAGCACCGCGCCTACGCCGTGGGCATTGAACCATTCCGGTGTGAATGCCGAGGCGGGATTCTGGTAGGCGTGGCCGATGGATGGATCGTAGGGACCGTCGTGATCCGGGTGCCAGTACCACATCCAGTCGTCGTAGAAGAACAGGGCGCCTGACCAGACCGGCGCCCAGAGTTGCTCGTGCCACCAGCTCATCTGGTCGCCAACCACCAACACGGCCGTGTCCTCGGGTCTAACGTCGGAGATTTCAGTGACCGCGTCCTCGAACTCGGCGAACTCAGGATAACCCGTGGTCCAGGGTGTTGGAGGTTGGTAGACGGTAGGCACCGCGCCGAACACGCCATTGAAGGTGAGGATGACGATCAGCGACGACGCGCACAGAAGCGCGGGTACGGCCAGGTTTCGCCAGCGCGGCAGGATCGCCTTGAACGCCATTTCCAGCAGCCAGCCGGCGAACCAAGCCGCCAGGTAGATCGAAAGGAATCGCTGGAACGGCATGAGGCGTGGTGTTTCGAGTTGCTGGATCGCGTTGGCCAGCGGCTCGATCAGTGAGAACGAGACGGTGACGGCGACGAAGAAGACCAGACCCACGGCCGCCGTCAGCGCGTGAGCATACCGGCGAGCCACAATGGCCAGGATGGCGCCCGCGACGGTGAGGAGCCCGATGACAGGCGAAATGGCCGTCCGGCTCGCCCAGAGTATCTCCGCGAGGTCGTCGTAGGATTCGAAGTTCACGAAGTAATAGAGATCGGTGTAGCGCAAGGCGGCGAGAAGCAGCGGGGCGGCGAGCAACGCGCTGAGGATGGCGACGACCGCCACGCGGGTGAAGATGGTTCGAATCGACGGTGAGTTGTCGTCCCGCTGGGCGATGAGCGCGGCGGCGATGACCGCCAGCGTGCCGATGACGATGGCGATCGAGGAGCGAGTGTTTGTGTAAAGCGCCGCGGCGGCGGCCAGCGTGGCGAGCACGCCATACCGGCGTGCGCCTTCTCGAACCCAACGGCTGAGCGCGGCCATCATGATGAAGGCGAGTGTCGCGCCGCCGACGTTGGCGATCAGGCCCCAGTAGACGAGCTCCATGCGCCCGCCGTGCATCCAGTCGCCCGGCACCGCGACATGGATCGCGAGGGCGAGCAGCGGGACGAAGGGGCTGGCCTTGTCGCCGCGAGCGATGATCCAGAAGCCGACGACCGGCAGCACGAACATGAGCAGGACGGCCAGCTTGTGGACCGCGATGATCGGGAACTGACCGAGCAGGAGCGTCCACAGGCCTACGTCGAGCCAGGCGATGCCGAGTGGGTAGAACTCGGCTGGGTAGCCTCCCTGGTGCGCGGGAATCCAGCGCAGCATCTCGCCGTTCTCGAGCGCCTTGAGTAACAGGTCGGCCCGTGCGGCGTGGAACGGATGGTCGACGGTGGCGAACACGCTGACGACTTCCCTGGTGCCGTTGCCCATCGCCACCATCGAGGTCAGCTCGAACCCACCGAGATCCCGGAAGACCCTGATGCAGAGGACGAGGATGCCAAGCAGCGCGGCCGGGGTGGACCAGCGCGCGGCGCTCCAACGGTCGCGGTTGGTGGGCTCCGGGGCGTCGCTCATGGGTGCACGATCCGGGTGTGGTAGGCGATCGTCATGACGCAGGTGGCCACCAGGTAAACCCAGAGCCACCGTGGGAGGCGAAACGTCCCCTCGGGTTGACCGGCGGCGCTCGCCGTGTCGTAGCAGACGTATATCGCAATTGGGACGACTGGCCAGGTCCAGTACCAGGGATGGGAGTTGACCGGGAGCAAGGCCAGCGTGGCGGTGATCATCGCCCAGGCGGCCAGCATCGGATGGGTCCAGACCGGGAGTGCGCCGGTCGCGGACGTTCCAGCCAGGTTCCATACTCGCCGGCCAAACCAGAGGATGACTCCCAGCGTGATCAGGATGGCGGCGACCTGAATGGCGACGCTCATGAATCGTTCGAACTGGTGGGCGATGGAGTCGGGGCCCAGGCGCTCCAACGCGACCTTCGGATAGAGGTAGAGCGGGCTGGAGAACAGCCTGCCCGGCTCGGTGAGCATTTCTCGAATGGTCTGCATGCCCGCCCAGAACGGCAGAAAGCAGGCGAGGAGGACCGCGCCAATGGCGACGCCGTCCAGCAGCCAGGCCCCGAGGATGCGGCGAGGCGCGTTCGGTTCCCGTCGCTGGGAGAGACGAGCGAGCCCGAGGAGCCCGAGGAGCGGAAGAGACGTGTATTTGACAAGGGCGGAGAGCGTGACCATCACCACGCCGCCGCGAATGGCGCGAACGCCGCCGAGGACGGCGAGCATGACGCCCAGCATCGAAAAGAGCATCATCACCGGGTCGTTGTGAGCCAGGCCGGTCGATTCGACGATCAGGTTGGGTTGCCAGGCCACCAGGACGCCGGCGGCGGTGGCGAACTGTGTGCTTCCAGTGAGCTGCAGGACGAACCACCAGGCGAGCACGGCGAGGGCGATTGCGAACGCACCGAGGAAAACCTTGAACGCCAGGGCGGCGAGGGCTGGATCGGGACCCGTCACCCAGACGATGCCACTGTTGACGGCCGTCCAGAATGGGCCGTACACGGCGGTCATGTCCACCCAGTGGTTGAAGGGCAGGAAGGGATTGTCCGGGTACTCCGCCATCCGGTGGACGTAGGGATTGATGTCGTTGAGGGCGAGGTCGCCGGTGACCGCGTAGAAGAAGACGTCGGCGTTCGACGGCGGCATCAGCAGCATGCCGAGGTGTGCCAGCAGTGGTCCGATGAGCCATTTCCAGAAGGGGATGCCTGGATTTCGGAGGGCGACGACGAAGGCGAGTGCCTGCGCGGCGAACATTCCCAGATAGGTGAGCCGCGCGGTGTAGGCGAGCACGCCCTTGTGGAGCGCCGGGAAGTCCGAGTGGGGATCGAAGCCGAAGAGTTCGAGGAAGGCGCGTTGCCAGAGCGCGACGCGCTCGATGGCGCCGGCCGTTTCCACCATCTGGACGAGGCCGTTCAGATGCGCCGAGACCGGGGTGGCGAGGAACGCAGCGGCCATGATTGTGGCCATCACGGCGGTGAGCCCGGTGAGCTGGCCGATGGTGACGCGTTCGACCCAGGCCGGGAAGCTTGAGGTATCGAGCGCGGCTTCCCGGGGAGCGGATGCCGGGTTCGGTTCGGGAGCAGGTTCAGTCGCCGTCCAACCAGGCTGGATGGCCGGTGAATCGAGCCTTTCGGCCAAACTCCAATCCTTTCTGGAGGTCGTCGCGCACTCGCCGGCTGGCGAGAGGCGGTCGTCCGGTGTCGCGTGGATACGCGAGATGGTGGCATCCGGATCGCTCGGCTAGTGTACTCTCCCACCAGTGACGACGACGACACGGGCTGGCAACGCGCGGGATTCGAGGCATGGGTTGGGCTGGATGAGGGACTGGTGGGAGACGATCCTGGGATGGAGCGCGCGCAGGCGGCTGGCGGTGATGCTGCTGGCCGGGTTCATCCTGCGGCTGGCGATCGCGCCATTTCCGGGCGGGTTCGGCTACGACGTGGCGACGTTCCAGAGTTGGGCGCAGACGCTCAGTGACTATCCAGTTTCGGAGTTCTACGAGCATGCCGAGGCGGCCGATCACCTGCCGGGTGACCTGTGGGTGATGAAGGCGTTGCAAGTGAGCTTCGAGTCGCTCGGCGGCGAGAACCTGTCCGGTGGGATTTTCGCGTGGTTGCTGAAGGTCGTGCCCGCCGTCTGCGATGTGGCAGTGGCGCTGCTGGTGTTCGTGCTTGCGCGGCGGTTCACCTCGGAAGAGAGTGGAGTGCGGGCGGCGGCCTGGTACTACCTGAATCCGGCAGTGCTGTTCGTAACGGCGGTGTGGGGCCAGTGGGACGCGCTCTCGCTGGGTGTGCTGCTGGCTGGCGTGTGCCTCGTGGTGCGTCGCGACTGGACCTGGGTGGTGTCCTCGCCGCTGTTCGTGTGGGCGGTGCTGATCAAGCCGCAATTGGCGGTTCCGGGATTGATCTTCCTCTCCCTGCTCCTGCTGTGGTTGTACGACTCACGGCCGGTCTCGCGTGATGGTTTGCGGAGATTCATCCTCGCGGGGCTGGGAAGCGTGGCGCTGGGGCTGCTGACCGCGGTGGCGGTGTTGAAGCCTTTCGGAGTTGACCTGCTGTGGAAGGCCGGTGGAACCTCGACGCTGATCGAACGGCTCCAGGAGGCGCTGGAGCTGTATCCCCAGACCACGCTTGGCGCGGCGAACGTCTGGATGATCCCGATCGGCTCCCTCGAGCGGATCGAGGACGATTCGCCGGTTGTGCTGGGACTTTCACCGAACCAGTGGGGAACGCTCGGGCTGGTGATAGCCCTCGGGTACGTGGCCGTGACCATGCTGAGGCGGTTTGGGCCGGAGCGGAGGTTCGAGGCGGCGACCTGGGCAGCGGGGGCGGCGATCTTCGCGATCTTCATGGTGCCGACCCGGGTGCACGAGCGCTACCTGTTCCCGATCCTGGTCTTCGGGCTCTTGTTCGTCGCGATTCACGCCTGGGAGCGGCGGGTCTCGACGCTCTATTGGGCGATCTCGGTCGTTTTCGCGCTCAACCTGGCGCTGGTGTACGGCGGTTTTCGGTCGGTGCTGCCGGGCGTGCTGCGGGCGTTGACCGAAACGATCGGATTCGTGGGGCTGTCGGTCATGAACGTGGGGCTGTTCCTCGTGTTCCTCTCGCTGCCGTGGTGGATGGATCGAAGGTCAGCGACCGTGGGCTGAAGCCGCTTGGGGCGGACAACAGTCGAACCGCGTTCGATCCCAACAGCGAGTCCATCCATGGTTCGATAGGTCCGCCCTTACCCCGCAATGGTCCCCGCATCCCCGTTCAGAGGAGTTGTTTGAGTTCGAAGAGTGTGTTGAGCGCCTCCAGTGGGGACATCGATTCGATGTCGAGTTCCTTCAGACGTTCGACCGCGGGTGATGGCGCGTCGAAGAAGGTGAGCTGAAGCTGGGAATCGTCTGGCGCGGGCTTGCGCATCGCGTCGCGGCGGGCGGCGTTGCTGGACGCCCCCTGGTCGCGCTCCAGGTCGGCGAGGATTTCCTGGGCCCGGCGGATGATGCCGCGAGGGATGCCGGCGAGCTGGGCGACGTGGATTCCGTACGAGCGGTCCGCGCCGCCGGGCACGACCTGGCGCAGGAAGACGACCTGGTCACCCTCTTCGAGCACATCCATCCGGTAGGTCTTCACCCGAGGGAGGAGGTCCGCGAGCTCGGTGAGCTCGTGGTAGTGCGTGGCGAAGAGCGTCTTGCTGCCGAGTTGCCGGGAGTTGTGCATGTACTCCACGATGGCGCGGGCGATCGCCAACCCGTCGAACGTGCTTGTTCCCCGGCCGATCTCGTCGAGCACGACGAGGCTGCGCGAGGTGGCGTGGGTGAGGATGCTCGCGGTTTCGAGCATTTCCACCATGAACGTGCTTTGGCCGGTGGCGATGTCATCCTGGGCGCCAATGCGGGTAAAGATGCGGTCCACGATGCCGATGCTGGCCTGGTCGGCGGGAACGAACGAGCCGATCTGGGCCATGAGCGTGATGAGCGCGACCTGGCGAAGCCAACTGCTTTTGCCCGCCATGTTGGGCCCGGTCAGGATGACGATCTGGTCGGATTCGGCGTCGAGCAAGGCATGGTTGGGAACGTATTCGCCGGAGGGCAGCACCGTTTCGAGGACAGGGTGGCGTCCGGCGACGATCTCGATCCGCGGACCGTCATTCAAGGTCGGCCGGACATAGTCGCGCTCGATGGCGACCGAGGCCAGCGCGCTCGTGGTATCGAGATAGGCGATGGCGCTCGCGAGCTGCCGGAGCCGGTCGGCGTGCTCGGCGACCCGGATGACGAGCGTCCGGAAGATATCGGCTTCGAGCGAGGCGAGCGTGTCCTCGGCGGTGAGGACGAGGGTTTCATACTCCTTCAGCTGGGGCGTGAAGTAGCGCGTGGCGTTCGCCAGCGATTGCTTCGGGATGTACTCGGCCGGCAGCGCGGGACCGTCCTCGCCACGAGACATGCGGTCGCGCTCGGCGGAGGCAAGCGCGGCGGTGGTGATTTCCAGGTAGTAGCCGAACACGCGGTTGTAGCCGACCTTGAGCGTGCGAATGCCCGTCGCGTCGCGCTCCGTGCGTTCGAGGTTGGCGATCCACTCCCGCGCTTCCTTCGCCCTGGCGCGATGCGCGTCCAGCTCGGAGGCGTATCCGGGAATGAACACCTGCCCCTTGCCGAGCGCGACCGGTGGCTCCTC
The DNA here is from genome assembly GCA_023389575.1 of Chloroflexota bacterium. Taxonomy (GTDB): domain Bacteria; phylum Chloroflexota; class Chloroflexia; order Thermomicrobiales; family UBA6265; genus JACCYX01. The sequence goes on along the minus strand of JAEWEG010000061.1, from coordinate 11,839 downwards.
GACCAGGGCGCTCGTGAGAATCCAGTGGACCTCTGATACATCCGGCAACGACTCGATATCGGGAAGACCCGCAACGATGGAGGCGATGTCCGGAACATGCTCCAGGCTATCCCGCAGGGACGCGAGGTCGCGAGGCGAGGCCGCGCCGGTCACCGTGCGATTTGTGAGCCGTTCGAGGTCGCCAACGGATTTCAGGGCCGCCTGGAGCCGGGTGCGGGCGCTGGTGGAGGTGGCGAACCATTCGACCGAGTCAAGACGGCTGTTCAGTGCGTCGATATCGAGCAGCGGTTGACCGATCCACTGGTTGAGCAGCCGCGCGCCCATGGGGGTATGTGTCTGGTTGAGGACCGCGCCAAGGCTGAAGCGCTTTTCCCCGCGCGAGCTTTCGGTCAGCTCCAGGTTGCGGCGGGTCTGGGCATCGAGCGTCATGTAGGAATCGACGGCGTACGTGGAGAGGGAGTCGATCTGCTTGAGCCCGGAGATCTGGGTGTCTTCTAGGTATTGGAGGAGACCGCCGGCGGCGCGTGTGGCCTGGATCTTGCCGGTCAGCCCGAACCCGTCCAGCGAGGCGACGTTGAAGTGGCGGGTGAGGGCGTCGCCGGCGCGATTCGCCTGCCACCGCCAGGCCTCGGTCTTGCTGAGGCTGGCGTCCTCGGGAATCCAGGACGCGGCGGGCAGGGGGAGCGTGTCGATGAGATCCGCGGAGAGGACGATTTCGGCGGTCTGGAGTCGCAGCAGTTCGCGGCCGGCGGCGAGCAGGGCTTCGGACTGGTCATCGCCATGCAGTTCCGTGACGCGGAACTCTCCGGTGGTGATGTCGGCGTAGGCCACACCGGCGCGGGTGCCTTCGACGGCGACCGCGACGATGTAATTGTTGGCGCGCGCGTCCAGCATGGCGGGATCGCTGACCGTGCCGGGCGTGATGACGCGGGTGACATCACGCTCGACCAGCCCCCGGCCCTTGGTGGCTTCGCCGACCTGCTCGCAGACGGCGACCTTGTGCCCGGCCCCGATCAGGCGGGCGATGTAGCCATCGGCGGCGTGGAAGGGGATACCGGCCATGGGCACGCGCAGGCCCTTGCCCATTTCGCGGCCGGTGAGGACGATGTCGAGCACGCGGGCGGCGGTTTCGGCGTCGCCATCGAAGGTTTCGTAGAAATCGCCGAGCCGGAAGAAGAGGATCGTGTCGGGGTAGCGGGACTTGATCTGGAGATACTGGCGCCGGAGGGGCACTACGTCCTTCGCGGAGGTGTCCTTGGTCGTCTTGGTGTCGGCGGGCATCAATCCATCCATTGTGTTCGGCCGGTGACCAATTCCAGTGGGAATGGTGCAATCTGTTGTTTCAGGATAATCTGCTTGCTGCGACCGTGTCCTGATTTGGACCAGAGAGAGGAAGACTCATGCCATTGTTTGCCGTGACACTCAAGTTCACCGATGACGCGGAGCGCCGCCAGCAAGTGCGACCCACCCATCGCGAGTACCTGAAGAAGCTGTTGGAAGCCGGGAAGCTGCACGAGTCGGGCCCGTTCGTGGACGATTCCGGCGCGCTGCTCATCTACGACGCCGCCGATATCGCCGAGGTGCAGGAGTTGCTGGCCAACGACCCATACGCGCCGAACGGGATCGTGGAGACCGCGACGATCAACGAGTGGAACAGGGTGATCGCCCGCGAATCCTGATCGAGACGGGTTTCCAGAGATGAGCCGAAACGGGGCGAGCCATCGCGGCTCGCCCCGTTTCGCGGGACCTTGACCAGGTCGATTCCGGTCGCTGTTTCTCACTGGCTGATGACGTTCCCGGTATCGATCGGGCGACAGGGCCAGACCTCTTGGCTCATCGGGCCGCGCCCACGGACAACGCCGTGGCGATGGCCGAGACCGGAATCTCCGGCTGGCGCCGGGTATCGCGCCAACCCAGGAACGGGAAACGAAATGTCCGGCGAGTATTCGCGGCGCGAATCAGGCGGGCCCGTTCGGCCTGGGCGTGCCGCTCGGAGATAAGTGCTTGTAGCGTCTGACCAATCAGGAACTCGTTCATGTTGGATCTCCGGGTGAGAGTGAGATGCGGCCGGCCGTCCGGCCTTTGATATAGTCTTGATCCAGACGAGCGTGAAATCTTCGGGCAATGGACGGGTACATGAGTGGGGCGTTAGCCTGGGGCGCGACGTCCGTCGAAAGGATGAGATCAATGGGAGTCAGGGTCGTAATCGCCGACGACCATGCCGTGGTGCGTCAGGGACTCCGCATGTTCCTTTCGCTCGATGCCGAGCTTGAGGTTGTTGGAGAAGCCGCCAACGGCGAGGAAGCGGTGCGCCTGGCCCGGGACCTCCAACCCGACGTGGTGCTGATGGATCTCGTCATGCCGGTGATGGACGGCATCTCCGCGATCGGCGCCATTCGCCAGGAGGTGCCCGGCACGGAAGTGGTCGCGTTGACGAGCGTACTCGAGGACGCGTCCGTGATCGGCGCCGTGCGCGCCGGGGCGATCGGCTACCTGCTCAAGGACACCAACGCCGACGAACTTAGCCGGGCCATCAAGGCGGCGGCGGCGGGCAAGGTGCAGCTGTCACCCGAGGCGGCGGCTCGCCTCATGGGCGAGGTGAGGGCACCGGTCTCGCCCGGCCCTGACCCGCTCACCGAGCGGGAGACCGATGTGCTGACGTTGATCGCGCGCGGCCGGGCGAACAAGGAGATCGCGCGTGAGCTGGGCATCGGCGAGAAGACCGTGAAGACCCACGTAAGCAACATCCTCGCCAAGCTCGGGCTTCAGAGTCGGACCCAGGCCGCCCTGCACGCCATGAACGCCGGGCTCGTCAAGACCGACGCGCCCTGATCCCGAGGGGACGTGATGGCATCCTGGTTGCGGCCGTTGGGTACGCCTGATGCACATCGCGTTCCTGTCGCTGCTCGTCACCCGCTCCCCACCTCGCTTGAAGTTGGTATCCCGCCATGAAGCAGACATTTTCCGGCGCGGCCGCGAACGATCCCAGGATTGATGTCACGCTGTCCGAATCGCGGGCCCGCGCCGAGCGCCTGGAACTCGCCCTACGCGCCACGAACGAGGGCCTCTTTGATACCGACCTGCTCACCCAGGAGGTGTACTACTCGCCGCGCTGGAAGGCGTTGCTCGGCTACGCCGACAACGAAATCGGTACATCCATCGACGAGTGGCGCAACCGGGTTCATCCGGAGGACTTCGACCAGGCATGGGCGGCGATAAACGCCCACCTGCGGGGAGAGACCCCGACCTGCGAGTTCGAGCATCGGCTACGCCACAAGGACGGCACCTACCACTGGTATTTCGAACGGGCGCTGGCGACCCGAGACGCGAGTGGCAAGGCGATTCGCCTGACTGGATCCCATTCCGATGTCACGGACCGCAAACGGGCCGAGGCCGAAGTTCGGCGTCGCGATGAGATCCTCGAGGCGGTTCGGATCGCCTCCGAGCGATTCCTGCGAAACATGGTGTCGTGGGACGAGAACGTCGTCGAGACCCTGGGCGTCCTCGGGACCGCGCTGGACGTGAGCCGCGGCTACATCTTCGAAAACGTCCTCGATGAGAGTGGTGTGACGCGCGGCACCCAGCGGTACGAGTGGGTGGGGCCTGATGCGCCATCCTTGCTTGACTACCCCAATCTCTACGGGTTTGCCTTCGCTGACCTTGGTTGGGAGCGTTGGGAGGCGCTCATGCTGGAGGGGGCGCCCATCGTCGGCCGTACCCGCGACTTCCCCCCTGGCGAGCAGGAAGAGTTGAAGCGCGAGGGAACGTTGTCACTCGCGGTCGTGCCGATCTTCGTGGAACGGGCCTGGTGGGGCTTCATTGGATTCGACGATTGCCTTGACGAGCGCGTATGGTCGCCCACCGAGGTTGACGCCCTCAAGGCGGCTGCCGGCACACTGGGAGCGGCGATCCAGCGGCAACAGGCGGAGGACCGATCGGTACGACTCGCCGAGATCGTCGAGTCGACCAACGATGCCATCTTCGGCATGCTCCGTAACGGAACCGTCACCTCATGGAACGCGGCGGCGGAGGCCCTCTTTGGGTACACCGAGGCTGAAATGGTGGGCCAGCGTGTCCACGTACTGATCAAGCCAGCCAGGCTGGAACGGGTGCGAGAGACCCTGACCGCGCTCACCAATGGCGAGCTTGTGGCCCCCCTCGAAGCCGAGCTCGTCCGCAAGGATGGTTCCCTGGTTTGGACGTCGCTGACGTTCTCCATGCTGCGAGATGCTTCCGGCGTGGTGACTGGGACATCGGCGATCGCGCGGGACATCAGCGCCAGAAAGCGGGCGGAAACGGAGCTCGTTCGGCGCGACGCCATCATGGAGGCTGTCCGTTACGCGGCGGAGCGGTTTCTCGATTCGCGCACGGTCTGGGAAGACGCCATCCAGAGTGTGCTGGAGCGGTTGGGCAGGGCGACCCGCGTGAGCCAGGTCTATGTATCGCGGATCCAGATCGACGCCGATGGCGAGGTGTGGTCCCGGGAGATCCATCACTGGGCGGTGCCAGGCGATTCGATTCCACCACCTCGCGTCGAGTCACGAGGTGTTCCGCTCCGCGCCATGGGGCTGGGGCAGGTCGTCGACCAGCTCATCGCCGGTGAAGCGGCGTTTGGTCATACACGCGACTTCCCGTCGGCCGCTTCCCAGGAATACGCGTTGGCGCAGGGAGTGCGGTCGTGGGCAATCGTCCCCATCTTCGTGGAAGGCGCCTGGTGGGGCGTGATGGGGCTCGACGAGTTCAAGCTGGAGCGAGACTTCTCGGCACCCGAGCGTGATTCGCTCAAGGCCGCCGCGGACACACTCGGCGCGGCGATTGGCCGGCAGAACGCCGAGGAGCGTACCCGGTGGCTCGCCGCGATCGTGGAATCATCCGACGACGCGATCATCGGTCGCACCCTGGACAATACGATCGTGTCGTGGAACGACGGGGCGGAGCGACTTTACGGCTATACGGCGAATGAGGCGATTGGCCAGAGTATCGACATCCTGCTCCCGCCCGGAGAGCGGGTGGCGATGCTCGACGTGTTCGAGGCGATTCGCCAGGGGGAGCACGTCAGTCACCATGAGGGCGACCGCCTGCACAAGGACGGCACGCGACGCTCGGTGTCGATCAGCTTCTCACCCGTCCGCAACCAGGCCGGAGAGGTCATTGGATCGGCGGCGGTGTCGCGGGACATCTCCAGACGCCTTCGAGCTGAAGCCGAATTGCGGGAAAGCCAGCGCTCGTTGAGCACGTTGCTCAGCAACCTCCCTGGCATGGCGTACCGGTACCGAACGGCTTCCGAGTGGCGGATGGAATTCGTCAGCGAAGGGGCTCTGGAACTCACCGGCCATGGTCCCCACGACCTGATCGACAATCCTCGGCTCGAATACAACGACCTCGTGCACCCGGATGATCTCGCGGCCGCGCTGGCGGCCATTCGCGAGGCGGTACAGAGGAATGAGCCGTTCCACGTGACCTATCGTATCCGCACCGCAGACGGGTCCGAGAAATGGGCTTCGGAGCATGGGCGTCCCGTCCACGACGAGACGGAAGCGATGGTTGCCATAGAGGGCATCGTCACCGATGTGACCGACCGGGTCCTGGCTCGCCAGGAACTCGAGCGCCGTGTCGAGGAACGTACCCGCGAGCTGGCCACACTCCTCAATGTCGCGACCGGCATTGCCTCGACGCTCGAACTGCGTCCGCTGCTCGGCACGATCCTCGATCAGTTCGGCCAGGTGGTGGAGCATGTCTCTGCCGCGATCTACCTTCTGGACGGCGAGACCGACCGTCGGCTGCTCGACTACCGGGGACCGGTGTCACGGCAAGTGAGCGGCTCGGTCCGCCCGCTGGACGAGGTCGTGCACAGCCGCGAGGTGGTGAAGGCCAGCCGGCCGGTGATCATTCCGGATGTCCGGGCCGATAACCGCCTGGCCGCGTCGTTCCGGGCGGACGTGACGCACGATCTTGGAGCTGTGCCCGAGTACGCCGTCTCATGGATGGGCGTGCCGCTCATCTTCCGGGAAGAGGTGATCGGCTTGCTGAGCGTTGTCAGTCCAGAGGTCGATGCCTACACCGAGCGCGATGCCGAACTGGCGTTGGCGTTCGCTTCGCATGCCGCGGTGGCGATCGTGAACGCTCGCTTGTACGAGCAGGCCCAGGGCACGGCCGCGCTGGAGGAGCGCCAGCGGCTCGCTCGCGAATTGCACGACTCGGTGTCGCAGGCGCTGTTCGGCATTGGGCTTGGCGCGCGCACGGCCAGGACGCTGATCGACGACGATCCTGGGAAGGCAGCCGCTCCGCTCGACTACGTCCTCTCCCTGGCCGAGGCTGGCCTGACCGAAATGCGAGCTCTGATCTTCGAGTTGCGCCCGGAGGCGCTGGAGCAGGAAGGGTTGGTGGCGGCTCTGGAGAAGCAGGCGGCAAACCTGCGCGCCCGCCACGGAATCATGGTCGAGGCCGAGCTTGGCGATCCGGGAGGAGCCTCGCTGGCGGTGGAGGAGGCGATCTACCGCATCGCCCAGGAGGCAGTGAACAACACCGTGAAGCACGCGCGGGCGTCGACCGTGTGGCTGAGACTGGTCCGGGAGCCGGGCAGGCTTGTCGCCGAGGTCGCCGATGACGGTGCCGGATTCGATCCGGATGGATCGTTCACCGGACATCTTGGCTTGCGCACGATGCGAGAGCGCGCGGAGCGACTTGGAGGCACGCTCGAGCTGGCGAGCGCGCCGGGTGAGGGGACTCGGTTGCGAGTCGAGATCCCGGTCTAGAAAGAAGCCATCATGCTGAAGCTGGGGTAGGCGCGGATGACGATCCACCTCGTTGCCACCGTGATCTGGCTTCGATCACACCCGCCAGTGCCAGGGATGTCGCGACGATCAGGGAGATCGTGCCGATGGCGACCATCAGGCTGCCGCCACCTTCTCTTCCCGCGAGCCTGGGCCATCGCCCTCCGAGGCCCAGCCCCGCGATGAAGTCGAGGACCAGACCGCCGCGGGCGTCCAGCGCATCTCGCAAGAACGTCAGGAGCATGCCGATTGCCGAGAGGGAAGGAAATATCGAGGCGATGCCGCCAGTAGCGTCCACGCGATCCTCCTTCAAGCCGTGACTGCAAGGTGGCAGGATGGGCCGGAGCGCGCCCGCGCGGGCGCGCTCCTGATAGACCACCGCCTACTCATAGCGGAGGGCTTCCGCCGGCGCGATCCGGGCGGCCTGCCGGGCGGGGAGCCAGGCCATAAGCAGGGCCGCCGCGATCGCCGAGCCGATGATGATCCCAAGGAGGTTCCACGGAATCATGAACGGGGCATCGCCCGAGCCCCCAAAGCTCTCGCTGCGCATCAGGTTCCAGGACATGAAGAGCCCGGTGACCAGACCGGCGACGATTCCCGTTCCCACCACGAAGGCCGACTCGAAGACGAAGGAAAACGCGACGAGGTCACGCCGGTAGCCGAGGGCTCTCAGCACGCCGATCTGCTGGCGCCGCTCCACCACGGACCGGAAGGCGATCACGCCAACCGCGGCGACACCGACGATCAGTCCGAGCCCCATGAATCCCTGGATGATGGCGAAGAGGCCACGGCTTTGGCGCTGCGACTCTTCGAGTTCGTCCTGAATCGAGACCGCCTGCCCGCCGTACTGAAGCAGCACGGCTTCAATCTCCCTCGCCACGGTTCCGGCCGAGTCCGGGTTCTCCAGTGAGACCCACCACGAGGGCGGATTCGGCCCCGGGAAGATTGACCCGGCGGTTGCCTGTGGAAGGTGGAGTCCGTACAGGATGCTGACCTTGCTGTCGATCACGCCGATAATGGTCACCGTCGCCGGTTGGTCGCTGTTGGGATCGGCGATTTCGATGGTGAATGGGGCGAAGGTCGTGTCCTCGGCGGTGATGCCCGAGACCGTGAACATTGACTCGTCGCGTCCCATGTCACCTTCCGCCACCACGGCGAAACTGTCGATCACGGCCACGTTGGTTCCGGTGCGCAGTGCCTCAACGATCGCGGCGTCCGATTCGTAGCCCTCGGCGCGCTGCTTGAAGAGCAGGTTGCTGCCAGACAGGAACTCATCGCTCATGCCCACCACCGGATACGCGCGCCAGGTGTCATCGCCGGGCATCCGAAGCTGGGTCGCGTTCTGGAAGGGCATGGTGGTCTGAGCGGTGGCGGTGAACTGGCCCGTATCGACGCCGTTCTGGTCGAGGATCGCCTCGATATCGTCGACTGGATTGGACGGACCGAGGTCGACCCGTACTTCCCAACCCGCGTTGGCTTCATCGCCAAGCGCCAACGCGATGAAGTTGTGGGAAATCGTGGCGACCATCACCAGCGATAGCACGATCAGGCTGAACATCGAGATCGTCATGCCGGTGCGTCCGCGCGCCGCGCCAGGGTAGGCCACCGCGGTGCGAATCGCCGGCAGCTTCCCGCGCATGACGCCACCAAGGCGGCTTAGCGCGGCGAGAAACATCTGGAGGTTCTGGACGATGACGAGGGTGGAGGCGGCGACGACGAAGACTCCCGCCGCGAAGAACATGGTCATGCTTGCATCGTAGAAACCGAAGATGGCGACGGCGGCATTCTCCGGCAACATCCAGATGGCCATCACGGCCAGTCCAGCCACGGTCAGCACCCGCCGGGAGGGAAGGCCGATGAACCGGAGAAGGCTCGAGATGCCGAACAGGACCAGGCTGAGCCCAGCGTACAGGGGGAGGCCCACTTCTGATTCGTATCCGAAAGCGGTGAGGACGGCGCCGACCGCGATCATGGCGACGCCCAAGGCGACGATGCTCCAGCGCCGCTTCGAGATCCGGACATCTGGGATGTCCCGGACCGCCGCGACGATGTTCAGGCGGCTGATCTTCCACGATGACGCCACCACCGCCACGAACGTGATGACGGCGCCGAGGCTGTAGGCCACGACGAGGCTGCGCGGCTGGATGTACGGCTCGATATCGACGAAGTCACCGAGGATCAGGCGCATGCCGTAGGCGATTCCGGCCGAGGCCGCCACGCCGAGGGCGGACCCGACGAGACCCGCGATCAGCGCGTAGCCCATCCCCTCGGAGACGAACTGCTGAACGAGTTGCAGGCGCCGGGCACCGACCGCGCGAGCCATGCCCATTTCGGCGCGGCGTTCGGCGGCCAGCATGGTGAAGATGAGCACGATCAGCAGGATGCCGGCCGAGATCGAGAAGAGGCCGAAGATGATGAAGACACTGGTGATGGATTCGGCGAGCGACTCCGAACTGTCAACCGAGTCCTGCTTGATCGGATCAATGCCGAGGCTCGTGCCAGCGAGAGTGGGCTCGAGCGCGGCGACGACGATGTCGGTCCGCTCGACGCCGGAGCGAGTGCCGCCGGTGTTCGAGATCATGACCATGCTGATCTCGTCGTGCTTGCCGGTCAGGTCCTGCAGCGCCGGGAGCGACATCAGCATGCCCGAGCCGCCGGGACCGGTGACCCCGGTCAGGATCGAGTCCCGCGCGATCGCGGTGACGGTCAATTCCGTGGTCTGGTTGGCGTGGTAGACGGTAAGGGTGTCACCGGCGCTGGCATCAAGGTTGCTGGCGGCGGTTTCTCCGAGCACGACGCCATCGGCGCCAATCGCAGCCAGGTCAATCGCCGTGCCGTCGGTCGCGCTCAGGCCGCCGAATGCATCAAGCGTGCCAGGGGCGACACCGGCGATGGTCACCGCCGGTTCGGCCTGCTGGCTGCCCGAATTGAGGGCCGGCACCTCAACCAGGAGGATGCCGCCGACCGCGTCGATGTCCGGGTTGCCGTCGAGGGCCCGCTGGACCAGGTCGACCGAACTCGCCGGGATGGTTTTGGTGAGCGACGTGCTTGCGCTTCCTTCGCTTCCCTGGCTGTAAACGACAACCTCATCCACCGGGCCGAGCAGGTCGTACACGTCCTTGCTGACGGAGTGGTTGAGCGTGTCGCCAGTGCCAAGCGAGGCGGAGATGATGAGCGTGGAGAGCATCAAGCCGGCCACGATCAGGCCAGTCTGGGTCTTGCGGCGGGGGATGTTGCGCATCCCCATCTTGAAGATGACCCGTCTCCGCCAGGCGATGAAGGCGACCGAGAGCAGGCTGAAGCCAAGGACGACAAGGAGGATAACCATGAGGGTGCCGGTTGGGATACCGAGAATCTCGCGCATGAGGGGTCTTCCTTCAATGAGTGGGCAACGGTTCGGAGAGCCGGTCTTAATCGGCGGCGATCGCCGTCTCGGCGACTTCATTCGCCTGGTGATCGATCCGTTCGATCTCGCCGTCGCGGACGTACACGATCCTGTCCGCCTGGGCACCGATCCCGGGGTCGTGCGTGACGAGGACGAACGTCGCGCCCTGCTCGCGGTTGAGCTTTCGCATCAGGTCCATGATTTCGGCGGCGGTCTTCGAGTCGAGCGCACCCGTGGGTTCGTCGGCCCAGATGATGGCCGGGTTGTTGACCAGCGACCGAGCGATGGTCACCCGCTGACGCTGGCCACCGGAGAGTTCGGCGGGACGGTGCCTGGCCCATCCACTGAGCCCAACCGTTTCCAGCGCCTCCAGCGCGCGCTGGCGGGCTTCCGATGGTTTCACGTTGGCGACGAGGAGTGGCAGTTCAACGTTTTCCACCGCGCTCAGTACCGGTAGCAGGTTGTAGACCTGGAAGATGAAGCCCATTCGCCGCGCGCGGTAGTCGGTGCGTTTCCTGTCCTTCATCCGGGCCAAATCCTGACCCTCGATCCAGATGGTGCCGGCCGAGACATCGTCCAGCCCGGAAAGGACATTGAGCAGCGTGGTCTTGCCGGATCCGGATGGCCCCATGACGGCGACCATTTCTCCACGGGCGACCTCGAAGTCGACGTCGCGGAGGGCGACCATCTCGGCTGATCCTGTCTGGTAAATCTTCCTGACGCCTTCGGCCTTGACGATCAAGTTGGTGCCGGCGACCGGCGAGGCTGATGGTTGAGAACGCTTGAAGCTGGTGAACATGTCTCGCTCCTGGGATTTTGGGTAGTTGGCGATTGGGCCCGCGTGTTCTGGATACGGTCAGCGGCAGGTCATGGTGGCCTACCCCTTTCGTGAATTGCCGGTTGGCTCCGGCCCGATGCCGCGTCGCGGATGGCGACGATCAGGGAGTGGTCGGCTTCATGCTTGGCGACGAACGCCGATGCCCCGGCGAGGAGCGCCCGTTCCCTCGTCGGTGCGTCGTCATGCAGGCTGAGGATCACGACGGCGCTATGGGGCGCCAGCCTCCGCAACTCGCGTGTTGCCTCGATTCCGTCCAGCCGGGGCATGGCGATATCCATGACCACGACATCTGGGAGGAGCCGGGAGGCCAGGTCGATGGCGGAGGTGCCATCGACGGCCTCGCCGAGCACGGTGATGTCGGGCTCGAGGCTCAGCCGCAGCCGCAGTCCGTGTCGAATGGTGGATTGGTCGTCCGCGATCAGGACCGAAATGTGCATTGCCGGTTATGCCTTCCTGGCGAGTCAGGGTGCTGATTTGCCCTGACTCCCATTCTTGGCGCGGGAGGCGATACGAACATCGGCGGATCGATGGGACTGGAGATGAGGCTTCCGGCGGGGTGCCGTCTCAGTCTTAAGGCGGAGGCGACCCGGACGAACTAGAGGGCACGACGACAAACCGGCGCCCTCGGTGCTGGCCGAGAGCGCCGGTTTTTCTGGAGATTCGCGACAGATTCCTGCGATCGCGCTGGCGACCGATCGGGTCCCGATCGGTCGCCAGTCGAAAGCGGGACTGGACGAGCGCGATTCAGCGCGAGCTAGAAGAGACCGACGATGTTGCCGTTGGCGTCGATGTCGATGCGTTGCGCGGCGGGAGATTCGCCAAGCCCCGGCATGGTGCGCATGT
>JAEWEG010000057.1 GCA_023389575.1 Chloroflexota bacterium | reverse complement strand
GTCGACGCCCTTCAACCCCTGGGAGCTGGCCTGAAGCGGACCCGCGGCAACCGCCAGCAGCACGAACGTCATGAGCAATACACGGTAAATGGAACTCCGCATCCCGGTACTCCTGGCACATGTGCGCGGAACCTGGACCGCACCCGCGGTCAGGTTCATCTCGACTTGATTCGTCTGTAAGACCCTGTCGGAATGCTAGGCAAGTCGCGGGAGACCGTCAAGCGCAAAAAGTGTGCTATTTCCGGGACCTGATCCGATCGGAGGACATGGGCGCCAGAAGGCCGATAGAGCCTAAGGCGCATCGAGCCCCGGGACCGGCGTATGGACCGATCCCGGGGCTCCGCGGAGACCGTCGAGGCGATGTCAGTGCGCCGGATGACCGGCATGCTCGGGGAAGACATCGAGGAACGTCGTGACGGACGTCAACCGGCCGTCCTCGTCCACGAAGCCAATATCGATGCCGGCGGCGAACGGTGTGTCCGTGCCTGGCGGAACGATCTCCCACGAGTAGCGGACGGCGTCGTGATGGTGGTCGATATCGCTGGTGCGATTGAACCGGTGGCCGCCGAGGTTCTGGTTGAGCTGGGCGACCAGCTGCCCGATGCCGTCATGGCCTTCTCCACCGAGCAGCGGACCGGTGTAGGTTGCCTCCTCGGTGAAGGTCTGGGCGATGAGATCGCGGCGGCGTTCCGGGTCCGGTTCGATCCACAGCGCGAAGTAGCGATCGATGGTGGGTGTTATGTCGTTCATGATGGCCTCCTGATGACCAGTAGTGGGTCCTCCAGATCGAGGACCCGTCACCATCCTGCCGACATGGGCACCGCTGGTCGATTACCTCGCAGGTAATCGAGGGCATGCCGCGCCGGCGGTATGCTGGACGAATGAACACGCACCCCCAGCCGGTCGGCGCCATGCTGCGCGCCTGGCGTGAACACCGGCGGATGACCCAACTCGAACTCGCGCTCGAGGCGGATGTCTCGACTCGGCATGTCAGCTTTCTCGAAACCGGGCGCTCGCGGCCGAGCCGGGAGATGATCCATCGCCTCTCCGAGGAGTTGCGGATACCGCTGCGCGAGCAGAACGCGCTGCTGGTCGCGGCCGGCTTCGCGCCCGTCCACCCGCACCGTGATCTCGACGCGGGCGATCTGGAGCCGGTGCGGGAAGCGATCGATCTGGTGCTGGCGGGGCACGAACCGTATCCGGCGCTGGCGGTGGATCGCCACTGGAACCTGGTGGCGGCCAATGGCGCGATGGACCCGTTCCTGGCCGGCGTGGCGCCCGCCCTACTGGTGCCGCCGATGAACGTGCTGCGAACCACCTTTCACCCCGATGGATTGGCCGGGAGGATCGTGAACCTGGAGCAATGGCGGGCGCATACGCTGGCGCGAGTTCGACGCCAGGGCGAGATCACCGGCGACGCCGCGATTGGCGAACTCGAGCGAGAGTTGCGTGGGTACCCGTCGCCGGGAGCGGAGCTCGACCAGGACATCGAGGATGAGTATCCGGGAATGGTGGTTCCGCTACGATTGCGGACCGAGGATGGCATCCTCTCGTTCCTCTACACCACCACGCTGTTCGGTTCGCCGCTCGATGTGACGGTGTCGGAACTGGCGATCGAGTCGTTCTTCCCGGCGGACCGGGCGACGGCGAGCGCGCTGCGCAGGGAATGGGACGCCAACGCCAGGTCGGAACCCGCTCCCTGAATACTGGCCCACGAAAGGGCGAATGGACGCCTCGCTCAGCGTGGGAACCGGTCGACGATGGCGTTGGTTACGTCGAGGAATTGGCGAAAGAGCTCCGAGAGGACCGGGCCGGTGAGGAAGGTGTTCTCCGGCAACATGACCTGGATGACATAGCCAATGACACCGGCAAGGGCGGCCGTCAGGATAATGTTGGTCAGCGTGCCGGAAAGGACGACGACGATGAGGGCGGCCGCGACCAGCGACCATCCGAACCGTTCGGTGACCAGATCGAACGACATGAGGTCGTGCTGGATGTGCGTCCAACCATTCCAGAGCAATACTCCGGCGATCAGCGCGCCACCGATGGCGCGGACGATCCCATCGTCATGACGCCATGCGGACCCGGCGACGCCGAAGACGGCTCCGGCGATGAGCGCCAGCGGGATTTCCGCGGCGAGCTTCGACCAGTTGAGCCAGTTGGCGCCTTCGGTCAGGTAGTTCGTGGTGATGTATTCCGAAATCCGACCGGTGACGGTGCAGGTCATGCCGAACATCGCCGCGAAGGTCCAGGAATTCGTGGTCATCCCGGCGCCGGCCGTACAGGCGACCCAAAGCGCTGGTGACAGTCCGAGCAGGTATAGCCAGGTGACCGGTTGGTCCCACGCGGAACTGGCCCAGCCGGAGAACCAGCCAAGCGTGATACCCACGATCGCGGACACGCCAAGCAGCACGGGGAACAATGCCCACCCTATCGCCATTCGTGCTGGTGCGGTTGCAATGCGCATGGAATCCTGCCCCGTTATGTCGCTGTGAATGCCGTTCACGGTCTCCTTTGAGCCTATCAGACAAGTGTCGCGAAGTGATGAAGATTTGCTGGACATTTGTCTGGCGGGATGCCCGTATACTCATTCAAACGATCCGCGCGCCGGGTAGGTGTCACCCCGGCTTACCCTTCCGGCAGGTTCTGTGTCCCAATCCCAAACAAGCACTCCAGCGTCGAAGGGGTTGTCGCGTAGTGATGACCTGTTCGTTCTCCTGATCGTATTCCTCGGCGGGATGACGAGCATCGGCACCGAGTTGAGCGCCTCGCGCCTGATCGCGCCGTTTTTCGGCGATTCCACCTTCATCTGGGCGAACGTCATCGGCCTGACCATGACGTACCTGGCCATCGGTTACTGGCTCGGCGGGCGGCTGGCCGATCGCTTTCCCCGGCTGTGGGTGCTGTACTCGCTGACGGCGCTGGCGGCGGTCTGGAGCGCGTTGCTCCCGTACCTCGCGCGCCCCATCCTCCAGTTCTCGCTCGAGGCCTTTGACGATGTCGAGGTGGGCTCGTTCTATGGCTCTCTGCTCGGGGTCCTGTTGATCCTGGCGGTCCCGATCACGTTGCTGGGCTTCGTGAGCCCCTACGCCATCCGGCTGCGGATGGCCGATGTCGAGCACGCGGGCGATATCTCCGGAAAGACGTACGCGCTCGGAACGGTTGGATCGATCGCCGGGAGCTTCCTGCCGGTGCTGGTGCTCATTCCCTGGGTGGGAACCCGACGTACCTTCCTGATACTCGGCGGGCTGCTCTTCATCCCATCCCTGATCGGGCTGCTGCGGCTGCGGGCGGTTCCCCAGGCGGCCATCGCCACGGTGCTGGCGATCGCGGTGGCGGTGGTATCGCTGGTGAACGCCGGCGGGGCGATTCGCCCGGCCCAGGGCGGCGAGTTGCTCTACGAGACCGAGTCGAGCGACAACTATATCCAGGTGGTCCAGGATGGTACGTCCTTCGAACTGTCGCTGAACGAAGGGCACGCCACCCACTCGATCTACGATCCGACCCAGCAACTGACGCGCGGTCCGTGGGACTATTTCATGGTGGCGCCGTTGTTCAATCCGCTCACGGGGCCGGCCACGATTGACAGCGCGCTGTTGATTGGCCTGGCGGGCGGCACGGTGAGCAAGCAACTGACGGCGGCCTACGGTCCCGTCCCCATCGATGGCGTGGAGATCGACTCCGAAATCGCCGATGTCGGCCGGGAGTGGTTCGACATGAACGAGCCGAACCTGAACGTGATCATCGAGGATGGGCGGTATGTCCTTCGGACGTCGGATTCCACCTACGACCTGATCGGCGTGGACGCCTACAAGCAGCCGTACATCCCGTTCCAGTTGACGACTCGCGAGTTCTTCCAGGAGGTGTCCGATCACCTGACGCCGGAAGGCGTGGCGGTGATCAACGTGGGGCGTACCGATACCGACTACAGCTTCGTGGACGTTGTCTCCTCGACCATGCGTGATGTGTTCCCGAACGTGTACGTGATCGACACCGAGCGGTACATGAACAGCATCGTGATCGCGACGAACTCCCCGACCGCGATCGACAACTTCGCCAGTTCCCTCCAGGTCCAGGAACCCGGTTCACTTATCCACACCGTTGGCGAAGCGAGCCTGGCGACGGGTAACCTGCGTGAGGTGACCGAGGTTACGACCGTGTTCACCGACGACCACGCGCCGGTCGAATGGGTGGTGGACCAGATCATCCTGAACGCGGCGCGCGAAGAGAGTGAAGAGACCCCATGACGACATCGCGATCCCTCCCCTCCCCCACCGCCAGCCCGACAGTTCCCGTTCCACTGCGCTCCGAACTGCTGTCGAACGTCGCGTTCGTGCGCCACGGGCTGACCTATCGGGTGCCGGGCATGGGCAAGGCCGATGGCAACATCGGGCTTGGTTCGCCGCGCGACGCCGAGGACGCCTGGGAGATGCGCAAGCTGTGGTGCGCCGGGATCGGTGTCGACGCCGAACAAATCGTGACCATGGGCCAGGTGCATGGCAACGATGTGTTGCGCGTTGGCGCGGCCGACGCCGGAAAGGGTTCGCGGGATCGGGGAACGTCCGCCGGGTATGCCGACGCGCTGATCACGAACGAACCCGACGTGGTCCTCACGACCCTGCACGCCGACTGCCAGCCGATCCTGCTCGTCGATCCGGTACGCAGGGCCGTGGCGGCGGTCCATTCTGGCTGGCGCGGGACGGTGGCGGATGTTGGCGGCGCGACGGTGGCGGCGATGTCGCGGGAATTCGGCAGCGATTCGGCTGATCTGCTGGCCTATCTGGGCCCGGCGATCGGACCGGGCGCGAACGAGGTGGGCGACGAGGTGATCGAGGCCTGGCTCGATCAGGCGCGCGACCTTGGAGACAGTGCCCACGACGCCGTGCTGAAACCCGGGCCAAAGCATCACTTCGACGTACCAGCGGCCAACCGGATGCTGCTTATCCGGGCCGGAATGCGGCCGGAGAACATCGAGACCTCGCCGATCTGTACCAGGTCCAACACGGATTCGTGGTTCTCGCACCGGGGGCATGGCCCGAACGCGGGTCGCGAGGGCGCGCTGATCGCGATCGTGGAGGACGCATCGTGATTTCGCTGAATGGGGCCGGTGAGTCATCGTTGCAGCGGAACATCGACGAGCTTCGCGAGCGCGTTCGCCTGGCCGCGGTGGAGGCCGGGCGGGACCCGGATGACATCACGATCACGGCCGTCTCGAAGACGTTTCCCCGGGAGCTGGTGGACGAAGCATACCGGCTGGGGTTGACGACGTTTGGCGAGAACCGGGTGCAGGAGGCCAGCGCCAAGTTCGCGGATGACCTGCCGACGGACATGCGGGTGCACCTGATCGGCCAGCTGCAGACGAACAAGGCCAGGCAGGCGATCGCGATCTTCGACCGGATCGAATCGGTCGATCGACCGTCGCTGGTGAAAGCGTTGGAGAAGGAAGCGGCCAGGGCGGACACGCTGGTCTCCGTGCTGCTGCAGGTGAACATCGGACGGGAGCCGCAGAAGTCCGGCTGCCTGCCGGAGGACGCGGCGAGCCTGGTCCAGTCGATTCGCGATTCGGCGCACCTGCGGCTCGATGGCCTGATGGGGATCGCGCCGCTGGTCGAGTTCCAGGAGGACGCGCGTCCCTATTTCCGGCTCCTGCGCGAGCTTCGGGACGAGCTTGCCGCCGCCTATCCGGACGTCAGTTTGGACGTCCTCTCCATGGGCATGAGCGGAGACTTCGAGGCCGCGATCGCCGAAGGGGCGACGCACGTGCGGGTCGGGTCGGCGATCTTCGGCAGCCGTTGACTCCGTCGGACTGACTGCTCGTTGTCACAATGTGGTTTCCCGCGAATGCCTGAATAGACTCGACTGTCCTGATCAGGATGGTGCCCCTATTGCCGGCACAGGATCGACAGACCTGCTTCGCAGGCCGTCGATCCGTACATTGGGTCTTGTCGCTGCTCAGCCCTCAGTGGCTCCCTTGTAGGGTCCGACCTCGTGTCGGACCTGGATAGGCGTCGTCATCGCGGAGGTTCACGATCAACAAGACGTGATAACGCTTCACACCGGGGCGGCGACGGGCTCAGGTTCGCGAAGCGGAGCCTGCTCGCCGGCGATGCGGAGGGCTTCGACCAGTTCGCGGTACAGCGAGTCGGTGGCGAGCAGCTCGTTGTGGGTGCCCTGGGCGCGGATGCTCCCCGCGTCCATCACGATGATCCGGTCGGCGTCGATCACCGTGGAGAGCCGGTGGGCGATGGTGACGACGGCGCCACGGCTGGCCCGGTCGCGAATGCAGCGGTGAATCGCCGACTCGGTGATGCCGTCGACCTGGGTGGTGGCCTCGTCCAGCAGCAGGATGTCCGGCGTGCGAAGGATGGCCCGGGCGAGGGCGATGCGCTGGCGCTGGCCGCCGGAAACCTCCGAGGACTGGAGGGACGTGTCGAGGCCGTCGTCCAGCGAGAGGATCTTCTCGTCGAGCCGAACCTCATGCAAAACCTTCCAGATCTCGTCCTCGGTGGCGTCGGGATGGGTGAACAGCAGGTTCTCGCGAATGGTGCCAGGCACGATCGGCGTTTCCTGCTCCACATAGGCCAGGTGGCCCCGGATGTCGTGGTGGCTGAGTGAGGAATACGGCTGGCCATCGATCAGGATGTCGCCCGAATCGGGTTCGATGAAGCGCAGCATTAGCGAGAAGAGCGTAGTCTTCCCCGCGCCGGAGGGGCCGACGATGGCGACGTGCCCGGTGCGGGGGATGTCGAACGAGACATGGCGGACGGCGGGTTCGAGATCGGCTCCGTAGGAGGCGGAAACGTCGCGGAACGCCAGGAGCGGAGCATCGGTGATGGAAGCCGGCGGGGTGGCCGGCACGATCGCCTTTCCGGCCTCCTGTTCGATGCCGGCGATCTCGCGTATTCGGCCCGCGGCGGCCATGCCCGACTGGAGCGTGGTCAGGTTCTGGCTGATCTCCATGATCGGTCCCATCAGGCCGAACGCGTACAGCAGGAACGCGATCAGGCTGGAGACCTCGAGGTTGCCTTCGGAGACGCGCCAGGCGCCGAAGCCGAGGATGACGATGATCGCGAGCTGGATGCCGGAGAAGGCGATCACCCAGGCTAGCGCGGTGCGGCGGACGGCGCGGACGCTATGGCGCGCCGAGTCGTGCGCTTCGATCAGAATGGCTTCGGCCTGGCGGTTTTCGGCGCGACTGGCCTTGACGGTGCGAATCGCGCGGAGGGCGCTTTCCAGGGTGCCACCGAGCCGGCCGACGGATTCCTGCGCCTCCTGTTGCGCCTTGCCGATTCCGGGCATCAGGATCACGAAGAGCACGACGACGATGGCGACCGCGATCATGGTGGTGCCGAGGAGCGGCAGGTCGAGGACGCCCATCAGGATGAGTGAGCCGACCAGCATGATCGCGCCGTTGATCAGCCCAACCAGCGACGACGAGGCCGCCTCGCGCAGCAGGACTGTGTCGGATGTCACCCGGGTCACCAGTTCGCCGGTCGGGCGGCTGGTGATTTCCCCCACCCGTGCCCCAAGGAAGGTCCGCACCATGCCGGACCGGGCCTCGAGCACGATTCGCTCGGCCAGCGTGCCGAGCAGGATCCACTGCCAGAGCGAGATGGCCGATCCCACGACCAGCAGGCCGATGAGGACGAGTATGGGACCGGACAGGGAATTGGAGTCCGCGAGGCTGTCCAACACCCATTTGGTGACCATCGGACTGGCCAGCCCGGCGGCCGATCCGATAAGCGCCAGCAGCAATCCAAGCGCCATGGTGGGAATGTGCGGACGAGCGAAGGACCAGAGGATCGCGATTCGGCTGGGTTGCTCGGGCATGCGCGGATCTCCTTGAGGCGATGGAAGGAGGAAGTTGCCGAACCATATTAGGACACACATGTCCCATTTTTGTCAAGCACTGTATCGGAGTACGGCAGAGTCGTACACTACGTCCATGACAAATTCGAGCGCCATATCCACCGACTCACCCACCCGGAAGCGCACCCGGCAGGCGATCCTGACGGCCGCGGTCGGGGTGTTGACCCAGAACCCGGCCGCCTCGTTGGCGGATATCGCCGATGCGGCGTATGTGGCTCGCAGCACACTGCACCGGTACTTTCCCGACCGCGCGGCCCTGCTGGAGGCGGTCAGGCAGTTCGCCAATGACGAAATCGCGGCCGCCACCGAACGAGCACGCATCCACGAAGGAGCGGCGGCGGAAGCACTGGTTCGCCTGTGCCACGAATACTTCGACTACTGGCACCTTATCGTATGGGTGTACATGGATGGCACGCGCGAGGACTGTGGCGAGGAGCCCGATGCCATCACCGAGAATCTGGACCCAACGATCGGGGCGCTGATCGCGCGAGGGTACGAGGACGGCACCATCGATCCCGCACTCCCCGACGGCTGGATTCAGCACCTGCTGTGGGCGTTGCTGTACTCCGCCTGGGAATACGTTCAGCAGGGGCAGCCGAAACACGACGCGCTCGGGCTGGTGCTTGTCTCGCTGGAGAAGCTCGTCCGGCCAGCGCGCGCTGTGGTCACACCTCCGGTTGTCTCGCGCGGGCGGTGACCCTCTGTAACATGGGACGAACGGGAACGAGAAGGGGAGGCTCATCGCGAGCCTCCCCTACTCGTTCCTCGATGACGTTCAGGTCTAGGGCGCCGGAGTGGCGGCTTCCGGCGTGGCCCCCAGTGTCAGGCCCAGAGCCTGCAGAATGAGGCCCAACCGATCCTGCTCGGTCTGGAAGGTCGCGAGGTCACCCTGGCTCAGGGCCGCCTGGGCACGGTCGTAGGTGGCGATGGCCTCCTCCGTGAGTTCCTCCTGGGTCATGCCGGCGAATTCGCCAGCATCCGGCGGGGCCACGGTTTCCTCACCTGTGTCCGGAGCGGTTCCCTGTCCATCCGGTGATTCGATGGTGTCCGGCGGAGTCTCTTCCATTTCGCCGACCGAGTCCGCGTTGGGATCGGCCAGCGCGTTGATGGCTTCCTCCAGGGTGGGGCGCATCACCACCTGCTGGTCGGTGGCGACGATCACGCGGACCAGCTTCGGCGCGGCGGCGGTGGAATCGCGGGATTGCAGGTAGAGCGGCTGCACGTAGAGCATCGCGTCGTTGACCGGGATCACGAGCATGTTGCCGCGGATCACCTCGGTGCCACTCTGGTTCCAGAGCGCGATCTGCTGCGATATTTCCGGGTCCTGGCTGATCTGGGCATCGATCTGCATTGGGCCGAATACGGTCACCTGGCGCGGATACCGGTACTGGCGCAATCGCGTGTCGCCTGACGCATCCGCGGTTCCGGCGAACCAGGCGGTCATGTTCTGCCGCTGCTGGCCACCGCCCGGCGTGAACGGAACGGTTAGCGCGAACTCGGTTTCCGTCTCGTTGGGCAACACCTGCGTCACGAAGTAGGGCTCTACCTGTTGAACGCTGTCGCCGATCTGCTCCTGGGCCACGATCCACTGGTCTTCTCCGTCGTAGAGCGACCGGGTGTTGTCGACGTGGTAGGTGGACCAGACATCGGACTGAACCTGGAACATGTATTCGGGGTAGCGGAAATGCTGGGCGATGCTGGCTGGCGCCTCCTCCACCGGCGTGAAGAGGTCGCCATAGACCTCGCCGTAAGCGTCGGCGATGGGATCGTGCTCGGCGGTCCGGTAGAAGGTGGTGGTGCCGTCGTAGGCGTCCACCACGACCTTGACGCTGTTCCGGATGTAGTTCCGCCCGTCGTACTTGGTGGCCTGGGGGTACCGGTCGGACGAGGTATAGGCGTCGATGATCCAGTACAGCTTGCCATCGGCGACGACCAGGTACGGATCGGTCTCGTACTCCAGGAAGGGCGCGACACGCTCGACGCGGTCGATGATGTTGCGTGTGAGGACGAGCCGGGAGTCGCCGGTCAGCTGGCCGCTGATCATTACGTTGCGGTCGTTGAGCGTGAGCGCGGCGAGGGCCCTGGTGAACGGGTTGCCGAGGCTGATCGACCCGGCCGGGGTCCCCTGGAAGCCTTCCTGGCCCATGTTGTCGTCGATGCCAGTGAACTCAGTCTGGTCGGTGTTGATGATGATCCATTCCTGGTCGAGTTCGCTGAAGTAGATCTCGGGCTGGTCGATGGTGAGTTCGGGCGGTCCCACCGGTGGCACGTCGCGCACGATCATGACGGGCCAGCCATCGGAGGACACCTGGCTGACGGGACTAATCACCGCGCCGTAGCCGTGGGTGTAGGCAAGATGCGTGTTTGTCCAGGTGCGCGCGGTTTGGGGCAGGCCATCCACGTTCAGTTCCCGAGCGGAGATCAGGACCTGAACTGGCTTGCCGTCGATCATGTACCAGCCGACGTCGATATCTGCGAATTCGTAGTAGGGAACGAACGACTGGAGCTGCTGGAAGATGGGTGTGACGACCCGGTAGTCCCAAATCCGGACGTTCGACAGGGGTGGTTCGTCGGCTGGAAGATCCGAGGGAACGATTGGGTCCTGGCCGGTGAGCTCGGTCACCTCCACGTCGTAGAGTCCGAATCCGTGGCG
The DNA here is from genome assembly GCA_023389575.1 of Chloroflexota bacterium. Classification (GTDB taxonomy): domain Bacteria; phylum Chloroflexota; class Chloroflexia; order Thermomicrobiales; family UBA6265; genus JACCYX01. Next base: position 30,735 of record JAEWEG010000057.1, on the reverse strand, counting down.
GGTCATCTCGATGTTGCGGGCGATGTACTTCTCTTCCCGGCGGAACTCGTTCGGCTCCACCACGAAGCGCTGGACCACCACCGGCAACAGCGGGGTGAGGATCACGGCGAGGAACGCCCAGCCGCCGAGGAGTCCGATCAGCCAGCGCGGGCTGCGGAGCACGAACCCGGTCAGCAGGCCAATGCCGATCGCGGCGGAGATGAAGGCCATCATCCAGTTCAAGGGTCGGACGATGTTGACATCGGTGAAGCCGGGACCGATGACGACCCCGCGATTGGAGTAGACGAGGTCGAAATTGCCGAGGACGTAGCCGAAGGCGATCAGCAGCAGCATCACGCAGCCCAGCGCCGAGAGATGCCGCAGCGCGAAGGTCGGGACATCACCCCACTGCCCGTAGCGGACGCCGAGGCGGATGAGGTAGACGACGGCCACCGCCGCGAGGGTAATGCCAACGAGCAGCATGAGCGAGCTTTGCAGACCATGCAGTACGGGCAGGGTGAACACGTAGAAGCTGACATCACGGCCGAAGGTGGGGTCCTTGACGCCGAACTCGGTGGCTCGCATGGCCATCCAGGCTTCGCGCCAGAAGTCCTTGCTGATCCAGCCGACCACCAGGCCCAGGGCGATGCCGCCAACGGTTCCGATCAGGTTCAGCGCGCTCTGGCTGAAGCGGCCAACGCGCCCTTCGCGCGGGACCGCCGCGTTGCGCGAGTTGCGAACCGCGAACCGGACGTTGGCGATGAACACCACCGAGGTAATGATCGACGTGACGAGGAAGGTAACCGTTACCCACAGGTAGTTGGTGACGATGACTCCCCGGTAGCCCATGCTGCCGAACCAGAGCCAGTTGATCCAGAACGGCGCCGTGATCGATCCGATCAGGAACAGGAGCACGATGACGAGCAATGCCACCAGCATTCGTTTGGTGGAGGCGGAGATCGCGAACCGGGGTTTTCGTGGCCCGGAAGGCGTCTTCGGAGCCGTAGGTTCGGCGCCGTTGTTGCGACGTGAGAAACGCTGGAACACTCTGCCCCCTGATCGTGAATGGCCGGGATGGTGACTCGCTGGATGGCGCCCGAACGGCGCCGCCAGTCGTGGAACGCATGCTTCGTTGAGGATACGACACTTCGCGCGTTTTCATGATCCGGGTGCGACCATGTCAGGAAGCAATTCGTAGCCTGGAAACGCGGAAGGATCAGGATGTGACACGAGCGTTCAACCCGAAGGACCTGCTCCGGCCCGAGGCGTACCCCTGGAAACCCGCCGACGTGGAATTGATCGAGACGCACATTTCATGGGTCTTTCTGGCGGGCGACAAGGTCGTGAAGGTGAAGCGACCGTTGAAGCTCGACTTCGTGGATCACGGCTCGTTGGAGCAGCGACGCTTTTCCTGCGAGGAGGAGGTCCGCCTTAACCGGCGTCTGACCGAGGGGGTGTACCTCGATGTCGTGCCGATCACGGCCAGGGGTGATGGCCTGGAGGTTCAGGGCGATGGGCCGGTGGTCGAATGGGCGACGCTCATGCGCAGGATGCCGGCGGAAGGCATGCTCGATGTGCTGCTCGCGGAAGGCGGGGCGCCCGCAAACCTCGACGCGATCATCGCTGGGCAGCTGATTCCGTTTCATGCCGAGGGCGCGGCGCTGTGTGAGGGCGAGCCGGACGCGATCACCGCGATGGTGCTGGACGTGGTGAAGGACAACCTGGACGAACTCGATGAGTACTCGCTGGCGCCGGTTCAGCTTGGCTTGATCCAACGCTCGATGCGCACGTTCATCGACCGCAATCGTTCCCGCCTGCTGGAGCGCACCAGGGAGGGATGGGTGCGCGACGGACACGGCGACTTGCGCTGCGATCACATCTGCATCGAGCCGGGCGGCGTGCAGGTCTTCGACTGTGTCGAGTTCAACGCGGACCTCCGGTGCGCGGACGTGGCGAGCGACCTGGCGTTCCTGTTGATGGATCTGCGACGGCTCGGCGCGGGCGCCGCCGCGACCGACCTGGTTCGACGCTATCGGGAGGCCGGGTTCGACCTGCCCGACGACGTGCTTCGCCTCTACTGGGCGCACCGGGCGTTGGTGCGGGCGAAGGTCGCGCTTATCCGCGACGCGCAGGTCGAGGGAGGCGGCGCCAACGAACACGCGGTGGAGGCGCTGGAGTACATGGCCCAGGCGAGCGCTCAGGTGTTGGCGGTAAGGCCCACCCTGATCTGTACGAGTGGCCTCAGCGGAACCGGCAAGTCGACCGTGGCGAATGCGCTGGCCGCCGCGATCGGCATCCAGGTGATCGCCTCGGATGTGGTGCGAAAGGAACTCGCTGGGATCGAGACAACATCCAGGGCTGGAGTTGGCGCCGGGATCTATGGGAGCGACTGGACCGAGCGAACCTATGCGGAGATGTATCGGCGTGGCGGCGACGTATTGGGAGAAGGACGCGCGGTCCTGCTCGACGCGACCTTTCTGGATTCCGGACTGCGAAGTCGGGCGTCGGACCTGGCGCGAGAGCGCGGCGTGCCATTCGTGCTCCTTGAAACGGTGACCGACGAAGATGTCGTGATACGGCGGCTGGAAGCACGTTCGGCTCGGGACGACTCGGTATCGGACGCGGGGGTGGAGATCCATCGCCAGCAACGGGCACGCGTCACGTTGGACCCGCCCGCGGTTCCGGAAGGCGCGGTGCATATCGTGGTGGATACGACGACTCCGGACATCGCAATCCTGGACCCGGTGCTCGCCGAGCTCGAACGGGACGGCGTGATACGGGCTGAGATCACCCCGGAGCGGGTTTGAGCGGGCCATGGCGGGGTGAAAGCAGCCAGCCAGATGAACAGGTTTGTGCGGCGAGACTCCAGTGGCTGTCGTCTACACTGGATGGATCGACTTCGCCCGCGCGGCCCGCGCTTCGTTCCAGGTGCAGCTTGACCCACATGAACCAATCGATACCTCCCACCGCCGGTCCAGGCGTGACCGTCCAGAGCCTTGGCAGTGGCAGTTCCGGCAATGCTTTCCTTGTTACGTCTGGTGAAACCAGCCTCATGCTCGATTGCGGCGTGGGCATTCGCACGATCCGGAAGGGCCTCGGCGAGCGCGGCCTGGCCATCGGCGATCTCGACGCCGTGCTGATCACGCACGAGCACACGGATCACATCCGTACCCTCTCCTGCGTGACCGGGACGGATGTTCCGATCGTTTCGACGCTGGGCACGTGTCGCCGCGGGAACATTCCTCCCCCGCAGTGGGAGCAGATCGAGTACCACCGGTCGCTTCAGGTCGGCGAAATCGCGGTGTGGGCGGTGATGGTGAAGCACGACGCGGCCGAGCCGTGCGGGTACCTGCTGGAGACACCGACCGCCAGAATCTCGATCTTCACCGACCTGGGCTCGTGGCACGACCGATTGGTCGATCCAATCGCCGCCAGCGACCTAGTGGTGCTGGAATCGAACCATGACCTGGAGATGCTCCAGCGTGGCCCCTACCCCATGCACCTGAAGCGCAGGGTCGCCAGCGACGCGGGGCACCTTTCCAACGAGATGTGCGCGACATCGCTGGCCACGACCCTGGCGACGGCCAGGCGGGAGCCGGAGATTTGGCTGGCGCATCTTTCCAATACCAACAACGAGCCGGCGGTCGCCGAACGAGAGACGCGCGAGGCGCTTCGGGACCGTGGGGTCGGCTCGACGGTGACCGCGTTGCCGCGCACCTCGCCCGGGCCACTCTGGTCGCCCGGGGCCAGCGAGCGGGACACGGCCGCCTGGGCTCCCGCGGTTCCGAAACTTCCGGTCCGCCAGCTTGGCATCGAGGCGCTGTTGTAAGCGGGGGAAGCCGGGAACCGATGCGCGGGAATGGCCGGGGAGCGTGGGCCGGTTGGCTATACTCCGGTCAATGTGTATGGATGACCACGGGCGGGAGCGTATCGCTGGATGACTGTAGTTGAACTGTTTCACGATCGCCTGGCAACGACGGTTATGTTGTTCTTTCTGGTGGCGGGTGCCTGGGGACTAATCGAATTCGCCCGTGGCGGCGTGCTCGGTGGCGCCGTCGCCGGCATGCTCCTGATTGGCCAGGGCCTGGTGGTGGTGCAGGGGCTACTGGGGATGGTGCTTTTTGTCTGGGGAGACCGGCCCGAGGACACGATCCACATCCTCTATGGCTTCACCGCCGCGCTGGTGCTGCCGTTCGTGTGGTCCTACGTGCGTGACAAGGCACCTCGCCAGGGGTTGCTGCTGTACAGCCTGGTGGCACTGTTCATCTTTGGCCTCGCGATCCGGGGAATGACGACGGGCGGCTGATCTCAACGTCACCGCAAACGTCCACGTTGGAGCGACGCGCCGATGCTGGCGCGTCGCTGTCGTTAGCGGATCGCGGATTGCCCGATTCCATGCGGATAATGACCCTTTCAGTGACTGACAGTCACACTGTCGGAACGGTACGTTCATCATTGACACGTGATCGCTGGCAACGTACAATCCGACCGTACAGTGTGATGCGTACACCTCGCCTGTGAAGGCAACTCGAGGTTGTGTGGAGCAACTTTCGGACTGAAAGGAGTCGTCGTGGAGTCCGAGTCCCGAGACTACCAGGAGGTCATGGACAACGCGCTGCAACTGGTTTACAGCCATCATCATCGACTGGTGACCCAGCTTTACCCTGAGTCATTCCGGCCGTTGACCTTGGACCAGCTTCGCAGTGGACCGTTTGGCCAGGATCTTCTTCGCCTCGCCCGGTTGGCACGTGGCCATACCCGGGAAGACAAGGAACTTGTGCTGGAGGCCATTGATTCGGTCGTTCAGTTGTTGTTCTGGCCTGTCGCCGCGGAGGACTATTCCGTGCCGCGCGCATTCTGGGACACCGATCTGGGCCGGATGCTGGCGCTGGCGAAGTACAGGGCCTATGACCCCAGTGAACTGGTGAGCATCGGGAACGCGGCGCAGCAACTGGGCGTGACCCGCCCCACCATCTATCGATGGATGGACGATCGCTCGCTGAACTACGTGCGAGACGACATGAGCGGCCGGACCTTCGTGGTGCGGCGGGATATCGAGAACCTGAAGCGGGTGGCGAGCGCGAGCGAGTTCTAGCGCGACGACTCTCCGGCGGCGGCGGGAAGCAGTCGGTCCGGAAATACTGCAATTCGGATGGAGCAAAGCGGCTGGTGAGCATTCTCGCCAGCCGTTTTGGTGTCTGGAAAACCTGCGTTGCACGGGCGGCCGATCGCCCTGTCATGCACCATGGGGATTCAGGGTCGCTATAGTGTGACGATGAAAAGCAAGCCCACCGTCCATCTCCTCTGCGGGTTCATTGGCGCCGGGAAGACCACGTTCGCCCGGGAGCTCGAATCACGCACCGGTGCGGTTCGGATCACCAAGGACGAGTGGCTGATCAGGCTGATCGGCAATGATCCCACCATCGAGGGATACGCGGACCACGACCACATGATTGTCGAGCTGTCGCGGGATGTCGCGTTCGAACTCGTCGCGAAGGGAATCGATGTCATCCTCGACGAAGGGTTCTGGTCCAGGGACGAGCGGACCGCGATGAAGAGGCGGATCGAGGGAATGGGCGCCGAAGCGGTGCTCTACTACTTCGATACCCCGATCGAAACGATCCGGGAGCCGGTCGCGCGGAGAAGCGTCGACCCGCCGATGGACTCCTTTCGAATCAGCGACGCGCTCCTCGACCATTACCTTCCGTTCTGGGAGCCCCCCGGCGAAGACGAAGGCTATGTGTCACCGAGCGGCGAACGAGCTTCCCCAATGGACGCGGGTAGTGATTGACATGGGCAGGCGGGGGGCCAACAATACGGCGACGGGGTTCCACAGATCAGCGCGGGCCGCCAGCCTTTCGGCAACCAACCGATTCCACGGTTGGCCTGACCGCGCCGGAGTTTTGACAGGGCACATTCGATGAAACAGCGCGTGCAACGCAATTCGAGACTGGTTCGCGCCAGTTGGTTGTTCCTGCTCCGCTATCGGATGCTCCTCCTCTACCCGCTGCTCTCCGGCCTCGCGGTCTCGCTCATCGCCGGCTACGTGCCGCTCGCCCTTGTGCGGGCCCGGCTCGCCGAGGAGAACGCGATGTTCGCCGTTACTCCACAGGGCATCCTTGGATTCCTCATCCTCTACTTCGCCACGTGTGCCACCATCCAGTTCTTCAACGTGATGCTGGTGGTGGACGCTGTCGCGCGGCTCGACGGCCCTCAGCGGTGGCGGCTGAACGGGTGGCGTGTCGCCGTGCGCCGGTTCCCGGCGATCGTTGTCTACGCGGTGCTGGCGTCGGACCTGGTGTCGATTCCAATCAGGGTGATCCACTGGGTGTCGTGGAGGGTTGGGATTCGCTCGCTGCCGGAGCCGGGCGCGTGGTCGTTGGCCACCTTCCTCGGCGCGCCGGTCATCGCGGTGGAAGGGCTGGGAGCGCGTCCCGCCCTGCACAGGAGCGAGGCGCTGTTGCGTTCGGTCTGGAGCGACCGGTTCGTCGGCGGAACGGGAGTCGAGGTCGCCAGGCGGAGCGTTCTGATCCTTACGTTCGTTGGCGGACTGGGCCTCCTGATCCTGGTGGCATTGCTGAATTATGATCCCGCGACCATGGCGATGGCCGTGCTGTGGGTGGCGGTGTTCATCTTCCTGGTCATAACCGGGTCGGCGGTGGGCACGATCTACTGCACGGCCACCTATCGCCACAGTGTTGGCCAGCCTGTACCCGGGTTCGAAGCGCTCAACGATATGCCAGGCGCGGTGCCGAGTGACTCCGTGCCGCGCGAAGCGGTTCAGCCGAGGATGGTCTAGCCGATCGGCGCGGTGTCGTTGGAGAAGCCAACCATTTCGCGGTTGCGGGGGTGGAACTTCGGGGCCCACGCGATCCGGCGAAACCTCGCAACGGAGATGACAACGGCTCCCCTCCACAGCCGGAGACCGGGCGCCGCAGGTTCTGGTTCTTCCCAAAGGGTTACCGCCACGTGATTGGACGGCCCTCGTCATTGACGACAGGGGTCGCCGAAGGCAAAGTGGCGACATGGGAATACACCATGTAATCCGATCCTAAGGAGAGTAACCATGCATGTGACCAGACGGCGTTTGCTCGGTACGGCGCTCGCGGCGGGTACGGTGCCAGGTATGACTGGATTTTCCGCACTGGCCCAGGAGGCCACGCCGGATCCAGTTGCGATCTCAACCCCCGACACGGCGGGAGTCGATAGCCCCGGGTTTGCCATTGCCCGGGTGAGGATCCATGGCTCCCCTGACCTGGCTCAGGCGGTCTATCCCGACGTCATGTTCCGGTTCCTGCCACCGACCGCCGCGGTGTCCGGGTATTTCGGATACATCTTCGCGTTTGATGGCGCGGACCCCAGCAATACCATCAATCTCACCCTGCTTGAGGATGCCTCCGCCGCCGACGCGGCGACGACCGTGGCTAACTCCTATGTCGAAGGGATGGATCCACGGCTGGCGCCAGAAACCCCCATCGCCGAGCAGGGTGAGGTGCGAATCTACCAACTCACGGACCGACCGCTCTCCGAACTGCCCCCACTGCTGCACGGCTGTCACATCACCATGCGGCACCGGCGCAACGCGCCCGATACCGACATCGAAGGCGTGATTCGATCCGCGTCCGAAGGATTCGGTCCCATCCAGGCGGCGATGGACGGCTTCGTTCTGTACTGCTGGATGCATACCTCCGACGGACGCATCTCCTTCAACGTCTGGGAAACGGCTGAACAGTTGGAGGCCGGGAACAAGGCCGTGGCCGACTGGGCCGCCGCCAACCCGGTCATCACTTCCGAAGGCGAGACCGTCGTGCACGAGGGCGTCATCGGTTATTCGGATCTTCTGGCGCGGCCCTGACAGGAGATGATCTGAAAGCCACCAATTGATGTCTGGCCTCGGCTGCTCCCCACCCCCAATGACGTAAGTGATCCGGTTGACGGGCTCGAGCGATGTCTGGTTAGCTGTGCCCCCGACCGTCCGATCCGTCACCCGTCGACGGCCATTAAGGACGGTGGTTCGATCGCCCATCCGTGCGTGGGCGACTAGCCGAACAGCGAGGAGGTAACGACATGACCGATCATGTGTCGTGGGTCTTCGAGGTCGCGGTCAAGCCCGGCAAGATCGACGCTCTCCGAACCTTGATGGAGGAGATGGTGGAATCCACCCGTGCCGAACCCGGCGCGGTGGCCTACGAGTGGTTCGTCAGTGACGACGAAAGCGTCGTCATCCTGTACGAGCGTTACGCGGATTCGGCCGCGGTGCTGGCGCATTCGGACGCCTTTCACGCGAAGTTCGCCGCGCGGTTCCTGGACCTTGTGGAGCCGGCGCGGTTTACCGTGCTGGGCGCGCCGAGCGACGAAGCGAAGGCGACACTCAGCGTTCCCGGCCGGGTCTTCCTGCAGCCTCTTGCTGGCTTTGCCAAGGGCATCGAGGAGTAGGCGGGCGATCGTCGCCAGTGGAATGTCGCGCGTGGGACCTGAGTGCCGTCCCGATGGTGTATCCCGGGGCAGTCGCAAGCTGGCGGTAAGGGTGCGTCCGAGTTTCTAGTTATCCTCCGAAGGTCGCGAATCCGACCCACCGTTTGACCGCCGGACCAACGCCCTGAACCACGAGATGGCTTCATGATCGTGCCGCGTCACGGGTGATCCAACTTTGCAACGGAGCAGACCTCCGTAGACATCTGTTTGTTGATGGTCGCAGTAAGTGCATCGGTCTAGAAATTTACGATCCGGTCGCCGGTAGAGATGCAGGCTAAAATTGAGTGACTTGCGAAACGTTACTTTACCCGAATGAGGTGAAAGTGCCGTGGCGTTGATCATCGCAGGGTTTTCGTAATCTTGATTATAGGAGTCCGCTATGGTGACTGGGGCCAGTATTGTGCTTTTCGTTTACCTATTGCTTCGATTAGAACATCTTCTAGCAAGCTCGATTTGGGTTTGGGCGCGCGGAAGTGGATGGATCGCCGAAGTCAACAATAAACAAGTGAGCCTCGATAATCCGATCGCTGTGGCGGATTCCTTTGATCGCCACGGTGGAGGAAAGCTCCCATTCTTGTTTTTTGGAGTCAAATCCTATAAGACGCACCGCTGGATAAAGGTCCTGGAGGATTGTGGACGGACGCGCCAAAGCTTGGTTATCCAAGTAGTTCGACTGACCCTTTGGCAATATTGGATTGCATTGCTTTGGATCTCGCCCTTTATTGTGCTTCTTGGTCGAAATCCCTTGAACGGGCTCACCAAGTGGGTAGTTATTTTATGTGCGTTTGTGCAGCTACTCGCTCTTTTCGCCATTTGCATCGAGTTGTGGGTGGCTGGACTACAGATGGGATCATGGACATCGTTCTATCATCGCTTGAGAGTTGTGCCGTACGATGCTCCGAACCAGCGCCCAAGAGGAATAGAAAATGTATTTGCGTTAGTAGCACTCATCTATACTTGTTTGCTATCGACTATTCCGCTGCAATTTGTCTCCCGGCAACAATTTCCTCTAGTGGGACATGACGCTTCTGTAGGATTGCTTTAGAGCCTGTACGAGGCTGGTGTCCAAGTGGTGTTAGGCCCGCTCGTTTTGTTCGGGTACCTCTCAGAGCATAGTAGCTTCGCTTTGTATGTGGACGGAAACCCGGTCAGGACCGTGGCAAACCTCGGTTGCTTAATCGCATGGATTCTTGTCTGTTGGGTATTCGTTAGTTTCAAAAACGAACTCAACGATTCGGCTAGCGGTGCGAGCCAACCATAGGTGTCTTCCTTTGTGATCGATTCGAAATCCACCTACCGACGACTATATCAGGTCGCGGTAGCCTGAGAGATCCGAGATACCGACCACTTCACCGTTCCGGGTGAAGAGCTTGGGAAGGCGGGCGGCCAGGCCGACGATGAAGTCGTGGGCGATTCCGCCAGACATGACGGCGAGTTCGTTGAATGTCGGGGCGCCCGCCGTCGCCTCGGTTCCGTCGCCGACGATGATCACCGGCTCGCCCTCGTCGATGTCGAGGCCGTCCGGTACCCGGATCACGGTCTGGTCCATGCTCACCCGGCCAATGACATCGGCCCGCTGCCCGCGAATCGCCATGTAGCCAACATTGGAGAGCGTGCGGCGGTAGCCATCGGCGTAGCCCAGCGACACCAGGGCCGCGCGACCAGGCGTGTCCACCGCATACGTGCCGCCGTAGCCGACGGTGTCGCCCGGCGCGAGGGCGAAGACGCGGGCGATCCGGCCGTGAATCGTCGTGGTCGGCTGGAATGCGTCGCCCAGGGGCATCTCCGGATCGGGATCCAGCCCATGGGTGGCGATTCCGCTGCGCACCTGGTCCTTGTGATACTCCGGGAATCGCAACGTGGTGGCGCTGTTGGCGACGTGCTGGATGGGAATGTCGATCCCGGCTTCCCGGAGATCGGCGATGCACTGGTCGAACACCGCCACCTGCTGGTGCGTGAAGGCGGGATCGTGGGCGTCGGCCGAGGCGTGATGAGTCAAGATGCCGTCCAGCCGGAGCTGCGGCAGGCTGGTGACGACCTTCGCCAGCTCGACCACCTCGCCTGGCGCGGCCCCGAAGCGGCGCATGCCGGTGTCGATCTTGATATGGACGGAAACCGGCTCCTTCGTCAGGCTCGCCTTCGCTTCCGCGGCCAGCCCCCGTGCGAAACCGGCCTCGGCGATCACGATGCCCAGCCGGTTGCCGATCGCCCTACCCCGTTCGGCGCGGCCAATCGCCCCGAACACGAGGATGGGTACATCCTTGATTCCGGCCTTCCGGAGTTGGGCCCCCTCGTCCACCGTGGCGACGCCAAGCGACGTCGCGCCGGCCCTTATGGCCGCCTTGGCGATCGGCACCGCCTCGTGACCGTAGGCGTTGGCCTTGACCACCGCCAGGAGGCGAACATCCGGGCCGATCATATCCAGCAGGGCGCGAATGTTCCGCTCGTAGACATCAAGATCGACAATCGCGACGACCGGGCGACCGCCCCAGTCGAGCGCGGCTTTGTGTGGCGCCGTCGCCAACCGCGAGTTCATGCTGTGCCGCCTGTTTCCTACCCCTGGTTTTCCAGGGCCGAGATAATCCTGACAAGATCCGAGCGAGAGACGATACCCACCACCATCAGGTCATCGTTCAATACCGGAATCGGGTTGATGCGCCGGTCCACCATCAGGGTGGCGACTTCGGTGAGGGTGGCGCTGTCGCGGATGCTGATCACGGGCGAGGTCATCAGCTGCCGGGCGTTGACGGCCGTCACCTTGCGCATCTCTTCCTCGAACTGCGGCCCGGCGTCGGCGATGAAGATCGCGTCCAGGAACGGGACCGGCGTGGGGATGTCGACATCGGCCTCACGCGCGATCAGGTCGGCCTCGGTGACAATGCCGATGATCTTGTTGTTCTCGACAACGGCGACACCTGGAACCTGGTAGTCGACGAGGACTTTCGCCGTTTCCCCGATCGTGGTGTCCGGCCCGACGGTTGGTACGTCGCTCCGCATGATCCGGGTAACCAGCGGATCCGTTCCCTGACCCTCGCTGGATCGATCGTTCGAAGACATGATGACTCCCTCGTGAAGCTGGTGTGTGCCTGGTTCGCCGGCCTAGCTGGCCAGCAGCGAGATTTCGTTGGCGATGGCGTCTGGCAGGTCGGACGCCACGACGCCGAGCATGCCGAAACGGTCTTCCACGCGGAGCGCGGCGCGAGGACCGACGTAGATCGCGAGCGCCGCCGAATCGAGCAGCGAGCGTGTCTGGGCGGCCAGGCCGCCGATGACCCCGGCCAGCACGTCGCCAGATCCAGCCGTGGCCAGCGAGGCCGCGGCGAGATCGGCCACGATTGTGGTCTCGCCATTGGAGACCACGGCGTTCCCGCCCTTGAGCAGGACTGTTTGTTGCCAGGTGCTGGCCGCCTCATGGGTGATGGCGACGGGATCGGCCGTGACCTCTTCCACCGGACGGTTGAGCAGGCGGGCCATTTCTCCCGGATGCGGCGTGAGGACGAGTCGCTGGGCTGGCAGCGACTCCCACCAGCGTTCCTGCCGGGCGAGCCAGTTCAACCCATCGGCGTCGAGCACCACGTTGGCCTCGCTCTCCGTGAGGATCGAGGTCGCCGCGACGTCGTCATTGCTGGAGGCAACGGTGGTGTCCGCGCCGAAGCCCATCCGGCGACGAACGGCTTCCGCCCGGCCGCCGAATCCGAAGAGACTGGCCAGCAGCGTGTCGCTCGCCTCGTCCGCGCCCAGGCCCGGGCCGATCACGAGGGCGTTGGTGCGGTCGAGGTGCTCGCGGATGAGTTCGGTCGCGCGCCGGGCGCCGCTGGACGATTCGGTCTCTGGCAGCGGGATGTAGGCGACTTCGGGGATACCGGAGGCGATCATGCCGATCACGCTCCGGCTGGTGGCGAGATGGACGATGCCCGCCCCCGCCCGCCCCGCCGCCCGGCTGGCGAGCATCGCGGCTCCTGGATAGGCGGGGGACCCGGCGACGACGATCACGCCGCCGACCCCCCATTTGTGGGCGGCCAGGTCGCGCTCCGGAAGCAGATCGCGAGCCATGGTCTCATCGATTGTTGTGCGTGTTACGTCAACCATTTGCGGTCATGCCTCGTTGTCTCATCGATTCGAAATGTCATTCGGTGGTGTCGGATTCTGGCTTGGTCCGTGTCGCCAGCCCTTCCGTGGCGGCGAGCGCGGCGGTAGTGGCCCCCGGTGCGCGATTGACGGCGACGACGAACGCCATCGCGTCCGTTCGCGAGTGGGTCAGCGACACGCTGAAGTCGGTTAGGCCCAGATGCTGGGCACGCTCGGCGGCCCGGCCATGCAGGATCAGCACCGGCTTGCCCCGGCGGTTTGGCAGCACTTCCATTTCGCGCCAGCGAATGCCGACGATCCCCGTTCCGAGCGCCTTGGAGGTCGCTTCCTTGGCGGCGAACCGGGCGGCGAGTTCGTTGACGCGGCCCCGGTAGCGTTCCCGCTCGCGTTCGGTGAACACGCGGCGCAGGAAGCGTTCGCCAAAGTCGTTGTAGGTGCGCTGGATGCGGGCGATCTCGATGATGTCGATGCCAACCGCGATCGCGCCCTCGCGCTCCGGGTCGAACTGGGGCTGGTACCAGCCCTCGCCTTCCCGGGTTTCGAGTTCAGGCTCGGCCCAGAAGCGACGTGGTTTCCGTTCCGTCATGGGATTGCCACCTCTTCGCTGGATCGCAGGTTGACCGGGTGGCTGGCCCGGCCACGGGACGCGACCGGCTGGTAACGCTCGTCGAACCGGGCGAGCGCGGACGCGAACGTCCCGCTGTCGAGCGCGTCCCGGATTTCCTCCATCTGGCGTGCCAGGAAGCGCAGGTTGTGCGCCGAGGCCAGTCGCAGGCCGAATACCTCGCCGGCGCGGAACAGGTGATGAATGTAGGCGGCGGTGAACCGGGTGCAAGCGGCGCAGTCACAGGTTTCGTCGACCGGCGTGTGTTGGCCCTTGTACCGGGCGTTGGTGATGGTGATGCGACCATCCGGGGTGTAGAGCGCGCCGTTCCGCGCGGCCCGGGTGGGGAGGACGCAGTCGAACATGTCGATCCCGCGGGCCACGCCGTGCCAGAGGTCCTCGGGGGAGCCGACGCCCATCAGGTAGCGCGGTTTGTTGCGCGGCAGGTGGGGCGTGGAGACTTCAAGCATTTCGGCCATCACTGGCTTGGGCTCGCCGACGCTCAAACCGCCGACGGCGCAGCCAGCGACATCGGCGTCCGAGACCTGGCGGGCGCTGCGGATGCGGAGATCGGCGTCCATGCCGCCCTGCTGGATGCCGAAAAGCACCGAGCGGGAGTTCCCGCCATCGGTACGGTCGTTGTACGCAACAACGGCCCGTTCGAGCCAGCGAGCGCTGCGATCGGTAGCGTCCTCGATGGCATGCCGTTCGGCGGGTAACCCGAGCACGTGGTCGAGCTGCATCATGATGTCCGAGCCGTAACCAAGCTGGAGGTCGACCACGGATTCCGGGGTCATGGTCCAGCGGGCGCCGTCGATGTGCGAGGCGAACGTCACGCCTTCCTCGGTCACCTTGTTGTTGGCGGCCAGGCTGAATACTTGGAATCCCCCACTATCGGTGAGGATCGGACCATCCCAGCCCATGAACCGGTGCAGGCCACCGGCTTCCTTCAACAGGTCCACCCCGGGCCGCAGCATCAGGTGATAGGTATTGGCGAGGATGATTTGCGCGCCCGTTTCTCGGACCTCGATTGGGTCGAGCGTCTTGACCGTCGCCTGGGTGCCGACCGGCATGAACACCGGGGTCTGGATGACCCCAAGGCTGGTCTGGATGCGCGCGCGGCGGGCAAGCGTGGAGGCGTCTTCAGTGAGGAGGTCGAACCGGAAACGGCCACCGGCGGATTCGCTGGTGGCGAGCGGGGTTTCCCGCCGGGATGGCGATTCCGGCGGGGCGGATTGTGCGGGCATCCGTGACATTACGACTCGCTAGGCCGAGGCGCGGGCGTATCCCGCGTTGCGGCGTCGCTGCCGCGCCCGGCTGATGGCATCGGTGGGAACGGCTTCGGTGGCTTCGTTGTCGGAGCCGAGCATGGCTTCGAGCTCGGTGCTGGCGATTTCATCGATGCGTGGGGTCTTGTCCGCGATCACGGATGGAACGGCCTTGCGCGTGCGCTTCGGCCGCTCGACCGGCTTCGGCTCGAACAGGAAGACATCGGCCGTCGGGTCCTCGCGGGTGGCGACCGGCACGGGCGGCTTCTTGGCCACGGTGCTGGTGGTGGACTTGCTGGCCGTGCTCTTCGACGTGGACGCTCCCGGCTTGCCACCGATCTTGCTCGTGGAGGAGCTGGTCGACTTCGAGGCCGTGCTCTTGCTGGCGGTGGTGCTCTTGCTGGCCGTGGACTTCGACGAAGTGGTGGTCTTCGAGCCGTTCGTCTTCGCCTTCGAGGCGGACGAACCCTTCACCCCGAGATCCTTCTTCACGCTGTTGGTGATGGAGTTGACTTCCTTGGACATGCCGCCAAGTTCGGCGGTGAGACCGCTGGTGGCGTCACGGGCCTCGGCGATGGTCTTCTCGAACTCGCCGCTCAGTTCGGCGGACATCTTGCGGAAGTCGCGAACCAGCTTGCCGGCCTGGCCCATCACCTCGGGCAACTTGCCAGGGCCAAACACGAGCAATGCGATGACCGCGATGACCATCATTTCCTGTGTACCGATTCCCATGATGTTCATGTGGCGTTACCTGGAATCTTTCACGAGCGGCGGCGGGCGGCTGCCAGAATCGGGCGGCAACGGCGATTGCCCCGGCCACCGTGGCACAATGTTCCCTGCAGTATACGGCTACCCGCCCTGCGTTGGAGGGCGATACTGGCCGGTCGGGCGGGAAATCCAGCGTCCCGCGCAGCCGGTCGAGCGGCGGCCCGTCTCCCATGCGCTTCCTGAAATCGTTGTTCGCCGGTGGCGAATCAACCCCCGACCAAGACTTCGAGGACATTCCTGATATGGCGGCAGCCAGCAACACCCGGCTCATCGTGGGCCTGGGCAATCCCGGTCCGAAATACGCGAACACGCGACACAACGCGGGCTTCTTCGTGGTGGACGAGCTCGCGCGACAACTGAACGCTCCCGAATCCCGCAAGCGCTTCCGCGGCGAGGTCTCCGAGGCCCGCGTCGGCGACGGGCGGCTGGTGCTGATCCAGCCCCAGACGTACATGAACGACAGCGGGATCACCGTGCGCGAGGCCGTGCAGTGGTACAAGACGCCGCTGGACCAGGTGCTTGTGGTGCTGGACGACCTCGACATCCCCTTCGGGGAGATTCGGTTGCGGGCTCGGGGCAGCGCCGGTGGGCACAACGGCATGAAGTCGATCATCAACCTGCTTGGCACGCAGGACATTCCGCGGCTCCGCGTTGGAATCGGGCGCGGCCGAAGCGCGACGATTTCCCACGTGCTCTCGCGATTCTCGAAGGAAGAGGAGGCGGACCTGCCGAAGGTGATCGAGGCCGCCGCCGATGTCGCGCGGCTTTGGCTGGAGCGGGGCGCGATCGAAGCGATGAACATCGCCAACGACCCGGCGAACCAGCCCTTCGCGGGCCGGGTGGCGACCACGTCCTCCCAATAATGAGACGACTACAGGATGGGACAGTTTTCGTGAGTGATGTATCGACGATTGGCGTGATCGGCGCGGGTACCATGGGCAGCGGCATCGCCCAGGTGGCGGCCCAGGCTGGGTTCGAGGTGGTGCTGGTCGACCAGGCGGAGTCCTGGCTCGATCGCGGGCTCGACGCGATATCCAGCGGCCTCGACAAGCTGGTGGCCAGGCAGAAGCTGGACGACGCCGAACGAGAAGCCGTGCTGGGCCGGATCGAGGGTTCGACCAAGCTCGCCCACGTCTCTGGCTGCGACCTGGTGATCGAAGCGGTGACCGAGGTCTTCGACACCAAGGCGGAAGTGTTTCGCGAGGTCGCCGACATCACGCGTCCGGGCACGATCCTCGCCAGCAACACATCGTCGATTCCGATTTCGGGACTGGGCGCGAGCGTGTCCGACCCGAGTCGGGTGGTGGGCATGCACTTCTTCAACCCGGTGCCGGTGCTGGCGCTGGTCGAGGTGATCCGTGGCCTGCAAACCTCGGCGGAAACGGCCGCGACCGTGATCGACGTCGCCCGGAGGATGGGCAAGAGCCCGGTCGAGGTCTCGGATTCGCCGGGCTTTCTCACGAACCGGCTGCTGATTCCGATGGTCAACGAGGCGATCTTCTGCCTGGATGAAGGCATCGCGACCGTTGACGACATCGACGCGGCGATGAAGCTTGGCGCGTCCCATCCGATGGGGCCGCTGGCGCTGGCCGACCTGATCGGACTCGATGTGTGCCTCCATATCATGGAGGTGTTGCATCACGATTTCGGCGACGACAAGTACCGCCCGGCGCCGTTGCTTCGGCGCATGGTGGCGGCGGGACAACTTGGCCGGAAGTCGGGCCAGGGTTTCCATACATATGACGCGAGGTAGCGGGATGCAGGGTTCGGAACAGGGAGCAGGCCGGTCGATACGCGTGCTGGTCGCCAAGCCAGGACTGGACGGACACGACCGTGGCGCGAAGGTGCTGGCACGAGCGTTTCGCGATGCCGGGTTCGAAGTGATCTACACCGGGTTGTTCCAGACCCCGGAGATGATCGCGAACGCCGCCCTGCAGGAGGACGTCGATGTCGTCGGGCTGTCCATCCTCTCCGGCGCCCACATGTCGCTGTTCCCGGCGATCATGGAGGAGTTGCGCAAGGTCGGCCGCGACGACGCGCTGGTGGTGGCTGGCGGCACGATTCCCGACGACGACGTGCCGCGGGTGCTGGAAATGGGCATCGCGGCGGTGTTTGGCCCTGGCACCCCGCTCCACACCGCGATCGACTTCATTCGCGACAACGCGCCGGTGCGCGAGGATACGGCCTGAACCATGGCGGACCATGCCAAAAAGACCAGCCTTTCCGCGCGGGTGCTCGATGGCGAGCCCCAGGCGATCGCCCGCCTGCTGACGCGGGTCGAGAACGACGATGACATCGGCCGCGAGGCGCTGGAGAACCTCCTCCCCCACTCCGGCAAGGCTCACCTGATCGGGGTGACCGGCCCACCCGGAGGCGGCAAGTCGACCCTGGTCAACGAACTCATCCGTAGTTACCGAGCCAGGGGGAACCGGGTCGCGGTGATCGCGATCGATCCGTCGAGCCCGATCACGGGTGGGGCCACGCTTGGAGATCGAATCCGGATGCTGGAGTGGCATGCCGATCCGGATGTCTTCGTGCGCAGCATGGCCTCGCGCCGGTTCGGTGGCGGGTTGGCCCAGAACACACTGGCGGCGACGACGGTGTTCGACGCGGCCGGGTTCGATCCGATCATCATCGAAACCGTTGGCACCGGTCAGGACGAGGTGGCCATCGCCGAACTGGCGCTGACCACCCTGCTGGTGCAAGCCCCGGGAATGGGCGACAGCATTCAGACCCTGAAGGCCGGAGCGGTCGAAATCGGCGACATCATGGTCGTCACCAAGGCCGACAGGCCGGAGGCGAACGATCTGGCCCGCGACCTGCGGCGATTGCAGACGCTGACCTTCAGCGGCGAGGCGCCCGAGGGGTGGCAGGCGCCGGTGGTGAAGACCAGCGCCATCGCGGGAGAGGGCGTGGACGAACTTGTCACCGAGGTCGAGCGGCACAAGGCGTGGCTCGAGGAATCCGGCGAGCGAGAGGCGCGTCTCCGGCGACTCGCCGCGACCCAGCTCTCGGCGCGGGTACAGCATGACCTGATGAAGCGGATGTCCGACCCGTCTGGCACCGGCCTGTTCGCGATGATGGTCGACGAGATCATGGCCCGGGCAATCTCGCCCCAGCGTGGCTCGCAGTTGCTGCTGGCGCTGCTCGAACACGAGCGCGGCCAGTGATAGCGACGGTCCCCGGGATCGTCGGTATGTAGCGGTCGACCCCGTGTCGACCGTGGAACGGGCATTGGCGCGAGTGTGGCGGGTCGACACCCTCCGTACGCGAATGAAACCGCCGTCCATTTCCCGGGGATCCACCCCTACGACAGGGTTGGCAGGTCGCGGGCGAAGACGCCAAGCGACCATCGCCTCCGTCGTGTCTCTACGGCACGAAGTGGCGGGCGAATTCCTCTCCGACATCGGAGCGGGCGAGTTGTGCCTTGCCATTCACGATGGCATCGAACTCGACGTACTCCGATGGAGTGCTTCCCCGGAACCCGTAACGGAACCCGTTGCCATCGGGAATCAATTCCGTGGCGCCGCCGTAGGAGGACAGCAGTGTCAGCCTTCCGTCGCGGATCATGATCCGGAAGTTGGAGTTCCAGGGGTTGTACGACCTGTAGTGCCCGACGAACGAGTCCCGCTCCTCCGGATAGGCGGCGGTTTCGGCTGGTGCCTCGCCCTCGCGGTGGTAGGTGACAGGACCGTGGTGCAGCCTGATCACGGCTTGTTCGGAGGCGGACATCTCATCGTCTTGCGCCGGTTCCCGGACGAACTCGAGCGCGAACGAATCCCAGCCCGGGTCATCGGCGAGGAAGGTATCCGGAACCCGGCGAGAAATGGGTCGTTGTAATGGGATCCGCCGGTCGCCCGTCACCAGCGTGAGGGAGGAATCCCCAGCGACGATGTCCAGCGTGGTGTCTCCGG
Organism: Chloroflexota bacterium; assembly: GCA_023389575.1. Classification (GTDB taxonomy): domain Bacteria; phylum Chloroflexota; class Chloroflexia; order Thermomicrobiales; family UBA6265; genus JACCYX01. Next base: position 11,638 of record JAEWEG010000057.1, on the reverse strand, counting down.
TGCGCCAGGTGCCGGCGTAGCTCTCAGAGCCAGCGATCTCGAACGGATCGAGGGCTGGAGCCGGTTCCGGGATCGCTGAGCCGTTCAGCGCGGCGATCACCGCCGCGAGAGCGTAGTCCGCCAGCTCGGTGGTTCCTCCCTGTCCGTTGGCGAAGACGATCACCGTGAGGCCATTGGTGACGTCGATCGACATTTGCGAGTGGTAACCAACCATGCCGCCGGCGTGACCGAACCGGTCGAATCCGGCCTCGTTCTCGTACTTTTCGAGCCCGTAGCCATAGCTTGGGACGGGTGTTTCTCCAGCGTGCGGGGCGAGGATGGTGGCGAGTTGCTCTGGAGGGAGGACCGGAGTCGACTTGCCGCTAGCGGCGTCGAGTAGCATGCCCGCGTAAATGGCGAGGTCGGACGCGGTCGTCGCGATGCAGCCATCGCCGGTGTCGGTTTCCAGCCAGGTCGCGGGTACGATCCCGTGCCAAGGTTGCCAGGGCCGGTCGTCGTACAGCGGGGCGTATCCCCGGGCCATCACTGGCCGCATCGACGAGGTGATGGAGCCGTACGAGTCGTCCATGCCGAGCGGCTGGAGGACGCGCTCCGCGACGATCTCCGCATAGGGCTTCCGGAGGAGCGTTTCGAGCAGGACGCCCAGCGCCTTGTACCCGACGTTCGAATAAGCCCATTGCTCGCCCGGCGGAGCGAAGGTCCTTGCCCCGCGGAGCGCCCACACTTCATAGGCGGCGCCGGGAAGCTGGTCGTGGCCGCTCGTGATCCCGGCGGTGTGGGTGAGCAGGTGGTGAAGCGTTATCGACGCATAGGCGGTCTGGATCTGGAACCAGGGCAGGTAGTCCGTCAGCGGCGCGTGCAGGTCGACCCGGCCTTCGGCCGCGAGTTGCATGAGCACGATCGCGGTAAAGGACTTTCCGATCGAGCCGATCTCGAACACGGTGTCGTTCGCCACCGGGGCTTTCGCCTCGAAGTCCGCGTATCCGTAGTTCCTGATCACGCGTTCACCAGTGGCGTTGGAGATGGCCAGCGCATAGCCGGGCGCGAGATAGGTGCGGATGATGACGTCCGCCTGGCGGTCGATCGCGTCCAGCGCGGCGGCTGGAATGAAGCATGGCGAGGACGTGCCTTGATCGGTTCCCATGATGGTGTTGGTTCCCCTTGGATACGAGTCAGCGTGGCTTGGAGTACCGTGTTCGATAACTGAAAAAGGGCGAATTAGCGCGTGACCGCCTGATTCGCGATGAGGGCGGCCATCGAGCCCGCGCCGATCCCGTTGTCGATGTTCACGACCGCCAGACCTGGCGCGCAGGACTGGAGCATGCTCATCAGGGCGGCGACGCCATCGCCCCCGTAGCCATAGCCGACACTCACCGGGAGGCCGATCACCGGCACGGGCACCAGTCCGGCGATGACCGAGGGCAACGCGCCATCCATTCCCGCCGCGACCACGATCGCGTGCGGGCCCCACGCCATGACGTCACGCAGCGGGCCGATCAACCGGTGCAGGCCAGCCACGCCGACATCGCCGACGACACGGATATCGCAGCCCATTTCGCGGGCCATGATCGATGCCTCCAGGGCGACTGGTCGGTCGGAGGCTCCGGCCGCGATCACGGCGATCCTGCCACCTGTCGAAGGCGGGTTGTGGCGTCCGGGCGCGATCACGATGGCGGTCGCGGCGATCGGCTCGATGTCGAGGGTGTATCCGGCGGGAATGCGCGCCGGGAGTTCGGCCGCCTGGTCGGGACGGAGCCGGGAGGCCAGGGAGCGGCCCTGGGCATCAGCCAGCCGCGTGAGCGAGAGGGCGACCTCGTCGACCGTCTTGTGCCCGGCAAGGACAACCTCCGGAATACCGGTGCGGGCGGCGCGTAGGGGATCGAGCCGCAACTGGCCGTTTTCGGATTCGCCGCCGTTGCCCTCGAGGGCGTCACGAAGCTGGCTGAACGGATCGTGTGTCATGTGCTCCCACCGATGGTCGCGGCCTCGGCCAGGGCGGCGTTGACCAGTTGAGGTATATCGTCGCTCGCGCCATCCAGCGCGAGATGCGCAAGGAATTCGACATTGCCGGCCGGTCCCTGGAGCGGCGACGCCACCAGTCCGCGGACGGCGAGTCCATTCTCCGTGGCGTGGGCGATGGTCCGTTCGAGCACGAGCCGGTGAATCGCGTGGTCGCGCACGACGCCGCCCTTGCCGATTTCATCGCGGCCGGCTTCGAACTGGGGCTTGATCAGCGGCACGCAAATGCCGCCAGGTTTCAACAGCCGAACCACGACCGGGAAGATCAGGGCCAGCGAAATGAACGATACGTCGATCACGACGATGTCGACCGGCTCATCGAGCGATTCGAGGAAGCGGGCGTTGGTCTTCTCGATCGTCACCACCCGCGGGTCGTTGCGCACCTTTAGGTCCAGTTGCCCGTGGCCGACGTCCACCGCGTACACCCGGCTGGCGTCGCGCTGAAGGAGGCAGTCGGTGAACCCACCGGTGCTGGCGCCGAGGTCGGCGGCGACCATGCCCGTTACATCGATGCCGAACGCTTCCAGCGCGTGGTCGAGCTTCTCGCCGCCCCGGCTGACGAATCGCGGTTTCTGGCGGAGGGTTACCTCGTCGTTTTCGGCGACCGGTCGACCGGCGCGGGTCTCACGCTGGCCGTTGACCAGCACGTCTCCCGCCATGATGAGCGCCTTCGCCCGGGAACGGGTTTCCGTGAGGCCGATATCGACCAGGTGCTGGTCCAGACGGGTGCGTGTCGCCACGGTCAGGACCACGAACCGGTGCCCTGCTGGGCAACTCGCGACTTGAACGGCGCGGTCTGGGCGTGGCAGAGGGCGATGGCCAGGGCGTCGGCGGCATCGTCCGGTTGGGGCGCGTATTCCAGGTTGAGGATGAGGCGAACCATCTCCTGCATCTGGCGCTTCTCCGCCTTGCCGTAGCCAGAGATGGCGAACTTCACCTCGGAGGGGCTGTACTCGGCCACGTCGACGCCGGCTTGGGCGGCGGCGAGCAGGACCACGCCACGGGCTTGGCCGACGGCGATGGCGGTGGTGACATTGCGGGCGAAGAAGAGTTGCTCGATGGCGAGGACATCCGGCTGGTAGGTTTCGATCAGGCGCTCGGTTTCGGCGTGAAGATGGACGAGCCGCTCGGGCATTGGGGTGGTGGATTCGGTCTCGATCACGCCCACGTCGATCAGGCGCGGATCAGTGTCGCCATCGATGACTCCGAAGCCAAGGATCGCGGTCCCGGGATCGATTCCCAGGGTGACAGGTCGCTTGCTGGCCACAATACGTCTCCGATGCCGCAACTCATGGGCGCCACCCGCGGGTGGCGCCCATGTCAGGGGGCTGGGTGGGGCTAGACCTGCGCCATTACTTCGTCGCTGATATCCAGGTTGGAGTAGACGTTCTGGACGTCGTCGAGGTCTTCCAGCTTCTCGAGCAGGCGGATGGCCTTGATCGCCTGTTCGGCGTCGGGTTGCATCGGGGTCTGCGGCTTCATCACCAGCTCGGCGTTTTCGGACTCGTAGCCGGCGGTGGTGAGCGCTTCCAGCACCTTGTGGAGGTCGGAGGGCTCGGTGTGGATCTCGGCCATGCCGTCTTCCACCACGAAGTCGGACGCGCCGGCCTCGATCGCGGCCATCGCGAGTTCGTCCTCGTCGTGGTCCCCAACGGGAATCGAGATGATGCCGATCTGGTCGAACATCCAGCTCACGGCGCCATTCTCGCCGAGGTTGCCGCCCGACCGCACGAGCGTGGCCCGCAGTTCTCCGACGGTGCGGTTGCGGTTGTCGGTCATGGTGAGGATCATCATGGCGGTGCCGCCCGGGCCATAGGCCTCGTAATAGATCTCCTCGTACTGGTCGGCCGAACCGCTCCCGACGGCGCGCTGGATCGCACGGTCGATGTTGTCCTTCGGCATGCTCTCGGCCCGGGCCTTCTGGATGGCGATCCGCAGGCGGGGATTGGCGTCGGGGTCAGGCAGGCCGGTTCGCGCCGCCACGGTGATTTCGCGGGCGAGCTTGGTGAAGAGCTGGCCGCGCTTGGCATCGGCGGCACCCTTCTTGCGCTTGATTGTTGACCACTTGGAATGTCCGGACATGCCGCAAGGTGCTCCTGGAGAAAGGCGTGATGACTGATGGATTGTCGATAAAAAGTATAGCATCGCACCTTTTCGATCCCGGAATCTCGATAACCTGATGATTGTATACATTCGCTTGAAACCAGCTTTGCATCGGGATACACTGGTCGCAAGTAATGGACGCTCACTGAAGAACGAGGCCAACATGCGCAGCCACTGTTGTCCAACGCCGAGAGAACAATGATTGCGCCGCCCGACGCGTAGAGCGTTGGGCATTTGTTTAGCCAGAAACAGTGAGTCGAGGCGGTGTTCCCACTGATGTGATTCCGCTTGGCCAGCAGGCGCTGGAGCCTGAATAGTCGGTTACGCGATCTTTCCTTAAGTGCAACGCGCCCGGCTGGGGTGCGCGGCATGCCCGCAAGGTGGAGTCAACTCAATGATCGCCAGTCTGCTCGAAAAGGGGAAGGACCAGGGGTACCTGCTCTCTGACGAGATCATCGACATGTTCCCGAACGCCGAGGAACAGATGGATTCGCTGGAAGAACTGTATTCCGCGCTGGTGGCGCAGGGGATCGAGGTGCTGGACCAGAAGCCAGCCGCCCCCGCCACGCCAGCACCAGCGGCGCGCACACGGGGAGGGCGCGCCGAATCGGCTGTCTCCGCTCCCGCCGAGGACCCGTTCGTGTCCGGCGTGGGTGACTCGGTACGCATGTACCTTCATGAAATCGGCGAGACCGACCTGCTGACCATGCAGGAGGAAGTCTGGCTGGCGACCCGGATGGAGCGCGGCAAGGCCGCCGAAGCCCGGCTGGCCGACCGGTCGACGAGCCCCGAGGACAAGTGGTCGCTGGAGGCGGACGTGCAGGACGGGCTCGATGCCCGGGCGCACTTGATCCAGGCCAACCTGCGGCTGGTGGTGAGCGTCGCCAAGAAATACGGCGGACGCGGCCTGTCGTTCCTGGACCTGATCCAGGAAGGCAACATCGGCCTGATGAAAGCCACCGACAAGTTCGACTACCATCGCGGCTTCAAGTTCAGCACCTACGCCACCTGGTGGATTCGCCAGGCGATCACTCGCGCGATTTCTGACCAGAGCCGCACCATTCGCCTGCCGGTTCACGTCGGTGAAACGATCAACCGCGTGAAGAAGACCTCGCACCGGCTTCAGCAGATTCTCGAGCGCGAGCCGACCCAGGTCGAGATCGCCCGCGCGATGGCCGTCTCCGACGACAAGGTTCGGCAGGTGCTCGATGTCGCCCGCCACCCGGTCTCGCTGGAGGCGCCGGTCGGCACCGAGGGCGATGCGTTCCTCGGCGACTTTATCGAAGACGACACCATGCCCGCCCCGATCGAGCTGGCGGCCCAGCAGTTGCTGAAGGCGCAGATCGTCGACGCGCTGGACAAACTTTCGGACCGCGAACGCAAGATCATCGTGCTGCGGTACGGCCTGGAAGATGGCCGCTTCCGCACGCTCGAGGAAGTCGGCCGCGACTTCGGCATCACCCGCGAGCGAATCCGCCAGATAGAGGCGAAGGCGCTCCGCAAGCTGCGCCACCCGGGCACGAGCACCCGCCTTCAGGGATACCTGGACTAACGGGAGTTCGCCCTCTCGAAACTGGCCAACGCCCGGACGCGACCTTCGCGTCCGGGCGTCGCCGTGTCCGGGAAGCATTCCGGGTGACGCGTGCGTAGAATTGCACCGGCGCGGAGGCGATCACTTCCGCCAGATGACGTGATTTCACGAGAGGGTCCCTGGGGTGTCTGATTCGGCCAAACACACGGAAGCCAACGAAAAGGACATCGCGCCTCCCCCCACGCGATCTGGCAGCGACGAAGGGGACACCCGGGCGTTCGACAGCTACCTCACGTCGCTCCGTTACTCAACGGTCGAGGTAACGCTGATTCGGCCCCTGGATCTGGTGGGAACGCTTGTCGCGAGCCTGATCGCGCTGGCGTCGGTGTTCGGCCCGTGGATTCGGTATATATCGTTGCGGCTGACGGAGGAATACGTCCCAGGCTATGAGACCGACGGGATCTTCCTGATACCGTGCGCGGCGGTGGCGATGGTCGCCATGTTCATTGCGTGGCGACGCGGACCGGGTCACGGCGATATCGAGGCGCTGACCGCGCTGGTGGCGAGCATTGCCGGCGTGATTACCGTGGTCCTGACGGCGATGTACCTCAACGGGTACTCGATCGCCGACGCAAGCGGCCGCGAGGAGTTCCGCGCGGCGTGGGGCCTGTACCTCGGAGGCATCTCATCGGCGATCGCGGCGATCTTCGCCTTCCGGGCGATGCGATCGGCGCAGGTCTAGCGGGCGCGTCAGGCTTTGGTGAATACCAGGCTCACGTTGTGCCCGCCGAATCCCATCGAGTTCGACATCACGGCATTCACCGCCTTCTTGCGAGGCGTGCCGGGGATATAGTCCAGGTCGCATTCCGGGTCAGGGGTGGAGAGGTTCAGGGTGAACGGCAACAGGCTGTCCTCCATCGCCTGGATCGAGATGACCGCTTCCAGCGCGCCCGCCGCCCCCAGCAGGTGGCCGGTGCGCGATTTGGTGGAACTGATCGGCAACGATGTCGCCGCCTCGCCGAAGACGTGCTTGATCGAGGTCGTCTCGTAGGCGTCGTTCATGGGCGTGCCGGTGCCGTGGGCATTGAGGTAGCCGATGTCGCCCGGCCGCAGGCTCGATTCGTCCAGCGCCAGCCGCATCGCGCGGCTGAGGCCCTCACCTTCCGGCGCTATTTGCACATCGTGGTAGGCGTCGGCGGTTGAGCCGTAGCCGGCCAGCTCCGCGATGATCGTCGCGCCCCGCTCCAGCGCATGGTTCCAGTCTTCCAGCACCAGCATGGCCGAGCCCTCGCCGAGCGCGCAGCCGTCCCGGTGCAGGTCGAATGGTTTCACCGAACCGGCCGGATCGTCGTTGTTTTCGGACAGCGATTGCATGGCGGAGAATCCCGCCAGCATGATACCGGTGATGGGCGCTTCCGCGCCTCCCGCGATCATGGCGGTGGCCCGGCCCTGCTGGATCATCCGCATCGCCTCGCCGATGGCGTTGGCCGAACTGGCAAAGGCGGAGGCATAGGCGAACGCCGGGCCCTTCGCGTCGAGATCGATCGCGATCATGCCGGGGGCCATGTTGGAGATGGTCATTGGCACGGCGAACGGCGAGATGCGCCTGGGGCCGGACTTCAGGAGTGTTTCGACGGTGCTGGTGAAGGTCTCCACCCCACCGAAGGCGCTTCCGACCACGACGCCGGTGCCCTCGGGGTTCGTGGAAATATCGAGGCCAGACTTCGACACCGCCTCGCGGGCGGCGATCATGGCGAACTGCGTGAACCGGTCCATCCGCCGGGCCTGCTTGCGATCCAGCACGGTCGCCGGGTCGAAGCCGGTGATCTCGGCGGCGAACCGCGTGTCGTAGCCGGTGGTGTCGAACCGCTCGATGGGTTTCAGGCCTGAGATGCCAGCGGCCATGCCTTGTCGAAGCGTGGACGCGCCGATCCCGAGCGCGGAGATGGCTCCATATCCGGTGATCGCGATGCGTTTAGTTGAACCGGTGCCGCTGGAACTCCCCGTTTCTCCCGTCACGAGGCGCGTCCGGCGCTGGCCAGGATGAGCGATACGTTATGTCCCCCGAATCCCATCGAGTTGGACATCGCGACGTTGATCTCCGCCGGTCGAGCGGTGTTTGGGATCGTGTCGAGCGCGCAATCGGGATCAAGTGTCTGCTGGTTGATGGTTGGCGGCAGAAGGCCATCCTTCATCGCCGCGATGGTGATCAGCGCTTCGAGCGAGCCAGCCGCGCCGAGCAGGTGGCCCGTCATCGACTTGGTCGAGCTGATCGGGACCGAACTCGCCCGATCGCCAAACACGCGCTGCACGGCCTGAGTCTCGAGCTTCTCGTTGAGCTGGGTGGAGGTGCCATGGGCGTTGATGTAGTCGACGGCCGTGCTTTCGATCCCGGCATCGGCCAGGGCCAGGTTCATGGCGCGGGCCGCGCCCTCGCCGCCTGGAGCGGGCTGGACCATGTGGTTGGCGTCGTCGGTGGTGCCGTACCCGATCACCTCGGCCAGGATGGTGGCGCCCCGGGCGATTGCGTGCTCACGCTCCTCGAGCAGGAGCACGGCCGCTCCCTCGGCCAGCACGAACCCGTCGCGGTCGAGGTCGAACGGGCGGCTGGCTGCCTGGGGGTCGTCGTTGCGGGTGGACAGCGCGCCCATGGCGTTGAACCCGGCGATGCCCATGCGGGTGACAGCCGCTTCGCCACCGCCGGCGATCATGGCGTCGGCGATGCCGTTGCGGATCATCAGGGTGGCCTCGCCGATGGCGTGGGCCGAACTGGCGCAGGCCGAGACGGTGCCGAAGTTCGGGCCTTTGGCGCCGATGTCAATCGAGACGGTGCCGCTGGCCATGTTCGGCAGCATCATCGGCACGAAGAATGGGGAGATGCGCTTGGGGCCACTGGTGAGCAGGGTTTCCGTGCCCGCCTCGAAGGTCTCCATGCCACCCATGCCGGTGCCGACCAGCACGCCGACCCTGGATGCCATGGACTCGATATCCAACCCCGACATGCGGACCGCCTCCCGGGTGGCAGCCACCGAAAGCTGGGTGTAGCGGTCCATCCGGCGGCTTTCCTTGCGGCCGATGGCGGTGGCGGGATCGAAATCCTTCACCTCGCCGGCGAACCGGGTTTCGAAGCCTTCGGCGTCGAACCGGGTGATCGGGGCGATGCCCGACTTGCCCGCCGCGATGGCGGTCCAGATCTCGCCGGTCGAGTTGCCAACCGAGCAGAGGCCGCCGGTACCGGTGACGACCACCCGGCGGGTACGGGAATGTTCCTGTGGCGAAGCGCCCATGAAGCGATGCCTTTTCGTGCATGAGGCCGCTGTGGGCCTGGCGGAGGTGCGTGGATGTTGGTCGCGTTGACCGTATGGATGGCAGTGTACATGAGGTCTTCCGGCCCGGGTGACACCGGGGCACCGTTGGTTGAAGCGCGGGTTGGATCGTGCTACGCTCTCGGCTCGGCTGGGCCTGCGGTGGCCCTGGCGCTTGATGTGGTCTTGAGCCAACTCTCTCGGAACCGGGAGCTGCTCGATCACGGGACGTGTTCCGTGATGGTCCGCGGCACCCACCTGCTAGTGCAGGTTCAAGGTTCCCCATCGCGCTGGGCATCGCAAGGTCTGGCCTTCCCTTCCAGACAAATTCAATGCATCATAAACAGACTGTACGTTCGGTCTCTCGTGGGGTGTCGACGCCATGATTCACGTTATCCTGGGGCCCGATCACTCGATGGCGAAAGCGGCCGCGAGGGCGCGAGCGGCGTCCAGCGATCCCGAGGGCCAGAACACCTCGTGGCTCGATGGCTCCACGGTCTCGCTCCAGGACGTGCTGATGGCGGTGGCCAGCGTCGGGTTCTTTACCGCTGGCCGCACGATCGTGGTCGAGAACCTGATTTCACGTTTTTCGAAGAGCGATGCTGCCGAATGGAAGTCCTTGCTCGGGGGCGTGCCGGACGGCTCGACCCTGATCCTGTCCGATCCCGCCGTGTTGACCGTCCCCGCCGCCATCAAGAAGGGGCTTCCCGCGAACGCGGAGGTGGTCCCTTGCGATCCGCCACGAGGCCGCGACCTGGTGGAATGGATCGTCGCCAGGGGCAAGCGTTCAGGCGGCAAGATCGAGCGAAACGTGGCCCAGACCCTTGCTCGCACGCTGTACCCCACGTCATGGAGCCAAAAAGGCAGAAACCCCGCCTTCGACCGGCCACCCGACATGGAAGCGCTTGGCAACGAGGTCGACAAGCTGGTGACGGCCGCCCATCCTGACGCGGTCAGTGAGTGGCACATCCAGAAGTTGATAGCGCAGGGCGACAACGACCAGGTGTTCGCCTTCATCGACGCGGCCGCCTCGGGCAACCTGCGCAAGGCGGTTGGGGAGCTGGATCGCCTGCTTGCCGCTGGCGAGGACCCGTACAAGCTCTTCGCCCAACTGGCTGGATCGGTGGAACTGGCGGCGGTGATGGTGAAGGCGGAGCGGCGCGATCCGGTCGAGGTTGGCCGGGAGTTGAAACTGCCGAACGCCAACCGGATGACCTCCATTTCCCGTTCGGTGCGGGAGCAGCCAGCCAACTTCGCGCCTCGCGTCGTCCGGGTCCTGGAGGAGGTCGACCGCCAAATGAAGACCGGCGAGCTTCGCAACCCGGTCGACGCGTTGTACACGGCGCTGGCCCGGATCGCTGGCTTGCGCGCCGCCTGATCGCCGCTCAGGTCCAACTACCCTTCGATCGATATCGCCTCGATGCCCTCCAGCGTGACCGGCGTTGAACTCCTGAGCGTGTTCTGGATCTCCGCCACCGTGTCGGTATGGCGGATAAGGTCGTGGATTTCGACCTCGCTTGCCCGTGCCCTGACCGAGGCGTGGTACCTGACGTTCGTCGCGGGATCGCCCGCCTGGCCGAACTTTCCGTCCACCGTCACCTCGACGTGCTCCACTTCGATCCCGCGTTTGGCCGCCTCGCGGTAGATGTCGTTGCAGTAGCAGGTCGCGAGCGCCAGGAAGAGCAGTTCCCCACCGTTGACGCTGGACCCGAATCCCGTCGGCCCGGACGCGATCGAGAGTTGGTGCGGGGAATCGTTGGTCGACAACGCGATCTCGTGCTGGTGGTGGCCGTTGCGGACGCTGGCGCTGATGTGCATGTGGTGTCCTGTTCAACTGGAGGCAAAGTCGAAACGAGCCAGGTAATCAGGACGCGAAAATGCCGCCCCGGTCCATTATTGGACCTAGGAGGCGGCATTTCCTGTTTACTGGATTGAGTGAAGCGTCCTACGCGCCTAGGGCGTTGAACTTCTTCATCAGCCGGGACTTGCGTCGGGCGGCGTTGTTCGGGTGAATGACGCCCTTGGAAACGACGCGGTCGAGCGTGCTGGTGGCGGTGAGCACGGCGGCCTGGGCGGCTTCCTTGTCACCGGAGGCAATGGCGAGCTCGGCCTTCTTCACGTAGGTGCGGGCGGCGGAACGGAACGGGCGGTTGCTCAGGCGGCGGCGCTCGTTGACGAGAATGCGCTTGCGGGCGGACTTGCTGTTAGCCAAGTTGAACCTTCCTCGGATCATCGCGGTTCGCCGGTGATCCGGGTCGAACGCGGTCATGTCAAGTACACGAAAATGGCCCGGTGGGCGGGCAACCACGGAATGATACCATCTTTCGATGCCATTTCGCATGCTTCAGGGGCGTGGTGGCAAGCCCGCCAACCGAGGCGGAATTCCCTGAACTGGCGGCTCATTGTCGGAATAACGCGCCGGTGGCGGGTTAGATGGCATAATCCACGGCATGAGTCAGGCCTCGCAGGTTTTCAACCTGGATCACCCACTCTCCATAGAAGACGAACCGATCGAGGAACCGACCCCATCCACGAGCGCCAGCGCGCCGTCGATGGCGGGTGGCCTCGCCCGGAGCGCGATCATCGTCGCGATGTCGTTCGTGCTCAGCCGGGTTCTCGGCCTGGCCCGCGAAGTGATCCTCGCCCGGCAGTTCGGCACCGGAATGGAAATGGACGCCTA
>JAEWEG010000039.1 GCA_023389575.1 Chloroflexota bacterium | reverse complement strand
GTGTCGCCTTCCTGGCGCTGGATCGCGCCAAGCACGCCATCGTCCTCGGCGGTGACTTCAAGGTTCACCTTGTCCGTTTCGAGTTCGAGAATCGTTTCCCCCCGGCTGACGGAATCTCCTTCACTCTTCAGCCACTGGCCCACGATTGCGTCAACCAGCGACTCCCCGAGGGGCGGAACCTTGATATCTATGGCCATATCCGTGCTTGCTCTCCGTGAACGGGCGGGCGATTGGCCCACCCCCTTGCCACTCGTGACTCTGGTGATGATCGACCCGGGAGCGAAGGCTCCCGGGTGTCTCAGGTCCGTCGTATGTTACTCGCCCGCCACCGCTTTCGCGGCGGTCTTGCGAGAGGTGCCGTTCTTGCGAACCGCGCCGTTGCCGCCACCGTTCTCGTTCCCGAGGGACGGCACGTTGGCGAACGCCTCCGCGACGATCGCGGCCTGCATGTGATTGTGCTTGTCCAGCGAGCCTTCGGCCGGGCTGGACGCCTCTGGCCGGCCAATGTACCGGATGGGGAAGGTCTGTTCCACCAGTTCGCGGAATCTCGGCCGAACGAACAACCACGGGCCCATGTTCCGGGGCTCTTCCTGCAACCACACGATCTCGCGCAGGTTCGGGTACCCCTTGATCACGTTGCTGATCGCGGTGTACTGGAATGGCGCGAGCTGCTCCACCCGGGCAACCGCCACGCCGGTCGCGTTGTCGCGCTCCGGGCTGGAGTCGAGATCGATGGCCACCTTGCCGCTGCAGAACACCAGCCGGGTCACCTGGTCTCGCCGGTCAGCCGCCCGTGGGTCGTCCAGCACCGGCATGAAGGTGCCGTTCGTGAAGTCCGAGGCCGGCGACGCCGCCATCGGGTGCCGCAACAGGCTCTTCGGGGTCATCAGCACCAGCGGCCGGGGATCGGTGGCGATCCGCTTGGCCTGCCGGCGCAACAGGTGGAAATACTGGGCCGAGGTGGTGCAATTCGCCACCCGCATCGCGTCGCGCGCCGAAAGCTGGAGGAACCGTTCGAGACGGGCACTGGAGTGCTCCGGCCCCTGGCCCTCGTAGCCATGCGGCAGCAGCAACACCAGCGAGGGTTCCTGCCCCCACTTGGCGCGGGCCGCCGCCAGGAACTGGTCGATGATGATCTGGGCGCCGTTGGCGAAATCGCCAAACTGCGCCTCCCACAGCACCAGCGCCTCTGGCGCGTGCACGCTGTAGCCGTACTCGAACCCGAGGCAGGCGTTCTCGGACAGCGGGCTGTTGTAGATCGCGATCGAGGCCTTGGCCTGCGGCAGCACCGCCAACGGCGAATACTGCTCGCCCGTCTTGGAATCGTGCAGCACCAGGTGCCGCTGGCTGAAGGTGCCGCGCTGCGCGTCCTGGCCGGTCAGCCGGATCGGCGTGCCGTCTTCCAGGGTCGCGGCGAACGCCAGCGCCTCGGCGTGGGCCCAGTCGATCCGACCTTCGTCGTCGTCGAGCAGCCGGGCGCGTTTGTCCCAGGTCCGCTTCAGCTTGTTGTTTGGCTTGAAGGACTCCGGAATCGCGTGGATCGCTTCCTGCAACGCCATCAGGCGCTCCTGGGGAAGGGCGGTCTCCACTTCCTCCCGCGGCGTCTTCGGGGCCTCGATCTCTTCCTCGAACGACTCGGTGCCCTCGGTGATGCCGCGCCGGATCTTCACCAGCCGGTCGAGCACGCGTTGCTCGATCGCTTTTTCGTCCTCGGCGGTGATCACGCCCGCGGCCTTCAACTCGGACGCCAGCTTCGCCCGCACCGTGGGGTGCTTGCTGATCGTCTGGTACATCAACGGCTGGGTGAATGCCGGCTCGTCGCCCTCGTTGTGGCCCCAGCGGCGATAGCCGACCAGGTCGATGAGGAAGTCCTTGCCGAACTCGCGCCGGTAGGCCATCGCGAATCGAGCGGCGAAGATGCAGGCCTCGGTGTCGTCGGCGTTGACGTGCAACACCGGAATCTCGAACCCCTTCGCCAGGTCGCCGGCGTAATGGGTCGAGCGGGAATCGGACCAGTTGGTGGTGTATCCAATCTGGTTGTTCACGATGATGTGGATTGCCCCACCAACCGAGTACCCCTTCAGGCCCGAGAGGTTGAGCGATTCGGCCACCACGCCCTGTCCTGGGAAGGAGGCGTCGCCATGCAGCAGGATCGCCAGCGTCCGGGTCGGATCCTGGGCCGGTTCCCCGGGCTGGGTTCGGTCGTCCTGGGCGGCGCGGGCCATGCCCAGCACCACCGGGTCGACCGCCTCCAGGTGAGAGGGGTTCGGCGCCAGCACCACCGGTACGCGGAGCAATTCCCCGGTTTCCGGGTTCTTCGCCAGCCGGGCGCCCAGGTGGTACTTCACGTCTCCCGTGCGGACTTCGTTGGCGGCGTCGCCCGCGGAGGTCTTGGCGCTGCCTTCGAACGCGGCGATGATCGCGCCGTACGGCTTGCTCAGGATATGCGTGAGCACATTGAGCCGACCCCGGTGCGCCATGCCCATCACCACTTCGCGCGCGCCGGTGGTGGTCGCGTCGTTGATGATGGAATCCAGCATCGGGATCAGGATGTCGTTGCCTTCAATGGAGAAGCGCTTCTGTCCCAGGTAGGTCTGGTGCAGGAATCGCTCGAATCCCTCCACCTGCGAAAGGCGCTCGAGCAGCTTCCGCTTCGCCCCGTCATCCAGCGGCTGGTTGAACCGGCCGGATTCCACGGCATCGGTGAGCCAGGCGCGCTCCGCCGCCACCTGGATGTGGTCGAAGTCAAAGCCAACCGCGCCGGTGTACGCCGCCCGCAACCGGGCGATCACCTCGGCGGCGTTGGACGCGCCCTGCGCGAGCGGACCATCGATGGCGGCCGCTGGAATGCCATGCAGGTCGTCGTCCGTAATTCCGTAGGAACTGGCCTCGAGCTCGGGCGCGCCATCGCGCGTCCCGCCCAATGGATCGAGCTGTACGGCCAGATGGCCGTATTCGCGGATACCGTAGGCGAGGTTCACCGCGCCAGCGATCTTGCGAACGGAGTCATCGGTCAGCGCCGGCGCCGCGGGCGGAGCCGCCGTGGTCACTGAAGTCGTGGATTCGGGAAGTGTGGGAGTAAAGGATTCGAAGAATTGCCGGGTGGACTCGTCGACCGATTGGGGATCGGCCTGGTACTGATCGTAGAGCTCCAGCACGTAGCCTGCGTTGGGCCCGAAAAACGCGCGTAGATCGCTCATCGTTCTTTCCGTTGGCTCCTCGGTGGGACGGTGCTTCATCGCTGCCGACCGCACCATATGAATGTGCATCCGCGAGCCCATACCAAGCCGGTCCGGCCCACGGGGTTCGAATCTCCGCCACACCTCGCGAGGGGCGTTTCCAGCCTTGCCGGAGGGTGGTTCCGAACCTTCCATGTCGCCTTGGAGTCTAGCATAATCCTCACTTAACTCGACGCCGGAAATCGCCGATTTGCCTGAATAACTTCGCCATAGCCCGCGACTTTACCGGAAACGATGACGATAACTCGTGTTGTGATTGTTTTCACAAGTTCCGCGCCAATAGGCTGCCAAATCAACGGCAAAACCGGCAAACAACTTGCACGCCGAGACCCTGGATCGCGCCCGTTGAGACCGACCGTTAACAGGTCGCGATGGTCTGCGGGGCCTCATGTGCCGACCTGGGTTCGGGCGCCCGCGTCCACTTGGGAGACGACCCCGCCGAGAAGCTTCCGGAGCAACTCCTCGAGCGTCGCCCGCTCCGCCGGCTCCAGTCCGGAAAGAAGCTCCTCCTCCCGCCGGAGAACCACGCTCACGTAAACGCCAACCGTCTCGCGTCCCCGCTCGGTCAGCGTCACGAACACGGTTCGCGAACCGTCGTCCGCGACCTCCCGCCTGACCAGTCCGGACCCTTCCGCCCGGCGCAATCGCTGGGAAATCGCCCCGGCGGTCACCAGGCTCCGCGCGGCGATCTCCCGCGTGGACAACCGGTACGGTTCTCCCGATCGCTGCAACACGCTCAACAGGTCGAGAATCGCGGGGTCGATCCCGGACGCCGCCAGCACCTCCCGCCGATCCTCGCCAAACAGCTTCGCCAGGTACCAGATCCGCGACACGATCCCAATCGAGGACGGATCCAGTTCCGGTCGCTCCCGGCGCCATGCCTCCACGATCTCGTCGATGCCGTCCGCCGGAGTCTTTCGCCCGCCCATCCTGCCCTCCCCCTTTACACATGGCCTCATTGGTCACTATAGTTCATTTAGGCCTAAACGACCTGCGTGCAAGGAAGTGTCATGTCTCGCGAGATCATCGTCACCGGCGGGGGAACCGGCATCGGCAAGGCCATCGCCCAGGCATTCATCAAGGCTGGCGACCACGTCACCATCATTGGACGCCGCCCGGATGTCCTGGCGGCGACGGCGACCGAGATTGGCGCAACGCCCGTTATCGGGGACGCCAGCTCCGCCGCCAGCATCGACTCGATGCTGGACCAACTGCCGGCCAGCGTGGACGTGCTCGTGAACTGTGCTGGCGGAAACACCGATATCGGCCAGCCATCACCCGAATCCCTCCAGGACCTCGCGGCCAGTTGGGAACGAAATCTCTCCGCCAACGTCATGACCACGGTCCTGATGACGGAGGCCGTCTCCTCCCGGCTGCGGGATGGCGGCGCGGTCATCAGCTTCAGTTCGATCGCGGCCGATCGTGGCGCCGGATCGTATGGAGCCGCCAAGGCGGCGGTCGCCGCCTGGAACGTCTCCGCCAGCCGGAGTCTTGGCCAGCGCAACATCACCGCCAGCGTTATCGCGCCGGGTTTTATCGACCACACCGAATTCTTCCACGGCCGAATGACCGACGAACGCCGGGACACCATCGTCAACGGCACCATGCTGGGCCGCGCGGGCGCCCCCGGCGACATCGCTGGCACGGTTCTGTTCCTCGCCTCGCCCGCCGCTCGCTACATCACTGGCCAGGTGATCCCTGTCAACGGTGGCTGGCACACCACCCGCTGACGACGCGCCCTGGATCACCGCTCACCGCCGACCAATCTCACGCCGGGTGGCGCGTTTCCGTCGATTCGATCCGTTCATTGGGAAGGACGTGTGCGGCCAGCCATCCGCATGCCTCCAAACAACCTGCTTCTTCGGTAAGGACTCCCAGACATGCCTCACCAAACACGACAACATGATTACCGCTTCAACATTAATTCGAACCGCGACATTAATTGGTCTCTCCGAAAAGCCCGTGGTTCCGGGCCAAATGGCCGCCAGAGGCCGGATTAATGAATTAATGGGTTAATGTTGGCGAAAAACACACTTCAGGAATCCCTCGACCATCACCGTCTCTCGCTCGCTCAGTCTCCTCGAACCAGACCCAACCCGCCCGATTCGTGGCCACCGCCCAACCGCGAACGCCCCCGCCATCGCGCCAGTGGCGTCAAGCGCCAGCGACCTCTAGAATGATCGTCAAGCGCAAAACGGTATCGATCGATCGCGGAGTCCCCCCCCTGGCGGACCACCTCACCATCGGCCACCCTGGAAGAGTCACCTCCCGGTACCCTTCAACGCGCTCCGGGTCCAATCCAGAGTCCAACCGGGCTCGAGCGAGGAACTACCTACGTCAGGCCACTGGCCTGTAAGGAGGAACCATGTCTCAACGTATTCCATCTCCCGGTGACCGCTTCCTCATCCTGGGCCAGGAAAAGCTCAGGACGCTCGTTGACCGTCGCAAGATGCTCCGCGCCGCCGGTATCGCCGCCGCCGGGCTCGGCAGCGCCCAGTACGTCTCGCTCGCGGGGGGTCCGAAACTCTCCCAGTCGTACAAGGCCGGGCTCCAGGCCGAAGAACTCGAAATCATCATCGGCACCCTCGGCGAAGCTTCCACCATCAATCCCTTCCTCGCTGGTGACTCCGAGGACGAATGGCGCTGCAAGATCCTCTACGACGAGTTCGTCCGCGTCGATCCTGTCTCCTACGCCCCCGTTCCCGGCATCGCCTCCGAGTGGACCATCGACGACCTCGTCGTCACCTTTACCTTGCAGCCGAACGTCACCTTCTCGGACGGCTCGCCCCTCACCGCCAACGACATCGCGTTCACCATCAAGGGCTTCATCAACGGCGCGACCGCGTCGCCGAAGCAGTCGAAGTTCATGGCCATCGAGGGAGCCGGAGCCTACGCGGACGGCTCGGCCGACGATGTCACCGGCATTCAGGTCATCGACGACGCCACCATCCAGATCACCCTCGCCCAGCCCGATGCTCCCTTCCTCTACAACATGCGCTATGTCTGGCCCGTTCCGGCCGCGCAGCTTGAGGGGCAGGACCTCGCCAGCGCCGAGTTCTTCCAGGCGCCGATCGGCGCCGGCCCGTACAAGTTCGAGTCCTGGACCACCGGCGGAGACTTCGTCGCCGTCGCCAACGAGAACTTCTGGGAAACCGGCAAGCCTGCCATCACCAGGGTCACCCACCGCGTCATCGCCGACTCACAGTCGCTCGTACTGGCGCTCCAGGGCAACGAGATCGACGGTTCCAACTACCCGAATCCGGCCGGCGCCGACATCCTCGCCGAGAATACCGATCTCGACCTGATCGTCCCGCCGTTCGGTTCCCCCAACGGCTGGCTCTTCAACTGCCGCCACGAGGTGCTTGGGATCAAGGAGGTCCGCAAGGCCATCGCCATGGCCACGGACACGCAGCAGTTCGCGGCTGACTCGCTACTCGGGCTCGGCGAAGCGGGACTTGGCCCCATCGCGCCCGGAAGCTGGGCGTTCGACTCCACCCTCGAGCCGATTCCATACGATCCGGAGGCCGCCAAGGCGCTCATCGATGAGGCGGGCGTCTCCGGCTCCCAGATCACCTTCGCCGTCAACTCCGGCAACGTCCTCCGCGAGGACTGGCTGACCTACACCCAGCAGGCGCTCGAAGCCATCGGCATCGAGGTCATCCCGGAACTCGTCGACTACGCCACCCACGTCGAAGCCGTCACCCAGAACCAGGACTTCGAGGTCAGCGGCGTCGACTTCGCCGGCGTCAACTCCGACCCCAGCGCCCTCTGGGATCAGTTCCACTCCACCTCGTCCGGCAACTACACCGGCATCAACCTGCCGGAACTCGATGCCCTGCTCGACGAAGTGAAGGCCACCATCGAACAGGAAGCCGCGATCCCGATCTACGCCGACATCCAGCGCATCATCATGGACGAGGTGCCCATGCACTTCGCCTGGTACCGCCCGTTCCTGCAGGCCGTCAACAAGACGAAGTTCGCGGGCTACACGTCCAGTTCCGACTTCGGTCTCTTCTACTTCCTCCAGGACTGGACCGGAGCGTCCGCCTAGGGAACCATCACTGACGGGGGACGGAACATTCCATCCCCCGTCTTCCGGCTCACCCTCCGACCCTGAAAGGCAGAAGGTATGTCCAGCGAGACGCGTGCATACATGGCCCGGCGGGTGCTGATGCTCGTCCCGCTGCTGCTTGGGCTGAGCCTGGTCATGTTCCTGCTGCTGCGGCTGGCTCCAGGCGATCCCGCCACCGCCATGATGTCGCCGCAGGCCGCCAACAACCCCAACTTCGTCGAACAAACCCGGGCCAACCTCGGGCTCGACGAACCGCTCTACGTCCAGTACGGAATCTGGGTGAAAAACCTCGCCACTGGCGACCTTGGCACGGCCTACTCATTCAACAACAAGCCGGTGCTGACGTTGATCGGCGAGCGCGTGGTTGGCACCATCCAGTTGCAGGGCGCGGCGCTACTCATCGGCATCGCCATCGCCATTCCGGTCGGCATCATCTCCGCCACCCGCCAGTACTCCGTCTGGGACCATTCGGTCACCATCGGCTCCTTCATCGGCCTGGCGCTCCCCAGTTTCTGGCTGGCGCTGTTGCTCCAGGTCTGGCTGGGCGTCAAGCTCGGCTGGTTCCCCATCATCAGCACCGGCCAGGCCAACGCCGACTGGTCGGAACGCTGGAAGTACTTCGTGCTGCCGGTCACGGTGCTCGCGCTGCCGAGCATCGCCTACTTCGCCCGCTTCATGCGGTCGTCCATGCTCGAAGTCATCAACCAGGACTACATCACCACCGCCCGGGCGAAGGGCCTGGGCAACCGCAAGGTCCTTTACGGACACGCCCTCCGAAACGCGCTTCTTCCATTGGTCACCGTCATCGGCCTGCAGTTGCCCCAGATCATCGGCGGCGCGGTCATCATCGAGCAGATCTTCGCCTGGCCGGGTCTCGGGCTCCTCGCCTGGGATGCCATCACCCGGCGCGACTACCCCGTCATCCTCGGCATCACCATGGTCACGGGCGCGGTCATCATGATCGCGAGCGTGCTGGTTGATCTCGTCTACGTCCTGCTCGACCCCCGGGTCTCGGTCGCGGGGTCGCCAAATGCCTGAGCACTCCGCGACGATGACACTCGATCCGGCGGATACGCCCGCCACCAACTCGCTCGCCATGGCCGGACCACGAGCCCGCCAGACGACCTGGCAACGCCTGAAGCGAAACAAGCTCGCCATGGCGGGCATCGCCATCCTGGTTCTCTTCTACGTCGTGGCCATCCTCGAACCGTTGATCTCGCCGTACCCGTACGACCAGATCACCTCCGGCATGCGCAACACGCCACCTTCGTCCGAGCACTGGATGGGCACCGACCGCCAGGGCCGGGATGTCTTCTCCCGCCTGATCAAGGGCGGCCAGGTCTCGCTGGCGGCGGGATTCATGGCGGTCGTCATCGTCATGCTGATCGGCATCACGCTGGGAGCGGTGGCGGGGTTCTTCGGCGGCTGGGTCGATCACGTCGTGATGCGAAGCACGGATATCCTGCTCGCCATCCCGCTGATCCTGCTGCTGATCACCGCCGCGTCGCTCTTCAGGCCCAGCCTGAGAACCACGGTTATCGTCATCGGGGTGTCTTCCTGGCCGGGAACCGCCAGGCTGGTGCGCGGCCAGTTCCTCGCCCTCAAGGGCCAGGAGTTCGTCACCGCCGCCCGCGCGATGGGCGCGAACCCAACCAGGATCATGGTCCAGCACCTGTTCCCGAACACGCTGGCCATCATCATCGTGCAAGCCACCATCTGGCTCTCGTACGCCATCATCCTGGAGGCCAGCCTCAGCTACCTTGGTTTGGGGGTGCAGATTCCAACGCCATCGTGGGGCAACATGCTGCAGGATGGCCAGCGAGAACTGCTCTTCGGCGCCTGGTGGCTCACGCTGTTCCCGGGTCTCGCCATTTTCCTGACGGTGCTGTCGTTCAACCTGCTCGGAGACGGCCTGCGCGACGCCCTGGACCCACGCCACCGGTAAACGGGGAATCCCATACACCGGCGGGTCCGCGGAGGTATCGACCTGCCTTACTCTTCGCCGAACTCGAGCGACTCGCCATTCTCCATCGGCGGCACGAGGCCCCTTCGCACGGCCACGCTGGCGGCAAGCGTTCGCTTGTTCACGCCCAGCTTCGCCAGGATGTTCCCCACATGGGTCATCGCGGTGCGTGGGCTGATGAACAGGTCGTCGGCGATTTCCTTGTCGCTCAGCCCTCGTGCCAGGAGCGTCAGCACCTCGCGCTCGCGCGGGGTCAGGCCAAGCTCCTCGGCCGCCAGGTCCCCGGCGTCCCCACCTGCGAGGGACGCCTCCCGGGCGAGGCGCTCGTCCTCGGCCGCCGAGATGGCGTTCGCCAGGGCAATCGCCTCATCGACGGCGACCTCCAGGGTCTGCCGCTTGCCGGCCTCGAACGCGGCGTTGAAGCCATCCTCGCCGAGCTGGGCATGCAATTCCGTGAGCAGGTCGTTGATTTCCAGGCGGCTGCGGTGGGTAATGCCGATCTGGTGGCCTTCCCGCATCGTGGTGATGCTGCCGATCAGCCGCGCCGAGGACACCCACCGGCCATCCCTGGCGGCGGCCGCCGCCAGGGCATCGACCACGTCCGCCATCAACCGCCGCGAACCCATCTGGCGCAGGATGAACAGCGCCTGGGTCAGCAGCCGCATGCCTTCCTTGAACTTGCCCCGCCGGACGGCCACCTTGCCCTGGCCCAGCAGGATGCCCGCCTTGCCGAAGGCATCGTCCAGTTCGGCGGCGTACTCCATCCCCTCGTCGTACCAGCGAGCGGCCTCGTCGACATCGCCCCGGAGATAGGCAACCATGCCAAGGTTGCTCAGCGACAGGGCAATGCCCCGCTTGTTGCCGATTTCCCGGCGGATCGCCAAAGCCTCCGAGTGATAGGTGGCCGAGAGGTCGTAGTCTTCCTCGAAGCAGGCGATATCGCCGAGGTTGCTCAGCGTGGCCGGAAGCGCGATCGTGTCTCCGATCTGCCGGCGAATCGAGAGACTTCGCTCCAGGAGGACCCGGGCGGCATCGAACTTGCCCTGGATCAATTCCAGCAGGCCGAGGTTGTTGAGTTCGTCGCCAACGCCACTTACGTCATCGATCGACTCGTACATCTCCATGCTCTGCACGTAACAGGCATGGGCCTTGGTGTACTGGCTGAGTTCAAGCGCCAGGTTGCCAAGGTTGTTCAGGGCCAGGGCTCGCACCCCCGCTGGAACGTTGGTGGCCGTATTCAGCGAGCGGCTGAGCCACCGCGATCCCTCGCTGAGCTGGCCGCGAACCAGCCAGTAGCGCCACAGGCCAGAGGCCAGCCGGACACCTTCCGCGGCCGCATCGCCGTCGAGATCCAGCCCGGCCTGCAACGCCAGCCGGAGGTTGCCGACCTCGTGGTCGAGCCGCCGCAGGATCACGTTCTGGTTCGGACCGATCAGGTCGAACTCGAACGAAACCACCAAATCAGTGAAGAACCGGAGCGCCCGACGGCGGACCGTATCCGTCTCACCCGCCTCGGCCAGGCGGGCGAGGCCGAACTCGCGGATGGTCTCCAGCATGCGGAACCGGTACTCGTTTTCGCCCTGGTCCACCCGGATGATGAGGCTCTTGTCCAGCAGCGAGAGCATGCTGTCCAGCACATCGCCGGGCCGTTCGCCCTCGTCGCCGGAAGTGGGAAAGTCAACGATCTCGGTCGCCGCGCCGAGCGAGAACGATCCGCTGAAGACGGCCAAGCGGCGGAACACAACCTGCTCGTCTGGCGTCAGGAGGTCGTAGCTCCAGCGAATGGCGTCGCGCATCGTT
Organism: Chloroflexota bacterium; assembly: GCA_023389575.1. GTDB lineage: Bacteria > Chloroflexota > Chloroflexia > Thermomicrobiales > UBA6265 > JACCYX01. The sequence continues at coordinate 133,648 of JAEWEG010000039.1, read as the reverse complement.
CGCTGGCGGGAAGGAAGGTCGCGCGGTCCGCCGGTCAGCACGTCGAGCCGGTCGTTCAACCGTTTGAGCAGCGACTCGGCGGAGAAGATCTTGATGCGGGCGGCCGCCAGTTCCAGGGCGAGCGGCAGGCCATCGAGCCGGCTGCAAATCTCGACGATGACCCTGGCGTTTCGTTCGTTCAGGTCAAACTCGGGGTTGGCGGCCCGGGCCCGCTGCATGAACAGGGTGACCGCTTCGTTGCTGGCGAGCGCGGACACGGATGACTCGTCGTCCGATGGTGGCACCAGCGGCGGCACCGTGAACTCCTGCTCGCCCTGGACGTGAAGCGGCATCCGGCTGGTGACCATGGCCTTCAGCGACGGGCAGTGCGAAAGCAGCTCCACCACGACCACCGCTTCCCCAATGACGTGCTCGAAGTTGTCGAACACGATGAGGATTTTCCTGTCAGCGATGGTTTGGACCAGACGGGAGAGCAGCGTCGACTGGTCGCCGACCGGGACGCCCAACGCCAGGGCGGTCGCCGAGCGGACGAGGGATGCATCGCGGATGGGGGCAAGGTTGACGAAGACGACTTCCCAGTCGCCCTGTTCGAGGATGAGCGTGGCGGCCCGTACCGCGATCCGCGTCTTGCCGACGCCTCCCGGCCCGGTAAGGGTCAGAAGGCGCAGATCGGGATCCCGTAGGAACTCAAGGACGGACTCGGTTTCGTGGGCGCGACCCACCAAAGGAGTCAGTGGGCGCGGAATGGGCTCGCCGAGGAGCACCGGCGAAGAGAGATTCGCGGTATTCCTCGTCTGTTTGGTTGTTGGCGCTTCCACCATCTGGCCCAACCGATACCTGACACAACGCATTTGAGCGGGCTGGGCAAAATGCCCTACCCCTGGGACCCGGCCGAAAACCAATCACCGAAAGATCGCGCGTGGTATTTCCCTTGGAAACGCCGGAAGGTGACCTTTGGTGTTGTAATCGTGAAAACTTGAGACATCAGACAACCACGCCGCCCCGGATGACCATCGGTCACTGGTTCGCGAGATTTACCTGAAAGCTGAAGGGAGAGGAAAACACACAGTGGGCACGGCGGCCCTACCCGCGGAGTGTGCCTCGCAACCCCAATTCCAAAGCACTCATCTAGCGTGCATCGCAAGCACCGATTAGTCAAGATGCCGGAAACCGCTCCACCTCGCCGCTTTCCGGGGATGAAGAGGCCGAGGTAACCGCTTCGGGAGGGTGTCAGACCGGGAATATCCCGATTTCGATGGCCGAGGAGTACAGTCTGGTAAGCGAACACAGGTGAATGTGGAAAGCGAGCCAGCCAATGCACACCAGACGACGATTCAACGGCGCACTCCTGGCCGTTGGCGCGACCACCGCCTTCAGCGGCGCCGGGCTCACGCGGGGCCAGGCCACGCGGGAAGCGGAGTGGGAACAGGGGTCGCTTGAGGACCTGGGCTTCGATCCCGGGCTTGGCGACGAGATCATGGCGGCGATGCCCAACTTCCCCGCCGCGACCGGCGTCTGCGTGGCGCGGCGAGGGATGCTCGCGTTCGAGCACTACACCGGCGGGTATGGTGCCACCGATCTGGTGAACATTCGGTCGGTGACGAAAAGCGTGACCAGTACGCTGGTGGGTATCGCCATCGAGCAGGGTGATCTCGACCACATCGATGTGACCGTGGGCGACGTGATTCCGGGCCGCATCCCCGTCGACGCCGATCCGGCCGTGGCGGACATCACGCTGCGCAGCTTCCTTTCGATGACATCCGGCTTGTGGTGGGATGGTCACGCCGACTGGCAAATGCTGTTGGATGCCGATAACTGGGTCGAGAACACCTTGCGACAACCGATCGTGGCCGAGCAGGGCAGCCAGTTCATCTACAACACCGGCGGTTCGCACCTGGCCGGCGTGATGCTGGCCGAAACCCTCGGCCAGCCACTGGAGGACTACGCCGCCGTTCACCTGTTCGATCCGCTCGGGATCGAGCCCGGGGACTGGATGCGGTCCCCGCAAGGCGAGGTCAATGGCGGTTCCGGATTGGAACTGCTCCCTCGGGACATGGCGAAACTCGGACACCTGCTGTTGACCGGTGGGGAGTGGTCCGGAAGCCAGGTGGTCGACGCCGAGTATTCCCAGGCGGCCACGATCCGGCAAAGCGATGGCGAAGCCGTGACCGGTGGGTCGATCGGGGTGGCCTACGGGTTCCAGTGGTGGGTGACCAACGCGACTGGCCACGAGGCATTTTTCGCGCTGGGCTTCGGCGGACAGTACGTCTACGTGGTTCCGGCGCTTGAGCTCGTGGTGGTGGTCGCCGCCGGATTCGAGGATGGCGAATCGCCGTTCCTCACCTCGCACCGGCCAATTCCGGAGCAGATCGTGATACCCGCGATCAGGGACTGACAAATCCGAGGGATATCCGGTATCACCCATCTTTCCCTCGTCCCGGGCACGATCGCCTTGACATACACCCCATGGACATGCTTCCTTTCATGTGCACACGCATATCCCCCGGGTTGGGGCAAACCGAGATTCGCCGGAACGAGCCGAAGGAGTCATTTCCATGCGCGGGAATCGTTACCAATATCGCGGTCTGTTCAATCGTCCCGTTTCGCGCCGCTCGGCCGTGCGGGGCGCGGGCCTCGCCGGCATGGCAACGGCGCTGGGCGCTCACGCCACCAGGGCGCAGCAGTCGACCCCGGTGCAGACATCGCCTTCGGTGGATATTTCCGGAACGTCGCTGAGCATCCTCCAGTGGTCGCACTTCGTTCCTTCGTTCGATACGTGGTTCGAAACGTTCCTCAATGAGTGGGGCGAGGCCAACGGCGTCGAGGTGACGCTCGACCGGATCAACACGGCCGATGTTCCAGCCACCTTCGCGGCGGAGATTTCGGCGGGCCAGGGGCACGACATCGTCGAGCACATTGCCTCCCTTCCCCAGTACGAGGAGACGGTGCTCGACCTCACCGACCTGGTGGAGGAAGCGACCAACCGCTTCGGCCCGCAACTCGACATGTGCAAACGAAACTCGTTCAATCCGACGACCAACAAGTACTACGGCTTCTGCCACGGTTACGCGCCAGACCCGGCCAACTACCGGGGCAGCCTGTGGTCGGCGATCGGGTTCGACAGTGGCCCAGCGACCTTCGACGAACTGCTCGAGGGCGGCACCCAGATCTGGAACGAGCAGGGCGTCCAGATGGGCATCGGCATGTCCCAGGAGATCGACTCCAACATGGCCGCGCAGGCCATGATCTGGGCGTTTGGCGGGGCCGTGCAGGACGAGGGCGAGAACATCACGATCAATAGCCCGGAGACGGTGGCGGCCGTTGAGTACATGAAGACCCTGTTCGAAAGCTGCATGACCCCGGAAGTGTTTGGGTGGAACGCGGCATCGAACAACCAGTTGCTGGTGGCCGGCCAGGCCTCCTACATCCTCAACTCGATCTCCGCCTACCGGACGGCCCAGGAACAGCAACCTGAAACAGCCGACGATATCTTCCTGGGCGCGCCACTGGTGGGACCGGGCGGCGAGGACCGGGCGCTGGCCCACGGCCACGCCGTGTTCACGGCCATGATTCCGACCTACGCCGCGAACCCGGACACCGCCAAGGAGTTCCTGCTTCACCTGACCGCCAACTACGAGGCGGCGGTCGAGGCTGGCAAGTACTACAACTTCCCGGCCTTCCCGGATACCTACCCGGGACTGACCGACGACGGCGGCCCGCTGGACAACGACGCCTATGGCTCGAACCCGCCGGACAAGCTGGCCGTGTTGAAGACCGCGAACGACTGGACCGTCAACCTCGGTTGGCCAGGACCGGCCAACGCCATGATCGGCGAGTGCTTCAACACGTTCATCCTCTCCGACATGATGGCCAAGGCGGCCCGGGGCGACATGGCGCCGGCCGACGCGGTGGCCGAAGCCGAGACCAAGCTGAACGAGATCGCCCAGAACTGGCGGGATCGCGGCCTGATGGGCGGCGGATAACTCGCACCACGAGCGGAACGGGGGAGGAGTCACCGCCTCCCCCGTTCTGCGTTGAAGACCAGTTTTCCGGGACCAGAGTACAGATGCCAGGATCCGACGCATGGCGATAGTAGAAACACGCAAGATCACCAAGGAATTCGATGGGGGGGCGGTAAAGGTCGTCAAGGATATCGACATCACGACGACCGACGGCGAGTTCCTGGTGTTGCTTGGTCCATCCGGGTGCGGAAAAACGACCTTGCTGCGCATGATCGGCGGGCTCGAGCATCCCACCTCCGGCGACATCCTGATCGGCGGCAAGGTGGTAAACCACCTCCCGCCGCGGGCCCGGCAGATCGCCATGGTATTCCAGAGCTACGCGCTCTACCCGCACATGTCGGTGCGGAACAACATCGCGTTTCCGCTGAAGGCGGCGAAGACCCCGAAACAGGAGCAGGAACGGAAGGTCGAATGGGCGGCCTCGATCCTGGGGATCGATCACCTGCTGGATCGCAAGCCCCGGCAGCTGTCCGGCGGCCAACGGCAGCGGGTGGCGCTGGCGAGGGCGCTGGTGCGCGAGCCGAACGTATTCCTGCTGGATGAGCCGCTGTCGAACCTGGACGCGCAGCGACGGGCCTCGGCTCGGGACGAGCTTCAGCAGTTCCAGCACGAAATCGGGACGACCACGATCTACGTGACCCACGACCAGGTGGAAGCGATGGGCATGGGGAACCGCATCGCCGTCATCGATAGCGGGCGGATTCGGCAACTCGGCACGCCAAGGGAGATCTACGAGGAGCCGGCGGACACGTTCGTGGCGACCTTCCTCGGATCGCCGCCCATGAACCTGATTCCGAAAGGAAACGACCTGGTTGGGTTCCGGCCCGAGAATTTCCACATGGTTCTCGAAGGTGACGTCGACGCGGCGTCTCATACGTCATTTCTCCTGACGTCGATCCGGGAGGAGTACCTGGGCTCGGAGAAGCTGGTGTACGGCGAGGTCGATGGCGTTCGCACGGTGGCGAGGATGGCCGCCAACGCGGCGGTTCCGGCCGAGGAGGGTGGAGAACTCACCCTGGCGGTGCGGAACAGCGACGTGCGGGTGTTCGACAAGGAATCCGGTCTGCGGCGCGAGCCCGAGGTGGTGACGGTGCCGGCGGGTAGCGGGTCATGAGCGCGCCGGTCGCCCCCACCGCTCCACCTGTCGCCCCGGAGGAGCGGGAGAAGCGGTTCCTGCTGGACAACGAGCGCGTGCTGGGCCCGCTGCTGCTGGCTCCGGCCATTGTCTACATCATCGCGCTGGTGGCGATCCCACTGGTGCTGGCGGTGTTGTACGCCTTCAGCAACGTGACGGTTGGGCAGCCGCACATCACCAGCCGCGACAACTTTGTTGGGCTGGACAACTTCCGGGCCATCCTGAACGACGATGTGTTTCGCAAGGCGCTGCGCAACACGATCGCCTTCACGCTGATTTCGCAGGTGATCGTGATCATCTTCGCGAACATCCTGGCGCTGGTGCTCTCGACCGATTTCCACGGGAAGCGCCTGGTGCGATTCCTGATCCTGCTGCCGTGGACCACGCCCATCGCGTTGAGCGTGCTGGGATGGTTCTGGATGCTGGACTCGGTGTACAGCCCAATCGACTTCATCATGCGGGAACTGGGGCTGCTGGGACCGGGCACGCGGTTTGGACCGGGCCGGAACATGTACTGGCTGGGCAAGACGGACCTGGCGCAAATCTCGGTGGTGGCGGTTCATGTCTGGCGCATCCTTCCGCTGGCGACGGTGATCCTGCTGGCAGGGTTGTCATCGATTCCGCAGGACGTGAAGGACGCCGCGGAAGTTGACGGAGCCGGGTTCTGGCGACAGTTGTTCTACATTCGCCTGCCGCTGTTGCTGCCGATCATGGCGGTGGCGACGCTATTCAGCCTGGTGTTCACCTTCACCGACCTGACGGTGTCCCTGGTGCTGACCCGGGGCGGCCCGGTGAACGACACGCAGGTGCTCTCAACCTGGGCGTATTTCAAGGGGATCCAGGGCGGGAACCTGGCCCAGGGCGCGGCGATCGCGCTGTTCCTGCTGCCGGTGCTGGTGGCGATCGCGATTGGCATGTTGCGCCTGGCTCGCAGATCGGACAATGACTAGATGGACATCCAGAACACGAGTCCGACGACCGCGCGAGTGAAGCATGTGGTGGGCCGGGGCGTGGTGTACCTGGTGGCGTTGTTCTTCGCGTTGTTCGCGTTCATCCCGTTCGCGTGGATGATCCTGACGATGTTCAAGACGAACAACGACCTGTACAACCCACGCAACAACCCGCTTCTCTACAACGACCCGCCGACGATGTCGAACATCAGCCTGCTCTGGAACGATACGAGCTACAGAGCGTTCATTGGCAATACCTTCCTGATAGCGGTGGTGGTGATGGTGATCACCGTGCTGGCCGTGGTGCCCGCCGCGTACAGCCTGGTGCGGCTCTCGGGCAAGTGGGGCGAGAACCTGGGGATCCTGATCTTCCTGGTGTACCTGGTGCCGCCGACGTTGCTGTTCATCCCCTTGACGGCGGTGGTGGCCGAGCTTGGCCTGCAGAATTCGAAGTGGTCGATGGCGTTGGTGTACCCAACGTTCACGATCCCGTTCTGCACCTGGCTGATGATGGGGTTCATGCGCGGGGTGCCGTGGGAAATCGAAGAGCAGGCCATGATCGATGGGTACAGCCGGCTTGGCGCGATCTGGCGCACAGTGATCCCGGTCTCGATCCCGGGCATCCTGACGGTGGTGATCTTCTCGTTCACGCTGACGCTGCACGAGTTCGTGTATTCGCTGGCGTTCGTGCAGAGTTCGAGCCAGAAGACGGTGAGCGTTGGCGTGTTCACCGAGTTGATCCGGGGCGACGTGTACTTCTGGCAGTCGCTGATGGCGGCCGCGGCGCTGGTCGCGATACCGGTGGCGTTGCTGTACAACTACTTCCTGGACCGGTTCATCGCCGGGTTCACGCTGGGCGCGGTGAAGGGATAGAAGCGCGATTGGGGCGCCTGCACGGAGGTTTCACAGACCTGCTTCGCAGGCCGTGACACCGTACATTCACGTCAAATCCAGGCGGCGAGATGAGGTCGCGAGAACGCTGGCCCAGAGCGTGTGTTTTTCGGCGACATTAATCCATTAATGCATTTAATTGGCTTGGAGGGGTGAGTTTGCCCGGAACGGCGGGTTTTCCTGGACGACCAATTAATGTCGGCTCCTGAATTAATGTCGGTGCGGTAATGATGTTGTCGTGTCCGGGGGCGAGGTTCAGTGAATCATCATGGCGGGGATGATACATGGTGGAGAGTCCTTTCGTGAGCGCCTTGGGGGCGTGCGGGGGGAGGTGCGAGAACCGCCTACCCTGTGAACGCATCGAAGAAGGGAAAAGCCGCCAGATGGCGTGAGCGTGAGCAGTGATCAGGCGTGGGTGAAGGGAAGACCACACACCGGCAGGCGCCGCATGGGGCGGTTCGCGTTGTGCCGGTTGGGTCTTCCGTACTGGTGCATGGATCGGCGCGTTGGAGCCTGAGGTCTCGAGTGGAGCCATTCGGGATGGAAACCGCGGCGACCAGCGTCGTGATGGGTTGGTGTGATCGGGCGGGGGCGAGCGCGGGAGTGCCGGACGAACTCCTCCCGCCGTCAGGCGGTGTCCATGCGCGAGCCGTTCTGTTCGCTGACGCGAGTTGTCTGGTTGTTGCCCAGGTGGCGGCTGCGCCGCCAAGGATTTCGTCCGGGGGTCATTCGGCTGGCGCCTCAGGATGACGGGCCTGGTTTGTGACTGCGAGACGTGTGAGTTCGGGTGGTTAGAGGTACGTGGATGGACATTCTCCGGCATCATCCCGAACTGCGAGGTCCGCGATGACGCCGATCAGGCTTCCCTGCTGGACACGGGACGGTGGGAACCGCCGGGTCGCGAGCGGCCATACGTGGCGCCGGATGCGGCGACGGCGGCGTTGAACGCGTCATCGTCGAGTTCCAGACCGAGGCCAGGGGTTTCCGGCATCGTGACGACACCCTCGACGATGGCGAAGGCGGAGTTGTCGATGGCGTCGAAGGTGGCTTCGTCCCACTCAACGTAGTTCAGGCCCTGGAGCGTGGCCGCGAGCTGTGACGTGACGTAGTTGCCAATGCCACTGCCGTAGGTATGCGGCGACGACTGAACGCCGAGGCCATCGAGTTCCCGGCCAAACGTGTGCCAATTACCGAAGCCACGCTGGTAGATGTTGGTTTGCACCACGTCGATGACGCCTTCGCGAGCCCATCCAGGCACGCGGGGATCGGGAACGCCTTCGCCGTCGGCGATGAGGACGTTTAGCCCCTCGGCGGCCTGCCATTCCTTGAGGTGCCCGTAGAGGACGTTGTCCTCGTGGAAAACTTCCTCGATCCAGTAGAGGTTGGCGCTGGCGGTTTCGGTGAGCACCTGTTTGGTGAGGTTGAGGTTCCAGCCGTTGTTGGCGTCGATCATGATGGTGGCATCGGGACCGACGGCTTCGCGGACGCCGTGGATGATGGCGATGTCCCGGGCCATGCCCTCGTTCAGCGGCATGTGCATGGCGCCCCGCCCAACCTTGATCTTGAACGCGCGATGGCCACGGTCCCAGCCCTGGCGGGCCTCATCGGCGATCAACGCGACGGCCTCGTCGTCGGAGTCGAGATGCAGGTCGTCGAAATAGAGCGAGGTGTCGTAGCTCCGGACAGGCAGGGGATCGGCTCCCGAGACAAAGCGATGGACGGGTTGGCCGGCGATCCGGGCGGCGAGGTCGAGCAAGGGCAGTTCGAGCGCGGCCCAAGCCGGCTGGACCGTGGAGCCACTGATAAGGTCGCCGAGCGACTTCCCCGGCACGGTCTCGAGGAGAGCGGGATCGACCGAAGATCGCCCCCAACCGGTGATGCCATCGGTTGTGGTGAGGCGAACGAGCGGCAGGCGAACGACGTCGCCGTGGTAGCCGAGTCGGGCGTTACTTCCGGCGGCGCGCGGGCGCTTGCCTTCGAGCGTTACTGCGTCTACGCGAGCGATGACCGTGGATTCCATCATCAGTGTCCCCTTGCGAAGGTGCGGCGAGATCTGGACCGTGATCATACGCGGCAGAGCGGATCATGGAAACAGCCGCCGAGTGAATGGGCGCGATCATTGGCGACAGGCTAGTTCACCCTCGCATACTACATGGAGAACGGGCGCGGTCGAAGTGACCGCGCCCCTTCTCGTATGTGATCCCAAATCGGGCCACTTACCCTTGTTGAAGTCGCCGTCAGACCCTACGATTCGATTGGCGAAACGCCTGCGACACCACCCACGTTTCGAAGGGCTGGTTTTCAGCGCACCCAGCCACCACTTTCCCTTTTCTTCAACCCATTCGACTGGCCCTTCGACTCCCGCTACCCCAGGTATTCCGCATGCCGTCCATTCCCATATTGGGCTCCCTTCCTCCGCGCGTGGCGCTCGCGCTGCTCTTCATCATGCGCGGGTTCATCCTTGGTAACTGGATCGCCAGGATTCCCGCCATCGCCGAGCACCTGGATGTCTCGCGAACGGAACTCGGAACCGTGCTGATCGCCGGGGCGATCGGGGCGTTGATCGCCTTCCAGACCGCCGCGCCACGCATCTCACAGATCGGCACGGCGCGAGCGATCGCCATCTTCGGGGGCGGTTGGCTGCTGGCATACCCGCTGGCGGTGTCCTCTCCCGCGCCATGGGCGTTCTTCATGGTGCTGCTGGCCTACGGGTTCTTCAATGGAACGACCGACGTGGCGCTGAACGCCCAGGCGGTGGAGATCGAGCGCCGGATCGCCTCACCAATCCTGTCCTCGATGCACGGCATGTTCAGCGTGGGGGCCCTGCTAGGGACCGCGGTCGGGGGCGGGCTTGCCGCGCTGGGCGTTGGCATCGGTCCGCAGTTCCTGGTCATTTCGCTGGTGCTGCTGGCGCTATGGGTGGCGGTCAATCCATGCCTGGTGCCAGACGAGCGGGTGGAGATGCCCGCGACGCCACGCGCGAGGCGGCCGATCTTCTCGATCGGGCCACGGGTGCTGTGGCCGCTGGGCGCGATCGCCTTCTGCTGTGGATTGATCGAAGAGGCGTTGGCCGACTGGGGCGCGCTGTACCTCTCGGAAGACCTGCGAACCAACCCGGGCACGGCGGCGATGGGTTACACGATCTTTTCGTTGACGATGCTGGTGGGTCGCCTCTCCGGCGACAGGCTGGTGCGGGCGACCGGACCGGTGATGGTGCTGCGGGTTGGCGCGGCGCTTGGGGCGGTGGGAATGCTGTTCGGGATCGGCATCAACACGCCGTGGTCGTTCCTGGTGAGCTTCGCGCTGGCCGGGCTCGGGTTCGCGGCGATCATCCCCATCGTGTACCGGGCGGCGGGCTCGACACCTGGGGTGGAACGCGCGGCGGGTGTGGCGGCGGTGGCCACCGCCTGCTACTCAGCGTTCCTGATCGGTCCGCCGGTGATGGGATTCATCGCCGACGTCGCCTCGCTGCGAGCGGCCTTCGCCCTGGTGGGTATGATTGTGACGATCGTGATCGTGCTGGCGCCCTCGGTGACACGAGCTTCCCATGAACAGGGCACGACCGACGACCATTCCCCGATCGGCACACCCGCCGCGACAAACCAGGTTGCAGGATGACGACGAGCAAGCCTTCCATTCCCTTCGCGCCAAGCCCACGTACGGCGGTATCGACCATATTCGCCATCATCGGGTTCGTGAGCGCGGGCTGGATCGCGCGGATTCCGGCGCTGACCGCGAAGCTGGACATGGACACCGCGCAACTTGGGGCGCTGCTGTTGTTCATCGCGGTGGGGTCGCTGATCGCCTTCCAGTTCATCGGGCGGTGGATCGAGCACCACGGCAGCGATCGGACGACGCTGTTCTTTACGCTGATCTTCATCGTGGCGCTGGTGGCGCTGGCGCTGAGCCCGATTCCGGCGGTACTCGGCGCGGGATTGTTCTTCTACGGGGCGTCGTTCGGGGCGGCCGACGTGGCGATGAACGCCCAGGGCGTGACGGTGGAACGGCGGCTTAAAAAGCCGATCATGGGATCGCTGCACGGGTTCTTCAGCTTTGGGGCCCTGGCCGGGGCGGCGATCAGCGCGGTGCTGGCCGGGGCGGGCGTGGGGCTGGAAGCGAACCTGATCCTGTTCGCCGTCATCGCGCTGGTGCTCACCCTGTGGGCAAACCTGGGGATGGTTCGGGACGACCCGATTCCGGCCGAAGACAAGCCGAAGAGCGGAGGAGGCTTTTCGCTGCCGCCACGCGCGTTGTGGCCAATGGGCGTGATCGCGTTCTGCGGGGCGATTGGCGAAGGTTCGCTGGCGGACTGGGGCGCGCTTTACGTGCATGACGAGCTGGGTTCGAGCGAGGGGATGGCGGCATTCGGGTTCACGGTGTTCTCGACCACGATGCTGGCGGGACGGTTCGTTTCCGACCAGCTCGTCATCAAGTTCGGGGCGGAACGGGTGGTGCGAACCGGGGCGGTGATCGCCGCGATTGGGCTGATGGCCGGGCTGATTCCGAATGTAACGTGGGCGGCCATCGCCGGCTTCGCGGTGATGGGGATCGGGCTGGCGAGCGTGTTCCCAGTGGTGTACAGCGCGGCGGGATCGATACCGGGCATTCCCAGTGGGCGGGGCGTGGCGGCGGTCGCGACGATGGGGTACACGGGGTTCCTGGCGGGACCACCGGTGCTCGGATTCCTGGCCAGGGCGACATCGATCCAGGTGGCGCTGATGGTGGTGGCGGGCCTGATCGCGCTGATCCCGTTCTATACGAAGACGCTACGCAAGCCGGCGACGGTGGACGCGATGCCGGTGGCAACCTCTCACGTGGCCGACTGACCCGGAGGAAATCGATGCCCGATCGATTGGATGGAACGCGACTCGACGCGGCGTGGGATTTCGGGGACCCGGCCGGCAGCGAACAGCGGCTACGTGCACTCGGGGGCGAGGTATCCGGCGACCCGATCGCCAGCGCGGAGGTGACCACGCAAGTCGCTCGGGCGATGGGTCTTCAAAGGCGATTCGACGAGGCGAACGCGCTGCTCGATGGCATCGACGTGGAGGTACCGGTCGTGGCGGCGCGGGTGGCGCTCGAACGGGGACGGCTACGCAATTCGAACGGCGATCCCGCTGGGGCGGCGCCGCTGTTCGAGGCGGCTGTCAGCCATGCCGGGGACGCTGGAGACGATTTCCTGCTGGTGGACGCCCTGCACATGCTCGCGATCGTCGATCCGGAGCGCGCGGAAGACTGGACGCGCCAGGGTTTGGCGGTAGCGTCGGCCAGCGATGATCCGCGCGCGAGACGATGGCGCGGGGCGCTCCACAACAACCTGGGGTGGACGCTGCACGACGCGGGGTCATTCGAGTCGGCGCTGGCGGAGTTCGAGCGGGCTTTGGATGCGTATGAGGAAACCGGAACGCCGGAACAGGTACACATTGCCCAGTGGACGGTGGCCAGATGCCTCCGCTCGCTCGGCCGCCATGCCGAGGCGCTGGCGATCCAGGAGCGGCTGAAGGCTAACGATCCAGCGGACGAATACGTGGACGAGGAGATCGGCCTCCTGCGGCAGGCGATGGGCGACGGTGGCTGATTGAGCATCCCGATCCCAGTCCGTTTCGGCCAGGTGGGAACTTCTGGGGCTCCGAGGCGTCTATACATGGCAGTTGCCCGGCTCTAGACTGGGCATTGGCAAATGGGACCTATCCACAATCCAATCCGCCCGTCCGCCATCGCCGCGCGGGCATCGGTGCAATCACCGGTGCGAACAGCGTCGCATCCGCCCCTCGACACAGGCCGTGACGCACTCCCGCCCGCCGAGCACGACGGTCCACCATCCGCTGGAGCGCACGCATGATCTCTTCTCCCACCACCCACCATCTCCGGTTCAGCTGCCCGGTGTTCGAACCAGGTGCCCCAGGCCACGCCACCGAGGTGGCGACGTTTCATATCAACTGCGTTCACACCCCGGATGTGGTGGTGGGCGCGGAAGACACCGCCGATGTGGTTGAGGCAATTCGCCTGGCCCGCGAGGTCGGCTACAAGGTGACGGTGCAATCGGGCGCGCACGGCGCGGTTCCAGTGACCGGCGGTCTGCTGGTGACGATGCACAGGATGAAGTCGGTGAGCATCGATCCGGTGGCCAGGATCGCGACGATTGGCGGCGGCGCGCGGTGGAGCGATGTACTGTCGGCCGCCGGCGGGTTCGGCCTGTTGCCGGTTATCGGCTCCTCACCGCATGTGGGCGTGGTTGGATACCTGCTTGGTGGTGGCCTGAGTCCGCTGGGGCGCAGCCACGGCATCAGTTCGGATTACGTGGAGAGCTTCACGGTCGTGACGGCGTCCGGGGAGATCGTGACGGCGAGCACCGCGGAGCACGCCGACCTGTTCTGGGCGCTACGGGGCGGCAAGACCGGGCTCGGCATCGTGACCGAGGTGCGCCTGCGACTGGTGGAGCAGGCGACGCTGTACGGCGGTTCGCTGGTGTTCGCCGAGGACCAGATCGAACCGGTGCTGCGCGGCTGGATCGACTGGACCCAACAGGCGGACGACATGGTCACCACCAGCGTGGCGGTGATCACGTTTCCGGACGTTGAGTTCGCGCCGCCGCCGTTCCGGGGCAAACGAATGTTCTTCCTGCGGTTCGCCTATCCAGGCGACGAGGCCCGGGGCGCGGAGCTTGCCGCGCCATTGCGCGCGCTGGCTCCCGTGTTCATGGACGACCTTGGACAGATTCCCGCCAGTGAGTTCGGGAGGATTCACAACGACCCCACCGATCCAATGCCGATGTGGGGTGCTGGTGCGCAGTTCACGCATCTGGACCAGGAGTTCGCCACCCGATGGCTCGCCCGGTATGGCGCGGGGACGGACAACCCGTTCGTGATCGTGGAGCTTCGCCACGGCGGTGGCGCGATGCTGACCGATGTGCCCGAAGGATCGGCGGCGACAGGCCGGCATTGCGCGTACACGATGTTCCTGGAATCGATCCAGCCGGCGCTGTTCGACGCGGTCGCCCCCGAGGAGACGGCCGCGATGCTGGACGCGCTGCGGCCATGGCTGTCGCCGGAAGCGAACGTCAACTTCATCGGCGAGAGCCAGGGCTTGCGGGCGTGGACTCCCGGGACGCAGGAGCGCCTGGACTCGATCCGGGCTGGGTACGATCCGGACGGCTTGTTCACCCATCGCTGGTAGCAACCATCTCGACCCCATCTGAGGAGACGTCATGGAAACGCCACGCGAATTCGCGTGGCGTTCTCGCGTTCACTCAACTCTGGGGTTATTGACCATATACCCCTGGGGGGTATAATCGGGACAGATGTGGGCCCAGCCTGGCGGCATCGCCAGATTCAATGGGAGCCGAACATGACGTCCCCTCACGGACACGAACACCACAATCATTCCATGGAGAGTCCGCGCGACTCCAACGATAACGGGCGCAACGATCATCACCACGACCACGCCGCACATGACGCGCATGCCAACCACGACCACCCCTCTCACGAAGCGCATGTAGACCACTATATGGTCCACGATCACCATGCCACCCAGGGCGGGCACGAGCACCATGGGCACGGGGCTCATGGCGGGCATGATGCGCACGCGGGGCATTCGGTGGACGCGTTCCGCCAGAAGTTCTGGCTATCGGCCCTGCTGACCATTCCCGTGGTGCTGTACAGCGAAATGGTGCAGGAGTGGCTCAACTTCTCGATGCCGGAATTCACTGGAAGCGACCTGATCGCGCCGGTGCTGGGCACCTTCATCTTTCTGTATGGGGGCTGGGTGTTCCTCAAGGGCGGCTGGGACGAATTGCGGGGTCGCCAGCCGGGGATGATGCTGCTGATTTCGCTGGCGATCGTGGTGGCGTTCGTGGCAAGCCTGGCGACGACGTTCGGATGGCTCGACCTGGATTTCTGGTGGGAACTGGCGCTGCTGGTTACCGTGATGCTGCTGGGTCACTGGCTGGAAATGCGGGCGATCGGCCAGGCCCAGGGAGCGCTGGCCGCGCTGGCGGAGTTGTTACCGGACGAGGCCGAGCGGCTCGCCAGCGACGGTTCGACGGAGGTCGTGCCGCTCGGCGAATTGGCCATGGGCGACCTGGTGCTGGTCCGGCCAGGATCGAGCGTTCCGGCGGATGGCGAGATCGAGGACGGCCGAGCCGACCTGGATGAATCGATGATCACCGGGGAGTCGCGGCCAGTGACACGCGGCGCCGGCGACCACGTGGTGGCGGGCACGGTGGTGACCGGCTCGGCGATCCGAGTGCGGGTCGATGCGATTGGCGAGGATACCGCGCTAGCGGGCATCCAGCGGCTGGTGGCGGAGGCGCAGGGATCGCGGTCCCACGCGCAGGCGCTGGCCGACCGGTTCGCGGCGATGCTGTTCTACATCGCGCTGGCGGCGGGCATCGTCACATTCGTCACCTGGTCGATCGTGGGCGATATCAACGAAGCGATTACCCGGACGGTGACAGTGCTGGTGATCTCTTGCCCGCACGCGCTGGGCCTGGCGATTCCGCTGGTGATCGCGATTTCGACGGCGCTGGCGGCCCGGAACGGAATCCTGGTGAAGGACAGGCTGGCGCTGGAGCGGATGCGGACAATTGACACGGTGCTGTTCGACAAGACGGGCACGCTCACCGAGGGCAACCATGTCGTCACCAACATCGCCACGGCATCGGAGGACATTTCCGAAAGCGATGTGCTCCGGATGGCCTCGGCGGCCGAGGCGAACAGCGAACATCCGCTGGCGCGGGCAATCGTGAGCCTGGCCGAGGAGCGGGGCCTGGACCGCGCCAAACCGGAAGAGTTCGAGGCCATCGCCGGGCGCGGTGTCGCGGCGGTGGTCGAGGGCGCGCGGATCGCGGTTGGCGGACCAGCAATGCTGCGCGAGCTGGACCTCACCGTGCCGGAGTCGCTGGTGGCGGTGGGCCAGTCGTGGGCCGAACGCGGGGCGGCGACCCTCCACGTGGCGCGGGATGGCGTGGTGATCGGGGCGTTCTCCATCGAGGACAAGGTGCGCGCGGAGTCGCGAGAGGCGATTGGCGCGCTCCATGACGATGGCGTTCGCGTGGTGATGATCACGGGAGACGCGAAACCGGTGGCGCGAGCGGTCGGTGAAGCCCTTGGGATCGACCACGTGCTGGCGGAAGTGCTTCCGGAGGACAAGCTGGCGGAGGTTCGAAAGCTACAGGACGGTGGCGCGAACGTGGCAATGGTGGGCGACGGGGTCAACGACGCGCCCGCCCTGGCCCAGGCGGACGCCGGGATCGCGATTGGAGCGGGAACGGATGTGGCGATCGCCTCGGCGGGTGTGGTGCTGGCGAGCAGCGATCCACGCTCGGTGGTGGGCGTGCGCAGGCTGTCGAAGGCCGCCTACCGGAAGATGATCCAGAACCTGGCGTGGGCGGTTGGCTACAACGTGGTGGCGATTCCGCTGGCGGCGGGCGTGTTGGCGCCGGTGGGATTCGTGCTCAACCCGGCGGTCGGCGCGGTGATGATGTCGCTGTCGACGATCGTGGTGGCGCTGAACGCGCAACTGCTGCGAAGGTTGGACCTCGGTTCGGAACGGACAGGCGCCCGATAACGCGACGCCTGGGGTGTGCTTCCCCACGCTGTGCCAGGTAGAGCATCGCCGCCGCCGGAACCTGACGCTTCCGACTCCCTGGACTTCACGAGACTGGATGTGACATCCCGGACGGCAAACGAAAGAAGGGCCCGGGCAGGAGTTGCCCGGACCCTTCTTTGCTTTCGCCAATGACCGATCGTGTTGGTGGAGGCGGTGCGTCATCGAACCGCCTCGTGCAGGAACCCGGTCTGGCGTCGGTCGAAATCGGGCGGATGGGGGAACCCGATTTCGACCAGGGTCAGTTGGCGGCGGTCATCGACGGCACGACCAGGACGGTGAGGGAACCATCGGCGAGGGAGCCGATCGCGAAGACGTCGTAGGTCATGCCGGCTTCGAGCGCGACGCCAGGCAGTTCGAGGGCCACATCGGTGGTGCCGGCCGGGCGAACTTCAAGGTCGTAGGTGCCAGCCGGAACGTCCAGCGCGTCGCTGGCGCCCGGGAACTGGAGGTCGGCGATCAGCACATCGCCACCGGCCACGGCGATGTCGACGGCCGGAGCATCGGGCGAGGTGTGGATGACGCGAACCCGGGCCATGTCGCCAGAGGCCGAAAGGTCGGCTGGGTAGATCTGGGGGGTGATGTCGGCCACGAAGCCGGTCGCCGCGACCTGATAGGCCATGCCTTCGTCGAGGGTGACGTCGACATCGATCACGGCGTCCTCAACCGGGGAGCCAGCCGGAGTCACCTGAACCTGGTAGTCACCAGCCGGGAGGGCGACCCATCCGGAGAAGGAGCCGAACTCAAGGCCTTCGAGGGCGAGCCCACCATCGACGTAGACATCGACGGCCGGCGCGTCGGGCGACGCGTGAACGATGTTGACGCAGGCGTCACCCTCGGCGCCGATGCCCAGGATGGCCGCGCAGCCCATGGCGGACGCCGCGTCGGCGGTGCCGGCCGTGTTGTGGAGCGCGGTCGGGATCACGAACGGGAAGATGCCGGTTTCAACGGAGCCGATGGCGTACACGTTGTAGAGCGTGTTGGCTTCGAGCTGCACGCCCGGCAGCGGGAGCGCGACATCCTCGGTTCCGGAAATCCGAACTTCGAGATCGTAGGAACCAGCCGGAACATCGAGGCTGTCGCTCATGTTCGGGAAGGCGAGTTCGCCAACGAGCACGTCACCGCCGGTCACGGCGACATCGACCGCCGGGGCATCTGGAACCGTGTGGAAGACGTTGACGCGAGCGTTGCCATCGGCGACGCCGTTGAGGTCGATCGAGTAGATCTGGGGGGTGATGTCGGCCACGAAACCGGTCGCCGCGACCTGGTACGCGATGCCCGCCTCGACCTCGACGGTGGCGTCGATCACGGCATCGTCGGCGGAGGTGCCGGTCGGCGCGACCTGGACCTGATGCTCACCGGCCGGCAGCGCCAGCCAGCCAGACCACCAGCCGAAGGCCAGATTCGAGAGGGCGCGTTCGCCATTCACATAGATATCGACATTCGGGGCGTCGGGAGACGCGTGAACGATGCTGACGCAGGCATCGCCAGCCGCGCCAACGCCGAGTACCGCCGTGCAGTCAGCCATGTCCATGGATGAATCCTGCGCGGCGAGCGACCTGCCTGGCAGCATGAGCGTGAGAACGAGGAGCAGGAGACTCGATACGGCGAGCAGCCTGCCCTTGGTACGTGAAGCGAGCATGGGTTGTTCCTTTCACCCTTGATCCGATACGCCAACCGACCGCGTCGATGTGATGAATATGAATCTATACTTGAGGTTTATATTTGTCAAGACCCAATGCGAGATTGATTTGGCCCGAACTTTTTTCGCGATGGGGAGGGTCGGCGGGAACTCGATGACGGTGGTCGTCAGGTGACGGTGGGCATCAGGCCGCGAGGAGCGGTTCGGGCTGGGGATCGCCGATCACGAGCGGCAACCCGAGGTGCACGCGGAGGGCGGCTCGATGCTTGCAGACAGGGTCGTTGCCGAACTCGGCCGCCTTGCAGGTGCAGCGGTAGACGCTGACTTCGTAGGCGACGTGGGGGTCGGTGGCGCTGCTGGCGATCCAGGCGCCAGACGCGCTGAGCTGGCGAACGGTGACGCCTTCGTGCCGGGAGCGAAGGAGGGCGGCCTTCCAGCGAGCGGGGGTATTTGGGCGGTTGAGCGGAGTGATCATGCGGGTTGTCTCCGGGCGGTTCGCCGGCCTCCAGACAGCCCGCGAAACACTGTGAACATATATTCTATTTTACCACGAAGACCGTCTTTTCGGGCCCATGTACACGTTCATGTTCGTTGGCGGAAACGCACATCGAACCCGGCATGATCACGCCGACCGGGCCTTCCCGTACCATCGGCGGGAAGGCCTGATCGAAACCTGATCTCACCGTTGCCGGACCATTGTCTCCAGTTGCCGGAGCGCTTACTCGGGTGACAACGCGATGGTCCGTGCCGCG
Organism: Chloroflexota bacterium; assembly: GCA_023389575.1. Lineage (GTDB taxonomy): Bacteria > Chloroflexota > Chloroflexia > Thermomicrobiales > UBA6265 > JACCYX01. The sequence goes on along the minus strand of JAEWEG010000039.1, from coordinate 114,650 downwards.
CAATGCCGAGCAAGGCGGCGGAGCCAGGACACGCCCGCCTGGCCGTAGGCACGTTGGCAGCTACACGATCCCAATCACTACCGTGGCGCTTCTTGACCGACGCCGGGGCATGGGGCGCTGGGCCGAGTACGCCAGGATCTACGTAATTCGCATACGTAACCGGGTTCGGTAACTTCACCGATGAAACGGGGCTAGGCGACGGGCAGGATAGGAGATGTCGAACCCCTGCGAAGGTGCTGTTCCTGATGTCCCCCGCGCCACTCCTGGCGCTTTCCGGAGGAAACTTGTCATGTCCCTGTCCAGACGTCGTCAGCGAAGACGGCCGAAACTCATTGCGCCCTGTCTCATGTTCCTGGCGTTTTCATTCATGCTGCTCGCGCCAGTGCTGGATGCCGCGGCGCAGGGCTTCCAGATCACGGCGGACCCAACGGTGACGCCGTCTCCCACCCCGACCGAGGTTTTCGATCCCTCGCTGCAAACGAACCCGACGGAGGAACCTACGACGGAAGACGTACCACCACAAGAGACGGAGATCGACACGATCGTCCAGGCGACCGAGGAGCCGGTGGTGCCCGATGACAACCCATCGGGGACGATCACGGTGCACAAAACCATGTGCAATGACCCGACGATCGATTTCCATTCGCCGGAGTTCACGAGCACCATCGAGAACTACTCCGTACCTGAAGCCTGCGGCGCGGCTCCCGATGGGTTCAAGTTCACGGTCTCGGATGGCGCGGGCTTCTCCCAGACGGCGATGACGTCTGGCGGCTCGGTGCAGTTCGACGTCCCGACGGGAGTCTTCTCGATCACGGAAACCGTGCCAGCGGGGTGGGCCGAACCGGTTGCCCATTGCTGGTCGAACCTGGTGGCATCCGCCGACGGAGCCGCGAAGATCGGCGATTCGATCACCTGGAAGATCGCCGAGGGCGAGCATGCCGAATGCCTGTTCGTGAACATCGCCGACCCGGACGGGCCGTCGACGCACACGATCCGCGTCGCTAAGTACCTCTGCCAGGATGACTTCGACCAGAACAGCGACTGGTTCACGTACCAGTCGACCTGCATCACCCCCATGCCGGGAGTGGACTTCACGCTGGATGTTGAAGGCATGGTCGACACGGGCACGACCGGTGGCACGGGCGTCATCGAGTGGACTGACGTGCAATTGGGGCCGACCGGACAGATCGAGATCGACGAGGACATCCCGGCTGGCTACGGCGAACCAGTGGTGTGGTGCGTGAGCTATCCGGAAGCCGGCGCCGATCCCGAGGACTTCGACGTGTACCAGGTTCCGTCGACTGACGGCACGGTCGTGGTGACGCCAGAGCAACATCACCCGTTCATCTTCAATTGCACGTTCTTCAATTTCGAAGAGGCGGGTGACGACGAAGGTGGGAACACCGTCACCATCATCAAGAGGGACTGCCCGTATGATGCGGGCGCCGAGACGCTCGAACACTACATCAACGAATGCCCGAACGACTTCGATGGTGTCGATTTCACGCTGACCTACGACGGCAACTCGTTCCCCGCCACCACCTCTGGCGGCATGGTGGAATGGACGGGAGTGCCGGCTGGCGACTTCTCGATCCAGGAGACGATCCCGAATGGCTACGGTGATCCCGTGGTGTTCTGTGGTCACAACCTGGTGCCGGACGGCCCGATCTTCAACATGCCGAAGATGGACGCGACCGGTGGCCTGGTTGAGGACACGCTGGTGGCGGACCCGATCGACTACCTCTGCTACTGGTTCAACCTCCCGGCGGACGAGTACACGGGTGACCTGCTGATCGTGAAGTACGCGTGCCACGAAGGGACGCCTCGCGGACAGGACAAGGACTGGTACGACGCCAACTGCGTCGATCCGCACTCAGGTGTGACGTTCGGCGTGACGTCGAGCGACGGCCTGGTGATTGAAGACACCGTGGGTGGAGTCGTCCTGGTCACCGACCTGCCCACAGGCGAGATCGAAATCCAGGAGTGGATTCCGGACGGTTTCGGAGAGCCGGAAGTGTTCTGCGACACCGGCGCGGGATTCGCGAAGCAGGAGGTCGAGAATGGCTACTTCCAGCGAGATTTCTCCTCGGGATCTGACTGGTGGATGACCTGCTACTACTTCAACATTCCAGCGGAACCAGGTGATGTGACGATCCTGAAATGGACATGCCCGGAAGGCTACGACCTGTTCGCTACCGGAGCCGACCCAAAGGTGGACTGCACCGAGGCGACCAACGGCGTGGAGTTCCAGTTCGGGCTCGACGGCGGCGCGGGGCTGGCGGAAACGCAGACAACCGGTGAGATCATCGACGGGGGCGTGTTCTTCGACGACCTGGAGCCGGGCACGTACCAGGCGGTCGAGGTCGTTCCGGACGGGATCGAATCCGTCTTCGTGCTCGAATGCACCGGCCATCTGATGGGCGTGCTGCAACCGTACCCATTGAGCCAGGGCAACGTGCTGAACTCGATCGAGGTGAACGATGGAGAGCACCTGACCTGCCACTGGTACAACGTGCCCGAATCCGACGGTGGCTCACTGACCGTGATCAAGTACACGTGTTCAACGGAGGTGTTCGTGTCAGAAGTCGATTGCCAGATCGAGGAAGACGGTGTTGGCTTCGATCTGCTTCGATGGAACGTTGGAACCGGTACATGGGCCGTGATCGACAGCCAGCTGACCGACGGCTTTGGCCAGATCCAGTGGATCGATGTCGAACCGGGCGATTACGGGCTCGACGAGCATAACGGCGAATGGTGCCACCTGGAGACCACTCCGGTGTTCGGCCCGGGCGACTTCTTCAGCGTCTTCGAGGGCGAGGACACGGTGGTGGAGGTCTACAACTGCACTGGAGAGCCGGGCAAGCCCGGTGAGACCCCGACGAAGTACCCGAACACTGGCGTGCCGCCGGCGGAGAGCGACTTGAGCGAGGGACTGGCGTCCGCGCTCCCGCCGCTGCTCCTGGCGGCGCGCAAGAACCCGCGGGTTGAGCCGACAATCAACGCCTGATCCCTGATCGCCGACGATCTCCATATCCGGCGAAAGCGACACACGCGAACGGCCACCTCATGACGGGGTGGCCGTTCGCGCATGGTTGTGCTGACCAACGATCTTCGGCGCGGGCTGGGGCCCATTCCGGCTGGGATGCCGTGGTTCGCTAGCGGAGATTGAGGGGTTGGGAGCCATTTCCGGGAATGAATGGTGCCGGACCATCGAAGGACAGTCCCGCCGCGATCAGGGCCCGCTTCAGGACGCCGAACGTCCGCGGGCTCATCCCGGGAATGGCGATGACCTCCCACTCGGTATAGCGGGCGAGGTCGTTGAGCGAGTTGATGCCAAGGGCGGCCAGCGCCCGGATGGCGGGCTGACCGACGTCGGCGCGCGGAAGCAGGTGGATAACGTTGGTGGTCATGGTGCCTCCCTGGATGTGGTGAGAGCGTGGATGCGTAACGATCCCGGGTCGTAGTCGCGAGCCAGCCCGGAAGGATCGGCTCCGTACTTCCAATGTGCCACCGGGCGGTATGGTGGGCAATTACCTCCCAGGTAACGCTCTGGTCCAGCTCGTGCTCTGGGACAGCGACGAACGGTTCGCCATCAACGCCAGAACAGGTGATGAGTGACGCCGCTGGGGCTGGCGATGGATTCGTGCTGGTAGCGATCGAGCAGTTCATCGTGTGAACGCCAGAGCCGCTCGCCCCGTCCCAGGTCGATCGGCGCGACGACGATATGCAGGGAGTCGACCAGATCCGCGTCGAGGAATTCCCGGACGGTCGCGACACCTCCACCGAGCCGGACATCCTTCCCGCCGGCGGCCGCCCTGGCCCGCGCCAGCGCCTCCTGGGGCGTGGCGTCGAGGAAATGGAATGTGGTGTCCGCCAGCGAGAACGATGGGCGTGGATGGTGGGTCAGCACGAACACCGGTGTGTGAAACGGTGGCACGTCGCCCCACCAGCCTTGCCAATCCTCGTTTTCCCACGGGCCGCGCTGTGGGCCGAACTTGTTGCGGCCCATGATCTCGGCGCCGATGTTGTGGTGAAAGTCGCGGGCGAAGAGGTCATCGACTCCCTGGCTTCCCGAGGTCGCCGGATTGCCCAGGTTGCGGGCAAAGGTCGCGGTGGGAAAGAACCATCCCATGAGCTTCGTGACATCGGCGTGGCCGAACGGGTTCTCCAGGGTTTGTCCCTCGCCGGAACCGAATCCGTCGCGCGAGACCGTGAAGTTCTGGACTTTCAGGAGCTGGGTCATGACGGAATGGTCTCTCCTGGCGCGGTCGCCTGCTCGGCGTAGTCGAGCCCCTGGCTCGCCAGCGCCCCGTCGAGGATGGCGAGGCCCTTCGGACCCATGCCATGCAGGCCGGCGATCTGCTTGCGCGTATGCCGAGCGACATCCTGGAGACTGGAGATCCCGGCCACCTCGAGCGCGGCATTCGCCGGGCCGCTGATCCGGGGAAGGGCGATCGGCTCCTCCCCACCACCGGAAATGGCGCCCAGGATGATGAACGGCTGCTTGCCGGAAAGCACCTCGTCGGGAACAGGCGTATCGTCCGGCTCGTGCGAGAGGTCCTCCTCGCAGGCGAAGTAGCGAACCATGGGACGGCGCTTGCGCGTGCCATGGTCGCGGATGGCGCCGCGCAGGGTGGGATAGGCCGCCTCCAGCGCCTCGACGACACCGGCCAGTGTGACTGGCGCGGCGAGGTCGAGTTCCACCTCCTTGCCAGTGCCGGCCAGGGTGCGGAGATGGGGCGGCAATTGCACGCGGATCATGACAGGGTCTGTACCTCCACGGAGAGCACGGCGGGAAGATCGCGCACGATGGGGTTCCAGGTATCGCCCGAATCGGCCGAGGCGTAGACCTGCCCGCCCGTGGTGCCGAAGTAGATGCCACAGGAATCGAGGCGGTCGATCGACATGGCGTCGCGCAGGATGTTGACGTAGCAATTTTCCTGCGGAAGTCCTTTGGTGAGGGCCTCCCAGTCGTTGCCGCCGGTGCGGCTGCGGTAGACGCGCAGCTTGCCATCGGGCGGGAAGTGCTCGGAATCGCTCTTGATGGGCACCACGTAGATGGTTTCCGGCTCGTGGGCGTGCACCGCGATGGGGAAGCCGAAATCCGATGGCAGGTTCCCGCTGACCTCGGTCCACATGTCGCCGGCGTTATCCGTGCGCAGGACATCCCAGTGCTTTTGCATGAAGAGGGTGTTGGGCCGCGAGGGGTGCATGTTGATGTTGTGGACGCAATGGCCGACCTCGGCATCCTCGTCCGGGATGTAATCGGAGCGGAGGCCCTTGTTGATGGGCGTCCAGGTTTGGCCGCCATCGTCGGTGCGGAACGCGCCAGCGGCGGAAATGGCGACGAAGATGCGGTCCGGATTGGTGGGATCGAGGACGATGGAGTGGAGGCAGAGTCCGCCCGCTCCAGGTTGCCAGGTGTTGCCGGTGGTGTGGGTGCGGAGCCCGGAGAGCTCGTGCCAGGTCATTCCGCCATCGGTGGATTTGAAGAGCGCGGCATCCTCCACGCCGGCGTATACGACGTCCGGGTCGGTGAGCGATGGCTCGATGTGCCAGACGCGCTTGAAGTCCCACGGATGCGGGGTGCCGTCGTACCACTGGTGTGTGCCGGGCACGCCATCGTAGGCGAACTCGTTGCCAATGGTCTGCCAGCTTTTGCCGCCATCGTCCGACCGGTGCATGACCTGGCCGAACCAGTCGCTGGCCTGGGAGGCGAAGATCCGGTTGGAATCGACCGGCGAGCCCTTGAGGTGGAACATTTCCCAGCCGCCGAAGTGAGGCCCCTGAACGTCCCACTTCTGGCGGGCCTCGTCCGATGTGAGGATGAAGGCGCCCTTCCGGGTGCCAACGAGGACACGTACTCCGCTCATGGTGAACTCCCTTGCACGATCGCCAGTTTCGAGGCGAAAGCGTCTTTTAAGGACAGGGCGATCCACGGTGGGCCCCGCCTCGTTGCTTCATCGCCAGTACGCAGCATAGTGTACGGACACTCTGGGCGCTTCTTCCAGATTGCGCTGGAGCGATGTCTCGTAGGGAGTAGGCCCGGAAAAGCGGGGAAATGAGGAGCAACAGGGATCGATACCTGGGCGTGGCGTTCGACTGGCCCCAGGCACCCGGTGATTCACGGAATTTTCACATGGCATCCACGCGGGCTCCACGGAGAAGCGGTGGAATGGACTACAGGCGGGAGCAAGGGGCTCCCGCGATGCCCGTCAGTTCATGCCTGGAGGATGCCCGCCATGCAATCGACCATCCGGTTCTTCCTGTCCATCCAGGCGGCGCTGTTCGCGTTCGCCGCCCTCGCCCACTTCAGCGTGATCGGCAGCCGCGACGACCCAGGCGCCGGCACGGCCGAATCGGTCATCGGCCTGGCATTGCTGGCGGGACTGGCCGTTTCGCTGGCGAATCCCGCCATGACGCGCACGGCCGGCCTGGCGGCGCAGGGGTTCGCGCTCCTCGGCACCCTCGTGGGATTCACGCTGGTGATCACCGTGGGCCCGACAACGGCGTTCGACGTAAGCATGCACCTCTCCATGCTGCTGGCGTTGGCGACCGGCCTCCTCGTAACCCTCCGCTCGACCGAGACCGGATCCGACAAGTCACTCGAAAGGGGTGGCTCGCCGCGTTGAGCGAGGCATCAGGGACGATCGCTCGCCGATGGGTAGACGCGTACCCGCTGGGTTCCGAGATCGATTTGGAGCAGGCCCGGATCGCCGCCAAGCACGGGATCGGCGGCGTTGGACCGCAGTTTCTGGAACAGCGTGGCGAGGGGATTGGACTGCTTCGATCGCCCCTCCCCCGCCTCGACAACGCGAAGCACGGCCGGCCAGGTTGCCCAGGCCGCACGAGCATCGGGCGCGGGTCCATCATCGAACCGGGCAAGGTAGCGACACAGCACGAACGGGAGCACGCGCTGAACCCGGAACTTCTTGGCGGTTTGGCGGTCGATACGGTTGAGGATGTCGTCCGCGCCATACCGGTTGATCCAGTCGAGCACCCCGGAAACCTGGCGATTGGCGTAGAGCACGCTGTCACGCTGCCGGTCGAGTTCGCCCTGGGAGCGGGCGAAGGGATCGAGCGATTTGAGTTCGAACAGGGCCAGCGTTCCGGTCTTCCGGTCGAAGATGGCGGCGTCGACATCGGTGCGGATGTCGCCGTTGGGCCGGCGAAGGACGATGCGGCTGGAGGAATGGACGAAGCGGCGATCGGTGAAGAGGTCGTTGAGATCCGAGCGAAAGGCCCGCTCCCGGTGGAAGGCGACATCGTGGTACCCGGGCGCGTCCTGGCGGCGAAGTTCGCGAACGAGGAACAGGTACGGCTCGTCGTGGAGACCGCGGCGGGCGAGGATGACCTGGTCCGGGCCCGTCCTGATCAACGGGGCGATGGCCACTCCAGGGAGCACGGCGTGCCAGGCGGCATTCGCCGGAGTGAGCGTCAGGGGCAGGAGGGCGTTCAGGGCGGTTTCGGCGGAGATGCCAAGGTCGCTGCCCAGGAGGCTGGCGAGGTCGAGCTCGGGAATGGGCAGATCGCGAAGGGAGGTTTCCGCGAAATGGCGGAGGCGGTCGATGACGGCGCGGCAGGTGTCCACGGTGACGCCGCCGAGGACCGTTTCCGGCGGAAGGTCGAGCCGGTAGGCGGGTTCCGGCGATGCACTTCTGGACGCGCGCAGCCACTCGAAATCCGCCCGCTCGCGGAGCCTGGCCGGAAGATGCCCGCGGGCGATCCAGGCATCCAGCGAGCCGTCCTCGGCCGGTTCCACCCGCATGTATCCGCCCTGCACGTGGAGCCTGAGGAGCATGGCCATTTCGACCCGGCGGCACTGGTGCAGGAAGTTGCCCGCCCAGGCTGGACCGTCCGCCGGCGAGGGGCCTGGAGACACCGCGGCATCGCCGGTATCGAGGAGAAGCTCGAGCGCCGTTTGGCCACCGAGGTCCGGTCGATGCGACTGGAGGGCAAGTTCGAGCGGCGTGCTGGCGGGTTCGGCGGGAGGCAGGAGATCGAGATGTTTCGACAAAGCCGCCAATGCCCGCTTTCGATTAGGAGGCAGTCTGGACCGAAGACGGTCGGTAGCGGCCCGGATCGCGCGGTCGAGGAGTTCGAGGGGTGTCATGGGTAGCGTCCAGTGCCCGGCCGCGAAGGCGGTCGGGGAGCAGGTGTGGAGACAAGCCCAGGACAGGTCACACCAGGAGGACAGTGTACCCCCGCGACCGGCGCCGCGAACGCGGGTTATCCCCCACGTTTGCCCGCCGGGACGGGAGATATACTGGAAGCGAGACCTTAATGCACGCCGCGCCGCGCCAGCTCCACCCTCTCGTTCCAGCGGCGAGCCGATCCAACGGAAGGTGTCCCGACGATGCGATTCCTGCTCTTCCTGCTCACGTTTTTTGGCAGCCTCTTCATCCGGGGACTGTCGTTTCCAGCGGCATTAATGCTCGCCATCGTCGTGGTGATCCTGGCGAGCCTGGTGTTGCGCGTCGTCCGCAAGGAAGCGCGAAAGCTGCCGAAGCCACGGCGGAAGCGCGTGCCGACCGTGGAGGATGGCGACATCGGTCCGTATCTCGGCTACATGCTGGAGCGAGGAGAGCGGGACGCGGTGGTGGCCTGCATCGCGGAGCATATCCCGGCGTGGTGGCCTTCGCGGCAGGGCATCTTCACCCTGGCGGAGGAACATTGCCGGCTGCAACGCAGCATCCGGATCGCGACCCTGGCCGGCGTTCCCATGCCGGAGGACACCGAAGCGTTCTCCGCCCAGCAATCGCAGCTCATCGCCGACCGCGCCCGGCGAATGGCGTTTATTCACCAGCATGGTCTGATGAACGACCGGATCGAAGCGTCGCTGAACCGGCTGACCCGGGGCGCGGATTCGCTGGCCCGGCAGTCGACCGCGCTGCGGGCGGAGCTGGCGGAGAGCACCGGCAATCCGCAATGGGGCGAGCAGGACGAGCGGGAACTGCGGCGGACGCTGGCGCGCATGACGAACACGCTCAAGGCGATGAGTTCCGATTTGCTGGCCGACGAGTTCGACAAGCTGGCGCCTTCGAATACGCTGCCGACGCCGAAGAACGGGTAGCTTGAGCGGGAGTTGCCCCCGTTGAGTCCGGGTCAACCGGGGTTGGCCCGTGCCTCCCAGGCCTAGGCATCGCCGAGCGAGTCGGCCAGGCCCGCTGCATCGCCCGGTTTCCCGAGCCTTCCCACGAGGTGGTGACTGGCGTCCCCCATCACGCGTCACCAGAGGGGCCATCGCGTGCTCCTCTCAATCCGCACGCGGAGTTTCCCGAAGAAGCCAGGTCGAAGACCCACTCCCCGCCTCGCGCCTGATAGACGGACACGGAGTGTCCGCGCGCGCCTGATATGGTCGCCGTGAGACAGCGGCGCGATTCTTCGCGCTGTCCACGCTCCTCACCTGAAAGGTCCGTCCATCATGTCCCAGGCGCAACCGTTCGAAATTCACGTGCCCCTGGAAACGCTCGATGACCTGCGCGAGCGACTTGCGCGCACGCGATGGCCGAAGGAGTTGCCGGGCGTAGGAAAGAGCCAGGGAATCCCCGACAACTTCCGTGAGTTGATGGAGTACTGGCGGGATGGGTTCGACTGGCGGGCGCGGGAAGCGCGGATCAATGCGCTGCCGAACTTCCGGGTCGAGATCGGCGGGTTGGGCGTCCACTACATCCACGTGCGAGGGAACGGACCGTCGCGGATGCCATTGCTGCTCGCGCATGGGTACCCAAGCTCGCCGTTCGAGTACCTGCCGATGATCTCGCTGCTGACCGACCCCGGGGCGCATGGGGGAGATCCGGCCGATGCGTTCGACGTGGTAGTGCCGTCGGTGCCGGGGCATGGGTTCTCGGACCCGCCGGACAGGGTGGGATTCGAGGACCGGGCCGTGGCTGGCATGTTCGTGGAGTTGATGGAGGGTCTGGGTTACGAGCGGTTCGGCATCCACGCCTACGATATCGGCGCGAGCATCTGCGAGTACCTGAACTTCGACCATCCCGAGCGAGTGATCGGCTACCACACGACCACGCCTGGCATTCCCGGACCAACGCTGGCCCCGGACTCGCCCCCGCTGAGCGTGGCGGAGCTGGAGCATCAGAAGCTACGGCAGGCGTGGGGGAAGGACCAGAGCGCCTACGCGCATATCCTGGGAACCAAACATCAGGTGCTGGCCCATGGGCTGAACGATTCGCCGGCGGGGCTGGCGGCCTGGATCATCGAGAAGTGGAACGCGTGGACGGTCCCGCCGAGCGGGAATCTGGAGAAGCACTTTTCGAAGGACGACCTGCTGGCGAACGTGATGACCTACTGGGTGACGGAGACGATCAACTCGGCGAATCGCTATTACGCCGAGGATCTGGAGCCGCTGGGGCCAGACGACAGGATCACGGTTCCGACCGGCGTCGCGCTGCCGCTCAACGAGCCAGCCAACCGTCCGCCCCGCGAGTACGTGGAGCGGCTGCACACCGATATCCGGCACTGGGTTGAACTGGATGGCGGCGGGCACTTCATCGCCGGGGAAATGCCCGTTCCAGTCGCGAAGAGCATCCAGATCTTCTTCCGGGGGCTTCGGTGAGCCCGCGCGCAAGGGATATGCGCGATGAACCGAACCCGGGATTGAAGGGTTGAATGGATGTCGTTGACTTTCATGGCCGGGAACGTATCATTGCAACATTGGAGGCGAATAGCTTTCCTGCAAAACACTTATTTGTGTTTTTTCCCTGGCTGAAGGCTTCGGGCTCTGCTCGTCGGGGCGGTAACCAATCCGTCTAGGCCAGGGGTTTTGGTTTAACCCGCTTGGCGTACGAAGCGGCTACAACTCTCGGGAATCTCACCAGATCGCCACCGAATTTCGCCCGCCAACATGTCGGCCGCCTGAATGAGCATCGCGTCATGGCGATTGGCAGGCACTGATGCAATCTTCTTGAATGAACTTCGTCCCAGCGGACGCAGTTGTTGGCGAAGTCGCATTCTGACCTGACGAATGAAATCCGACTCGCTACGGTGTCCGTCCACGGTCAGGATTTGACCACCAACAAGTTCATCAGGGCATGACTCAAGAACTCTACAGACGCATTCCAGAATGCGTTCCGTTCCGGTCGTGGCTTGCAGATACGCGCCCGACCAATGCCATTTGTCCACGACGCAGACGGTGAACGATAGGGGCATGGAGGGAGCCAAGCTGTTCAACGAAGCGCCGCCGTATATCCTGGCGTGTGCGGGTGTACTTGAACGGTCGATCCTGAGGCCATCCCATTTCCTGCTTTACCGCCAGGAACTCTCTGGCGATTTCATCCAGGTCATCCTTAAGTGCATGGCAGGCACACGTGACCAACCATTGATTTTCCCGCACCCCCCGTGCCGGATTCCCCGCGTCTCCCGACCAATCCAGGCCGCTCACGAACTGAATCAATCTGGCCATTCATCCCTGGGTACAACAAAGGAGGACACTCGCGTGAGTGTCCTCCTTTGTTGGTCATCCGTCTAGTCCCAGGAGAGGGTAGCGGCTTTCTGGTAGTCGGTGACGCGGCTTTCGAAGAAGTTCTTCTCCTTGCCGAGGTCGATGGTCTCGCTCATCCAAGGGAAGGGGTTCTTCGCCATGTACTGACGAGGCAGGCCGATGCGTTCGAGGCGTCGGTCGGCGACGTAGCGGACGTACTCCTCGAAGAGCTCGGCGTTGAGACCGAGGACGCCGTTCGGGAGGCAGTCCCGGGCGTAGGCCTCTTCCAGGGTGACGGCGTGGCGAATCTTCTCCACGAGGCGGTCCTGGAACTCCGGGGTCCACAGTTCCGGGTTCTCGGCCTTGATGCCGTTGATCAAGTCGACGCCGAAATTGAGATGGATGGTTTCGTCGCGCAGGATGTACTGGAACTGCTCGCCGATCCCCTTCATCCGGTTCTGGCGGTGGAAGGAGAGGACCATCGCGAAGCCAGCGTAGAAAAAGATGCCTTCCATGATCACGTAGTAGCCGACCAGATTTTCGAGGAACTTCTGGGCGCCCTCGAAGGTTTCGGTGCTGAAGTTGGGATCGAGGAGGTCGGCGGTGAGCTGCATCTCCATCTCATCCTTGGCGGAGATGGATGGAATGTCGTGGTACATGCCAAACACTTCCCGCTCGTCGAGGTCGAGGCTTTCGACGATGTAATGGAAGGTGTGGGTGTGAATGGCTTCCTCGAATGCCTGGCGCAAGAGGTACTGCCGGCATTCGGCATTGGTGACGTGGCGGAAGATGGCGAGCGTGAGGTTGTTCGCGACCAGGCTCTCGGCGGTGGCGAAGAAGCCGAGGTTGCGCATGATGACCCGGCGCTCTTCCTCGTTGAGGTTGTTGCTGCGCCACAGGGCGATGTCGGCGCCCATCGGCACCTCGCTCGGCATCCAGTGGTTGGCGCAACCGTTGAGGTAATGCTCCCAGGCCCAGTGGTACTTCAGCGGCATGAGCTGGTTCACGTCCACCGCGGCGCAGTTGATGAGGCGCTTGCTGTCGGCCGAGGCGACGGCGGCGCGTGGAGCGGTTTCGATGCCGAGGATTGGCGCTGTTTCTGTCATGACCTTGTCGTCCTCCGGGATTCCAGACCGCCACGAGGCGGTTTCGACGGATATCCGATTCGCGGCGTGAGTTCCTGGATGTATCTCCGGGGCGGACACGAGGTCCGCCCCTACGTACGCGGTGCCGTGTGGGCGGTTATTGGCAGACCTCGCAGCCGAATTCTTCCTCGACCGGAAGGTCGTGCGTCGTTCGCATTCGCAGCTCGCTCACGTTCGGGATGAGCGGCTGCGATGTCTCGATCACCGGCGGCGCGACTCGCGTCGCGGCGGGGGCCGGCGCCTGGGGCTTCTGGAAATTCGTGGTCAGCGACGGTCGCGGGGCGCTGGCGACCGGGTTCGGATTCGGGGCCGGCACCGCGACGCCGTTCGACCTCGCCTCTGGCGTGGATGACGTCGGACGGTCGGCGATTGGGTTGACGGGCGCCCGGTCGATGACGACGTTGCTGGAGGCGCTGTGCGACTTCATCCAGCGCGGCTGGATACCGAAGCGGTTCACGTCCAGCGTGGACTTCTCGGTCTGCGTGGCGCCGCGCGAGCGCAGGTAGTACGTGGTCTTGAGGCCCTTCTTCCAGGCCATCATGTACATGTCGTTGAGCTTGCGGCCGCTCGGCTCGCCAATGTAGAGATTGAGCGACTGGCCCTGGTCGATCCACTTCTGGCGGCGGGAGGCGGCCTCGATCAGCCACTCCGGCTCCACCTCGAAGGCGGTTGGGTAGCGGAGGCGGATTTCGAGCGGAATGCTCTCGATGGCGGCGATGGAGCCATCCCAGTACTTGATCTCGTCGAGCAGTTCCTGGTTCCAGAGCCCGGCTTCCTCAAGCTCGGCGACCAGCGACTCGTTGACGATGGTGAACTCACCAGAGAGGTTGCTCTTCACGAAGAGGTTCGTGAACATCGGCTCGATCGACTGGGTCACGCCCTGGATGTTGGAGATGGTGGCGGTGGGGGCGATCGCCATGGTGTTGCTGTTTCGCATGCCGTGCTGGCGAATGGACTCGCGGACCGGTTCCCAGTCGAGCGAGACGCTCCGGTCGACGTCGATCTGCTGGCCACGCTCGCTGGCGAGGAGGTCAATGGTGTCGATCGGCAGCAGGCCACGATCCCACTTGGAGCCCTTGTAGGACGGATAGGCGCCCCGCTCGGCGGCGAGTTGGGAGGATGCGTAGATGGTGTGCCACGAGATGAGTTCCATCGAGCGGTCGGCGAACTCCACGGCCTCGTCGGAGGCGTAGGAGACCCCAAGGTGCCACAGGCAGTCCTGGAAGCCCATCAGGCCAAGCCCGACCGGGCGGTGCTTCATGTTGGAGTTTTCGGCCTCCGGGATCGGATAGTAGTTGATGTCGATCACGTTATCGAGCATGCGGACGGCGGTGCGCACTGTCGCGCCGAGGCGCTCGCCATCGATCTGGCCGTCGACCATGTGGGCCGGGAGGTTGATGGAGGCCAGGTTGCAGACGGCCACCTCATCGCGGCTGGTGTTGAGCAGGATCTCGGTGCAGAGGTTCGAGCTGTGAACCACGCCGGCGTGGTCCTGCGGGCTGCGGACGTTGGAGGGATCCTTGAAGGTGATCCACGGATGGCCGGTCTCGAACAGCGATCCCAGCATCTTGCGCCACAGGTCGACCGCCTTGATCTTGCGCGCCTTCGGAAGCGCGCCGCTGGCCGCGAGTCGCTCGTATTCCTCGTACTTGCGGCGGAACGCCTGTCCGTAGAGGTCGTGAAGCTCGGGCGCGTCGCTGGGGCTGAACAGCGTCCACGTGCCTTCCTGCTCGACCCGCTCCATGAAGAGGTCGGGGATCCAGGAGGCGGTATTCATATCGTGAGCGCGGCGACGGTCGTCACCTGTGTTCTTGCGAAGGTCGAGGAACTCGTCCATATCGGAGTGCCAGACCTCGAGGTAGGTGCAGACCGCGCCCTTGCGCTTGCCGCCCTGGTTGACGGCGACAGCGGCGTCGTTGACCACCTTGAGGAAGGGAATCACACCCTGGCTCTCGCCGTTGGTGCCCTTGATGTGGGAGCCGAGGGCGCGGACGTTGGTCCAGTCATTGCCAAGACCACCGCTCCACTTGGAGAGCAGGGCGTTGTCCCGAACGCTCTTGAAGATGTTGTCCAGGTCGTCCTGCACCGAGGTGAGGTAGCAGGAAGAAAGCTGCGGGTGCAGCGTTCCGGCGTTGAACAGGGTTGGGCTGGACGAGCAGACCTGGAACGTGGAAAGCGCGGTGTAGAACTCGATCGCGCGGTCGTCCCGCTGGTCTTCGCGCTCGGCGAGGGCCAGGCCCATGGAGACACGCATCCAGAACGCCTGCGGCAGTTCGATGCGGCGGCCACCATTGTGGACGAGGTAGCGATCGTAGAGGGTCTGGAGCCCGAGGTAGCGGAACTGGAGATCCCGCGCGGGATCGAGTTCGGCGCCGAGTCGCGCGAGATCGAAGCTGAGCAGCTCCGGCGCGTAGAGCTCGTGGGAGACGCCTTCGTGGATGCTGTCGACGAAGGCCGAGGCGTAGAACTCGCCGGCATCGGCGACCGCCACGCGGCGCCGAACGACTTCGCTGTAGATCGAGCGCAGGAGCGCGCGGGCGGCGAACGAGGAATAGATCGGGCGCCGCTCGATGCGGGAGCGGCCGGCCAGCACGATGGCGCGGTCGAGTTCGGTGAGAGCCATGCCGTTGCGAACGGTGGTGAGGACGTCTTCCTCGATCTCCTTGAGGGCGATATCGCCCAGATCGATGGCGGCGTCGCTGATCCAGTTGCGAAGGACCGCGCGGTTGACCAGCATCTCCTGACCGTCGAGGTCACGGAGCCGGAGCTGGTCCTCGTCGCGGGCCCGGGCGCGGGCCTCGCGGTAGAGGATGTAGCGGCGGGCGACGGAGTACGCGCCGGCCGCCATGAGCTGGCGCTCGACCTCGTCCTGGATCTCCTCGACGGTGGATGAATCCGCCTGCTCGGCGCTGGCCGGGAGGGCGCGGATGACGGCGCTGGTCACCTCGCCAATGCGATTGGCGACCTGCGCGGAAATGGGATCGGGGTACGGAACGCCGATCTCCGCGCGATAGGCCATCTCGATGGCGTGCGCGATTCGCCCGCGATCGAACGAAACGGTACGACCGTCCCGCTTGCGCACGGAGAGCACTTCACCGCCGCTCCCGTTAGCCGATGCCAGGTTGACGCCTTGATCTTCGATAACCATCGAGTCCCTGTCTTCCGCCGGGCGCTTCTTCGCGCTGGGGCATCCCACTCGCCGGCACTACTCGTTCCACCCCGTCCTGTTGATCACTCGCCACCCCACGGGCATGGGTTGCGAGGTGAGTTGGTGACACGACGTCACGATTCGCCAATTCCGCCGGATACGCGCAAGGTGAGAAACCACCCGGACTTAACCGTTCCTTAATGCCTGTCGACCCCAAAAACACCGTTCCCAGGCCGTGTCCGGACTGGGGCTGGCGGCGGCTCAGACGGTGACATGAAGGCAAAAGCCGACATAACCAACACCATATATGGTGTCCGTCACAGTCAGGCTACACATCATATGGTGCATCGACGGTGAAGTCAATGCGGATTGGCATGGAGCACGGACCGATTCGCCTTGACGAGCCCACTCCCATGACACCCGAAACTCGCGACGCGAGACACCCCCACCGAAGGAAATTGACAGGAATGTACGTACACAGTAGCACGCAGGGTGAGGACGGCACAAGACACCTTCGGAGGCATCCACGAAACACACCGCAACTGGCAATCCCGACAGGTCAATGCGAGGGGCTGGCGCGGTAAAATACCTTCAATGAGGACATTACCGGCCCCTGGCCCTTCCCCCACCACATCCAATCGCCAGATGCGGGCGCTCGTCTGCGTTCCAGCGCCTGAGGAGCGCGATTTCGGCTTCCTCGAAGGCGAGATCAAAATGCGCCAGTTGCACATCCAGCGACTGGAAGCCGAAATCACTCCCCTGCTCGAGGCGCTGGAGGCGTTCGAATGGGAGTACAAGGCGCGGGTTGGGACCCTGCAGCGCGAACTCCTGGAGTTGCGTTCCCTGATCGAGACCATCGAGTCGCGAACGGGCAGAATCCACGCCCGCCTTGCGGCCGATCCCGACGGGGTGCTCGGCGACCTGTTCACGCGAGATGAACTGACCGAGATCGGCGAGATGTTCGGGATCGAGATACCGCCGTCCTGGTTCGCCGCCCACGATGAGGACGATCGGCTGGAGCGCGAGCGCGCCTGGCGGTTCAGCCAGGAAGACGCCCGCAACCAGGCCGAGGAAGAGGAAATCATGCGGCGCATGCACCGCCAGCACCGGCCAAGGATGGCGGAGGACGACCGGAAGGAACTCCGAAGCCTCTACCTGGAGATGGCGAGGCTGTGCCACCCGGACCTGGCGACCGACGAAGAGGACAGGTCGCGCCGTGAGGAGTTGATGCTGCGGATCAACGAGGCCTGGCACACGCAGAACCTCCACGCCCTGCGCGAGATCGAACGCGACCGGGGAGCGGTGCTGGGCTGGAAGGCGCTGACGTCCTGGGCCGAGCGCGTGATCTGGGCCCGCCGCGAATGCGTGCGGCTGGACGCGCAAATCCTGGCAATGACCGAGCGGCTTAGGTCGCTGCGGGCGAGCGATACGTTCCCGCTGTGGTTCAACAGCTCGCTGGGGAACTCGGTGATCTCGCAGCGGTCAACCACGCTCCGGATCGACATCGCCAACGCCCAGCACCGGCTGGACGAGGCGAAGGACGGATTCCGGCAGGCGCTGCGGTATTACGCCGGGGCGGTCGCGTGACCGCGATCGCCGGCAAGGCTTACCGGATTGGGCAAAATGGTGCCATGGTAGTATGGGGGTACACGTGGCGGCGGACATTCCGCGCCAGATTCCCCATGACCGGTGTGTGTTGCGATCCTCCGCCGGCATTCCTGTCTTGCTGGACCCGCTCGAGCCAGGCGACGATCGGCTCCCCCCATGTTCGACAACCGACCACTCCGGCGCTGGCCAGTCAACGCTTCCAGTGAGCGCGTGGTGCGCCAATGAGCACGCCGAGCTTCGAACTGGTACGACTGCGCGCGCCGGAAGGGCTCATCCTCTACTTCAAGGACCTCGCGGGTCCGTGGACGTTCCGATTGATGCCAATTCGCGATCCAGACCAGCCCCGCCTGTGGTGCCTGCGGATGGAACCCTGCGCCGGCGCGAGCCTGACGGCGAAGACCGCGATGGTGGACCCGTTCTACACCTCGCTGGCGATGAGCCGCGACGAACTCAGCCTTACGCTCGACGAGATCACCGGCGACCTGATGGCCTGGCTCGACCAGCCGAACCAGGCATCGGTTCGATCCTGGCTGAAGGCGATGACCGCCCAGCCGCTTCCCGCGGACTTCATGCCGCCCGAACCCCCGCCGAGAGCCGCGAAAGCCTCGCCCGGCACCGCCGAGCCAATCACCCCGCCATCGGGTAACTGAATCCCAACCCGATCACGTGCCGGGTCGGATCAGTTCGGATCCGCCCCGACACGGGGCTCTCGCCTCCGGCGGGCTATGCCTGGGCCGGCTGGGTCTCCTCGCCATCGATGATGGCCTCGGCCTCGATCTCCACCTTCCATCGCGGATCAAGCAGCCCCGCGACGACCACCATGGTCGAGGCGGGGCGAGCCTCGCCGAGCACCTCGCCATGGGCCCGACCAACCGCTTCCCAGTCGCCGGCGTTGGTGAGGTAGGTTCTCGTCCTGACGACATGCCCGGGCGCCGCTCCAGCCTCGCGGAGGGCTTCGACGATGATCTCCAGGCAGCGCCGGGCCTGAACTCCGAGATCAGGATCGACATCGCCGTCCGGCCAGATCGGAGCCGTGCCCGCCACCAGCACGCGCTGGCCAACGCGCACCGCCCGGCTGAATCCGACACTCGCTTCGTACGGCGACCCACTCGATATTCGCTGGCGACGCTCAGCCATGATGCTCCCTTCCGGCGATAAAGGGGCCCCCCGATGGCCCTCCTCGGCCCTATTGTATTGAGCCGAAACCGCCTCCCGCGCGCCACCAGATTGCGCGCGGGGTTTACGTCGCCCCGGGGCCTCATGCGAGCGACAGCGCGGGCAAAGGCACCATCGTACCTAAAGCCGGATACAGAAGTGCTCGCTTCCAGGGGGCCGAGAGGCCAACAATAGAAGTGGAATGACGGGAGGCGCCTGGAGGCGGAACCCGGGCGAATCCCGTCATCGCCATCCCTAGCCAAATCTTCCCCCGAGAAACCAACCGCCATCCGGCATCGCTGGCACGTGAATCCGTAATATTACGGATGCCTCGTCGCGCCCACTCGACCTAGACTTCCGTTAATGCGCCACCCCCGATCGTCAGCCCACGATCGTATGCGCAGACCTCGAGCCGTTTCGCCACCCAGCGGAACGTCCCTCCCGAGGGTTTGCAGGGGGTCTCCTCCTCCATCCTGTCGAGCCACGACATGACGAGGCCCCTTGCCCCCTCAACCAGCAATCGGCAACACACTGCTCATGGACACGCCCCCGGAATACCCCGGAGGCGTTCTTCGTTCACGAGAACCATCCAGATCCTGGCCATGCGCTGGAAACGCCATCGGACCGGCGTGATGCCGGTCCGTTGGCGCGTGAATCATTACCGCTAGCTGAAGCGGGAGATCACTTCCGACTCGTAGAGGTGCAGCAGGTCCGGGTCGTAGGCCACGCCCGGGATGTAGTTGATGGCGTAGTCGAGCCCGGCGTCGATGGCCTTCTGGAGGCGCTCGCCAATCGCGTCGATGGGCATGCCCGGGCCGAACTTGGTGGAGAAGTACTCGTAGTCCATGTCGCCGTACTTCGAGCGAATCTTCTCGGTGGCCTTGACCGGATCGGCGCCGTTCGGGATCGGGACCCAGGCAAAGCTCGACGACTTCGTTATGTCGCCGTAGTTGCGTCCCTCGCGCTCGCAGTGGGCCTTGAGGATGTCGAGTTTCTGGCCGATGACGACCGGGTCGCCGCCACCGACGTTGCAGGCATCGGCGTACTGGGCGACGAGGCGCAGGGTGACCTTTTCGCCACCGCCACCGATCCAGAGCGGCACCTTGCGGCCCGCGATCGCGGATTTCGGCTCGTTGATCGGCTTGTCGATCGAGTAGTACTTACCGTCGAAGACCGGCTCGTCCTCGGTCCACATTTTGTGGATGATCTGCACGCCTTCCTTGAAGCGGGCCATGCGCTCCTTCGTCTCGGGGAAGCCGTAGCCATAGGCGCGCCACTCGTGCTCGTACCAGCCAGCGCCGAATCCCGCATACAGCCGACCATGGGAGGCGGCGTCGACCGTGGAGGCGATCTTGGCGAACAGGGCGGGGTTGCGATAGCCGTTGCAGTTGACCATCTGGCCGATGTTCACGTTCTTGGTGTCGCGCGAGAGCGTGGCGCTGATCGTCCAGGACTCGAAGACGGAATTCTTCGTGGGCTCGGGCACCGTGTGGAAATGGTCGTATACCCAGATCGCGTCCCACGGCCCCTGGTCGGCGGTCTTCGCGACGTTTGTCATCGCCTCGAACTGGTCGATGGGGTTTTCGAAGGCGGTGAGGTCCATGCGCCAGCCCTGCGGCACGAACACGCCAAACTTGATTGCCATTCCGGAAAATCCTCCCCTGACGCCAGCCATCTCGACTCGCGCGCCGGTATGTGGACAGGGCGCGAATGGCCCCACCCATGGCGATATCAACTGGGGAATGGTAGCGCGGCCCTCCACATGCGTGACCACGCCGTATGGGCAGGCAGCGCGGTCGACCCCTGACCCGCGGTCCTTCCCGTGTACGTTCGCGCATCCCCAGGCGCCGCCGGTGCGTATACGAAGAGAGTATGCGGAATGCCCGGTGGCCCGCACGCGCGCATCCGAACACATTATGATGATGCATGCAGACCGCGCCGGGAATACATTCCGCGGCGCCATCCAGCACCATCCGGGAGACATTCGTGGTTCGTTCGCACTCCTTCAATCGACTTGTCAGCCGCCGCGGCGTGATCGCCGGGACGGTGGGCGCCACGGTTGCTGGCGCCGCGATCGTGCTGCCGGTCACCAGCCGGGAGCGGTTCTACCCCGGCACCCAGGTGCAGGGAATCGATATCTCCGGCATGTCGCTCAAGGAGAGCGAGGAACTGCTGCGCTCGGCGTTCACGCCGCTGGAGGACCACGCCGTCACCTACACCTTCGAGGGGCAGACCTGGGACGCGACCCTCACGGATCTCGGCATCATCGTGGACTACGAGGCGATGCTGGAGGAAGCCTGGGGGCAGGGGCGGGACGGCAACGTGATCGACCGGTACGCCGCGCTGCTCGACCAGGGCGACACCCGCAACGTGGCCCTGAAGGTGCTGCGCGACGACCTCAAGCTGGATGCGTTCCTGACGAATATCGGCGAGCAGATCAGGATCGAGCCGCGCAATGCCCGCCTGGTGCGCAGTGGCTCCAACATCGATATCCGCGAGGACACCACCGGCCTGGAGATCGACCTAGAGCAGGTTCGCGAGGACACCATCGCGGCGGTGAGCACCGGCCGAACCCACACCATCGAACTGAGCACCAGGGTGGTTCCACCCGACGTGACCGCCGCGGACCTGGCGGGCGCCAAGGAGGACGCGATCATCCTGGTGGGCGAGCCGGTCATCTTCAGCCACGACGGCGAGCATTACGACTTCAGCACCGAGGAACTCACCGGGGCCCTGGCGATCGACCGCGACGGCAAGGCGACGCTGAACCTGGAGAACCTTCAGCCACGCATGGATGACATCGCGCGGGCCGTGCTGAAACCGGCAAAGAACGTCACGCTCGGGTGGGATGGCGGTGTCCAGGTGCTGGAGGACGACGAGGACGGCCTGGGCGTGGACATGGAAACGTTCAAGGCGAAGCTGCTGGAGACCGCGCGTTCCACCGAGCGAACCGTGGAACTCCCGGTCGAGGTGCTGAAAGCGGGCGCCCGCACGGATAACGTGGACGAACTGGGGCTTGAGGCGCACATCGCCTACGGATCATCGTCGTTCGCCGGGTCGTCGGAAACGCGGTACCTGAACGTGGTGGCCGCTTGCAACAACGTGTCGTACAAGCTGGTTCCTCCGGGCGAGTCGTTCTCGTTCAACGACCAGATGGGGCCGATCTCGCTGGACAACGGCTTCGTGGAGGGGTCGATCATCCAGGGGGACTGGACGGCCAGCGATCTCGGTGGCGGGGTCTGCCAGGTGTCCACGACGGTGTTCCGGGCGGCGCTGAACGCGGGGTTCAAGTTCAACGAGTGGTATGCACACGGCTGGCGGCTGCCATTCTACGAGGCCGACGGTTCACCGCCGGGGATGGACGCGGCGATCTACCAGCCGAACAATGCCGACGAGTACGAAAAGGATCTCATCTTCGAGAACCCGCTCGATTCCTGGCTGTTGCTGATGATGATCGTGGATGGCGATACCGCCTACGCCCACCTGTACGGCAAGCCGAACGGCTGGACGGTGGAGGTGTTCGAGCCGCGCGTGAGCGAGCCAAAGGACCCGGGAGAGCCGGTGGAGCGAGTGAACCCGGAACTGGCGAAGGGCGAACGCAAGCGCGTGCAGATCGCGCGGCCCGGCTACACGGTGTACCTGCGACGCAAGGTGACGGACGCGGACGGCAACGTGGTGTCGGACGGTGACTTCGTGTCGGATTACCGCTCGCAGCCGGAAGCCTGGGAAATCGGTCCGGAGTAAACCTGGTCCTCGCCTGTAGCGCTGAACCCTTAGCCGAGAACATGTCCATCGCGTATTGAAACGATGATCGACCTTGACTGATCTTCATCGTCCCAGGAATTGTGCCGTACCCGGTAGAGCCGTAAATCGGCTTCTTCATCCACGAGTTGCCAATCCGACTCCGAAATTTCGGCCCTACGCGCGGCATCACTTCTCAGGAGCGCCGCGTAGTGTTCACGTATCTCGGCAAGAGGAGGAGGAAAGTCACGGTCGGGCGCGGTGTAATGCTGATTGCCTCTCGCCTGCTCGAGAACGAGATCGAAATCTGAATACACCGCGTCCGACGCCAGAATGCTTTCGACTTGCGCGACTTCCTCTTCCCGCAACTCGTTGGGAGTGAGATCAAAATCAACCATGGCGTCGTCATCCTCCGATTGGGCTAAGTTCAGCTTTCTCCCTCTATTCGGGGAGTCATCCACATGCGCTACCATCCGAGACCTATGCAGCTTGCCGCCCACAGCGCCTTCAATTCCTGGGCTAGTGCGAGCTTGTGCATACCGTCGGCCTGCATCGCACTTACGTATCCCGCCTTCGCCTGAAACAAGGCTTCGGCAGGCGCCATCTCGCCACTAGCTATGTTCTTCCAAAACATGTCATGAAGTGGAGCACCCAGGACCAATTCTGTCCTGCCGATTGGCACATGATGCAGCGCGGTGAAACCCACGAATGCGTTCGCGCCTCGGTTTATGAACTCGAGAGGCAAAGATGCTTCAATTGCCAGGGATTCGAAATGCACATCGGGCTCTGCTTCATAGGCGGTCAGATCAGCGAGTTGTACCCCCCAGCACGCGCCGGCGAAGACGACCCCGTCTAGCGACCAGTCGTCCACGAACAAGCTACCGTCTACCGCGACAGGCTTCCACGAGCCAGCTTGGGATCCCCAATTGAGGATGGTGACTCGAGCCTCGCCATGCACCATCAGGTAAACCTTGTCGGCGGCAAGGTGCTCGTCCGTAATCTGCTTGTAAGCTCGATAATCTCTCGCTTTCGCTGCAAAGGGTGGGGACTCCAACTGGTGACCTTCCGCCGGTAGATAGCCGAAGAAGATCCGATCGACAACAGGAAATTCTGTTCCCCAAATGCAGGTGGCACTTACCAGCGTATCCGACTTGAACGGCGAACTGACCTGCTTGGGAATAATCGGCAACCGGGAGACGGGCAGATCGGCGATTCCGTTGGGCGATCGACTGGCGTAAAGGTCGTCGTTCCACACCCACCAGTCATCCCAATCATTGCCAAGGCGGCAGTCCGAGTCGATCAGTTGATACAGGAGGTCGGGCTCCATACATTGCATGCGACGTGGTGGCACGGTGGTGTAGTCGCCGAGGATAACCACTCCCTTTATGTGATCGTCTTCGAGCCATTCAGGAACATCCTCGGTCGCTTCAAATGCGTCCGACGCCGCGGCCGGAATGCACTTCAGTCGATCACCAACTCTATCCCTCACGTCTTGCTCAAACCGTGGGTCCGCCTGATTGAAGGCGTCCATGGCCTTGCGACTGGTGATAAAGAGCAGATCTGGTTGCTGACCAATTGCCGTCAGGAAAGCCTCGCTCACGCCTCACCTCCCGCCCCAGGGGCAACCAATCCGGCGTTCGATACGCCAAATCGGCGTCCACGGCGACTATCAGAAAGAGATTCGGACCCCTAGAATGGAAACCATTCTATACCAAATTCCTCACTTTGCTAGACCTGCTGCTATTTCTTCCGATCTTTGATATGATGAGAAGCATGACCCCTGAACTCCCCGGCGGAGCGATCTAGTGGATATGGAACATCTAGGCCGGGTGCATCCCGCTGAGGCAGGTGAGGGCAAGGCGGTTCATGTTGTCCGGCACTGGGTCCTTGCTACCTTTCGACCTGTTCCACGAGAAAGGACCGGTTCATGCATCGTTCACTGTCACAGTCAGTTCACTGGAGAGTTGTTGGTGCCGTATTCTTGCTCTTCGCCCTGGTGAGCCCGGGTATTGGAGCCTCCCAATCAATAGATACATCGACGCCAGAGTCTTCCCCACCGTCCATCGCTCCCCCTGTCAACGAACCCGACATATATCTCGTCAACTCGCTTCCCATACCATCCAAGGAAGACCCAAGCCAAACACTTTATCTAGTCAGGCTTGAGTTCGGACCAGACGCCTCGTTCGCGGCCGAGCACCGTCATCTAGGTCAATTCGTTCTCACGGTGAATTCCGGGGCAATCTGCTACACAGTAGGAAATCTGGATGCGAGCACCGAGGTGACTGCAATACTGCCAGCCTCCCCAGAAACCCATGAGCTGTGCCCGACGAGCACCTTGAAGTGCGATCCCCCCGATGAATTCACCGGCGAGCAATTCTGTGAGCTTAAGGATGGGGACTCCATCTACCTCCCAACGAATGGCTCGATCTCTCAAACAGGAACTGGGCGCCATAGCTACGGAATCGTGGACGATATCCCTGCCACGGTTCATATATCCGGACTACAAAAAGGCTCCCCGGATTCCGCGCCGTGTGGAGGCGGATGTCACTGACGAACGCCCTAGCCCCACGCCCTGGTGATTCACGCGTACAGGGAGAGGGCGAGGTCCGCCGCCTGATCGATTGGCATGGCCTCACCTTCCGCCCTGGCGCGATTAAAAACGTTCGACGCCAGGGCGATTCGAGCCTGCTCCAACGCGCCATCGAACTCGATGCGAACCGGTGGCAGGACAGGGACATTCCACTTTTCTCGCCAGGCCGCCGCCGCGAACCACAGTTTCACACCGGATTCCGAGTTTTCCTGAACCATCGAGATGACGGCGACGCCTTCCAGGCACTCGACCATCCCCTGAACGTCACCGACCTCGAGACGCTCGCGCAAAGCCTCCAGGTGATACGCCAACGCGACATCATGCGCTCCGCGGTCGCGCGCGAGACACCCGAGTTCGTTGAGCGCGAACGAAACACCAAGCCGATCCCCAACCTCCAGAAAGCCCGCCCGAGCCCGCACCAACCAATGCTGAGCGTCATCGCTTCTTCCTTGAAGGCGTTCCGCCCGGCCACGCCAATACGCCAACCAGGCGGCCCCACCTTCATCGCCCAGGTCCTGCCGGATTCCCAACGCCAACGAAAAATTGGCCTCGGCACTCTGGTAGTCATTCTCAGCAACCGCCACATTGCCGAGATTTTGCAGAACCAATGCGGTTTCGCGTTTTCGGCCCCTTGAACGCCAGAGCGCCAGCGTCGTCTCATGCGCCAACCGAGCATCGGCGTGGTTACCCTGGCTCAAGTAGACCAATCCCAAGCCGTCTAGCGCACGCCCGGCACGGAGTTCATCGCCCAGTTCCTGGTAGATGGCGAGGCTCTCTCTATAGAACTGCTGAGCGTGCGGGTAGTCGGCGAGGTCGATTGCCAGGTTGCCGCGACGGAGGAGAGCCTGGGCGCGGGTGGCGGTGCGCTCCTCTGGGAATAGCGCCAGCGCCCGGTCGAGCCAGTCGCGGCCCTCGTTGAGACGGCCACTGGCGGCCCAAAAGTGCCAAAGCGCGCTGCCCATGCGCTGGCTCGCCTCGGCATCGCCACACTCGATCAACCAGCCCATCGCGGCTCGCAGGTTGCCGTACTCGGTTTCGAGACGGTTCATCCAGCGCGCCTGGTTCGGGCCGTTGAGTTCGGTCTCGGCGCGTTCGGACAGGTCAAGGAAGTACGAGGCGTGACGGTCGCGAACCGATTGCTCCTCGTCGCTGGCTCGCAGGCGGTCGAGGGCGAACTCGCGGATCGTTTCCAGCATGGCGTAGCGTGACTCGCCATCGGTTGTTTCGAACCGCTGGAGCAGGCTCTGGTCGAGCAGCGCCGTGAGGAGATCCAGCGCCTCAAGCTCGTCGCCATCGGAGAGGACCGCGGCGGCGGACTCTCGGGTGGCGCCTCCAACAAACACCGCCAGCCGGCGAAAGGCGACCTGCTCCTCGGGCGGCAGCAGGTCATGGCTCCAGCCGATGGTCGAGCGCATCGTGCGGTGACGGACGGGGTGATCCCTCGGTCCTCCAGTCAGCACGCCGAGCCGGTTCTCCAGCAGCGATTCGAGTTCGCTGGGAGCGAGCGACTTCATGCGTACGGCGGCGAGTTCGAGCGCGAGCGGCAATCCGTCGACCTGACCGCAAATCGCGGTCACGGCGGCGGAGTTGGCGGGGGTCATTTCGAACGAGGGCCGGACCGCCCGCGCCTGGCTAATGAAGAGGGTGACCGCGGGAAAGCTGGCGAGCTCATCCAGCGAATGGTTGGCGGCCGCGTCGGGGCGAGCGAGGGGCCACACCCGGTACTCGTGCTCGCCGGCGATGCGCAACGCCGAGCGGCTGCTGGCGAGCGCCGTGAGGCCGCGGCAGGCGGCCAGCAACCTCCCCATCTGTGTCGCCGCCGGGAGCAGGTGCTCGAAGTTATCCATCACCAGCAGCAACTGGCGATCGTGAAGCTGTTTCGCGATGAGGTCGAGCAGCGGGCGATCGGGCAACTCGCGAATGTTGAGCGCCTTGGCGATGGCCCCCGGAACCAGGTCCGGATCGGAAAGGCCAGCAAGGGCGACGAACGCGACCCCATGGGGGTAGCGATCCCGGACCTCGCGGGCAATTTGGATTGACAGGCGGGTCTTGCCCACACCCCCTGGCCCGGTGAGCGTGACCAACCGGGCTCGGGACTCGAGCAGGGCGGATACCGCCCGCACATCCTCCTCGCGGTCGACCAGGGGCGTAAGGGGTTCCGGAATGGAGGCGGGCGCCGGCTGGTCGGCGGGACTGGCGGCCGCCCGCAGCGCCTCCACCGCGTCTGGCGAAAGATCGAGTCCCCTGGCCAGCAGGCGCACCGTTTCCGGATGCGGGCGCTGCTTGACCCCCCGCTCCAGGTCGCTGATGCCGCGCACGCTGAGGCCAGACCGTTCGGCGAGTTCTTCCTGGGTGAGGCCGGCGGCCAGCCGGTGACGGCGAAGCTGGTCGGCGAAGCGTTCGTCGGTCATTGGTCGCTGCCTGACGAGACGTACCAGAACACCAGATTCTTGTCCCTAAACCAGCATCGTACATGCCAGACGGAGCACACGCAACCCGCGCATTTTCGAACGTGTGGGTTGCGCGTGGGTTAAGTGCGTGGTGACTCCCTCACACCAGGAACAGACTGAAATCGGAGCGGCGGAACGGCGCCAGCACGCCGCTCCCCGGTGTCTCACCGGCGCCAACGGAGAGGAGGTTCGCCATCCACACCCCTGTTACACCGGCCGGGTCCCTTCGATTTCCGTACCCGACACTCCGGCGAGTGTCACCGAATCCGAAAGGCCAAACGATGCCACACCCATCCTTTTCCAACCTCGTGATCTGTCCGATTCGATTTAGTGTCGTGGCGATTCTGGCGATGTTGCTGGCGACGTTCAACCCGCTCGCGACCGATGCCAGCGTGATCGGGAACGAGGCCTTCAGCCGGATGTACTTCGACGACGTGCTTCCAGGCCAGAACGGCGCGAACACGCTGGGAATCATCGCGCCGGGCGCGGTGCTGACCACTCCCGAAGGCATCTTCGAGGGCAAACCCGGAGTTCTCACGTTCCTGGACACGCTCTCGGCGTCGTTCAGCCAGGTGGAATTCACCCCCACCGATTACGTGGTCGGCGACGACTCCGTGACCGTGCGCTTCACGCTGAGCGGCTATCACACCGGTCCCTACCTCGGGCTGCCCGGCCGCTGCGCCGAAGTCTCCGTGGATGGCGTCGCCATCCTGAACCTCGGCACCGACGGCATCTCCGACCAGTTCTTCAGCTACGACCGCCAGTCGCTCGTGGCGCAGATCGTTGCGATGGACGGTCTCGACCAGCACACTCGCCCGCTCTGCGACATGGACCCCGTCCAGGTTTCCGCCCCCGAGCCCCCAGGGGACTGCGCGCGCCGTGACCGGTGCGATGCGTGGTCCTGATCCGGGCCAATCCACAGAAAGGCCATTCCATGGACACACCCTCTCGTTCACCGTCCACACCACGTTCCATCGTTTCGTTCTACTTCCTGGTCGTCGCGGTCCTCCTCCTGGCCGTGAGCCAGATCACCGGGGCCGCCGCCGACTCCAGGTCACAACGACCAGACACGGGCGCGCTCTGGCTGGTGATGGCCAAGGAAGACGCGCCGCTCGCGTCGGCGTCCATCCTCGTTGGGCCGGAGGTTCGGCTCACCAGCCCGGAGGGCGTGTTCAACGGCGCGCAGGGAGTCAACGAGTTCACCGCCACGCTGCGACGGTCGTTCTCCAACCTGGACTTCGCGACGAAGTCCACCGAAACGGTGGACAACCTCGTCATCGTCACCTTCACCATGACCGGCATCAACACCGGTTCCTACCACGGCCTGCCAGCGAAGTGCGCCGGGGTCGCCGTGGATGGCGTCGCCGTGATGCAACTCAACGAGTCGGGCGTTCGCGAGCAATGGATCGGCTACGACGTGGCGCAACTGGAGGCCCAGATCGACGCCTTCAACCAGGTTGACCCAAACAACCGGCCGTCCTGCAATTTCGTGCCCGACCCCGTCCGAGTGCCCACGCCCGAGCCAAACGACGTTCCGTGCGTTCGCCGGGACCGCTGCGACGCTTGGTCATAGCACCGATTACCCAACCTCATCGAAAGGACTCACCATGAACGTTTCCCTTCCCACCCAGCGCGCCAGCCGCCTGCTCTGTAGTTCCATCGCCATCCTGGTCGCGGTCCTGATCCTGGCCTGGAGCCAGTTCGCCGGAGGCCTGGCGCAGCCCGCGCCGGTTCCGGACGCCGGCTCGATCCTGACCGGGCAATCGTTCCCCGGCGGCAATCCCGGAGCCCTGCTCTACACGCCCGAAGGTGACTTCGCCGGAGCCAACGGGCAGGGCGAGTTCGTCAGCCAACTCCGCGACTCGTTCTCGAACGTGCGGTTCGACGTGCGCAACACCGAGTCGGCCGGATCGCTCCTGATCATCGAGTTCACGATGAGCGGCATCCAGGACGGCGAGTACCTGAACATCGCACCGCGTTGCGCCGGCATCAGCGTCAACGGCGTGGCGGTGCTGGAAGTGGGTGACCTGGGCGTCGAGCGGCAGTGGATCGCCTACGACCGCGAAGCGATCCTGTCCCAGATCGACGCATTCAGCCGGATCGCGCCAGAGTCGCGACCGACCTGCGACAGCCAGGGCATCGAGTTGGCGGCCGAGACGCCGGTCGACACATCGCAGCCGGCCTGCATGCAGCTCAACTCCTGCTCGTACGACAACCGCGGGCTCGAAGAACTGCCCGTCGAGGAACCAGGCATCCTCGCGCGCCCAGCCTGCATGATCGCCAATGCCTGCTACATGGTGCCCTGACGCGGCACACCGAGGACGTTTCCGTGGCGGCGCACCGCCGTCACGGAGACGCCAAACCTCCACCCTGCCGCCTCCCACCCATCCCGGAAAGGACCTGCCATGACCTCCCACCATCGTTCCATGGCCCCACGGATCTGGTTGCTCCTCTCGTTCGTGCTCCTGTTGATCGCCACTCACGTCCCCACTGGCTCAGCCCAGGGAGTACCCGACCCGGCGGGGCGAACGTACCTGGCGGTGCTCGAAGGAACCACCACGTTCACCACCATTACGGTCAGCCCGAAAGCGGTGCTCCACACTCCCGAGGGCATCTTCCACGGGCGAGACGGAATCGACGAGTTCTCGTCGGACCTGCGCTCGTCGTTCTCGGACCTCACGTTCGTGGTCAGGGAATCCAGTATCTCCGGCGACGAAATCGTCATCCACTTCGTGATGACCGGCACCCATACCGGCCTGTACCACGGAAACATGAACAGCTGCGCCGGGGTGAAGGTGCCAGGGCTGGCGGTGCTGAGGATGGACGAGCACGGTATCTCCGAACAGTGGATCACGTACGACCAGCAGACGCTGCTCGAGCAGATCGACCGATTCGAGGCCTTCGACTCCAGGATCCGGTCGGACTGCCCACGTTTCAACCCGGAAGTGCCGGTCAAGGATCCAAAACCATCGTGCATCCGTCGCGGTCATTGCCGCTCCGACCATTGAACACGGAGCCTACGAATCAGGCCACGCGCCATTCCAGCCGAAAGGACACATCGATGAACACCACGACGTCACCACGCTCAATCAGTCACCTTCGTGCCACCTTCGTCATCCTCATCACCTCGTTCCTGCTCCTCGCGGGCCACTCCCAGGCGGTCGGACAGGGCGATCCGCTGGCCGGAGCCTCCAGCTACTTCGACTGGCTGCTGGGCAGGGGCGCGACAACCGCGCTCGTCAGCCCGAACGCGGTGCTCCATACCCCTGAAGGCGTTTTCCGGGGACAGGAAGGCGCCGAGGCATTCGGTTCCCGGCTCAGCACCTCGTTCAGCAATCTCCAGTTCGACGTCCGGTCGTCCGAGGTCGCCGGGGACAGCCTGGTTATCGAGTTCCAGCTGAGCGGGGTACATACCGGTTCATACCAGGGCATGGACTGGGATTGCGCCCAGGTCTCGGTGCCAGGCGTGGCGGTGCTCCGCGCTGGCGAGGACGGGTTCTCCGAGCAATGGATCACCTACGACCAGCAGACCCTGCTCGACCAGATCCACGTGCATGGCCTGGCTCCGTGGAACGAGCGGCCGTCCTGCTCCTCCTACCTGGCGATCGAGACATCCCTGACCGAGCCGGTCGCCGATCCCCAACTTGTGCCTCAATGCTTCTCAAGACTCGAGTGCGAAACGGCGTTCTAGCGACCCCTTCGCCGCGGCACACCACGCATCAAGGAAGGACACCCCATGAACACGTTACGAAACACCTTCGCCTTCCGGCTCTCCCTCGTCTTCTTCGCCATGCTCCTGCTGACCGCCAGCCAGCTGGCTGGCGGAAGCGCCCAAACCGGTGGATTCCAGGTATCGGACAGGTACTTCAACGCCGTCGAGGACGGCTCCGCCTTCTCGCTGATATCCCCTCACTCGGTGCTGCACACGCCCGAAGGCACGTTCGCCGGGCCAAATAGCCTCGTCCGGTTCGGCGAGAAACTGGATGCATCGTTCGACAACGTCTCGTTCGCGACGACCAGCACCCACTCGGAGGGGGAGTATCTGCTGATCAACTTCACCTTCACCGGCATCCATACCGGTGACTACCTCGGAGTCGGCGCGGATTGCGCCGGTGTCGCGGTTCCCGGCGTCGCGGTCGTGCACGTGGGGCTCTCGGGCATCACCGAGCAGTGGATCTCGTACGACCAGGACCTGATGCTCAACCAGATCAACGCATACGCCCAGGTGGATTCGAGCCTCCGCCCAACGTGCGAGAGCCAGGGTTTCACCAACCCGGAGGCGGAATCGCCGAAGGAATCGATTTGGGCCCCGGGTTGCATCGCCGCGAACAGGTGCAATGAGCCGTACTAGGCGCTGAACGCATGGGTCAGCGATCGAAAACAC
The DNA here is from genome assembly GCA_023389575.1 of Chloroflexota bacterium. Lineage (GTDB taxonomy): Bacteria > Chloroflexota > Chloroflexia > Thermomicrobiales > UBA6265 > JACCYX01. Next base: position 82,992 of record JAEWEG010000039.1, on the reverse strand, counting down.
CCCCGGGAGACGAACTCCTGGGGGTGTTTTCTCCGTGTATTTCCGGGGTTAGGATTACGCCTTTTGCAGGTCGATCGAGATCGAGTTCATGCAGTAGCGCAGGCCACCCATGTCACGGGGACCGTCGGGGAAGACGTGTCCGAGATGGGAATGGCAGCGGGCGCAACGCACCTCCACGCGGATCATGCCGTGGGACCGGTCCTCGAGTTCCTCGACGGAACCGGGAAGGGCCTCGGAGAAGCTGGGCCAGCCGCAGCCGTGGTCGAACTTGGTGTCGCTTTCGAACAGCGGGTTGCCGCAGGCGGCGCAGCGATAGAGCCCTTCGTCCCACACGGCGTTGTACTCGCCGGTGAACGGGCGTTCGGTGCCGGCCTGGCGGAGCACCTTGTACTGGTCGGGGCCGAGCCGTTCGCGCCACTCATCCTCGGTCTCCGGCAGGGGCTTCAGGCCTGGATCATCGGTGCGGGTGGTCATGAAGGAACCTCCAGCTTGCGAGGAATCGCGCAGGTGACGCCGGTGCCGCCGATGCCGCAGTAGCCATTCGGCACCTTGTGCAGGTACTGCTGGTGGTAGTCCTCGGCGTAGAAGAACTTGTCCAGCGGGCGGATTTCGGTGGTGATATCCGGGTAGCCAGCCTTGTGGAGCTGCTCCCGGTAGGCGAGACGGGCGGCCTCGGCGCTGCTGGCCTGGGCTTCGTCCTCCATGGGGTAGTAGATGGCCGAGCGGTACTGGGTACCGACATCGCCACCCTGGCGCATGCCCTGGGTGGGATCGTGGGATTCGAAGAAGAGCTTGACCAGGGCCTCGTAGGTGACGCGGGCCGGGTCGAAGACAACCATCACCACTTCGGTGTGGCCAGTCTGGCCGGTGCAGACTTCCTCGTACGTGGGATTCGGGGTGTAGCCTCCGGCATAGCCGGCGGCCGTGGTGTAAACGCCGTCCGTCTGCCAGAAGACCCGTTCCGCGCCCCAGAAGCAGCCAAGGCCAAAGTAGGCGACCTCGAGATGTTCGGGGAATGGCGGCTGGATGGGTGTGCCGAGCACGGCGTGGGTGGTTGGGATGTCGAACGCGGGCTCTGACCTGCCAACCAGGGCGTTTTCAGGCCTCGGCATGACATCCTTTTTGCCAAGGAGCCGATCGAGAATCATGGGTTGTACCTCCAGTGGTCTACCGTGCAGGAGTGAGCACGCGGCCCAGACCACATCTCGTCCATTTTACGCACGGATTGGCTTACTGAAAACGGGTCATATGGGGGATGAAACGCCAACGCGCTGGTATGCTGCGTGGTTGCGCGGCGAATTGTGGCGAATGACTTCGTGAAGATGGGACGACATGGTGAACAACGGGCAGGGTGGAAACGGACTTTCGAGCGTGGCGCTGCTACGAACGATCTCGACCTACCGGAGCGAGACACGGGAACGGATCGTGGCGACGATCCGGGAGGCGGACCCGGAGCTGGTGCACCGGCCGGGAACGATCGCCGGTGGAGTGGGTGACGGATCGGTGTTCGCGGCCTTCGCCCACATCGTGGACGTGGAAGCGCGCTGGCTGCATGAGCACCTGCTTGGCAAGGGCAACGAGGGCGTTCCCGGCCCCGAGCAGTACCGCGACATCGACGCGGTGGCCGCGATCTGGGCCCAGGTGAGCGCGGACTGGGATGCTTACCTGGCGAGCCAGAGCGAGACCTCGCTGGCGGAGGAGTATCAGATGAGGAGCGGGACTCGAATCCCGTCCTGGCTGGTGCCGTTCCACGCGTTCAACCACACCACGCACCACACCTCCGAGATGTGGACCGCGCTGACCTCGATGGGCGTGCAACCGCCCGAGATTGGCGTGCGGAAGTGGGCGGTGGACCGGGCCGAACGCGCCTGAGCCACCGACCATCGCGATGCTCGATGCATGAGGCCATCCCGGGCGGGCGCCTGGGATGGCCTCATGGGTCTTTGTGGGCCGCGCCTACCCCGGGTTGAGACCGGTGTTCTTGAGCGTGTCCCAGGTTTGGGCGGCCGACGGCTGGAAGCCGGACACGTTGTCGCGCAGCGCGAAGTTGGCGATGCGGGTGCTGATGAAGATGGCCGGGGCGGCGTTGGCGATGGCAACCTCGACCTGGTTGTAGATGGCCTTCCGGGTCTCGCGATCGGGCGTGGTGCGGCCCGATTCCAGCAGGCTGTCGAGTTCCTCGCTGGAGTACTGGAAGGCGTTGACCGAGCCATCGGTGACGAAGGCGGGATAGAGCGCGCGGTCGGGATCGTTGCCGGATCCGTTGAAGCTGACGAACGCGTCGAAGTCACGTTCCCGCCAGCGGTCGATGAAGGCTCCCCACTCAATCTGTTCGAGTTCGGCGGTGACGCCGATTTCCTTGAGCTGGTCCTGGATGACCAGGGCGATGTTGACGAACTCGGGGTAGAGCTGGCCGACGAGGATCTTGAAGGTGAGGTCGGACTGGCCGGCCTCTTCCAGCAGGGCGGTCGCGCCCTCGTGATCGACCTCGTAGTTCGGAAGCTGCTCCAGCGGCTGGGCCCAGTCGCCAAGGGTGGGCACGATCGGTCCGGTGACCTGCCCCTTGCCGAAGAAGACGGCGTCGACGATGGCCTGGCGATCGATCGCCTTGCTCAGGGCCTGGCGAACCTGCTCGTTGTCGAACGGCGCGCGGCCACAGTTCAGCCCAAGCAGGTAGTAGTCCGAGGTTTCCTGCTCAAGGACAACGACGCCTTCGCTGGTGGACGCGCCATCGACCGAGACCGGATCGGCGAGGGTGGTGAGATGCACATCGCCGGTGCGGACCGCCGCGAGACGGCCGGCTTCCTCCGGTAGGATGCGGTAGGTGAGGCTATCGAGGACCGGGATGCCCGTTTGCCAGTAGCCATCGTGGCGGGTGAGGACGGTTTCGACGTCCGCCGTGGCGGATTCGAGCTTGAACGCGTTGGTGCCGACCATGGTCGTGCCAAGGTCAACGGGCTCGTCCCGCATGGGAACGATGGATGAGTAGACCGAGGTCAGGGTGGCGAGGAAGGGGCCGTAGGGCGCATTGAGATGGAAGGTGACGGTGAGGTCGCCATCAGACTCGATGGAATCGACGGGCTCGAACTGGGAGGCCCAGGAGGAACCGGTCGCCTCGTCCTTGATGCGGTCGAAGGTGAACTTCACGTCGTCGGCGGTGAGGGGCAGGCCATCGTGGAAGGTGACGCCGGGCCGAAGGGTGAAGGTGTAGGTGAGGTCGTCGACGCGTTCCCACGATTCGGCGAGCTGTGGTTGGGCCTCGCCGTTTTCATCGAAGAAGATGAGGCGGTCGTAGACGACGGCGAGGAGTTCGTTGCTGGAACTGGCGGTGACGATGGCTGGGTCATACCCAACGGCCTCGGCCGACTTGCCGATGATGAGATCGCCGCCGGCGGGTTCCTGGGCGATGCCGTGGATGGCGGGAGACGAGGCGGCGAGGGCGACACCGCTGGCGCCGGCGAGCTTGACCAGGGTTCGGCGATCGATGGGCATGGGGTTCTTCTCTCCTGAGACACACTTCCCGGCGGGAGGTGGACAAGATGTCGATTGTGATTGGCTCCATTATGACGTAGGCGGGCCCGAATTGAACCCTTCGCGCGGATTGGACCGGACCATGATCGCGGGCGCTACACTGCGCAAAGGTGTATGGAGCAGTGAAAGGCATCAGGCATGGCGCGTGGATCGGTATTCCTGATCGGCGGTGGGTGGAACGAGGCGGGCTTCGCGCATACCTACGGACCCTTCGTGGCGGCGGCGGGTGGCGGTTCCGCCCCCATCGCCTGCGTGCTGCTCGACCATGAAGATCGGGACGAATATTTCGCCCGGTCGGCCGCGGCGTTCGCCGCCGTGGGCGCCGACCGGCTGTTCCCGGTGTTCGTCTCCCCGGATCGGCCGCTCCAGCAGTCGGACGTGCGAGACGCGGCCGGGATCCTGGTCGGCGGTGGCCTGACGCCTGAGTACCACGACGCCATCGTGCCGGCCGCCGGTTCGTGGCTACGTGACCTGGTGGGTGGCGGTATGGCCTACGCGGGGTTTTCGGCCGGGGCGATGATCGCGCCCGAGGCTGGCATCATCGGTGGATGGAAGCTGCGGCAAGGATCGGTCGATCTCGAGATTTGCTCCGAGGACGTGAGCGAGGACGAGGAGTATCTCGATATTCGCCCAGGCATTGGCCTGGTGCCCTTCGCAGTGGATGTGCATGCGTCGCAATACGGCACGCCGACGCGCCTGCTTCACGCGGTGAAGTCGGGCATGGTGTCGCACGGCTGGGCGGTGGACGAGGACACCGCGATCGAGGTAACGGACGGACGCGTGACGGTCTGCGGCCTGGGGAGCGCGTATCACGCTCGCCCGGACGGAGATGGGCTCATGGTCACGATCCTCGGCAATGGCGATTCCGTCGACATGCTTGGCACCTGACCCGAGACGAGCCAGGGCGATGGTCCTGGCGGGTGCGCTGTCCGGTGCCCTGCACCGACGCACAAGTGCTATGCTCCCGGCACGACATGCGGAGCACAAACCGGGAGGCAGTGATGAGCGAGCAGGAAACGCGGTTCACCTTCGTCGACAACGCGGCGTCGATGGCGGAGTATGAGGATGGCCGGGTGAAGCCGGTGTCGGTGTTGAAGGCGACCGGGGCGAACGTGGTGGTGTTCGCGTTCGACGCGGGCGCGGTGCTGCGCGAGCATACCGCCCTGCAACCGGTGTTGCTGCAGGCGCTGGAAGGATCGCTGACCGTGGAGATCGCGGGCCAGCAGTTCATGATCGGGCCCGGCGACCTGTTCCACATCGAGCCAGGCGTTCCGCACAGCGTCTCGACGCAAGAGCAAGCGCGGTTGCAGTTGACGGTGCTGATGATCGACAGCCCGGGGCCGTCCAAGGTGCCGCTGACAGACTGAGGTTCGGCTGTTAAGGCGAACGTCCTCCTCCTCGCAAGCAAGCGGGAAGGGGGACGTTGTTCTTAACGGTACGTGTGCATCGGGTCCGCGCTCTTCCGACCATGCATAGGCGCGACCCCGAGGGCAAAGACCAGCTTCGCCGCCACCAGGTGTTGACGCCCAAGATTCCCCGAATTCGGTATCAGCGAGGGCCGGATTTCGCGACGGACCCGTTCATGGATTGGGGGAAAGGACGAATTCCCCGGAACGCGAGAGGCTCACGAATTCGGGGCCCAGTCCGGGCGGCAATTTCTTGGCCTCCTGGACACCGCGCTCAAGCGCACGCTTGTTTTCGAAACCCAGGGCGTCGAGGATCGGATTATTGACTTCCGTCACCTGCTTGCGCGGCGTGTGCAGCTTGGTCCGGCGCATGGCGGCCTCGAGCAGTGACGCATCCGGGATGAAGTCGAGGGCCGGCATGGTGAAGCCACGGAAGACCTTCAGCAGGGTCTCAAGCGTCTGATCCGGGATGTACTTGAGATGAATGCGGGTCATCTCCAGGAAGATGCCGTGATGGGCGATCTCATCCCGGCCCACGATCTGGAAGGCTCCGGCGGCGCCGACCTGATAGCCGCGCCGCCGCTCTTCCGGCGAGGCGCTTTCGGGAAGCTCATACTCGTGACGGATACGCTTCCGCATCTCGTCATAGTTAAAGTAGGTGGCCCGCTCCTGCACCATCGCGTAGCACAAAACACCAAGCGGATTGTCGAGGCCAGGATGGTTTTCTCGCATGGTCCATTTATGCGACATCACCTCCTCGATGTATTCCTTGAGCTGCGTCTCCGTGCGGCGTTCCGAGTGCTGCAGGACGAGTTCCCAGGCCCACCCGTGCTTGAGCTCCTCCATGCCCCAGGCGAGTTGCAGGTTCCGCCGCACCCGGTTGTTGTGGAACATCTCCAGCCCGTCCTGGACGTAGTCGCCGACGTACTCCTCCACGCCCAGGTAGGCCTGGATCATCGTGACGGTGTCTTCGCTGAGCATGTGCCCGTACTGATGCATTTCCTTGATGGGAAGCTCGTTGGGCACCCAGTTGCGGACCTTCATCGCCTTGGCGAAGTAGCGTTCAAAACTCTGGCGACATTCCTTGTCGATCGCGTCCAGGCGGGCCTGCAGCGTCCATGGACCTTGGACGATGAGGGGAAGATCGATCCGGGCGTTACCAGGGGTGGGAGGGGTGCGCAAGTAGGTGTTCTCCATTGACGGGGGTGGGTGATGCGATCGAAACAACCCATACAGTACGCCACTTGCCGGACTCCGCGCGGACCAACACCTAGTCAAGTGATTGTTTTTCAGGTGCGTATGGGAATGACCTCACGAGTCAGGAAGGGGCCATCGTTCGGCGTTGGTCCTCCATCGTGTGTCCTTGAATCCGCCCTTGGGCGGTATCGTCGATTTCCATACCGCCGCGGTTTCGGGTGCGTCAGCCCGTATCCGTCAGGGGAAGGAATCATCACGGTCTGGTGGGGTGGGGCATTGTTCGTTAACTGGAGGTCAGCGGGTTCCGCGCACCGCCCAGGCGCGCGCGGTGAGATGGATGGCGCCGTCTGGCTCGGTGGGCAGGGTTTCGCGAAGGCGTACGCACAGCGCCTCGCGGTGGTCTGGGTCGAGCGAGACGACGTACGCGGGACCGACGCCCTGACCGCCAAGGAATGGAGTCCAATAGTCGTCGAAGTCGCGGAAGTGGGTAGCGATCTCAATGGAGCGGGTTTCCACCCGCCGCAATCCGGCGCTGGTCCAGAGATGACTGAGCCCTGACGAAGAGCAGACGGAGTCGAAGCGTTTACCTTCGTCGCGTTCGGCGGCGGCTGGATCGAGCGCGGTGACGGCTTCCCAGAAGTAGCGCATGAAGCGCATGCCGTCCGCGTAATCCCAGACGTAGGCGGCGACCGTTCCGTCAGGGCGGACAACACGGGCCATTTCCGCGACACCCTCCGCTGGTCGCGGGACGAAGTTGAGCATGAGCCCGCCAACGACCGCGTCAACACTGGCGGAATCGAGGGGGATGGCGGTGGCGTCGCCGGAGAGGAAGGCGGCGCGAGGTTCGGTGACCTGCTCGCGGGCAAGGGCGAGAAAGCCATCGGACGGATCCACACCGACGACAGCGGATGGCTGGGCGATGGCGAGGATGGCGGTGGTGAGGGCGCCCGTTCCACAGCCGATGTCGAGCCAGCGGCGTTCCGGGGCGATGGCGAGCCAGGCGAGGAAGTCGAGGGCGACCTGGCGGCTCCAGCGGCCGACGTAGCGTTCGTATGCTTCACCGCCTTGCCAGGGACTGGATGGGGTGGTCATGGGGTACTCCTCGCATTGGGATGGAGAGCGCTTTCGGGGTTGTGCGTGTGCAGGAGCCGGAATGGCATTCACGATCGAGATTCGCGCCCGTGGCATTGTGCATGGCCGATCGTTAGCCATTCCCTACGAGAAGCGACATTGCGGAGAGCAGCCGGGGAGGGGTGAACGGGACGTCGTACAGGCGGGCGCCGGTGGCGTCGTGAATGGCGTTGCCGATGGCGGCCGTGACCGGGCAGATGGCGGGTTCGCCGGCGCCCCAGGGTGGCGTGCCCGGGCGGTCGATGAGGATGATGTCGATCTCGGGGATTTCGGGGAAGGTGAGGATGTTGTATGTCTCCCAGGTCAGGCTGGTGACCTCGTGGTCGTTCCAGGTGACCTCTTCCTTCAGGGAGCGGCTGATGCCCTGGATGATATTGCCTTCGATCTGGTTGCGGACACCGTCCGGGTTGATGATCTGGCCACAGTCGTGGGCGACTGTGACGCGGGTCACGCGGACCTCGCCGGTGGCGGGGTTGACCGTGACATCGGCGACCATGGCGACGTAGGTATACCGGGTTTCGTAGCGGGCATAGGCGAAGCCGCGGCCAGCCAGCAGGCCGTCGGGCGCGGGGATTGGCGTGCCCCAATTGGCGCGGGTGGCGACGGCGTTGACAACCTCGATGGCGCGGGGATCGTCGAGGTAACGCAGGCGCATCTCCACCGGGTCGACGCCGGTGGTGGTGACGATCTGGTCGAGGAACATCTCGTTGGCGGTGGTGTTGTGCAGGCCGCCGAGGCTGCGAACCGCCGACGGTCGCAGGGGCGCGTCGGGCAGCCAATGCATGGTGACGCGCTCGCTGGGGAAGGTGTAGGTGGTCGGCGCGTTGCGGTCGCCGCCGACGGCGCGGTGGGTGGCGGGTGGCACGGGCGGGTCGATCTGCTGACCGGCGAGCAGGTTTCCGGGCTGGCCACCAGGCCGGGTTGAGTGCGTGGGCGTGTAGGTGATGTGCTCCCACGACGTGATCGCGCCCGAGGTATCCAACGTGGCGGCCATGTCGATCAGCATGGCCGGCCCCTTCGGTTCCCAGGCGAACTCGTCGCGGCGCATCCACTGGAGGCGGACGGGTTTGCAAACGGCCTGGGAGAGGAGCGCGGCGTCGGCGGTGACATCGTCGGCGCCGTTGTGCCCATAGCAGCCAGCGCCTTCCCGGTAGATGAGTCGGATGCTGTCCTCGTCCATGTTCAGAACGGGGGCGAGCGCCTCGCGAAGGGCGAAGATGCCCTGGCTGCTGGTGTGGATGGTGGCGTGATCTGGCCGCACATCGGCGACGGCGCAGGACGGCCCCATCGAGGCGTGGGCGTTCATGGGGAACGTGAAGGTGGCGGAAAGTGTTCGCGCGGCGGTGCTCCTCGCCGCGGCGATGTCTCCCGTGTCGCGAGGATGGGTGACGGTGGACGGCTGAGCGCGCATGTGGTCGTGCAGGGTAGGCTGGGACGTCAGGGGGTCGGATGGCTCCCAGGTGACCTTGATGACTTCGGCGGCGCGGATGGCGTCGATCTCGCGCTCGGCGACCACGCCGAGGAAATCGCAATTACGGACAATAGTGACGCCAGGGATGGCGCGGGCGGCGGTGTCGTCGATCGCCGCGATGCGACCCGCGCCGGTCATGGTGCGTACGAAGGGGCGGATCACGCGGCCATGGAGCATGCCTTCGAGGCGGAGGTCCTGGATGAATGCTTCGCCGCCGGTGAGCTTGGGAAGGAGGTCGACGCGGGAGGCGGAGCGTCCGACCGGTTCACGGACCGGCAGGTGGGAAGGCCAGTCGTCGCCGGGAATGGTTCCGGTGAAGGGATCGGCGGCGAGTTCGGCGAACGAAACCGTGACGGGTGAGCCATCGACCGGGCGGACGATGCCATCGACGATCTCCAGATCGGCGGGCGCGACTTCGAGACGGCTGGCGGCTCGTTCGAGCAGTTCCTCGCGGGCGAGGATGGCGGCATGGCGGAGCACCGGCCCGGCGACCTGGAGGGTCTTGGACCCGGAGGTCGTGCCCTGGTCAGGCGTGCGCGAAGTGTCGCCCATGACGACGCGGACACGCTCCAGCGGGAGGCGCAGTTCCGCCGCGACGATCTGGCCGATGGCGGTGGCGACGCCGGTGCCGAGTTCGACCTTGCCGGAGTAGACGATGACATCGCCTTCCGCGGTGAGTTCGACGAAGGAGGCGACCTGGCTGGTATCGCGATCGCGAACGTCCTGCTCGGTCTGGGGGGCGGGGTTGGCCATGGGTCAGTCCTCGCTGGTGGCGGTGGCGATCGCCCGATGGATGGCGCGGAGGATGCGGGAGTGCGATCCGCAGCGGCAGAGCGTGCCTTCGAGGGCGGCGCGGATCTCGGCGTCCGTGGGGCGCGGGTTGGAGTCGAGCAGCGCGGCGGCGGTCATGACGATGCCGGGCACGCAGTAGCCACATTGGGCGGCCTGTTCGTCGAGGAAGGCTTGCTGGAGTGGGTGGAGCTGGCCGGGTCCGGCGAGCCCTTCCAGGGTGGTGACTGCTTGCCCGGCGGCCTCGCCAACCGGCACCATGCAGGAGAAAGCGGCCTTCCCTTCAAGATGGACGGTGCAGGAGCCACACCGTCCGAACCCGCAGCCGTATTTGGCGGCGTTGAGGCCAAGCTCGTCGCGCAGGACGTAGAGCAAGGGCGTTTCGGGGTCGGCGGCCACGTCGTGGTCGGTTCCGTTGACGGTGATCCGCATGGGAGACGGCGTTGATGACATGCCAGGTGCTCCGGTCCATGGGGCGATGGGTGGACGGTCATGCTAGCACAGGCGATGTGGTGTGAGGATGAGCGCGGCTATCCTGGGAAGAGCAGCCGCCGGGTGAGGTCGTTGACGGTTTCGATCGCCCATTGATCGAGCTCACCGGGCGCCGGCGCGGACAGCGTGGGTCTGAGCGTGGCGATCCGCTCGCGGAGCTGGCCTGGGATGGCGGGGTGGGCGATGACCGCGGCCAGCAGGTCGTCGGCCTCATAGTCGTCTCCGGCGCCGAGCTTCAGGAACGCCAGGCCGCCCAGGGCTTCGAGTACCACGGGGGTGACCGTGCTGTCCCAGGCGACGGTGAGGGCGCGGAGATACAGCCGCTGGGCTTCCTGGGGTGTCCCAACGATGGCGGCTTCCTCGGCGAGTTGCACCAGCGAGGCGGCGATTCCCCACTGGTCCAGGCTGTCCTGCCGCAGCGCCAGCGATTCCCGGAAGAGGCGCTGGGCGCGGGTGTGCTGGCCCTGGCTGGCGGCGATCATCCCGAGGTTGAAGGTGGCGAAGGCGTTCCCCCGGCGTTCGCCGATCGCCCGGAACATGGTGCGCCCCTGCTCGCAGAAGCGCTCGGCGTCCTCCTCGTTGTTCAGGAGGTGGGCGATGAGGCCGAGATCGTTGAGCGAGAACGCGCTGCCCCAGCGATCGTGGACGGACTGGAAGACCTGGAGGCTTTCTTCCAGCAATGTCCGCGCGCGATCGAGGTCCCCCTTCAACCGGTAGGCGGCGGCCAGCATGTTGAGCGCGAGCCCCCGTTCGCTGCCCCGCGAGCCGGGATCGAGTTGCCCGAGGGCCTGTTCGATCAACGCGATCCCGTCGTCGTACCGCCCGATGCCGCTGAGGAACCCGCCCTGGCGCATGCGCGAGGTGGCGAGCGCCTGGTCCACGACGGGATCGCGATCGGGTTCGGCGATGAGCGCGGAAAGGGCATCCACCGCCGACCCGAACGCCGCCTCCCCCTCGCGCATGCGGCCGCGAATGGCGTAGGTGAGCCACAGGGCGTGGGCCGATTCCAGCACCAGCCGGGCATCGCGATGGCGCACCGCCCACTCCCACGCGGCCCGGATGTTGCCCATGTCGCGATGGATTTCGGCCAGCGCCTCCCGTTGGTTCTTGCCGGTCAGGTCGTCTTCCCAGCGGGCCAGGCGCCCGAGATACCACCGGGCATGGCGTTCGCGCAGGGCCGCCGCTTCCTCCGGATCCGCCTCCAGCCGGACCTTCCCGAATTCACGCAGCACGCCATGCAGGCGATAGGCGCCATCGCCGGATTGGACGACGAGCGATTTGCCGACAAGCCCATCGAGCATTTCGGTGTTGGCCCGCGCCACGGCCCAGGCGGCATCCAGCCGGAAGCCTTCCGCGAACACCGTCAGCCTGCAATAGGCGGCCTGCTCGTCGGGGGTCAGCATGCGCCAGGTGTGCTCGAACACCGCGCGCATGCTGCGGTGGCGTGGTTCCACATCCCGCATCGTGGTGGCGAGGAAGTCGATATCGGCCCGGATCTGGTTGGAGATTTCCGCCAGCGGCAGGGTTCGGGCCCAGGCCGCGGCGAGTTCAATCGCCAGTGGCATGCCATCCACCAACAAGCAGATTTCCCGCAGGGTCTCGGCGTTCGCCCGCTCGGCCGCCGAGACCATTCCCGCCTGGCTCAACCGCTCGACCAGCAACTCCACCGCGCCAGCCTTCTGGCCGGGACGTACGTCGGCAGCCTGGGGAACCTCCAGCCCCTCAACCTCGTGCAGCCACTCGCCGCGCACCTGCAGGCGCTCCCGGCTGGTGATCAGGATCTGGATACCCGAGGACGCCTGCAGCAGGGCGGGCACGATATCGAGGGCGTCGACGAGGTGTTCGGCGTTGTCCAGCATCAGGAAAAATGAGCGATCGCGGGCCCAGGACAGCAATTGCCGCCGGGCATCCGCATCGCCCTGCACGGTGACGCCGAGTTCCGCCGCGAGCGCCTGCGCCACCATGCCGGAATCGGTGAGCGAGGCGAGCCCGACCACGTGAACGTCGCGCACGCCCAGTTCGGCCTGGGCCTCGGTGACCGCCAGCGCCAGCCGGGTCTTTCCGCAGCCTCCGGGCCCGGTCAGGGTCACCAGGCGGCAGTCTCGCCGGGCGAGCAGGTCGCCGATTCGGCGGAGATCTCGCTCGCGGCCGATCAGGCGGTCCTGGGGGACGGGGAGGCCGTGGTTCCAGCCAGGCCGAGTGGCCTGCCGTGGTGGCGGCGCCTCCGAGGAAGCGATGCGGTCGAACAGGGCCACCGTCTCTTCTTCCGGCTCCACGCCCAACTCGTCGTCCAGCACGGTTTGGCATCGCTCGAACAGGGCGAGCGCCTCACTGCGCTTTCCCTGGCGCCACAGCAGGTCCATTTGCCGCCGGTAGGCGGGCTCCAGCCAGGGGGCGATGGCGATCTGGTGGGAAAGGGCGTCACTGGCCCGATCCAGCGCGCCCCGCAGCTCGTACCAGCGGGCGATGGTGCCCCAGCCATCGACGGCGATCTGGCGCAGGCGTTCGCGCCACGTCACCAGCCAGTCCTCGAAGGCCTCGCTATCACCGATCGGAATGCCCGCCAGGAACTCGCCACGATACAGGCCCACCACTTCCTCCAGCCGCGCCACGCAGCCGGGACACTGGTCGAGCGCCGGATGATCGTGCCGCTCGCAGGCGGCCACCAGCGCGACCATGCGGGCCGCGTCGACGGTGGCCCCACTCGCGCCGTTGAACTGGATCGTCTCGCGCGTGGCCACCAGCAACGGCGGCCCCAGGTCGTCGTCGAACACCTTGCGGATGGTGGACAACGCCTGCCGGAGGCTGTGCCGGGAGCGTTCTCCGTCCTGCCCGGGCCACAGCATTTCGGCCAGCACCGGCCTGCCATGGGGGCGATCGGCTTCCATGGCGAGATACACCAGCAGCCCGGCCGCCTTGGCGTACAGGCCGTGTCCGGCCGGCCGACCACCCCGCGTGTAATGCGCCGTGCCCAGCACGGAGATTGTCAGACTGGTCATGGGGACCTTCCCAGGAATGGCAATCACGGCGCTTGACGATGTTGTTGACGATTTCATGATCCCGCGCCGGTAGCCTGCCCCCAGCCTACGCCCGGCATCCCCGGGAGTAAAGCTCCCGTCCCGTCTCATTCTTCCGTTCATTCCAGGGAGTTCGTCCGTGAGCAGCAGTCTTCCACTCCTCGCGGGCACGATCGCCGTCTTCGTGTTCGCCAGCAGCACCCTTCCCATGGTCGTCAAGGCCATCCGTACCCGAAACATGAGTTCCTACAGCCTCGGCAGCCTGATGCTGGCGAATGGCGGGAACGCCATCCATTCGATCTACATCTTCAGCCTGCCGCCGGGTCCGATCTGGATCCTGCACACCTTTCACGTGGTGGTCACGCTCTTCATGGCGACCTGGTATCTCGTGCACGAGGGGAGGCCCCACCTGGCCCTGAACCGCCTCTTCCGGACGCGCGATGGCGCCTCGCGAACGCCGTCAACCGGCGAGGCCGATCCGTTGACGATCCATTGATGCTCGCTTCCTAGAGTGACATTCGCGGGAGAGCCTGGCGTTGCTCTTCCGGGGCCGATGTACCTTCATTCATCTCATACCCACGGGAGTTTCACATCCATGTCACTTTCCACGGATCAGCAAACGCTGGTCGCAACGTTCACACGGAGCATCACACTGTTTCGCGATAGCCTGTCGCTGGTGGTGGTCAGTCCGGGAGACCCAGATTACGATCAGGTTCGCGCGCTCTACAACGGGATGATCGACAAGCGACCGGGCCTGATCGTCCGCTGCCTCTCCGTTGAAGACGTGGTCGCCACGGTCAATTTCGTTCGCGAGAATGGCGTGCCGTTCTCCATTCGCGGCGGTGGTCATCATGGGGCCGGGTTCTCGTCAATTGACGATGGCCTGATGATCGACCTCTCGCTGATGAAGGGCGTCGAGGTCGACCCGGTCGCCCGCACGGTTCGGGTCGCCGGGGGCGCCATCTGGTCCGAAGTGGACCAGGCCACGTACGAGCATGGGTTCGCGACCCCGTCCGGCATCATGAGCATCACCGGTGTCGGCGGGCTGACGCTCGGCGGCGGGGTGGGCCACCTCTCGCGCAAGTTCGGCCTGACGGTCGACAACCTGCTGGAGGCGGAGGTCGTGCTCGCCAGCGGCGAGATCGTGACGACGAACGCGACATCGCACCCGGACCTGTTCTGGGCGATTCGGGGCGGCGGCGGCAACTTCGGCGTGGTCACGTCGTTCACCTTCAGGCTACACGAGGTGAAGGATGTGGTCGCCGGGCCAACGTTCTGGCCGCTGAGTCGCACCGCCGAGATCATGCGCTGGTACCAGGAGTTCATCCAGGTCGCGCCGGAGGACATCAACGGCTTCCTGGCGCTCACCATCGTCCCGCCGATCGCCGCGTTCCCGGCCGAACTTCACGTCCAGAAGGTCTGCGCCGTGGTCTGGTGCTACACCGGGCCGCCGGAGCAGGCGGACGAGGCGCTCGCGCCGATCCGGGCCATGGAGCCGCTGCTCGATGGCCTCCAGCCGATGCCGTTCCCCGCGCTCAACGCCGCCTTCAACGCGGACTACCCGGCGGGGATGCAGTGGTACTGGAAGGCCGATTTCTTCCGGGAGTTGAGCGATGAGGCCATCGCCGCGCACATCGCGTTCGCCGATGCCTCGCCCAACCCCTACTCCACCATGCACCTCTACCCGGTGAACGGAGCGGTGCACCGGGTCGGGTCCGGCGACACCGCGTTCAGCTACCGCGACGTGATCTGGGCCCAGGTGATCGTCGGGATCGATCCCGACCCGGCGATGGCCGAACCCATTTCCACATGGGCGCAGGACTACTGGGAGGCGGTTCATCCGTTCTCGGCGGGCGGTGCTTACGTCAACATGATGCAGGACGAAGGCATCGACCGGGTCCGCGCCGCGTACCGCGACAACTACCCGCGGCTGGCCGCGATCAAGGCCGCCTACGATCCGGAGAACCTCTTCCGGACCAACCAGAACATCCTTCCCGAGGCGCACCGCTAATCGCCGCCGAACGTATCCGAGCCGGTCAAGGAAAGGACCACCCATGACATCCTCCACCCTCTCCATCACCGAACAGGCCGACGCCCTGGCCGAAACCCTCCTCGGCCAGAGCATCGCCTACATGGAACTCCTCGCCGTGTACATCGGCGACCGGCTCGGTTACTACACCGCCCTGGCCAGGGACGGCGAAGCGACCTCGGTGGAACTGGCGGGGCGAACGGGAACCAGCGAGCGCTACACCCGCGAATGGCTGGAACAGCAGTCCACCGCCGGAATTCTGGAGGTGGACGACACCGGGGATCCCTTCACGCGGCGATTCAGCCTGCCCGAAGGGCACGTGGACGTTCTGACCAACCGCGACAGTCTTTCGTTCATGCCACCGGTGCTCCGGCTCGCCTATGGCACGGGCACGGTCATGCCCGCCCTGCTGGATGCGTACCGGACCGGTGGCGGGGTTCCCTATCCAGACTACGGGGTCGACACCCGGGAAGGAATCGCCGAGATGAATCGCGTCATGTTCATCAATGAGCTGGCCAGCGACTGGCTGCCCCAGCTGCCGGATATCGACGCCCGGCTCCGCGATACCAGTCACCCGGCCCGGGTGGCCGACATCGGATGCGGCGTTGGGTGGTCCACCATCGCGATGGCCCAGGCGTACCCGGACATCAGGATCGATGGGTTCGACATCGACGAGGCGTCCATCGCCAGCGCCCGCGAACTCGCCGCCGAACTCGGTCTCTCCGAGCGCGTGAGGTTCGACGTGCGTGACACTGGCGACCCGACGCTCGCTGGCACCTACGACTTCGCGACCGCCTTCGAGTGCATTCACGACATGGCGAACCCTGTCGCCTCGCTGGCGTCGATGCGCCGGCTGGTGGGCGAAGGGGGGACGGTGCTGATCGCCGACGAGCGGGTGGCCGACGTGTTCACGCCCAACGGCGACGACATCGAGCGGCTGATGTACGGCTTCAGCATCCTCCACTGCCTGCCCGTTGGCATGACCGAGGAGCACTCGGCGGGGACCGGCACCGTGATGCGCGCCGCGACATTCCGCACCTACGCCACCGATGCCGGGTTCCACGATGTGGAAGTGCTGCCCATCGAAAACCTGTTCTGGCGGTTTTACCGGCTCACGGCCTGACCGCCGCTTTCACGACGTAACCGGGCCGCCCACGCTGGTCGGCCCAACCAGACGCACGCTGATGTGCAAGGAATCGCTTCGACATGCTTCCCCATACGTCCCTCGTCCTCGAGATCATGATCCAGTTCGAGCAAACACTCGCCGAAAGCAGGGACCGCCAGGCCTGGCGCCCGCGCGAACCACACCAGTCACGGAAGAGATTCCAGCTCCGCACGCCGCCATGGTGGCGGAGCCTGCTCGGCCGGATGGGCGGCGGATTCCGGAACCGGGAACCCGGCCTTCCACCCACCTCCGCCTGATCTAGATTGAGCGTCCAGCCATGGCGCCTCGACAGGCCGAAAACCAATACATGCAATCCGACTACGGGCTCGCCAGGATTGGCGAGCCCGTCGCGTGTTCCGGGAATACGCCACGACAACCGCTGGAAGATGGGCCTTTCCCGTTGTGGGAACCATTTGGCATGGCATGGCGTTCAATCGATTGGGTCTTGCGCGAGAACATTAACGCGACATTCACGATTCGTTCCGCATTCGCCACTTTCAGGTGATTTCCAGCCTATGAACGTCGACTTTTCCCACGTTAATAGTTCGTTCATACTCTCCGGTAATCGGAGTTCGAACGTGATATCCATGCCCGGCTCATCAGCATCGTCCATCGTCTGGCTCGACCAGTGCCAGCCGGCCCGCTCCAGGGTGGGTGGCAAGGCCGCGAGCCTCAGCACCCTGCTGGGCATGGGCGCGCCGGTGCCCCGCGCGTTCGCGCTGACCGTTGACACCTACGCCGACTTCTCGGCAGCCCACGGCCTGCCACGGCGCGTGGCGGACGTGACGCCGGCTGACCTGCCTCGCCTCCGCGACCGAATCGAACGCGCGCCATTCCCGATCCACCTCGCGAATTCCATCGCCTCGGCGTACGAGGAGATGGCTTCGCGGGCCAACGGGACGTTTTCGCTGGCCGTGCGATCCTCCGGAACCGCGGAGGATTCGGCGGCGTTCTCATTCGCGGGACTGCATGATTCCGTCCTCGATGTCCGCTCGCTGGCGGGCCTGGAAGCGGCGATCAAGCGCTGTTGGGCCTCCCTGTGGTCGGACCGGGCGATCCAGTACCGGGTCGATCGTGGCCTGGCCAACGATCAGCCGGATATCGCGGTGGTGGTTCAGCAACTCGTCCGGAGCGATGTCTCCTTCATCGCCTTCTCCGCCGACCCCGTCACCCAGAACGACCAGCATGTCGTGATCGACGCGGCCTGGGGCCTGGGCGAGGCCATCGTCTCGGGACTGATCGTTCCCGATCACGTCACCATCAACGCCGGCGGCGAGGTAGAGGAATACGCCGTTGGAACCAAGCACCTGATGGTGATTCCGGGCGAATGCCGGGACACCGGGACCAGGGAAGTGCCGGTCCCACGCATGCTCCAGCGGACGCCCGCGCTTACCCCAGCCCAGGCATCCGGCATCGCCACCATGGCCCGCGATCTCGCGCGAAAGTTCGGCCACCATGTCGATCTCGAAGGCGGCATCGCAGGAGGCCAGATCCATCTCTTCCAGGCTCGCCCAATCACAACCCTCGGGCGATAACACACGCGCTTTTCACGGGACCCCGTTCTTCCTTCCATCCCCACCAGAACCGCGCTGGATCGCCAGCGCGAGATTCGTCCAACCCCAAAGGAGTTCTTCCAATGACGTTGTCCACCGCCCCTACCTCGTCCGCGCACGTTGAAGACTGGAATACCGGTATCGAACCAGGCAAGACATTCCGGTTCGACCCCATGCACTTCCCTCACCCGATGACCCCGCTCAGCACATCGACGATGGGCCCGGCGTTCGCAGTGGGCTCGACGGCGGGCTTCCAGGAACTGCATCTGCCAATGGACTCCATCGCGGTGATTCATCGCAACTCCTACCGGTACGAATGCTGGACCATGACCCAGCCGACGTCCGAGGAGGAGGCGCGCCAGATCGGACAGGCCGCCGAGGCGTCGATCCAGCTCGAAATTGGCCGGTTGATGGACCGGTGGCGCACCGAGCATCTCCCCCACATCACCGCCCAGCTTCGCCGCCTGGAATCGCTCGCCGTGGCGTCGGCCTCGCCGGCCACGCTCAGCAGGCTGTTGAACGAGGCGCACGCGATTCATGAGGACCTGTGGCGCGTTCACTTCGTGATCGCCGCGCCGATGCTGCTGGCGATCCAACTCTTCGACGACCTGTACGCGGACCTGTTTGGCGGGGACGAGGCCGAAGGGCATGCCCTGCTGGTGGGAGAGCTTTCGGAGAGCGTGAAAGCCGGAATCGGCCTTTCCGACCTGGCGATCGCCGCCAGGAACCAGGGCCTGGCCGACCTGATCCTGGACACGGACGACGCGAGCCTGGTGGCGGCGCTGAAAGCGACCGATTCAGGCCGCGCGTTCCTCGACCAGCTTGCCGCCTATCTGGATGCGTATGGATTGCGGCAGGACCTGTTCGAACTGGCGACACCGACCTGGCTGGAAGATCCCGCGATCGCGCTGGCGAACGTGCGCAACTACCTGCGCTCGGGCCACGACGCCGCGGCGGAGCACGAGGCGCAACGGCGCGCGGCCGAGGAGGCCCTGGCCGATGCCCGCGCACGCCTGGCCGGTTTCCCGGAGCCGGTTCGTGGCCAGTTCGAGGCCTTCGTCCAGTTCGCGCGGGCGGGCTCCTTCCTCCAGGAAGAGCACAACTTCCACATCGACCAGCGGATGACCGCGCACCTGCGCTTCTTCTACCTCCAGGTGGGGCAGCGGTTCGTAGATGCCGGGCTGCTGGACGCGGCCGATGACGTCTTCTACCTCGACATCGAGGACGTGCACGAGTCCCTGATCGGGCTGAGCGACCCGCTTTCGGTCACGGGCCTGCGCGACCTCGTCGCGGAACGTCGCGCGGAGCTTGCCTTCGCCGCGACCCTGACGCCGCCGCCGTTCATCGGCGACGCGCCGGCTGGCCCGCCGCCGGCCGACAATCCGATGGATCGAGCGATGATGCGGTTCTTCGGTGGAGCGCCCCAGCAGGCGGACCGGGCCAACCAGTTGAAGGGCAATCCAGGTTCGCGGGGTACCGCGACCGGCATCGCCCGGGTGGCGCGAACCCTGGACGAGGCGCGTCATCTCCAGCCTGGCGAGGTGCTGGTGGCGGTGACCACGATGCCCGCCTGGACCCCGCTGTTTGGGGTCGCCGCCGCGGTGGTGACGGAAACCGGTGGCGCGTTGAGCCACTGCGCGATCGTTGCGCGGGAGTACGCCATCCCGGCGGTGGTCGGCGCGGCTGGCGCCACCCAGCGAATCGTCACCGGCCAGCGCGTGACGGTCGATGGATCGACGGGGGTCATCACGATCGAGGAATAACGCGGAGAAGGCAAGCGATGACCCGGATCGGTAACGGTCCGGGTCATCACCCGTTTTCCGGAGCGCATACCCTAGGAGACCTCCATGACACAGGCATCATCGGGCACCCACGACACCTTTCCCGAAGACTGGCATGCCAACCTCCCGCCCGGGCCGCCGTTCACGCTGGACACGATGCACTTTCCATTCCCCCTCAGTCCGCTCACGGGTTCGATGGACACGGATGGGTTCGAGATCGCGCTGGGAGAATTCAGAGTCCCGGTCGTCTCGAACGACGCGATCTACCGCAATTACCACCGGTATGGACGGATGGTGATGGCGGAACCAGCAAGCGAGGAAGAAGGGGTGAGACTCTTCGGGCCCTCGGAGGAGATCCTCAAGGCCGAGGTAGGCCGGTTGGCCGACCGGTGGGAGACGGAGCATCTCCCAGCCATACAGGGGCTGGTGGCACGACTGGATCAACTCGATCCGGACCTGGATCACCTGGGACAGGCGGTCGCGGAGACGAAGTCGATATCGACGGATCTGTGGACGATTCACTTCCGGATCGCGATACCAATGCTGCTTGCGATGCAGCTGTTCGATGAGTTCTTCGCTGACCTGTTCGATGGAACCGGCGCCGATTCCCACGCGCTCCTCGTCGGCCAGATATCCGAAAGCATCAAGGCGGGGTTTGGACTGGCCGACCTCGCCAGGGAGGCGACCGCGCTCGGCCTTGAACCGGTCTTCCTTGACGATAGGACCAGCGGATTGCTGGAGAGGATCAGGGAGGCGGACAAGGGCCCGGCGTTCCTCACGCGGCTCGATGTCTATCTGGAAACCTACGGCTATCGGCAGGACCTCTTCGACTACGCCACGCCGACATGGAAGGAAGACCCGTCTCCGGCTCTGGCCATCATCAGGAGCTACATCGAGACTGGCCGCGACCCGCGCGCGGAGCATGCGGAAATGGTGGAATCGGCGGCGAGCGCCACGAGCGCGGCGCGAGAGCACCTTGCGGCCTATCCGGAGGCGGTGCGCGGGCAGTTCGAAGCCTTGTTGCGGTTCGCGAGGGAGGGCGCGTTCCTGCAGGAGGAGCACAACTTCTACATCGACCAGGTGGGAACCTCCAAAATCCGGCTTTTCTTCGTCCGTGTTGGACGGAAGCTGGTGAACGCCGGTTTGATCGACCAACCCGACGATGTCATGATGCTGACCGCTGACGAGCTTGGAGCCCTCTCGAACGACCTGGGCGACCCGGATTTGGGTTCACGGCTGAGCTCGCTGATTGGGACACGGAGACAGGAACTGGAGATGGCCCGAACGCTGGACGCGCCGCTGTTTCTGGGAGACACGCCGCCAGCGGCGCCAGAACTCAGTAACCCCGTTGTGCGAGGCACCGCGCGGTTCTGGGGCGTGCGAGTCGACCAATCGGATGATCCGTCGGAACTGCGCGGCATGGCGGGGTCGAAGGGCCGCGTGACCGGAATCGCGCGAGTAGTGCGGACACTGGAGGAGGCGGGTTCGTTGCAGCCGGGGGAAATCCTGGTGGCGGTGACCACGATGCCGCCATGGACGCCGATTTTCGGCATCGCGAGCGGGGTGGTGACCGAGAGCGGCGGTCCACTCAGCCACTGCGCCATCGTGGCGCGCGAGTATGGGATTCCAGCGGTGGTGGGAACAGCGGGAGCGACACGAAGAATCACGACTGGGCAGCGCGTCACCGTGGACGGAAGCTCAGGTTCCGTCACGATCGAAGCCTGACGGCGGAGCGATGCCTGGAACCACCCACACCACCGCACACCACTCCCCTGACGCCGCCCTGTCCGCGACGGGCGAGGTTTCGGTAAGCCGATGGCTGTTGCCGGCCATCGCGATCGGCACGACGCTGGCGCCGCTCAACTCCACGATGATCGCGGTGGCGCTCCCGGAAATCCGGAACGCGTTCGGCGTTTCCGTCACCGCGACGACCTGGCTGGTGACCCTCTACCTGGTGGCGATGGCCGCCGGTCAGCCAGTCGGCGGCCGGCTGGGTGACCTGTACGGGCGGAGGCGGGTGTACCTGATCGGGCTGGCCTGGTTCGGGATCGCCTCGGCGGGATGCGCCTTCGCGCCGAGCCTGGAATGGCTGATCGTCTTCCGCACCCAGCAGGCGCTGGCCGGCACGCTGAGCTTCCCCAACGGCGCGGCCATGGTGCGCGAGGCGGTGCCAGCCGAACGACGGGCCACGGCCTTCGGCACGATCGGCCTCGCGACCGGGATGGCCGCCGGGTTGGGTCCGCCGCTGGGTGGCACGCTGGTGCACCTGTTTGGCTGGTCGGCCATTTTCTGGGCGAATGTGCCGATGGTGGGCCTGGCGCTGGCGCTCGGCTGGCGAAGCCTGCCGTCCATCCCCCCAGCACGCGTGGAGCGGACGCGGTTCGACGTGACGGGAGCGGTGCTGTTCGCGGCGGCGCTGTCGGCGATCATCGCGATACCGATGCTGATCAAGGCGGGCCACCCGTCGGTCGCGGTCGGCGCCGGAGCGCTGGGCGCGTCACTCGGGGTGGCGTTCGTGTGGTGGGAACGGCGGGCGAAGGGACCGGTGGTGGATGTCCGCCTGTTCGCCAACCGGCACTTCGCCGCCGCCTGCGCGTCCGTGGGCCTTAGCAACCTGGTGATGTACACCACGCTGCTCGCGCTCCCGCTCTACCTCGAGGAAGTCCGCGACCAGGGCGTGCAGAAGGCGGGCCTGGTGCTGGCGGCGATGTCGATCTTCGCGGCGCTGCTGGGACCATTGAGTGGCCGGTGGACGGACCGGGTGGGGCGCTGGCTCCCATCAGTGGCCGGCGGCGTGATTTCGCTGGTGGGGGCGGTGATGGTGGCGATCAGTGTCACCGGAACGTCAATCGCGCCGATCGTGATGGCGATGGTGGTGACGGGTGTGGGACTGGGAATCTCGATGACGCCTGTCCAGACCGCGGCGCTGGAAGCGGCGCCGATGGCGAAGACCGGCTCGGCCGCGGGCATCTTCTCCACGTCGCGATACCTCGGCAGCGTGGTGGGATCGACGGTGCTGGCGGCGCTCTTCACCGGGCAAATCGCCACGGAGAACGAGAGCCGGTACGTCGCGCTGTTCACCGGGCTGGCGCTGGTCGCGCTGGTCGCGGTGTTCACCAGTGCCCGGGTGGCGGATCGCCGGCAGGGCGCCACCCCCTGAGCGCGGCGGGCCCCGACCCGAGCGTCACAGGCCAAAAACCACGCCACGGTGCACAAGAGTGTGCCATTGTGTTGAAACTCCGGTGATGGTTACCTATATGATAGGAAGTTACCGCTTCACCGGACATGGATACGTGGTGTCCTCGGTGTCCCCCAGTACAACTGGCCCCTCCAGATACCATGAAAGGCGCCGAAACCTGGCTACCGACCCCAAATTTCCAATCGACACCATCCGCGGCCAGTACGCCCTGCGGTTCGACGAGATGCTGGATGCGTTGCTGGCGGCGGTGAAGCGCCATTCGCACCCGACATCGCCGTTGCCAGATGCCGTGTTGCGCCGGAGACTCCACGGAATCCTTGACGGAACCATCACCTTCGCGCTCTCGCCCGGCCCAGAGCACCACCTGGTCACCGAACTCGGGGAGGCGCTCTACGGACTGTGCGATGGGTCGCGGCAGGCGTTGGCGGACATCCGGCTCACCATGTTCGACGAACTGACGAACAGCCTGGCGGGGGCTTACCCTCCCTTGCGGTTGGCGATCGACACGGCGCTGGTGCACGTGGCGTATGGATGGGTCCAGCGGGACGGCAGGAACGAAAAACCGCCCGCGGGGCCGTTGATCGCGGCGTTGCCCACGGAGTGGACCGAGCGGATCTATCACGAGGCCGCGAGCCAGTTGCCGCTGGGTTTCTTCGTGGTCGAAGTGGCAACCGGCGAGTTGGTGATGTTCAACCAGGGCATGACCGAGTTGTTCGGGTTCACACTGGAAGAAGAACTGCGACTCTCGCCCGAGGATTTCCGGATCGAGGAATCGCCGGAAGACGATTTCGACCTGGTCGCCGATCTGCTGGCGGGCAGGCGGAAGGACATCCACCGGATTGGGGCGCGTCCACACAAGGATGGTCGTCCGGTCTGGTTCGAGTTGTATGGATGGCCCATTCGCGACGAGGACGGAGAGATCACATTTCTCGCGCACCTGGTAACGCCGGCGGAAGGCGGGAGCGCCGGCGGGCCGGGGAGCCAGTCGGACAAGCGAATTCGCTACCTCTCCCGCCTGTCGTCGGACCCGATCTTCATCGTGGGGCCAGAGGGAGACATCCGGTACGCCAGTCCCTCGGTGGAACGCGTGCTGGGCTACGACCCGGAAACGCTGACCGGCCAGCGGATGGATCAACTGGTCACCAGCGAGGACCGCGCCGCCAGTTGCTCGATGATCGCCGACGTGCTGGAAGCTCCACGCAAATCAGGGAAGGCGGAAGTCCGGCTGACCCGGATCGATGGACAGACGCCGTGGTTCGAGGTGGTGGCGTCGAACCTGGTGGATGTGGAGGAAGTGGGTGGCGTCACTCTTCAGGCGCGAGACATCTCGGAGCGCAAGGAACTGGAGCAGCAACTCGAGCTCCTGGCCTCGATCGACGCGCTCACCAACCTTTTCAATCGGCGCGGGTTCCTGAACGCGCTTGAGCGGGAACTTGCGACGCGAAGCCCCGAATCACCGCCGGTTCGGCTGGTCTATATCGATCTCGACAACTTCAAGGACATCAACGACCAGCACGGCCACCAGGCGGGAGACGACATCCTGGCGCAGATCGCGGACCGGCTGAAGCAGGTCATCGGCGAGCACGGGGTGGTGGGCCGGATCGGTGGCGACGAGTTTGTCATCATGTTGCATGCCCAGGACGTGCTGGACCTCGACCGGTTGATCGAAGAAACCGAAGAGGCGCTGGACCTGTGCTGTGACTTCGAGGGCACCGCCGTGGAGGTCCGTGGTTCGATGGGTGTGGCGGAGGCCTCCACGCCGGGAGTATTGCCACGCGAACTGCTGCAACTGGCCGACAACGCCCTGTACGAGCGAAAGGAAGCGCGCGTCCGCCAGGTCACGGACGCACGGACATTCCGGCGATAGCGACATCGCCGTTCGCCTCTCGCTTCCCTATCCCGACGCCGCTCGATACCAGGTGGTCGAGGATGTCTTGCGGAACCCGACGCCGTGATACACGGCGGAGGCGGCTTCGGTCTCGAAGGAGATCTTGATCCGCTCGGCGCCTCTGGCGACCAGTCGATCGATGCCGACCGTCAGCATGGCGGTGGCGAGCCCCTTGCGCTGGAATTCGTCCTGGACCCGCACCGGTTCGACCAGGCCGACCTTCGTGACCGGATCGAACCAGTACAGCGAGTATCCGGCCTGCCGACCGTCATCCGTCTCAACGGCGAGGTCGAGCGATGGATCGTAGAGCGAGCACTGGGCGAGGCGTTCCGCGATGGCGTCCCCGTTCCGGTCCCGCATCGGGTGCGGTGTGTCCTGGCGCTGAGCGCGGTCGACGATGGTGAATCCCGCGGCGGGCGATTTCACGGCGGGTCGGTCGGCGGCATCCATCCAGGCGGTGTTGTCCTGGTCGCCAGGGGTGAACCCGGCACGCCGGGCAAGCTCCACGAACGTCACATCGTCATCGCCAACAGGGACATCGAATCCGGCCGGCGCGTACCTGGCGGCATGCTCGATCGCCCGGCCCCAGACGACCTCGGGCTCGATGGCCGCTACGCCAGGAACGACGATTGGGTCGCATTGCCAGGTATCGCCGGACCAGCTCGTGAGCATGACCCCGGCCACGGGCCCTTCGTCGTCGAGCCAGAAGGGTCGCTCGATCTCGTCGGACTGGCGCGGCCGGCGCCACCACCACTGGAAATCCGCGGCCTCCCACAGACCGGCCTCGGGATCGGCCAGGCGGGCGCGTTGCGCCAGTTGCGTGACCAGGTTCTGGGCCTCAAGCCCCGTGGCCGTGACTTCCCTGATAGGCATGACATGTCCTCCTCGTTGGCTGCCCGTTCCGCTAAATAACGTCTGCATGGGCGCGAGGAGTCTACTCCATGTGCGGGGATCCGACATGCCAGGGGAGCGCCGCGCGGCTATCCCAGGCCAAGCACCTCGACGTGCTGGGCGATGGCTTCGACCACGTGCTCGTCCCAGTAGTCCCAGCTGTGATCGCCGGGAAACTCACTGTAGGTGTGCGTGAGGCCGATGGCGTCCATGTGGGCATGAAGGTCGCGGTTGCCGTCGATGACCCGGTCGTCCACCCCGCAGTCGAAGGTGATGACCGGTTGGGTGGCTCCGCCATCGACCCGGGCCTTGAGGCGATCGGCCTGGGTGAAGCAGCTTGCGTCGTCGGGGTCTTCGAGGAGGGCGAGCCAGGTGGGATCGGGGTTGAGCGCGCCGGCCGAATGGGCCCAGATGGAGGCGAAGCGGTCGCTGTGCTTCATGCCAAGACGAAGGGCGCCCTGGCCGCCCATGGAGAGCCCGCCGATAGCCCACGGTCCGGAACTGACGTTGAAGGTGCGGGCGAGCTGGGCCGGGATGTCATTGATGAGCAGGTCTTCGTAGCGCTGGAGGTTCATGCGCTCGTGGGGGGCGTAATTGGCGTAGCGGGAGGTTCCGCCATCGGGAAGGACGACGATGAGGGGAAGATCGGCGACGTGGCGGGCGAGGTTGGAATTCATGAGCCACGAGAAGCTGTCGTCGCTGTAGCCGTGAAGCTGGTAGAGGACCGGGAATGGCCCTGCGCCAGAGTCAGGGTGGATGACGTTGAAGCTGGTGTGCTTGCCCAGGGCTTCGCTCCTGAAACGCAGGGTGATGATGCTCACGGGTCTCCTCCTTGGATTGGCGAACGCTGCCAGGATCATACCCGCGAATTCACCACGCGCCAGTGCCTGGACCGAACATCGATCCGGGCACTGGCCGGTCATGGCATGTGTCGACAGCCTCTGGAGGCGCTTACCTCGACGGCACTATCGCGATCGGCGTGACCGGCACATCGTCCGTCCGGGGTTTGGGCGGCGTGCGAATCTCCACCTCCAGAGACTGGCAATTGACGCTCGTTGGGGTCAACTCGCAGGTGGTGTAGTCGCCAGATGATTCCTGGCATTCAGTGATGGCCCGGTTGCCGTCCCACCGGACGCTGAAGCTACCACCCAAATCAACACAGTTCTCCCTGGTGTTGGCAACCATTTGCTTGACTGGTGGCAGTGGAGCGGAGTCCTTCGCCAGGGTCACACCGGTCGGGAACGCCAGGGCGAACAGAACGAGGAATAAGGAGATGAGGCGTACAGGCGCTGGTTTCATGGAGGGCTCCGATCTGGCAAGGATGCGCACCCGATTGGTGTGAACTCATCCTAGCCAGCCCTGGCACCTCGCTCATCGGCATTTCCGCCTATTTTCCACATCCCTCGCCGCTGGACACGTCAGTCGTCCGAAATGCCCAGCGCCTTCGAACTGTTGCCGCCGTAGATCCGGTCGACGTGGAGGCGGATGAGGCACCGGTCGATGATTGGGTAGGCCTCCAGATGGGACGCCAGTTCGCTGTCGGTCATGCCCCGGTCGCGGGCGCGGATGCCGGCGATGAACTCCTGGCCGATGGGATCGTCGTGGCTGCGGGCGGGCTCGCTGACGCTCACCGTGCCTTCGGCCACCACCCAGAGCAGGAAGTCATCGCTGGTGACATGGACGCTGGCCCGGGGGTCGCGGAGCAGGTTTCGCGTCTTCACCCGGAACGTGGCGGCCTGGGTGGTGAGCGTCCTGGTCTTCGCATCCCAGGTATAGGAGATGTTCGAAAGCTGGGGTCGGCCGTCGCGCTTGATGGTGGCGAGCACGCCCTTGCCGCGGTTCGCCAGCAACTGCCAAAGGGCATCGGTGGTGAGGTCGGGAACGGACATGTGCGGGTTTCCTTTGGCTAGCGGGTCGGAGCAGGCGATTCCACCGGGCAAGATGACGGCGCGCGTCAGTCGAAGCGCGGGAGGACGGAACTGGCGAAGGTGTCGATGAATTCCTCCTGGTTGGGGCCGACGTTGTGGAGGTAGATGCGGTCGAAGCCGAGTTGCTGGTCGGCGTGGAGCCATTCGAGGTGGCGGGCCGGGTCGGATGAGATGCGCACCGATTCACGCACGTCCTCGGGGCGGACAAAGCTGGCGGCGAGGTCGAACTGGGCGGGCGTTCGCAGTTCCTGCCCGGCGGCGGCGGGGATGATGGCCGTGCGCCATTGCTCCATGGCCATGGCTTCCGCCAGTTCCTCGGTGGCCGCGTAGGACAGGTGGACCTGAAGCGCGAGAGGCTTGCCCTCGCCGCCGTTCGAGCGGAACGCGTCGACGATGGCGCTCAGTCGCGCGACCGGCATGTTGACGGTGATCAGGCCGTCTGCCCTGTTTCCCCACCAGGCGGCGGTTTCCGGCGAGAGGGCGGCTCCAAGGATTGCCGGGGGCGTGTCGGGAAGGGTCCAGAGCTTCGCTTCGTCGGCGACAACCCGCCCATGGTGGGTGACGGTTTCGCCACGCCACAGGGCACGGATGATGTCCACGCATTCGGCGAGGCGCGCGCGGCGCTCGGTTTTCCCCGGCCAGGGAAGACCGGTGATGTGCTCGTTCATGGCCTCGCCGCTCCCGAGCGCGAGCCAGAATCGACCCGGATACATGCTGGCCAGGGTGGCCGCCGCCTGGGCGACGATGGCGGGGTGATAGCGGTAGCCGGGCGCGGTGACGGTGCCGAACGATAGCGATGTCGCCTGCATGGCGGCCCCCAGCCAGGACCAGGCGAAGGCGGATTGCCCCTGGTCCTCGCTCCAGGGGGCGAAGTGGTCGGAACACATGGCGGCGGTGAAGCCCGCCTGCTCCGCGCGCTGGGTCCAGCGCAGGACGTCGGCGGGGAGGAACTGCTCGTGCGATGCGTGGTAGCCGATGGTGACCATTCCGGGGTACTCCCTTCTCGGCGGCGAAGTCTATCGCGGGGGCTATTCCGGGCGGGCGGTGCGCAGCCAGCGAAAGCCGTGACCCTCGATTTCCATGGTTTCCAGCGATGCCGGCACGTCGTTGTCGCCGTCCGAGGTCAGGAGGACCTTGGCTGATTCCCCGGTTCCCTGGAGGTCGACGACCTGGGGCTGGGAGGCGAAGTTGTGGACGCACACGATACAGCCGTCATCGTCGTGGTACCGGTGGACGAGCAGGCGAGGGTTCTCGCCCTCCACCAGTTCGAAGGTATCGCGGCAGCCTGCGAGCAGTTCGCGCCGGAACGCGATGAGGTCGCGGACCCAGTCGCGAAATTCGGCGCCGCCGTCCATGGCGGGCGAAGGGTCGACCGGGATCGGGTCGGCGTCGCGGGAGACGATGCCCGGAAGCAGCATGGTGGTCGGCCCGGCGCCAGGGGTATCCCAGCGCATGGTGGTGCGGACGGCCGCGCGCTCGGGGAGGGTAAGGTTTTCGCCGAGCCCGATTTCGTCGCCGTAGGTAATCATCGGCACGCCGGGCAGGCTGAACTGGCAACTGAAGAGGAGCTTGAGCAGGCGCGGATCGTTGTCCATGAGCGGGGCCAGGCGCCGGCGAATGCCCCGCTCGTAGACCTGCATCGACGGCTCGGGGGCGAACCGGTCGAAGATTTGCGCGGCCTCGGCCTTGTCCAGGAACGACAGGCTCAACTCGTCGTGGTGCCGGATGAAGGTGACCCAGCCAGTGCCTGGCCTGGCGGGCGGGCACTCTCGCAGTGATTTGTAGAGCGGCTCGGCCGTGTCCTGGGCGAGGGCGAGGAACATTCGGCGATTCAGGAGGAAATCGTAGAGGGCATGGACCTCGTCGCCATCGTCGCCGAAGTAGGACGGCAGATCGGCGGCCGGAAGGTCGGCCTCGGCGAGCAGGCAGGCGTCGGGGTTGAGGTCGGCCACCCACCCGCGAATCGCCTTGAGGATCGCATGGGGATCGGGGGTATTGCCGCTCAGGTCCTCGCCGAGGAATGGCGCGGCATCGAGGCGAAACCCATCCACGCCGAGCCCAAGCCAGTAGCCAACGATCCGCCGGATTTCCTCCTGGACATCGGGGTGGTTGTGGTTCAGGTCGGGCTCGAACCGGTAGAAGTGGTGGAGATACCACTGTTCGAGGTCGGGGACGTACTGCCAAACGGATTCCTCGAACCCCGGAAAGACCGGTTCGAGTTTTGGAAGCCCATCGAGGTTGTCGCGCCAGACATAGTGATGGCGATAAGGTGAATCAGGGTTTTCGAGCGCGGCCCGGAACCAGGGGTGCTGGTCCGAGGTGTGGTTGACCACGAGGTCCATGAACACCCGGATACCACGCTGTTTGGCCTCGGCGATGAGGCGGCGGAAGTCATCGAGGGTGCCGAACCGGGGGTCGACGCCGAAGTGGTCGGCGACGTCGAAGCCGTTGTCCTGGCGGGGAGATGGGTTGAACGGAAGCAGCCAGATGGCGTCGACGCCAAGGTCGACGAGGTAGTCCATCGCGTCGATGACGCCCTGGAGATCACCGATGCCATCGCCGTTTCCGTCGCGGAACGCGGAGACATCGATGACGTAGAGGACGGACTGGTCGAACCATTCGGGAAGGTGGCCATCGCCAGACGTCTTGCGGGACTTGCCTTTGGAGGTTGTGCGCTTCGACGGTGTCACGGGGTCTCCTCTGATTCCGGGGGCCGTTCGATACCGGGTGAGAGGCACCCTTGATCGACCGATCCGGCCCGCCTCGACCTGTGTTAGGCGTACAAAGGTAGCGTACAGGCACAAGATGAGGCGGACGAATCGAGCCGGGCCGAGCGAGAGAGGAGAGAATCGACGCGCGTGGCCCGCGGGTCCGGGTGGACCGGCGAGCCACGCCCGTCATGGTTCAGGATTATCGGAAACGGTGGATTCCGGGCGGAATTACGCCAGGTACCGGCCGAACCAGTCCAGCGTGTCGCTCCAGGCCGCGAGGGCGGCCGCCTCGGAGTAACGCTGCCCGGTATCGTTGTGGAAGGCGTGCTGGGAATCCGGGTACACGTTGATCTGGTGGGTGATGCCCGCCGCCTCGAGCGCCGCGCGGAGGTCATCCAGCCCCTCGTTGGCGAAGTCGTTCGGATCGTCGGAGTACACGCCCAACACGGCCGCCTGGATGTTCGGGACCGCATCCAGGGGTGGGGGTGGACCGTAAAACGGGGCGGCCGCCTTGAGTTCGGGTATGGCGGTCGCCGCCCGCCAGGTGATTCCGCCACCGAAGCAGAAGCCATTCATGCCAATCCTTGCCGTATCGGCATCGGGGTCGGTGCCGTAGTGGGTAATCGCGGCCTGGAAGTCGGCGACGTGGCGGGAGGGATCGCCCTCGGTCAGGATGGCGGGTATGGACGACGGATCGGCGATGGCGGCCGTGCCGCCTTCGCGGCTGAGCAGGTCGATCGCGCAGGCCAGGTAGCCATTGACGGCGAACCGGCGCGCGACGTCGGGAATATGCGGCGTCAGGCCGCGATTCTCATGACAGATGAGCACGACAGGGAAGGGAGCGGTCGCGGCCGGCGTGCCCGCTTCGGGTGTTCCCGCGGCGGAGGCTGGCTTGGCCTGGTACGCCGTCACCATCTCACCGTCCCCGCCCGGGAACGTGATCTGCTCGGTGACGACGCGAGGGTCTCCCTCGGGGACGGAGAGCGGGCTCTGGGGTCCATCCGGCGGGACCGGGGTGGATTCCTGGGCACCACCAGCCTGGACGCCCAGCGCGGTGAGCACGGAAGCGGACGCGGCCACGCTGCCGGTGATCTTGAGCACGCGGCTGACCATGTCCCGCCGGGACATCAACCCGTCCTCGTAATCCTCCACGAACTCGTGAACGAGATATTTCTGCATCGGATTCAGGTTGTCGAGTGGACTCATGACGCACCTCTCCTGCACTGACCGGATACTGACGGTGCGTCCACGGTACACGGGCAACCTGAAAGTGTCCTGAAAGCAGCGATCGAGTGGGCGCCCATCGACTGGCGCCGCAGGAGGGCAAGCGCAGGTATCCACTCCATCTCGAAGCCAGACACGATTCCTGCTACTCGCCAAGGAACGAATCGTCATCCATGAAGTCGGTGAAAAGGAAGGGGTCGGACTCGTTCGCCGGTATCGCCAGGAACAGCACGACGACCATCATCAGCAGGACCGGCATCGGCTCGAACAATTGCGGGAATGGGACAGGCATGGATCAACGCTCCAGGGTGCATGGGTGGGGAGATCGTTCTCCCCTCATGCATCCATCCTGTCACCCGCCGATCGGGTCGGCATCGGCGAAACCACCTATTCCTCGGCACGGGGCGGCATCCCAATAAGTCGTAAACGGGCGGTGGGTGCGTCCTGGGAAGATTGAAGGTCAGGCCAGGCGGGTGAGCTTGCCGAGGGGAATGGCGCGGGAGGCCCCGGTGGCGCCGGGGATGTTGGTCGGCAGCCCGGCGAGCGAATCGTGGGCGAGGAGGGCGAAGGCCATGGCTTCCTTGGCATCGGCGTCGACGCCATGCTGGTCGGTGGCGGTGACCGGGATGCCGGGGAGATCGGCGGCGATCATCTCCATCAGGACAGGGTTGCGGCTGCCACCGCCATTGACCAGCACCTCGTCTGGCAAGGCGGGCAGCCAGCGACGGTAGGCATCGGTGATGGAGCGGGCGGTGAAGGCGGTGGCGGTGGCGACGAGGTCGTGGGCCCGCTGGCGGGTGGCTGGTTCGTCCGAACGAAGGTCGCCGTCACTGACGCCGGTGTTGGCCATCAGCTCGCGAACCTGGTCCATGCCGTAATACTCGCGGCCGGTGCTCTTTGGCGGAGGCTGGACGAGGTAATTGTCTTCAAGCAAGTGGTCGAGCATGCCGGGAATCAATTCACCTTCGGACGCGAGACGTCCATCGTGGTCGTAGGTGGCCTGGCCGCCGGTGAGGATGGTGACCAGGGCGTCGAGCAGGATGTTGCCGGGGCCAGTATCGAAGGCGATCACGTCTTCCACCCGGGAATTGGCCGGAAGCCAGGTGACATTGCCAATACCGCCGATGTTTTGCACGCAGCGGCTCTTGTCCGGATCGGTGAGCACCGCCCAATCGAAGTAGGGCGCGAGCGGGGCGCCCTGCCCACCAACGGCCATGTCGGCAACGCGGAAATCAGCCATCACCGGGACGCCGGTGCGAGCGGCGATGACGCTGGCCTCGCCGATCTGGAGCGTGGACGGCGTGGAAAGCGGCTGGGTGCTATCGGCGGCGGGCTGGTGCCAGACGGTCTGGCCGTGGGAACCGATGACCTCGACGGTGGAGAGAGCGATCCCGGCCCGCTCCGCGACGGCGAGGGTGGTGGCCGCGAACTGCTCGCCGATGACGACGTTCAACGAGCAGAGGCGGGCGACGGCGTTGGACTGGTCCTCGTAGAGCGAGAGGAGTTCGCGGCGGACCGGCTCGGGATATGGGACGGTGTCGAAGGCGAGCAGGTCGAGGGTGGTTCCCGCGCCGTGGCCGTGGATGCGGACGATGGCGACATCGATGCCATCGACCGAGGTGCCCGACATCAGGCCGACGCAGACGGCCGACTTGCGCCGCTGACGGTATTCGGCGGCCTGGCGGGGCGACAGCCGTCCCATCAGGAGACGACCCCGACGGAGACGGCATCGACGATGGCGGCGTTGAACCGGGCCCGGGTTTCCAGGTAGTCCAGCGTGACGGTGGGATGCACGCGATTGGTAAGGAGAACGACCGTCAGGTCGCGCTCGGGATCCATCCAAAGCGAGGTGCCGGTGAAGCCGGTGTGCCCGAAGGCGCGCTGGCTCATGCCGCGGCCGGAATCGGGCGTGGGCTCAGGGCTGCCCGGCGGCGGAAGCAGCCGCCAACCGAGGCCGCGACGGTCGGTGGAATCACCGAACCGCGTGTTGTCGCTAATGGCTTCAGCGACCAGGTCCTCCGGGAGGATGCGGACGCCGTCCAGTTCTCCGCCGTTGAGCCACATGCGTCCGTATCGGAAGAGATCGCGGGCGGCGCCGAACAACCCGGCGTGACCGGCGACCCCGCCGAAGCCGTACCAGGCGTTGCCGTCGTGGACTTCGCCGCGAATGAGGCCGTCCCGCCAGGGGCCGACGGCGGGCGTTTCGTCCGGCCGCTTGGCCGCTTCGAACGAGTTGCTGTGTTCCGTGGCGACGATGCGGCCCCGCAGGGATCGCGGGGGCGTGAACATGGTGTCGACCATGCCGAGTGGTTCAAAAACCTCGCGGCGGGCGTAGGTGTCGACCGTTTCACCGGTGACGCGATGCACGATGGCGCCAAGCATGATGAAACTGGGATCGCTGTAGAGCACGCGGGTCCCGGGTTCCCATTCGGGCTGGGTGGCGGCGATGGTGTCGATGTAGTGCTGCTCGCCCACGCCGGTGAGGAAGGCGGGGATCCAGTCCACGAATCCGGCGGAGTGCGTGAGCAGGCTCCGGACGGTGACGGCGGCTTTCTGGCCGTCCGTGCCGAACTCCTGGAGGATTTCGCCAACCGGCTGATCGAGGCCAATCTGGCCGTTGGCGACCAGGCGGAGGATGGAGGGCGTGGTGGCGGTGACCTTGGTGAGGGACGCGAGGTCAAACACGGCGTCGACGCCCATCGGCGATCGTTGTGATTCGGGCTCGCGGACGGCCCAGCCAGCGGCGCGATACAGCACGACCTGGTCGCCAACGGCCACGAGCGCGACCGCGCCGCCGAATTCATGGCGATCGGCGGCGGTCACCAGCGAGAGCCAGGCATCCTCGATGGCGTTTGCGTCCAGACCCAGCGACGCGGGATTCCGGAGATTCAGGTTCATTCAACGTCCTTCATCACGTACAGACCGACGCCATCCAGCGTGGTGGCTTCCGCGTGTTCCTCAGCCCGCCTGTGGTGGTGTCTCAACCGCGCCCGATTGTACCAGCGAGTCGACCGCTTCGGGCGAATATCCGAGGCTGGAAAGGATCGATTCGGAGTGCTCGCCAAGAATGGGCGGCCCGTGGCGGATATCCGGCGCCGCGCCATCGAAGTGGTAGGGCATGCCGGTGACCTGGACTTCGCCCAGGGTGGTGTGCGGCACGGTGCGAACCAGGTGTTGATCCTCCAACTGGGGGTCGGCGATGACTTCCGCGACATCGTGGATGGGGCCACAGGGAACGGCGGCCTTGTCGAGGATCGAAACGACCTCTTCCGTGGTGTGGCGGGAGAACATCTCATTGAGGATGCCGTACAGCACCTCGCGGTGTTCGCAGCGGTCGGCGTTGGTGCGGAACCGGGGGTCGTCACGCTCGGCCTCGAGGCCCATGGCGTTGCAGAAGCGGAGCCAGATGGCGTCGTTGCCGACAGCGATGTTCACGTAGCCATCGGCGGTGGGGAAGGTGTCGTAGGGTGTAATGATGGGGTGGCGGTTGCCGAGCATGGCCGGGGTCTGGCCGGTGGTGAAGTAGATGCCGGCCTGGTAGGTGAGCAGGGCCACCTGGCCACCGAGCATGGAGGTATCGACCTTGTGACCGAGCCGTTCCGGATCACGCTCGCGGCCATACAGGGCCCCGGCGATGGCGTAGGCCGAGAACATGCCGGCGGCGATATCGGCGATGGGGATGCCGAGCTTGGTGGGCATGCCGCCCTCCTCGCCGGTGACGCTCATCATGCCGCTCATGCCCTGGACGATGAGGTCGTAGGCGGTGCGGGAGCGGGACGGACCGGTCTGGCCGAAGCCGGAGATGGACGCATAGATCAGCGAGGGGTTCCTATCGTGGACGGCGTCGAAGCCGAACCCGAGGCGGTCCATGGTGCCGGGCGAGAAGTTCTCGACCAGGACATCGGCGGACTCGATCAGCTTCCAGAGCACCTCGCGGCCACCGTCGCTCTTGAGATTGAGGGCGATGGAGCGCTTGTTGCGGTTGACGGTGAGGAAGTAGGAGGCCTCGCCCTGGACGAAGGGTGGCCCCCAGAGGCGGGTGTCGTCACCCTTGCCGGGTTGCTCGACCTTGATGATGTCGGCGCCGAGATCGCCGAGCATCATGGTGGCGTAGGGGCCGGTCATGACCCGGGTGAGGTCGATGACGGTGATGCCCTTGAGGGGAGCGGCGGGATCGAAAGCGGTCATGCGATTCCTTCTGTGACAGGCGAGATGGCGGTCATCAACGGCTGATGATGACCGGTTTCGGCGGGTTCGTGCCACTCGATGGCGGTGAACCCGGCCCTGGCGGCGAGGGACTCCAGTTCATGGCGGCGGAGCGCCCGATACGTTACCTGGTGCGTATCGGTGGTCCAGCCCGCGTCATCCTGCTTCGAGACGAACATCGTCACCTCGTACGATGACCCATTCTCGGCCCAATCCCACAACTGGAACAGGACCGACCGGCCATCCGGACTTTCCACGATTTGCGGCGGCGTGAAACGAGGACGATCGCGCGCGAGGGTGTCGTAGTCACGAATGCCCACCACGAGAAGGCCGCCTGGCCGCAATCTGGCCGCCATGCCCGAGAGGGCAAGGTCGAGGTCCGCGTCCGTCTGAAGGTGCGGCAATGAATTGTCACACGAGATCACGACGTCGACGCCAGGCGGGGTCGATGCCGGCGGGTGACGCATGTCGGCCACGGAAAACGCGATGTCGACGCCGAACGAGTCGGCCTCCCGGCGGGCGCGGTCGATGGAGGCGGGACTGAGGTCGCTCGCCGTGACCCTGTGTCCGAGCAGCGCCAGCCCGATCGCCTGCGTGCCAATGCCACAGGAACAGTCGTGGATTTGGAGCGGTTCGTCGGTGGAGAGGCGAGCGTGGATGAGGGCGTCGAGGGCCTTGCCCTGCCGGGGGATCGAGGCATGCCAGTCCTGGTAGTTGAGATGGTAGTCGGCGGCGAGGTCGTCGTAGAAACGCTGGGCTTGGGACACGGCGGTGACCTCCAGGGGCGGCGAGTGGTGGGCCTGTCCTGGATTGTCGCATGCGCCCCGGGATGGAGGGCGAAACGGGACCACCGCCAAGGGACATCAACGTTCGATGGTTTGGTCTGGAATATCGAGGGTATGGGCACGGCGCCGACACAGATCGCTCTGGCCGCGGCGCTCGAGGGAAACCCATACGCCGGCGGGCAATGTATGGAACGGCTCGGATATAGGCCGGCTAGGGTTTCCGTACTGGTGCAAGGTAAAGCGCGAGCGACCGTAAGCCCTCACGCAACACGAAATCCGGGCATACCGGTGCGGCGGGTGACACCAGGGCAACAATGTGCCGATGGACCACCGGTTCGGAAGGGCTAACTGGCATCGCCATAAACCACGGCATCCTCGGACGTACCGATGAACGTCCTTCCCCAACACGCGCCACCCATGATCGGGATGATGACGGAAAAGCGGGGCGTTGACATTGACGGCGGGGCGATTCTAGAATGGCTGGCATCAACATCTCTAGTCATCTGATCACTTATTCGTTGTCGTGACGAGTGCCGGGTTTGCGCGCATTCAGTGGGCGAACGCGGCTGGGCCGGGTCCTTTGTCGAGTGGTCGCATGTTCGGTATGAGGCTCGCCCCACGGTCGTGGACGAGTCCATCGCAGGAGAGGTTCCCCATGACGCGCAGAACCAGCCGAAATCCCCGCTTTAGCCGCCGCACCGCCATGAAGGCCGGTGGGGCGCTTGGACTTTCCGTGCCCCTGATGCCGGGCCTCGGAGGCTCCGCGTTCGCCAGCCCGGGCGCGGGCGGAATGTCGCGCGGACGCGCCCAGTCGTCCCAGCTCACCTTCATGCACGACAAGGATCCCTGGCAGGACTTCTTCCTCGAAATGTCCGAACTGTCCACCGAGCAGATCGACATCGGGTTCGAGCCGGTTCCCTACAGCGACACCACCTCCTATCAGCAGGTGATCAACTCGTCGTTGCAGAGCAGCGACGCGCCAGACCTGATGACCTGGTGGTCGGGCTACCGGCTGGAAGGGCTGTACCAGAGCGGCGCACTGCTGGACATGACCGATGTGTGGACGGCGGCGATCGAGGCGGGCGACGTGTCCGAGACGCTGGCCGCGGGCTTCACCTTCGATGGCACGCAGGTGGGAATCCCGCAGAACGCGGCCTACTGGGTGATGTTCTACAACAAGAAGGTCTTCGACGAGAACAGCATCAGCGTCCCCACGACCTGGGACGAGTTCCTTGGCGCCTGCGACACCTTGAAGGGCGCGGGTGTCACGCCGCTGTTCGCGACGGTGGATGGGCGGTGGCCAGCGTTCATCTGGTTCCAGGAGTTCCTGATCCGCAACGACCCGGATTTCTACGTGGAACTGTGCGAGGGCCGGGCGAGCTACACCGACGACGTGGCGGTGAAGGCGATGGAGGACTGGAAGGTCCTGTTCGACAACGAGTACTTCACCGACCTCGACCTGACCATGGACTCGAACTTCACCGGCATGTTCGCCAACGGCGAGGTGGCGATGATCCCCGTCGGCACCTGGTTCCAGCAGCAGTTCCTCGCGCAGGACCTCGTGCCGGGCGAGGACTACGACGCGTTCATCCTGCCGAACATCAACCCGGATCTCGACCGGAACGTGATGATCATCGAAACCGGGGCCATCGCGTTGCCATCGGCTGGCGCGAACACCGACGCGGCGAAGGAACTGGCCGCCTGGTGGATGCAACCCGAGGCCCAGACTCGCTGGAGCACCCTGCTCGGCGACGCGCCGTTCAACCCGAACGTGGTGTCCGAGAACCCGGTCCTCAACGGCCTGGTGACCACGGTTGGCGAGCAGAACTACGAACTGCTGCAACGGTACTGGGAAGCCTCGCCCTCGCCCATCGTGGAGAACGCGGTGGACGAACTGGCGCGGTTCATGCTCAACCCTGGCGAAGGGATGAGCGTGCTGGAATCGATCCAGGCAATCGCCGAGGAAGAGTGGGAGCGCCGGGGCGGCGCGTAGCCGCCGATGGCGACGAGGTCCAGGAACCGTTCGATGTTCAAGGGGGATCGATGACCGCCCAGACGCGGGAGCCGGGAATGGCGGGCACACCGGTCAGGAGCAGGTGGCCCGGCGCGGTGACGCCGTACCTGTTCCTGGCGCCCGCCCTGGCGCTGGTTGGAGGGTTGCTGCTGTGGCCGTTCGGGAGAACGCTGCTGCTCAGCTTCACGGACTCGGACGGGCCGACGCGCGGCTCGTTCGTGGGCGTGGACAACTACACGCGGCTGGCGAGCGACCCGATCCTCACCGATGCGCTGGTGAACACCCTGTTGTGGGTGATCGGGACGCTGGTCTTGCCGGTGGGGATCGGCCTGCTGGTGGCGGTGCTGAGCCTGGACCTCAACAAGTCCTCCCTCTTCCGGTTGCCGTTCCTGATTCCGTACGCGCTGTCGGGAACGGCGATCGGCGTGATGTGGGAGTTCATGCTGCGCGGAAATGGGGCGATCAACAATACGCTGGAGTCGATGGGGCTGGAGCGGTTCACCGAAAGCTGGCTGCTCCGGCCGCCGATGAACACCTGGGCGATGATCGTGGCCTCCACCTGGCAGTCGGTGGGCGTCTGCGTGCTGCTGTTCCTGATCGGGTTGCAGGTGATACCGCATGACCCGATCGAGGCGGCGCGGCTGGATGGCGCCGAGGGCTGGCGGCTGTTCCGGGACATGACGTTCCCGCTGCTGCGGCCGATGACGATCGTGGTGGTGGGGATCTCGCTGGTCAACAGCCTGAAGACCTTCGACATCATCTGGGTTATGACCCAGGGCGGGCCGTACCGATCGTCCGAAACGCTGGCGGTGACGATGTACCGCGAGACGTTCCTGCTGTTCCGGCACGGTTACGGCTCGGCGATCGCGGTGCTGCTGAGCGCCATCGTGCTGGCGGTGTCGTGGGTCTACCTGAGCCGCACGCTGAGGGGGACATGATCAGATGAAGACTCCCCTTCGCTACGCGATCCTGTTCATCCTGGGGGCGATCTGGATCATCCCCCTCTACTTCATCCTGATCAACGCGACGGTGTCGCCCAGGGAGTACCGGGACAAGGAGGCCTACGCGCTCCCAAGCGACTTCTCGCTGTGGACCAACATTCGGGACGCCTGGACCTCGGCCGAACTGGGCGTGAGCGTCGGCAGTACGTTGCTGTACGCCACGGCCGGTGGCGTGATCGGCGTGCTGCTGGCGGCGCTGGCGGCCTACGCCATCGTGGGACTGAAGATTCGCCACGGCTTCCTGTGGTTCATGGTGCTTTACGCGGGAACGGTGTTCCCATTCCAGATGTACCTGGCGCCGCTCTACAGCATGTATGTGAACCAGAACCTGTATGACACCCGCTACGGCCTGCTGCTCTTTTATGTCGCCATCGCCATTCCGTTCGCGATCTTCGTCATTCGCAACCACTTCGTGTCGATTCCGGTGGATATCACCGAGGCGGCGCGGCTGGACGGCGCCGGACCGTTGCGGGTGTTCGTCCAAATCTTCGCGCCCCTCTCATTGAATGCCTTCGCCACGGTGTTCATCCTGCAATTCACCTGGATCTGGAACGACCTGCTGTTTGGGCTGACGCTGTCGCGCAGCCCGGAGATCCGGCCAATCATGACGGCGCTGGCGGGGCTTCAGGGGCAATACGCCTCGGCGAGCATCCCGGTGGTGCTGGCCGGCGCGCTGATCGTATCGGTGCCAACCTTCATCCTCTTCTTCTCGGTGCAAGGCGTGTTCGTGCGAGGGCTGAGCGTGACGGCGAAGTAGGCTGGAGCGGGCCTCGGCAATCAAGGAGAACCGGTTTCGGATGGGCAAGATCAAGACGCTGTACGTGGTCAACCACAGTCACACGGATATCGGGTTCACCGACTACCAGAACCTGTGTTTCCGCCAGCATCGCGAGTTCATCGACCAGGCGCTGGACCTGTTCGAGGCGACGGCGGACCTGCCGGAGGAGGCACGGTACCAGTGGACCTGCGAAGTGACCGGAATGACCGAGCGCTACCTGCGCGAGGCCACCGACGACCAGCGGGAGCGATTCCGCGAGTGGAACGCGCAAGGGTCGCTGGATGTGGCGGGAATGCAGTACAACCTGACGCCGCTGCTTTCCACCGAGCAAATGCTGCGGTCGCTGTATCCGGTGCGACGACTGCGCGAGAGGTACGGCGTGCGGGTCTCGGCGGCGATGCAGAGCGACGTGAACGGGATCAGTTGGCTGTTCGCCGACCTGCTGCCGGAGATGGGGATCGATTTCCTGACGATGTCGGTGAACCCTTTCCGCGGCGGGGTGCCGAAGCCGATGCCGACCGGGTTCTGGTGGGAGAGTCCGCGTGGCAGGAAGCTGCTGACCTGGAACGGCTTCCACTATCTGTGGGGGCGGAGTATCGCGAAGCTGGGCGACTGGCGGTTCGTGAAGGAGTCGCTGGGCCGGGAAGTGGAGAAGCTGGAGCAGGACGACTCCTACCAGTTCGACTTCATGTACTGCCAGTCGACGCACCCGATCCGAGTGGACAACGGCGCGCCCGATCCACGGATGCCGGAGTTCGTGACGCGGTGGAACGAGGAAGGCCGCTCGCCACGAATCGCGTTCACCACCCCGGCGAAGTTCGGGAGGATGCTGCAGGAGCGGTACGGCGACCAGCTTCCGACCTGGCGGGGCGACTGGCTCGACTGGTGGTCGGACGGGGTCGGCTCCAGCGCCTACGAAACCGGGATGAACCGCACAACGCATGAGCTGCTGGCATCGGGCGAGATGCTGGGCGCGTGGTCGGCGGCCACCGGGAACAGATTGTGGCCGGCTGACCTCGCGGATCACGTCTTCGAGCAAACCACGCTGTATGACGAGCATACCTGGGGCGCGTTCGCCAGCATCGAGCGGCCTTCGGACCGGTGGGTAAAGGCGCAGTGGAACCGCAAGGCCTCGTTCGCCTACACGGCGTCCAGCGAGGCGCACGACATGGTGGCCAAGGGCGCGAACGCGCTGGCGAGCACGGTCTCGACGCCGGGCACCGAGGGCATGTTCAACCTGGGGGACCTCGATCCAGCGGCGGCCTATCCCCCACCGTACGACCGGGATGTGCTGGTGATCAACACGCTTCCCTGGTCGCGCAACGTGATCGTGGAGGAACCGGAATTGCGGGGCGGGGCCGCGCCAGCGGGCGTCCTGGACTGCTTCTTCTCCCGGGGGGTTTCGTGGGGCGGAGCGCGGCCGGACCTGCCGGTGAAGCGCGTCGCGGGCGAGGTTCCGGGCTTCGGATACGCCTTCCTGCCGGTGGCGAACGCACCGGGCGACGCCGACCTGAGCGCCGATGGCACCACGATCGCGAACAGCGCCTACCGGGTGCGGATCGATGAGGCAACCGGCGCGATCGCGGAATGGGTCGACCTGGAAACCGGGCACGACTACGCGGGATCGTACGAGGGGTATGGACCCGGACAGTACGTGTACGAGTGGGTGGACAGCCCCGACCAGCGGAACGCCCTCTTCATCGGCGACTTCTCGGCCGAGGACTTCGGGGTCCGGATCATGGACACCCCGTTCGTGAGGGAAACGGCGACGAAGGTCACGGTGGATGCGCCGGTGATCGAGCAGGGCGCGGTGTCGATCTCGGTGGAGATCGAGGCGCGCGGCGTGCGGAAGGCGCGGTGTACCTACCGGCTGCAAACGGGCACGAAGGCGTTGGAAGTCGACTGGCTGCTGGACAAGGAGCATGTCACCGACGTGGAAGCCGTGTTCGTGGCGTTTCCCTTCAACCTGGGGACGCCGGAGTTCCGGGCCGACATCAATGGGCTGGCGCTCACGCCGGAGCAGGACCAGCTCAACGGCACGGTTCGCGACTGGTATCCGATCCACCGCTGGGTGAACGTCAGCGATGGCGAACGCGGCGTGACGATCGCGCCGCTCGACGCGCCGCTGGTGCACCTCGGCGGAATCACCACCGGCCGATGGGCCCAGGTACTGTCGCCGGATGGTCCGACGGTGATGTCGTGGGCGCTCAACAACCACTGGATGGTGAACTTCAAGGCCAGCCAGGGTGGCGAGATTCCGCTGCGGTACCGGCTGACGACGCACGAAGGTGGCTGCGACGACATCCAGGCGGCGAGGTTCGGCCGCGAGCAGGCCACGCCGGTGATCGTGCTGCGCGACCTCGACCGGACCGGTGACCCGACCGGACGCTTCCTGGAGGTGGACGACGGGCCGGTGGACGTGGTGCACATGAAGGCGGCGGAAGACGGCGACGGCATCATCCTTCGCCTGCAGAACTACGGTCAGGAGACGGAAACCGCGACGCTACGTTTCGCGGTGGCCACGCCGAGGTCGGCATCGCTGGTGTCGCTGGCGGAGGAGGACCTCGGAGCGGTGGCGCTCGACGGCAACGCGCTCTCCGTGGAGGTGGCGGCACAGGGCGTGCAATCGGTGCGCGTGACATTCTGAGCCTGCCAGCGAGGGAAACCCATGCGCCGGCACGCAACCCATGGAATCGCACGGCAAGGCGCCGGCTAGGGTTTCCGTACTGGTGCGCCAAACCATTCACCAGTAGGGAAGCCCTAACCGGCCCGAGTCCCGGATTGTCAACCGAAACCTGGCCGGTGTATGGGCTTCCAACCAATCGGTCACCTCTTCGCTCCATTCGCCATGAATCACCGCTCAAGGAGACCCGGCAATGAAGATCGTCGATATCAGACCGACAACGGTGACGATTCCCCTGGAAGCGCCCCTGCGGCACTCGAACGGGGCGCACTGGGGCCGGTTCGTGCGGACGATCGTGGAGGTGGAAACCGACGACGGCCGGATCGGACTGGGTGAGATGGGCGGCGGTGGCGAGAGCGCCGAGCAGGCGATCCGGGCGCTGAAGGCCTACCTGGTGGGGCACGATCCCTTCCGACTCGAGGCGCTGCGATTCAAGATCGCGAACCCGACGGCCAGCCTTTACAACAACCGGACCCAACTCCTGGCCGCGCTGGAATTCGCCTGCCTCGACCTGATGGGACAGCACACCGGGCTGCCGGTGCACGCGCTTCTGGGCGGGAAGCTGCGCGATTCGGTGGGGTTCGCGAGCTACCTCTTCTACCGTTACGCGAATCCGGACACGGGCGAGGGGGAAGTGCGTACCCACGAGCAATTGGTCGCCCACGCCCGGGAGCTCAAGGAGCGTATGGGATTCACGGCCCACAAGCTCAAGGGGGGCGTGTTTCACCCGGATTACGAACTGGAGGCGTACCGGGCACTGGCGGACGCATTCCCCGGCGACTCGTTCCGCTACGACCCGAACGGGGCGCTGAGCGTCGAGCAGGCGATCACGTTCGGCCAGGCGATCGAGGACCTGCGCAACGACTATTTCGAGGATCCGGCCTGGGGCCTGAACGGGATGCGCCGGGTACGGTCGATGGTGCGCATCCCGACCGCGACGAACACCGTGGTGGTGAACTTCGAGCAACTGGCGGCGAACGTGCTGGAGCCGGCGATCGACGTGGTGTTGCTGGACACGACCTTCTGGGGAGGCATCCGGCAGTGCATCAAGGCGGCGGCGGTGTGCGAGACGTTCCAGGTCGGGATCGCCGTGCACTCCTCCGGTGAACTGGGAATCCAGCTCGCGACGATGCTGCACCTGGGCGCGGTGCTGCCCAACCTGACCTTCACGGCCGACGCGCATTACCACCACCTCACCGACGACATCATCGTGGGC
The DNA here is from genome assembly GCA_023389575.1 of Chloroflexota bacterium. GTDB lineage: Bacteria > Chloroflexota > Chloroflexia > Thermomicrobiales > UBA6265 > JACCYX01. Next base: position 38,906 of record JAEWEG010000039.1, on the reverse strand, counting down.
GGTCCGATGCGATACGAGAATGGCGCGATCCGGGTGCCGGACGAGCCTGGCCTGGGCGTGACCCTGGACCGGGAGAAGGTGCGCGAGTACGCCGAGTTGTATCAGGAACTGGGCGGATATCCATACGATCGCGATCCCGGCCGCCCGGGCTGGTTCGCGCTGGTTCCGAACGACCGCTGGGCCGATCCGGAGGACGGGACCACGCCGGGGCTCGATCCGCGCCGGGCGTAATGGAGGCGATGTGGCTGTGATGAACGCGGTACATGCGATTACGGAAGCGCGTATTTTCCACGACGGCACGGTGACGGAGCCACGCCTGCTGCATCCGGAAGCGGTGGCGGTGGCGAGCGATGGCGCGGTGTGGTGCGGGGGCGAACTGGGGCACCTGTACCGTCTCTCGGAAGATGGAACCGAGTTGCGGGAAATGGCCTGCACGGGAGGGTTCATCCTCGGCATCGCGTTCGATACACGGGGACGCCTGTATGCCTGCGACCTGAAGCATGGCTGCGTGTTCCGGTACGACCCGGAGACGGATGACCTGACGCGGTTCGCGTCCGGCGATGGGCAACGGGCGATATCGATCCCGAACTGGCCGGTGGTGGATGCCGCGCGGAACGTGCTGTACGTCTCGGACAGCCACAAACCGACCGAACCAGGCCCGGGTATCTGGCGGTTCGACCTCGATACCGGAGACGGAACGCTGTGGTATGACCATGACCTGACGTTCGCGAACGGGATGGCGCTGGCTCCAGACGGGCAATCGCTCCTGGTGGCGGAGACCTTCGGGCGGCGAATCATCCGGGTGCCGATCGAGGCGGATGGCAGCGCGGGCATTCCGGAAATCGTGGTGGAAACGCCGGGTGTGCTGCCGGACGGGCTGGCGTTCGACGCGGACGGAGATCTCTACATCGCCTGCTACGAGCCGTCGCGGATTCTTCGGCTGCGGGATGAGGTGCTGGAGCTAGTCCTCGACGACCCGGAGGCGCACACGCTTTGCCATCCGACCAACTGTGCGTTTCGGGGCAGCGAGTTGCTGATCGCGAACCTGGGTCGCTGGCACATCACGTCGCTGGAGACCGACGCGACCGGATTGGCCCTCCCGGTCGGCGGGTGAGCCAATCCAGCGCCAACACATCGCAATACACCGTCGTCATGCCAAGCTTGCGAGACATCGCCGGACAAAGTCCTTCGGCGCAGCCGACACCTGGCCTTCGCCTGGTCATGCGGCGTCGAGTTCAGAACGGCTGGTGTATGGACACCGCCTCACGGCGGAAGGACTTCGTCCATGGATCCATCGCTTCGCTCTGGATGACGACAAGCGTTTGCGCGGGCGACGACGACTACCGAGGCGTGTTGCCGAGGCGCTGGCCGATGACGTCGCGAACGTTGATCAGGTGCTCGGTCATGCACCGCCGGGCGCGAGCCGGGTCGCCATCCTTGATCGCCTGGAAGATGGCGATGTGGTCGCGGTGATCCTGGGCGCGGGCGTTGAAGATCTCGAGGATTCCGCGCTGCTCTTGGGAATGAAGATGAAAGAGGGATTCCAGGAAGTCGGCGAGGATCGTGTTGCGCGAGATGCGGGCGATCCGGCCATGAAAGCGCAGGTTGATCGGGTTGAGCTGGGCATCGTGCCCGTCCAGCAACTGCTCCGCCGAGTCGAGAATCTCCTGAAGCGCGGCGATGTCGGCCGGGGACGCGAGTTCGGCGGCGCGACCGGCCAGGTAGGGCTCCATGGCGAGGCGGGCTTCCAGCAACTGGGTCATCGACTCGGCATTAAGCTCGCCGGCGTGGGGATTGGGAATGACCAGCCCCTCCGCGACCTTGCGGACATAGATGCCCGAGCCATGGCGTATGTCGACGACGCCGGTGGCCTGCAGGCGGCGGACAGCTTCGCGGATGGTGGGGGTGGCGACGGAGAAGATGCTGGCGAGCTCCTTCATGGAAGGAAGCCGGTCGCCGGGCTGGAGGTCGCGCGTGGCGATGAGTGTTAGGAGCTGCCGCGTGAGTTGCTGGGAGAGGTCCGGCCGGGGTTCGGTGAGGAAGGGTTCGAGGGGAGTGAGTTGATTCGCGGCCATGACCTGGGTGTGCCTTCCGGGGTGAGTGAGGAGATCGAACTTACAAGACGTCAGTTTACCATTCTGGCCCGGTGGTTCCGGGCGGGGTGTGGCATCAGGTTCGGACGTGACGCGAGCGCGAACAGCGTTCGAAGGGTCAGATCTGTCGGACCATTGACTCGCCCGCGACGGCGCGGTGGACGGTGTCCCGTGACGTTGGCGTCATGATGAGGTTCGTAGGGAGGACCCAGCCGGCATGGCGGGAACGGTGGCCGGGAGAACGTGCCGGCGTGTGGTCCTCCGGGGAGAGAGGCGATTCGCGCACCTGAGCCAGGGAGAACACAAGGTTCTCCCCTACCATATAAGGTGTCCTGTTTCGTGGGACTCCGCTCTAGAAATAGTTGACGGTGATGCCGCCGTCGACGACGAACTGGGAGCCGGTCATCCAGGACGACTCGTCAGAGGCGAGAAAGACGCCGGCATTGACGATGTCCTCGGCGCGACCGAAGCGTCCCAGCGGGATACGGTTGAGGCGCTTCATCCTCTCCTCATCGTTGGGGAAGAGCTGCTCGGTCATGGGCGTGAGGATGGGACCGGGGCAGATAGCGTTGGCGCGAACTCCCTTCGGCCCGTACTGCACGGCGAGGGAGCGGGTGAGGGAGAGGACGCCGCCCTTGCTGGCGGTGTAGGCGTCCTGCGGGTTGGTGCAGCCAACCAGCGCGACGAACGAGGCGATGTTGACGATGGAACCGCCGCCCGCTTCCAGCATGGCGGGGATGCCGTGCTTGCAGACGAGGTAGATGCTCTTCAGGTTGACGTCCAGAATCTCGTCCCAGACGTCTTCGGTGGTTTCGATCACGGAGGTGTCGGCCTCGGGCATGATGCCGGCGTTGTTGTAGAGCACGTTGAGCGTGCCGAAGCGGCTGACGCCCTCGCTCACCATGCGCGCGACATCGTCGCTGCTGGTGACGTTGCCGGCGACCGGGTGCACCGCCTCCTGGCTGGCTGCATCCAGCTCGGAGATGGCGGCGTCGAGGCCACCGGCGTTGACATCGGCGGCGATGACCTTCGCGCCGTGACCGGTGAAGACCCGGGTGGCGACGCGGCCCATGCCGCTGGCCGCGCCAGTAACCAGAATGACCTTGCCTTCAAGCCGATCCGTCACAAGAGCACCTCTTCCTCACCGTTCCATGGTTCCGGCGGCTGGAACATCCAGCGCCGGTGATGTCATCCGCCCGATCGGTCCTCGCCGAGGATGCGATCGAGCCAGGCCGATTCCGCGCGGGGCATGGGGCCCAGCGATTCCGCGGGCCAGAAATGGGCGACGATCGACCAGCCAAGCACTCCGTTCAGGATATCGCCATTGTGCTCGCCGCCATAGCCGGAATCCGCGCTTCCCTCGTTCATCGTGGCGAAGGCGATTTCCGTGCCGTCCGGCAATCGCCAGATGCCGGTATCGGCCCTCATGCCATCCATCATGCCGGACTTGGACCCGACCCATTCGATGGGCTTGGTGATATCGCCAGGCCCGGCATACGGATCACGCCCGAGGTAGCGGGAAGCCTGGTCGAGATAGTGCTGGCGGCCCAGGATATGGCGCATGGCGGCGCAGGCTTCGGGGCTGACCAGGCTGTCCTCCGCGATGGCGGCCATCATCCGCATGAGGTCGGCTGGCGTGGATTCGGCGAGGGCGCGATTGTCCAGTCCGGCCGCTTCCATCCGCTCGCGCTCCTCCGGACCATGGAGGATGAACGACGGGAAGCCAAGATCGGCCATGGCGGCGTTGACGGCCCGCCAACCGCCGATCCGGTTCAGCAACAGCCGAGTGGCGGTGTTGTCGCTGACGATGACCATGAGCATGGCGAGGTCGCGAATTGACAGCGCCAGACCCAGGGAGAGGTCGCGGATCACGCCGGAGCCGAGCCGGCGGTTCTCCTCCGTGAACGGGATGGTTTCGTCCAGCGACAGGATACCGGCGGCTTCCTGGCGAAAGACCTCGATCAGGACCGGCACCTTGTAGGTGCTGGCGGTGGGAAAGAGAAGGTCGCCATCGACCTGGATCTCCTCGCCGGTGCGAAGGTTGCGGGCGGCGAAGCCAAACTGCCCCGGGAAAAACCGCCGGGCGGCCTCGACGCGGCGATCGAACAGGTCAGGCGCGGGCGTTTCTGGCTGGGTCATTGGCGGATCGGGGAGCCGCTGACTTCGAAGGCGCTTCCGGTGGGCGCGCCGTCCAGGAGGGGCATGGCCTCGCCGATCGAAGCCTTCACGCTGGCGAGTTCGAGCGAGGCGCGATGTGCCTCCGCGGACGTCCACAACTCAATGACATGGACGCCGTCCGGGTCGTCCTCCGCCACGCCCACCTCATAGAGAAGGCAGCCGATATCGGCGAGTTCGGCCGAGGGACGAGTAAGGATGGCGACCAGTTCGTCGCGGTGTCCGGATTTGGCGCCGAGGCGGCCGTAGGTGGCGTATGTCACGAAAAGCTCCAGGTGTGTGTCACGCGATCAGGTCGAGTGCCATCGTACCGTTCCAGGCCGGCCATGTCATGGCGAAGAGAGGATTCCCCAGCCGCGATGGATGGTTCACAATGGGCGACAGCGTATCCACCACCCGAACGCGACGCGCCAATGGCGCCGCGGACAATCCACGAGAGCGAAAGGCAGGCCCATGTCCAGCGGAATCATCACGCTCGAAAACCTGGTATCGAGTGTCCAGTCCGGCGAGATCGACACGGTCATCACGGCAATCTGCGACATGCAGGGCCGGCTGGTTGGCAAGCGCGTGACCGGGGACCATTTCGTCGAGCACTGCCTGGACCATGGGACGCATTTCTGTACCTACCTGCTGGGTACGGAAATGGACATGACCACGCCGGAAGGGTTTCGCGACCTGACGTGGGATTCGGGCTACGGGGATTACCTGGCGATTCCCGACTGGTCGACGTTGCGGGTGATTCCGTGGCTGGAGCGAACCGCGCTGGTGCTCTGCGACGCGGTGGTGGACGAAGCGGGAGGACTGGTGCCGTTCGCGCCGCGCACGATCCTGAAGCGACAGGTCGCACGGCTGGCGGGGATGGGGTTTTCGGCCCGGATGGCGACCGAACTCGAGTTCTACGTGCTGAAGGAGAGTTACGAGGAGGCGAACACCAAGGGCTATGCGAACCTCACGCCCAAGGGCTGGTTCAACGAGGACTACCAGCTGCTTCAGGCGACCCGGAACGAGCCGCTGTACCGCAGGTTCCGAAACGAGATGACCGCGGCCGGGGTTCCGATCGAGTTCTCGAAGGGCGAGGCGGCGGCCGGCCAGCACGAAGTCAACATCCACTACGACGAGCCAATCGAGGCGGCCGACCGGGCGGCGTTGTTCAAGCATGGCGCGAAGGAAATCGCCGACCAGATGGGGCTGTCGGTGACCTTCATGTCGAAGCCACACGAAACCTGGACTGGGTCGAGTGGCCACATCCATGTCTCGCTGTGGGACGCCGAGGGGAAGAGCTCGCTGTTCCCGGGGGCGGACGGCAAGGCCGAGATGTCGGACACGATGCGGTGGTTCCTCGGTGGAGTGATCGCCCGGGCGAGGGAGTTTTCGCTGTTCATCGCCTCCACGGTGAACGCCTACAAGCGATTCGCCACGGCTTCGTGGGCGCCCGTCAACATTGTCTGGGGGCGGGACAACCGGACCTGCGGGATCCGGGTGGTGGGTTCGGGCAAGGCGCTACGGGTGGAGAACCGGTTGCCGGGTGGCGACAGCAATCCGTACCTCGCGTTCGCCTCGGTGCTGGCGGCCGGCGCGGACGGGATCGAGCACAGGATCGAGCCGCCGGCGGAGTTCCGAGGCAATGGGTACGAGGCGAAGGGATTTCCGCGCGTGCCCCGCTCGCTGTACGAGGCGATCGACTGCTGGGCGGACAGCGAAGCGGCGGTGACGGCGTTCGGGGAGGATGTGCACGCGCATTACCTGACGGCGGCGAGGATCGAGCAGGGAATCTACGACCAGGTCGTCACCGACTGGGAGCGGCGGCGGTACTTCGAACGGGGATAGTTCGCGAGGCGTGGGAAAGGGCGACACCGTAGGCATGGTTGCCTAATTGATGCCGCATGGATTGATCCCGGGTGGGTGGGTCGTTAGAGTGCGAGTCATGCACCGTAGGAGCATGCCATGCGTCAGCCACCATCGCCTCCAATCGCCCGACTCGCCGACCGCCTTGCCTCCGCTCGACGCCGCTCGTTCACCGGCCGGCGCGAGGAACTCGCGGTGTTCCGGGAGGCGATCGAGTCCAACGATCCGCCGTTCGTTATCCTGGCGATTCATGGTCCCGGCGGTACGGGCAAGTCGACCCTGATTGGTGAATTCGCCCGCCTGGCGGAAGATCGCGGGTGGTGCGTCATCGCCATCGATGGACGCGACATGCCCGCCTCGCCCCGCGATGTCATGTCGATCATCGGGGAGCCGCGAGGGCGGCTGGCGCTGTTCATCGACACCCATGAACTGATCGAGCACATGGACGGCTGGCTACGCGAGACGTTGTTGCCGGGGCTGCCCGCGGACAGCCTCGTGGTGATCGCGGGACGCAACCCGCTGGGCGTCGAATGGACCAGGGACGCGGGATGGCGGGACCTGATTCGCGTGCTTCCGCTGGGCAACCTGCATCCAGACGATAGCAGGGCGTACCTGATGGGTCGCTCGGTGCCGGAATGTTCAATCGAACCAGCGATTTCCTTCACGCACGGGCATCCCCTGGCGCTCTCGCTGGTGGCGGACTCGGTGAGGCGCGGAGTGACGGAGTTCGACCCGCCGCGTGATCCCGACCTGGTTCGGTCGCTGTTGCGGCGCTTCATCGAGCAGGAGCCGTCTCCACTCCACCGGCGGGCGCTGGAGATCGCGGCCCACGCCCGGATCACGACGGAATCACTGCTGGAAACGGCCTTCGGGGAGGAACAGGCGCACGCGCTGTTCACCTGGCTGGAGGGACTGTCGTTCATGGAGCGAGGTCAGGAGGGTATGTTCCCCCACGACCTGGCGCGTGACGCGATAGAGGCGGACCTGCGGTGGCGGCATCCGCGACGGTTCGAGGACATTCACCGGATCGTGCATGGCCACCTGGTCCAGCGCATCCGGGCGACGACCGGCTCGACCCAGCAGCAGCACCTGCGTAGCCTGTTGTTCCTGCACCGGCACAATCCAGCCTGGCGGCCATATCACGGCGATGACGGGTACGGCCACAACTTCATCGTGCCCGCGACGGAGGAAGACTGGCCAGCGATCCTCGACATGGCGCGGCGCCACGAGGGCGAGGCGTCGGCCGACATCGCTAGCTACTGGCTCGGCCGCAAGCCGGAGGACTTTCACCTGGTACGCAACCAGCGGGACGAGGTGACGGGGCTCATCGCGCGGCTCCACATTCGCGAGGTACTGGCGGCCGATCTCGAGGCGGACCCGGTGCTGGCGCCATTGTTCGCCGAGGCCGAGCGCCACGCGCCACGGATGCCTGGGGACACGATCGGGATCATGCGGTTCATCATGGGTAACGACACGTACCGAAACCCGTCGACGCCGTTCAGCATCTCGCTGATGGGTGCCAGCGCGGTATACACCCACCCCTCGCTGATCCTGACGTCGATGGTGGTGCCCGACCCGGACTACTGGGAGCCCATGTTCCGCTACGTCAATCATGTCCGGGTGCCCAATGTGGCCGTTCCGGTTGGCGACCGCGTGTACTCACTGTTTGTCCACGACTGGCGGCGGGAAACCGTGATGGAATTCGATGAGGTGCTGACCCGCCGGGAGTTCTCGATGGATCCCTACCTCGATTCACCCGCCGCGACGCCACTAGAGATCGTGCTGTCGCGAACCGAATTCGACCATGCGGTGAAGCAGGCCCTTCGCACCGCGCTGACGCCCGAACGCGTGGAACGGAACCCGCTCCTGAGCTCGCGGCTCGTGGCGCACGCCCCGGGAGAAGGAGCACCCGCCGAGCGGTTGTGCCGGTTGCTGCGGGAAGCGGCGGAATCGCTCCGCTCCAACGCGAAAACCGTTCGCTACTATCAGGCGCTGCATCGCACGTATCTCGACCCAGCGCCATCGCAGGAGCGGGCCGCGGAGGACCTGGACCTGCCGTTCAGCAGCTACCGGCGCTATCTCACCACCGGCCTGGCGATGGTGACGGACTATCTGTGGCGCCGGGAGATGCAGGCTGGCCTGGCCATACCACCGGCGGCTCCCGAGGAGAACTCGTCAGGAGAGAAGTGAGCAAAAACTGAGCAGTTTCCGGTCTGGAGACAGCGCATGGGCAGGTCCAGGATGGACGCATGACCCGGCGACCCAGGCATATGGAGGCTGACATGACATTCTCGCTCACACCACCATTCGGGGCCCTCATCGACACACGGAATCCCTCCCTCGATCCACTCGCGCCCGCGCCAAGCCGGGCGGTCATCATCGGCGGCGGCATGGGCGGCCTGCTGGCGGCCCGCGCGCTCGCCCTCCACTTCGACGAGGTGATGGTGCTGGAGCGGGACTCGCTCTCCACCGGTGACGGTCACCGGAAGGGGACACCGCAGAGCCATCACGTTCACGCGCTGCTGGGCCGAGGACTGATGACGATCGAGCGGATGATGCCAGGCTTCACCGCCGACCTCGTGGCGCGGGGAGCGGTGACCTCCGATGCGATGACCAGGGTTGGCTGGCATCAGGCGGAGATTCGGCACGCGAGCGGACCGGCGGGGTTCACCGCGGTCGTGGCGAGCCGTCCCCTGATCGAAGCCGTGCTGCGGGAGCGCGTGCGGGCGATCGCCAACGTGACGATTCGCGAGCAGGTGGCGGTCCACGACCTGCGATGGAACGCACCGCGTACGCGGGTCACCGGCGTGATTGCCTCCAGTGCGTCCGGGGAGCGTGGTTTCGACCTGCCGGCGGACCTCGTGGTGGACGCCAGCGGCCGGGGAACACGGATCGGCGACTGGCTGGAACAGGCCGGATACGAATGCCCGGCCGAACAGGTGCTCGATATCAATGTTCGCTATGCGTCCCGACTGTTCCGGCGTCGGGCGGGCGACTTCGGCGGGAACGTGGTGACGATCGTCTCGGCGGTCCCGGAGAACCAGCGCGGTGGCCTGGCGTTCGCGGTCGAGGGAGACCGCTGGCTCGTCACGCTCAGCGGGCGGAACGGCCTGACGCCGCCAGCGGACCTGGAGGGCTTCATCGCCTACGCGGCCGAACTCGACGCGGACGATATCGCGCGGTTCCTGCGACAGGCCGAGCCGTTGGGCGAGGCGAAGACGTACTTCATGCCGCGGAGCCGGCGCCGGTTCGCGCGGGCGCCAGAACGATTCCCGGACGGGCTCCTGCCATTCGCCGATGCGATCTGCGCCTTCAATCCCGTGTTTGGGCAGGGCATGTCCGTGGCGGCAATGGAAGCGAGCGTTCTGAACGCCTGCCTGGACGACGGCACGGAGTCACTGATCCAGCGATTCCTGGCCGGGTGCGCGCCGGTGGTGGACGGGGCGTGGAAACTGGCGGCTGGAAACGACCTGCGCTTCCTGCCCGGGCGGCCAGCGTTGCCACGAGGCATCCGGATGCTGCATTGGTACCTCGACCAACTCAACATCGCGGCCGGGCACGACGTGGAGGTGGCCAGGGCGTTCGCGAAGGTGGTGCACATGATGGAACCGCCGCCGTCACTGATGCGACCCGCGATCGTGGCCCGGGTGATGAGGACGCGACTGACGCGTCTCGCGCCTTCCTCCCGCGCCCCTCGGTCAATCTCCATCGATCAGGCGGGACTGGGATACGGAGGCGAAGCCCCTTCTCCGGCGCCGGACCTGGCCTCCTGAACGGGAGCCACGGCAGGGAAAAGCTCATGTTAAACGCGCCACCCGCGATCCCAATGGGATCGCGGGTGGTCGCTTACCGGCATGTTGGCCGATCTGGAATCATGGCTCGCGACTATCCAGCGGCGGCCAGTTCATCCTGCAGGTTGGCGTAGGCCTCCTGCGAATCGGCGATCGACGCGGCGAAATCATCGAGGGCGTCCTCTGATTCGGCCGAACCGGATTCGGCGGAGAGCCAGAGGGTGAAGTTGGTTCCGGCTTCCGCCAGGGAATCGGCGTAGGCTTCGTAGGCGTCCTGGACGTCTTCCATGCCAGCGGGCACATCGGCCTCGGCGGCGATGGCCGGAGCGCCAAGCCAGACGGTCACGATCTCGGTGATCTCGGTGATCTCGGCATCGGAGAATTCACCGGCCTGGAGGATTTCGTTGAAGCGGATAATGCTGTCGTTCCACTCTTCCGACTGCTCGGTGACTTCGTCGAGGTAATCCTGGGCATCGCCGCCGTCGGCACCATCGTCGGAGTCATCGGACTCGTCGGCGGTATCGTCAGCCGCGTCTTCTTCATCAGTCGCATCGTCGGTCGCGTCTTCGTCGTCGGTGGCATCGTCCGAAGGAGCGGAGCCGCCGGCATCGTCGACGAGGTCCTGAACTTCATCGATCAGGTCCAGGGTCGTGTCGAAGGAATCCTCGAAATCGGCGAGGGCATCTTCCTCATCCGGGTCGCCAGCTTCGAGACCCCAGTAGACTTCCCAGGCTTCGCCGGTTTCACCGACGGAATCAGCCAAGTCAAGGTAGGCGTCTTCGACGTCTTCGAAGCCACGTGGGGCTTCAAGGTCGGCGGCGACATCCGGGTACTCGACCCAGCTGGCGAAGATGTCGTTGATCTCTTCGACTTCGGCGCTGGTGGCATCGCCAGCTTCGGCGAGTTCGAGGATTTCGACAATGCGGTCGCTCTCATCAACCAGGGTGTCGAGTTCGTCCTGGACGGCGACGAGGTACTCGTCATCGCCAGCGGGATCTTCAGTGTCATCGCCACTGTCGTCCGACTCATCGTCGGTCGCGTCTTCTTCGTCGGTCGCGTCGTCGGTGGCGTCTTCGTCGTCGGTGGCGTCATCCGAAGGGGCGGCGCCGCCAAAGTCATCGACGAGGTCCTGGACGACGTCGAGCTGATCCTGGGCGCCGATGAAAGCTTCGTTGAAGGCGTCGAAGGCGATTTCTTCTTCTTCGTCGTCCTCGGCTGGGATGGCCCAGTAGGTTTCCCAGGCTTCGCCGGCCTCGCCGACGATGTCAGCCAGGTCGAGATAGGCATCCTCGACGTCTTCGTAGCCGCTCGGGGCTTCGAATTCGGCGGCGACATCCGGGTACTCCACCCATTCGGCGGCCAGGTCGTTGATCTCTTCGACCATTTCCTGCGCCTCGGCGTCGGTGGCGTCGGCGATGGTGGCGTCGATTTCAAGGAACCGGTCGAACTGTTCGGCCAGCGTGTCCAGCTCACCCTGGATGTCGGCGAGATAGGCTTCGCCGTCGCCAGAGGCAGAGCCGTCGTCGGAGGAGTCATCGTCCTCTTCGTCGGTGGCATCCTCTTCGTCATCGCGGGAAGATCCGCCGTCGTCGGAGGCGTCTTCCTCATGATCGCAGGCAACACCGTTGCCATCTGGATCGAGAGCGTCCTCCATCTCGGGATCGGCGTCGAGCACCGCCTGGGCGGCGCGTTCCGAATTGAAGTCGTCGCACGTGAGTTCCTGCGCGCCGGCGCCCATGGAGGCGACTGGCGACAGGAAACCGAGCATGAAGAGCAGGATCACGCCCAAGCGTAGCCCCGCGAGCGGTCGTTTCATACAGAAGTTCCTCTCTACAAGAATCGTCCTGAGATGATAGCGCGGCACTCACCCCAGTGCACGTTGGGCATCCCAGCATACAAGGCAAGACGCTGGCACCCAGGAACTGGTTCCGTCGAAAACGACCGTTCCGGCCCTTTCCGGTCAGGCGGTGGTGGGCTGGCGGACGGAAACCGGCGTAATCCAGTCGCCGTACTTCTCGCTCTTGCCGCGGAAGATCTCGAACAGGGTCTCGCGAATGGTGCGGGCGATATCCGGTTCGTGGCCGGCGCCAATGACGCGGCCGTCAACCGATTCGATCCAGGCGACCTGCACCCCGGTGCCGCAGAAGAACGCGCCATCGGCGATGTAGAGCTCGGACCGGTCGATGGAGCGCTGCTCGGTGGGAATGCCGAGGTCGGTGGCGATTTCGAGGATGGAGCGACGGGTGATGCCCTCCAGGATGTCGCCGGTGATGGGGGCGGTGATGAGCACGCCATCGCGGATGATGAAGAGGTTGCAGCCGGTACCCTCGGAGACCTTGCCGTTGACATCCAGCATGATCGCTTCGTCGGCGCCCTTCTCCTCTGCCTCGTCCTTGGCCAGGGAGGAGTTGATGTAACCGCCGGTGATCTTGCCGCGGGCGGGGATGATGTTGTCCGTGATCCGGGTCCAGGAGGAAACGATGACCTTCTGGCCGCGCTGGGTGTCCAGGTAGTCCCCCATCGGCATCATGTAGATGGCGAGTTCGTCGTCGATGCCCTTCAGGCGCGGCGTGAGCTGGACCGAGGACTTGTAGACGAGCGGGCGGAAGTAGACATCGCTGGTCGGGGCGTTGCGGCGGGTGAGTTCGATCATGGTTTCCGCGACGCTGTCGACGTCGTGGGGAAGGTCCATGCGGAGCAGCTTTGCCGAGCGGAGGAGACGGGCGGCATGCTCGCGGAGACGGAAGATGTTGATGGTTTCGCCATCCTGGTCGAGGTAGCCCCGCACGCCCGCGAACGCGCCAGTTCCATAGTGGAGGGCGTGCGTGCCCACGCTGACGTTGGCCTGGCTGAACGGAACGAAATCTCCTTCGAAGTAGGCGTATTCGAGTGTCTCCGAGAATGCCATGATGCGGGTGCTCCTGATGCGACAACTATTGGGCCAGGCGTGCCAGGTGGTGGCGACGCCGGGCCGTAGGGGAATCGTGACTGGTTGCGATTCCGTATGGCCCGGATTATCGCATAGCACGAGTGGGAACCGGCGCACCCGGCCCGGAACGCGAACGAGGGCGCCCCATCGTGGGAGCGCCCTCGTCGTGTCCGGATTTTCCCGGCCGGTTATACGTGGCGATACGCGCCGTAGTAATGCCCGGAGTAGTAACTGGAATAGAGACTGGAGATGACGACCCCGGTGCCGGCGTTCTCGGCGTGAATGAACTGACCGTCTCCTATATAGACACCCGTGTGCGAGATGCCCGCGCGGTAGGTTCCGGCGAAGTAAACAAGGTCACCGGGCTGCCAGTTTCCCCAGTCGACCCAGTAGCCGTAGCCGGTCTGACCGGGCACGCCATGACCGATGTCATAGCCGAGCGTGTTGAGGATCACGAACTGGGTGAAGCCGGAGCAGTCGAAGCCACCCGGGCCATTGCCCGCAGCGACATACGGATAGCCAAGGAACTGCATGGCGTAGTCCGCGATGAACTGCCCGGAAGGAGCGGTGTCCTGGGCGACAGCTTCCACCGCTTCATTGGGATCGTTGTATCCCATGTCGGCGTAGGTGTACCCACCTTCGTTTTCCTCGGCTTCTGGAGCCGCCAGCGATGACGCGGCGGTGGAGGCGATCAGGGCGAGAACGCACGCGGCAACCGCGAGCATGCGCCAGATGTGGACGGATTGGAACGATGCTGGATGGAGGATGGAACGTGAAGACTCTGACGCATGCCCGAGCACAGGCACGGCCATCGCGCCCGCCACCCCGGCAGGCGTATGCACCTTGGACATTATTGAGGCCCTTCCCTCTATGGATGGTGGCCACGGGTTCCGATACGCCGCATGACGGCGGGTTTTGGACTCACCGCGACCGTGGTGCCCCGAACGGATCGGGACAGGACTCAGCCTGTCTTCTCCTTTTTCGATAGGAGGCGGCGCCTCGCTGGCACACGCCGGAACGGATGGAACGATCGCTTCCCAACACCTCCAGCCACGGCGTACTGGGTCGCGATATCTGGGCGGGCCCCCGGCACTGATCCAATCGCATGTCGTTAGCCCGCGACATGAACGGATCGTACGTGCCATGCTGGCACCAGACCGGCGAAGGTTAGCACAGCATGCCGCCGGTGGCGAGACGTGGTTCGGAACGCCTGCCCATATGGGCGAATGACGGTACTTCGTGAAGATGGCGGCCACGTATGGGCCGCCATTCATGCGTTGGGGTACGTACGCCGTATGTTTGTAAGGATTAGCGAGGAAGCCGGACAGTGAACGCCGCTCCCTGACCGGGGGCGCTTTCGAGCGAAATGTCGCCGCCGTGGGCTTCCACCAGCGAGGCGACGATGGCGAGACCGAGCCCGCTGCCGCCCTTGCTCCGGGTGCGGGCGGGGTCCACGCGCCAGAAGCGCTCGAAGATGTGCTGATGGTTTTCGAGCGATACGCCGGGGCCATCGTCGGCGACGACGATGACGGCGTTGCCCTCCTGATTGGAGACCGAGATCCGCACGCTGGTGCCGGCCGGCGTATGGGTACGGACGTTCGAAAGCAGGTTGTCTATCACCTGGCGCAACCGCATCCGATCGCCCCGCACGGTGACCTGGTCGTCCGTGACCAGCGTGATCGGGTGGCCGGGGGCGACCACGCGGAAATCCTGCACGGCGTCTTCGGCGAGGCTCGCGAGGTTGACCGGCTTACGCTCCACGCCGCTGTCCTGATCCAGGCGGGCCAGCAGCAGGAGATCGTCGACGAGACGGGCCATGCGCGCGCCCTCCGATTCGATGCGGCCCATGGCGTTATCCACGGCTTCGGTATCGGGCAGGGCGCCCTGGCGGTACAACTCGGCGTAGCCGCGGAGGGACGTGAGCGGGGTGCGAAGTTCGTGGGCGGCATCGGCGACGAAGCGGCGCAGGCGATGCTCGCTTTCGGCGCGGGCGGCGTCCGATGTCTGGATCTGTGCCAGCATGTCGTTAAGGGCGGTGCCGAGGCGGCCAAGCTCGGTGCCAGGCTCGATCTCGGTCATGCGGGCGCCGAGATCGCCCCCGGCGATGGCCGCGGCGGTATCGACCATGTGGTCAACCGGCTTCAGGCCATGGCGGATCACGAGCCAGCAGATGCCAACCGCCGCAAGCATGGCCAGCACGCTGGCGACGACCACCCCACGGAGGAGGCTGGAGACGGCCTCGTCAACGTCCGTCAGCGGCGCGGCCACGGCCTGGACCTGGCCGGAATCGAGCACCTGCATGAGGGCGCGGTATTGCAGCGTCCCATCGAGCGAGGGGAGCGTGACGACGACCCCGAGGATGCTGTCGAGTTCGGGCGAGGGAATGTCGGGACAATCTGGCAGCGAAGCGCGGTCGTCGGCGTAGCCATACGGTTCGGCGTAATCCAGTTCGCCGGTGGGGCTGTAGATGATGTTGGCGAAGTCGTTCTTCTGGTACGACGGGCTGTCCGAGGTGTTGGAGTTGTTTTGGTAGTCGCCGTAATCCCCATAGCCGCCCTGGGGCGGAGGTTTGGACGTGTATCCCTTGGCCCGCCGTTCGGCCTGGGCGATCACCTGCGCGTCGAGCTGGTCGATGAGCGTGGCGCGGGTGGTGGTGACCATGTAGAAGCCGAAGGTGGCGATGGTGACCACCATGACGATGGCGATGGCGATGGTGAGGCGAGCGCGAATGCTCATGGCGATGCCCGGCACGAGGCGAGGACGAAGGGCGATGTCACTTGGCGTGGGGCGGGGCGACGGGCCCCTGCACGGAGTACCCGAACCCTCGCACGGTGCGAATGATCTGGCCGTTGCGGTCGTTCAGCTTGCGGCGGAGATAACTGATATACGTTTCCACGGCGGATGGGTCTCCCACGAACTCGTAGTCCCAAACGTGGTCGAGAATCTGGTTTCGCGAAACGACACGGTCACGGTTCAGCATAAGGTACCGCAGCAGGCGGAATTCGGTGGGCGAAAGGGAGACTTCCTCATCGCCGCGCCAGACTCGGTACGAGTCGTTGTCCAGCGTGAGGTCGCCCACGACGATGCGGCTGCGCTCCTCGCCGTGGCCCTGGGACCGACGCAGGACCGCCTCGATGCGAAGCACGAGTTCCTCCAGGCTGAACGGCTTGGTGATGTAGTCGTCGCCTCCGCCCATGAAGCCGGTGCGCAAATCGGCGGGGTCGTCGCGGGCGGTGAGGAACACCACGGGCACGACATTGCCATCGGCGCGCAGCCGGCGGCAAATCTCGAACCCATCGACATCGGGCAGGTTCACATCCAGCACCAGCAGGTCGAAGGTCGCGTTGCGAACCTCGGACAGAGCTTCGCGGCCAGAGCCGGCGGCGGCCACCTCGTATCCCTTGAAGCGAAGGGCCGTGGAGACCAGCTCCCGGATCGAGTCTTCATCTTCGACGACCAGCAGGTGCTGGGCTTTTACCTGGTCGGCGGCCGCTGTCATGGTGGTGGTCCTTCCGGCGGATTCCCTGTCAGGAACGCATGTTAGCCCCCGGACGCGGCCGGCGGGGTGGATGGCGATCCACCGAAGCCCGGGAAGTCCGAGAACGGGGTAACGGGGATGAGCGTGGGTTCTGGTTGCCAGGGAAGCAACCCCGCTTCACTGGCGAGATACATGCTGTACCCACCAATAACGATCGCCAGGATGAGCGCGGTGGCGACGATGGTGGTGGCGAGCGGATGGCGACGGAACCAGTGCATGGGCGCTTCTCCGAACGAGTGCGGGACGAGGCCGCGACAGTCGCGGCCTCGTCCCGCTTGCGCGGCGCTAGCCTTCGATGGCCGCGGTGACCTCGATGTTGAGCGTCACTTCATCGTCGATGGAGACGACGGGGCCGACGATCGGCTTCTCCATGTCGTAGTCCTCGATCAGGAAGGTATGGGTGGCGGTTCCGGTGAAGCTATCGCCATCGCGAGTGATCTCGGCGTCCCACGAGACGGTCTTGGTGACGCCATGCAGGGTCAGGTCGCCAACGAGCGTGGCGGTGACGGTGTCGCCATCGGCGATCGGACCTTCAAGTCCCTCGACCGCCGACACGATGAAGATGGCGAACGGATACGTGTCGGATTCGAGGGTGTTGGTGCGGAGGTAGTTGTCGCGGCGGTTCTCATCGGTGACGAGGGTGCGCATGTCCACCGCGAAGTTGGAGCAGGGCAGCGGGTTGCCCTCTTCATCGAAGAGGATGGACCCGATGATGGCGTTGGTCGTGCCGACGACCTCGTTGGCGCCCACGGACGCCAGTTCCTCCATGGCGACGTAGCTGGCGGTGGATTCCTCGCCGTTGATGGCGTAGACCACGGGGGCATTGGCGATCGCCTGCTCGACATCGCAGTCAGCGGCGGAAGGTGACGCGACGTCGTCCTGCGCGGTGGCGGTGGCGGCGAACGCGGTGGAAAGGGTGAGCGTCGCAAGGAGTGCCAGGGCGAATCCCTTGAGGGAGAACCAGGCGTGGGCGTGCGGCGTTCGAGACATGCGCATGTTCCTTTCGGGGACGAGGGTCCCGTTTCCAACCCCCGCGATCGCCAGGGCCAACAGTGGCGAGACGCCCCGCCTCAACCACCATCGAACGACCGTGTATCTGGCCGGCTGTGCTCGACCTGAACCGAACTGTACAGGGGCAGGTTGAACGTCCGCCCGGTGAAACCTTGAGATTTCATGTTAATCGCGAGCCAGGCCTGGAGTGACCTAGCCGGGCTGGGTAGCGACATGGATGCCCCGCCCAGACCCGCCGGCGGCGATTTGGCGCCATTGGCCAGTGCATTCGTTGGTACAATCAGCCCAGCGAATGGAAAGCCATGCCCGGCATGGAGATGCTCACTCAGGAGAAACAGCGGAATGGCGTACCGGTTCCTGCTCGAAGTACCGGAATCACTGGCTTCGGATGCAAATCTGGCTGTGGCGTCGGCTGGCGACGCGCAGGTGCTGGTCGATCGGAATTCCCACGGCCTCGGGTTCGACGATCCGTACAACAACCTGACGGTGGCGGCCCACACCCTGCGCGTGGTGGACTCGCTGTATGGCTGGGCGAGCGAGATTGGGGCGACCCGGCCGGATACCCGGTTCAAGGTCGGCATCGTGCTGCACAGCGGTCAGCGGATTGGCCTGCACGAGATTGACCGGCCGGGGATGATCGCCTCGATCCGGCGAGACCAGCCGTGGGTCGAACGGTCTGTCCCGAAGATTGGCGAGCACGAAACCGCCTACCACCGGCCTTCGATTGGCGGCCAGCCGGGCAACCAGGAAGGCGCGATCCAGCGGATCGAAGCCGGCGATGGGAATATCCTTGCGGTCGACCTGATCGAGGCCGAAGACGAACTGATCGTGAACGGGCGCACCTTCGCGGTGGTGCAGGTGAACAACCTGCCGATCGCCGAGCGCTTCTACAAGGAAATGTTCGGGTTGACGATCCAGCAGCGCATGCGCCAGGACGGCGACGGCGTCTGGGAGGAACTGGCTCCCGACTACGACCACATGACGGCTTTGCGGGAAAACGCCGAGGCCGATGTGATGTTCATGGTGAATGCCCCACTGCACCTTGCGCTGGTGCGGGCGGGCAGGTCCGCCCGGCTCGATTACGCCGAGATTCACAACGCGATCGAGATCACCACGACGACCGATGAAGCCAACCGGATCAAGGCGCTGGTGCTGATGCGCGGCTACACCCTGCTGGGCTCGGCTGGCCCGACCTTCTCGTTCCGCGACCCGTTCGGGGTCGTCTGGAACGTGCGTCCCGCATCCTGACCGCTCACGACATCTCTCCACGAAGGACAGTTTCCCCTCCATGCTCGATAGCTATCGCGACCTGATTGACGGCCTGTTGAATACCCCGAAAACCCTCCGGGCCGCCCTGGGCCAGCCCGTGCCGGACACGGTGGACGCGGAGACCGCGGCCACGCTGGAAGAGCTGCGTGTGCGCGAGGCCGTCAACCTGCGGCGGATGCAGTCAGCGATGCGGCAGGAACCGGTGATGCTGCGGGCGATGGAGGATGAGCCCGAAATCGTGGCGCTCGGGTCCACTCCGGCCGCGACCCCGGAGGACGCGCTGGCCTCGTTCAGCCACGACCGGAGCGAGTTGATCTCGATTCTGGTGAACCTGACGCTGAAGGACTGGGAACGGGAGATCAACCACGATCGCACGGGCGATACCACGATCGCCGATGAGATCGAGGACCACCTCACCTGGGACGAGGAACTGGCCGAGCGGCTGGCCGCGGGCTGACCACCCCCGATTTTTTCAAAGCCCCTGAGATTTTTTCCAAATATTTATATATTCTTCATTGTTGACAGTGAAACGTAACACTGTTATCATCCGTGGTGTCGACACCTACGGGGTTGCTACCCCATTTCCAACACACTCGTGGAGGAGTGACCTGCCTGCATGACCGTTAACCACTCTCCCGACCCCGAGACCCACGGCCTGCTGACGCTGGACGCGCTGTGTGACCGGGCTGGAGTGACGGTGCGTACGGTGCGGTATTACATAGGCGAAGGGTTGCTGCCACCGCCAACTGGACACGGCGCGACCGCGCGCTACACCCAGGAACATCTGGACCGCCTGGCGGTCATCGCGGCGATGAAGGCGCGATTCCTGCCGCTCAAGGAAATCCGGCGCGCGCTTGACGGGATGAACTCGGAGGCCGTCGCCGAACTGGCGACAACCGCCCGGAATCCTGGAGAAGCCGCTCAGTCCGCACAGCCGGCCCCGGCGACCGCTCCCCAGACGCTCGAGCGGTCCACGAGGGACGATCCAGCAACCTATATCGCGACGCTCCTGAACCGGAGCCAAACGCCGGCATCCGTCCCGGCGACGAGCGCTCCTTCCACGACGGACGCGACCTGGCGTCGAGTTCCAATCACCGGGGAGGCCGAACTCCTCATCGAGGAAGGCGTGTACACGCGCAGGCGCGAGCAGATCGAATCGCTCGTGGCCTGGGCACAACGGGTCCTCAAGAACAGCTAACGCCGTTCAGCAATCGATCACCTGTTGACCGGATTTCACGACCCAGTAATGGGCTCCGTGCCGGCTTCCCCTACCCTGAAAACAGGACTGGAGCATGAGCCATGACCACGCACGCATCGCCGAATCCGCTTTCCATTGAGGCCGCCTGGGAGCGACCAGTCATTGCCCAGGGACACGATGTGGCATTGCGGTTGAGCATCACGGCTCACCGCCAACCGGCCCGGACCACCTCGCGCCCTCCCATCGACATCTCGTTCGTGATCGATCGCTCCGGTTCGATGAGTGGCGGCAAGCTCGAGCTGGCGAAGGAAGCCGTCAACCTGGCCGTGAAGCGGTTGAACGGGGACGACCGGATGGCGGTGGTGGTGTTCGACGACACCGTCCAGGGCATCCTGCCGCTGATGCCCGCGACCGAGCCAGTCAGGATCATGCTGGAGGCACGCCTGAACAACGTGCACCGTGGCGGAAGCACCAATCTTTCGGGCGGCTGGCTCACTGGCTGCCAGCACCTGGCAACCGCCAATCCCCCGGCGCCGGCGGGACGGTTGCGGCGGGTGATCCTCCTGACGGATGGCCACGCCAATGCCGGGATCACGGATCGGGCCGAACTGGCGCATCACGCGGGGATGTTACGCGGCAACGGGATTTCCACGACCACGATGGGGCTGGGCCATGGATTCGATGAGAACCTGCTCGAAAGCATGGCCGAGGCTGGCGGCGGCAACTTCAAGTACATCTCCAGCGCGGAACAGCTCCACGCATTCTTCGACCGCGAGATCGGTGGCATGACCACCATCGCCGCGCTGATGCCCCGGATCGAGGTGCGCCTCCCACGGGAGGTGACCGGCGAGTTGCTCAACCAGTTCCCCTCCCGCATGGTTGGGCGCCAGTTGCAGGTCGACCTGCGTGACATTGCGTGCGGTGATTCCGTGGACCTGGTCATCGTGCTCCACCAGCACTTCGCCGTGGACATGGGACCGGCCGACATCCTGGCGAGGTACCGCTACACGATTCCGGAGACGGGTGCCCGCGTTCAGCACGACATCCCCTTGCCACGCCTGATGCACGGCAATCAGGAAGACGCCAGCCAGGCACAAATTTCTCCGCCGGTGCACATCGCCCGGGCCATGGAGGAATCGCTTCGTGACCAGCGCACCGCCCTGGCCATGGACCGGGAAGGCCGGTACGAAGAGTCGCGGAGAGCCTTCGGCCAGTCCCACGAGCGGCTGGCACAAGCCGATGCGGTGGCCGCCACCACCGGGTATGCCGGGGTAAGCGCCGCGATGATGGAACGCATGAGGGACGAATCGGCACGGACGATGGTCCTGGCGGCCGCGCCGGCCCGCGCGCTCGACGAGCACACGCACAAGGAGCGGGCGGCCTACCGCTCCAACGCCTCGCGAGGCACACAGCGAATCGACCAAACCGCCTGATCGGCGGTTACCATCCAGCGTGAAGGCACGATCTCCCAAATGTATTGCGCGGTCGCATCGGGCGTGGAATAGTCCCCGGAACACGCAACTCCGACCGCCGATCCTGATGGAGAATCCACGCGATGCATAACCTTCCGTTCGACAAGCCGGGCCGCTTCTACCGCGGCAACCTGCACCTGCACTCGACCAATTCCGACGGCGCGAAGTCGCCCGCCGACACCCTCGCCGGGTACCGCGAACGGGGCTACGACTTCGTCTCGCTCACCGACCACTTCCTGCCGAAGGATGGCGTCGATCCGGTGGTGTCCGACACGCGCGACCTCCGGTCCGAGGATTTCACGACGATCCTCGGGGCGGAGATCCACGGCCCCGGCATGGAATGCGGTGACCTCTGGCACATCGTGGCCAATGGGTTGCCGCTCGACTTCCCCTGGATAGGCCGGGAGGAGACGGGGCGCGAGGTGGCGGCCAGGGCGCGGGAGGCGGGGGCGTTCATTTCACTGGCCCATCCGTTCTGGAGCACGACCTCGATCGTGGACGCGGAAACCGTGCTCGACCTGGCGGACGCCGTGGAGGTCTACAACCATGGCTGCGAGGTGGAAGTGGCACGGGGTGAAAGCTGGCACTTCACCGACCTGCTGCTGGCGAAGGGATATCGCCTCAACGCGACGGCCACCGACGATGCGCATATGAAACACCCGGGCGAGGCTGAGCGGGATGCCTATGGCGGCTGGGTGCAGGTAAAGGCGGAATCGCTGGACGAAGCATCGCTGCTGGAGGCACTGAAGGCGGGCCACTACTACTCCTCCACCGGGCCCGAACTCCACTACGTCTGGGTTGAGGGCGACCGCCTTCACATCGCCTGCTCGCCGGTGGACGTCATCATCGTGTCGGGCGAGGGTTCCCGCACGCAGCGGGTGGTTCCCGGACCGGTGGACGGCGGATCGGTGTCGCTGGAGTCGTTCCAGCGCGGCGGGTGGTGCCGGGTAACGGTGATGGCGATCGACGGCACGAAGGCGTGGACCAACCCGATCTGGCTGAACGAATAAACCAACTCATATATTGTTTTATCCCGGGTCCTCTGCTATCGTGGCGACCAGCTACAGTTGGTTGTTCGCCGCAATCGTCAGGGGACCCGTTCGCGTGAGCATCGTCACCCGTTCCCTCCCGGAACCACCGTCGTGAGCTCATCGGCCACCACGGACACCCACATACCCAGCCCGCAAGGCGACCAAACACCCAGCGACACCGCGTCCCACCCGGAGGAGGATCCGGAGCGAACCGGTCCGCTGGGTGCCCTCCGCAATTCGAGCTTCGCCCGGTTCTGGGTGACGTTCACGCTCTCGATGACCGGGACCTGGGTCCGCATCACGGCCATGGGCGTGCTGGTCTACGACCTTACCGGCGATCCCTTCAAGCTGGGCCTGATGGGGTTCGCCCAAGCCGTGCCGGAGTTGATCGCGGGACCGATCGCCGGGGCGTACCTTGACCGGGTGGACCGGCGCAAGGTCATCGTGATGACGCAGGTCACCGCGCTGATCGCCAGCGCGGCGCTGACCCTGCTGGTGTTCACGGATACCGTTCAGTTCTGGCACCTGCTGGCGATTGGCGCGCTGCTCGGACTGGTGTCCGGCTTCGACTGGCCGGCCAGGCTGGCGCTGGTGCCCTCGCTGGTGCAACGACGCGAACTGCAGAGCGCGATCGCGCTGAACATGGCGGGGTTCAACGGCGCCCGCATCATCGGGCCAACGATCGCGGGCTGGATCATCGCCGCGGTCGGAATCGCGGCCTGTTTCCTGTTCACCACCATCGCCATCCTCCCCCTGCTCCTGATCGTGATGACACTCACCGTGGCGCGGTCCCACCTGAGCCCGGCGGCGGAGGCGGACCGGCCACTGACGATGCTCAAGGAAGGCTATCGCTACATCTGGCGCACCCCCACCATGCGCGGCCTGCTTTCGGTGGACATCGTGCCGATCGCGCTCGGCATGAGCTACTCCACCATGGCGCCCGCCATCGCCCAGGACGTGCTGAAGCTTCCGGATGGCGGGCTCGGCTGGCTGCTGGGAACGGTGGGAGCGGGCTCACTGGTCGGCACGATCACTGTGGCGTTCCTGACCGGGGCACACCGGCGCGGCCGCCTGGTGATCATTGGGGTGGCCGCCTTCGGGGTGGCCGTCGCGGCGTTTGGGCTGTCGTCCAATCCGTGGCTGTCGTTCCCGGTGGCGTTCTTCATCGGCATGGTGTGGTCACTCTACTCGACCATGGCCGACACACTGGTGCAAACCAACGTGGATGAGCATTACCGGGGCCGGGTGGTCTCGGTACAGTCCATGCTGTGGGGCCTGACGCCGATCGGTGGGTTGCTGGCGGGGTTCCTGGCGCGCCTGATCGACGTGCAATGGGCGGTGGCGATCAACGGCCTGCTGATCCTGTGTTATGTCCCGTATCTCTGGTTCCGGACGCCGGTGCGGACGCTGCGATAAACGTTGCTGGTGGGATATGCGGCTGGAGCGGGATTTCGCGCGACGATAACGCAGGCACTATCATGTGAGAAGTATTGTGGGAATGTCCCGTGGAACGCGACCTTCGCGGTTCGCCGGAACCACCCACGGGGACCCTGCCACGAAAGGCGCACCTATCATGACCGATGCCAAGAATTCACCGACGTCCAGGGTTGTTTCACTCCAGACCGTGACTGGCAATCGCACCAACAGGGAGCCGGTGCGCCTCCTGGGGATTGGGGGGACGACCAGCGCGAAGTCGTGGAGCCTGGTTCCCCTGCAGGAGGCCCTGCGCAAGGCCGAACTGCTGGGCTGCGAGACCTCGCTGGCGACGGTGTACGACCTGAACCTGCCCCTGCTGCATACGGAGTGGCGGCTGGAGGACTACCCGCCGACCCTGAACTGGCTGCTGAACGAGGTTCGACGGGCGGATGGCATCATCATCTGCTCACCCACGTATCACGGCACGATTTCCGGCGCGATCAAGAACGTGCTCGACCTGCTCATCTTCCTGGGCAGGGACGATCCTCCCTACTTCGGCGGCAAGCCCGTGGGGTTGATGGCGTACGGCGGAATGACGGCGATGGGCGTGCTGCATGCGCTGACGAACTGCGTGCGCGGGCTGAAGGGCATCTCGATGCCAACGCATGTGGCGGTTCCCGAGGACACGGTGAATCGCGAGACGGTGAGGATCAACAGCCCGAAGATCGACCAGCGAATCGACCTGATGGTGGATGAACTGGTGTCGTTCTCCGGCTATCTCCGGGGACGTTCGGCGATTCAGCAGGGATTGGCCTCCGAAGGATAACTCCACAATGGATGATGGCGGCACGCGACGGATTCGACCAACCGGCATGCACGAGATGGTGCTGGAGGTCGAGGACCTGGACGCGGCGGAACGGTTCTACCGGGACGTGATCGGCCTCGATGTCGTGCAACGCTGGGGCGAGGATCGACCGGCGGTGTGGCTGGACATGGGCGACACGTCGGCGCTCGGCCTGTGGACGGCGAAGGCCGCGGTCGGCGCGATCGCCAACGGCCGGGGTGGAGCGCATGTCCACTTCGCGCTACGGATACCCCACGGCACGATCGACGAGGTCCAGGAGCGGTTGGCGGACCTCGGATACGAGACGTTACGAATCGAGTTCGGCGATGGAAACCGCTCGCTGTACCTGGACGATCCCGACGGCAACTGCGTTGAGCTGATGGATGCGGTGGTGGATTGGGCCAACCGGCCGATTGATTCCTGACCAGCGAGGAGCGATGCATTGAGCGACCATGACACGCCACCGTTCGACCCCACGACCAAACTCGGCTACCTGGAAACGACGGGCCGCGTGAGCGGGCAGCCGCGCGAAACCGAGATCTGGTTCGCCTACGAGAACGGGATGATCTACATCCTGTCGGGCGGCGGCCTGAACAAGGACTGGATACGGAACTTCCAGAAGACGCCCACGGTCCGGTTCCGGGTGGGCGACACCTGGGTCACCGGCGTGGCGAGCGTGGTCGACGACGCGGCGCTCGATGAGCGGATTCGACGCGTGGTGGCCGGCAAGTATTACGATTTCGACGCCGACAGCGACGCGCCCCTCCCCAACGAGTGGTCGCGAACGGCGACGCCGGTGAAGATCGACCTCCAGTAGGCTGACCGTATGGATTGGCACGAAAATTCGCTGAAGGGAGGCCCATACCGCGGCCAGTGCCCGTCCGCAGAGGATGCGATAGGCGGCCGCGCAGGACCTCCGCACTGTCCGCGGCAGGGGTTGTGCGGCGTCACCTTCCGCATCGGACCGTAGAGCGTCTGGTCTCGAGAATGGTGTCGATCAACAGTAGGGAAACCCTAACCGGCAGCCGAATCAGCCGTCCCTTGAGGAGCGTGCCGGTGTATGGGTTTCCAGCAGGGATTCTGGGTGAGGATTACGTTGCCCACCACCAGGGGCGAAGCCCTCCCGTGATCAGTGGACAGATGTTCACCGTGTTGCGCCGGTGGCGACCGGCTGCGATGATCCAGCATTGTTAACTTCGCTGGTTCCCGTTCGATCGCCGAAAGCCGACATGCCCAAGTTCCCGACACGCGCCACCGGTATGTTCAATAAGCGCCCACCTTTATCGGGTGGGCGTTGGTATTACGGGTGGGTGCTGGTGTGGATCGTGTCCTTCACCGAACTTGTCTCGTGGGGAGTGCTTTACTACGCCTTCTCCGTGCTGATCGTGCCGATGGGCGACGATCTGGGCTGGAGCCGGGTGCAGATGACGGCGGCGTTCTCGGTGGGCGGGCTCGTGGCCGGGCTGGCCGGGATTCCGGTGGGCCGGTGGGTCGACCGGCACGGCGCCAGGTGGCTGATGACCGTGGGCTCGATTGGCGCGGCGCTGATGGTGCTGGCGTGGTCCACCGTGCAGTCGCTGCCGATGTTCTTCCTGATCTGGGTGGGAATCGGGCTGACGATGGCGGCTGTGCTCTACGAGCCGACCTTCGTAATCGTGGCGACGTGGTTTCGGAGGGACCGAAACCGGGCGCTGGCCGTGCTCACGTTCACGGGCGGCCTGGCGAGCGTGGTCTTCCTGCCGCTGACGAACTGGCTGGTGGAAGGGTTTGGCTGGCGAGAGTCGCTGGTGGTCCTGGCGATCATCCTGGCGGTGACCACGATCCTGCCGCACGCGCTGTTCGTGCGGCACCAGCCATCGGACCTGCGCCTCGCGCCAGACGGAGCGCGACCGGTGGAGATCCTGCATGTGGCCGATCCATCGGCGGCGGTCCATCCGGCCCAACCGCCCGAGGTCGCGAACGTGCCCCTCGGCGACGCGATGCACACGACGCAGTTCTGGTGGATCGCCACCTCGTTCGCGGTGATCTGGGGCTGCGCGGTCGCGGTGCAGATCCACCTCATCCCTTACCTGCAGGACGAAGGGTTCTCGCCGGCGTTCGCGGCGACCGCGGCCGGCGCGATTGGGTTGCTGAAACTGCCGGGACGCATTGTGTTCGCACCGCTGGCGGACCGGTTTGGACACAGGCCGACCTCGATCGCGATCTTCGTGTTGCACGCCTCGGGTATTGCTGTGCTGGCCATGGCCGATTCGGCGGTGGGCGTGTGGGCCTTCGTGGTGCTGTTCAGCGCCGGGAACGGAGCCCTGACACTGATGCGGGCGAGCCTGGTGGCCGACGTATTCGGCCTGCGGGCCTACGGGGCGATTTCGGGGACGATGGCGTTCGTCTCCCAGTCGGCCATGGCGGCCGGTCCGCTGATCGTAAGCCTGCTGGTGGTGGCCTGGGGTGGCTATGTACCGGTGTACTGGGTGCTGGCGGTGGTGGTGACGATATCGGCGCTGGGTATCGCCCAGGTGCGACCGGTCGATCCTCCGGCGCGCACGGCGCCCAGCGCGGCGTGATGGACCGGACCTGACCAATCCACCCCTCGACATCGGCCGGACCTGTACAATGTGACCCTGATCGTCAGTGAATATCCATTGTTGGAAACAACCTGGGTTCGGCGGGCGACACTCACGGATGGATGCGGGTCAACAGTGGCCGCAAGTGAGCGGGGAGAGAGGGAATGGTCGTTCAGGAAGACCTCATCAGGAAGATGGTGGCGGAAGCCATAGGTATCTTCATCCTGGTGCTGGCTGGCACCGGAGCCGCGATGATCGGTTCCAACTACGCGCTGGCCTTCGGCTTCGCGTTGATGGGGATCATCTACGCGCTGGGCCACATCAGCGGTGCCCATGTGAACCCGGCGGTAACGGTGGGACTGGCGTTGATCGGCCGGTTCCCGATGTCGCAGGTGCCCTACTACATCGGGGCGCAATTCGTGGGAGCGGTCCTGGCATCGCTGTTCCTGCGCCTGATTCACGGCAATATCAATGGTCTCGGCGGCACCTCGGTGACCGAGGGCTACAGCGTGCTCGATGGGTTCCTGCTGGAGCTGGTGACGACGGCGCTGTTCGTGTTCATCATCGTGGCGGTGGCCACCGACAAGCGGGTTCCCGCGGCGGCGGTTGGTCTCGCGATCGGCGCGACGCTGCTGATGATCGAGATCATCGCCGGACCGATCACGGGCGGTTCGGTGAACCCGTTCCGGTCGCTTGGCCCGGCGCTGGCGTCGTGGTCGTTCGATGACATCTGGATTTACCTGACGGCGCCGTTCATCGGCGGCGCGATTGGCGCGGTGGGTTACGAGTTCATTCGCGGACCCGAAGGCTGGGCGGAGGATCGCCCGGAACCGGAAACCGCCCCTCCGGCCGAGGGACGGCCACGGCCGCAGCAGCGGCGGCGCCCATCGGTGGAGGGCGAGCCACCTCTCCGCGATCCGCGGCAGCGAGGCACGCCGCGCCCGCCCCAGCGAGCGGCATTTGATCCGGACCTACCGCCGGCCACGCTCTACGACGATGAGCCGATGCCGCAGCCACAGCAACCGCGACAGGGTGGCCAGCGCCCGCCGCAGCAGCGGGCTCCTCAACCGGGACCGGGCGAACAGCCCCGGCGACAGCAACGACGGCGTCCGCCCCAGGAATAGGCCGTCATCCATAGGTAAACCGCATGAGAACGCCCGGCCGATTGGCCGGGCGTTCTCGCGTTCCAGGGATATCGACGGTGGAGGGTGCTTGCGACACGTTCAGTAGGGCAGTCCCATGCCCTCTGTTCCTGAATCGGAACTGGCGGCTTCGCCGCCATGGACTTCGTCCGGGAATACCTCGCTCCGCTCGGCATGACGACGTCTCTTCCTGACGTCTTGGATGCTCCGGCCAGGGCGGACACCCTGCGTTCGACAATGACCGCGCCATCAATGCACCAGGGCCTACCCCTTACGCTTGTGAATGCCGCCTATTCAGGTATGAGCATTGAGTGTTCATTGGGATCGGGTGTTGCCACTGGCGGAGCGCCGCGTCAGGCGTCCACGTCGGTGGGGAAAACGATCACGTCGAAGATGTCCGATCCTTCGAGGAGGACCGGATCCACCCCAATGTACTTGTCCCACAGGCCACCAGTTGATTTGCCGTTCGGATCGAAGGTGCCGCCCTCGCCAGCCGGGTTCTCGATCAGCCGGGGAACCATTCGGCGGACTTCCTCGGTGGCATCCTGGCGAACGAGCGTTCCCTGGATCAGATACACGTATCTGTCCCCACGAACCACGGTGAGCAGGTAGGAGAACGGGACATCCTGGCGCATCTGGGTGGCGGTGGCGTGGATCGACTGGTCTCCAATGCCGTCCAGCTCGGTTCGGGACCCACCGGCGAACTGGGGATCGGCGTTGGACACCTCGGTGGCATAGAGCGCCAGGCTGTCGAACGCGGCGCTGGCGGAATCGGCCGAGTCGAACTCGAAGACTCCGATGCTGAGGAACACGACGCCACTGAGCGAGGCGGGGTCGGGTGTCGCGGCGTCCGGGGTGGACGCCTCAACGATTCGCGGCTCGGCGAGCGGCGTGCCCTGGTCATTTTCCCTGACGACCGTGACTTCGGTGGACTCATTGCTCGGGGCGATGTAGGCACGGACCACCGCGCGCTCGAGCCCGGGCAGGCTTTCGAACGACTGGGCCGCGACCGGCTGGCCCATGACCAGGACCAGCGCCATGCAGAATCCGAACGCCGCCATCACCTTCCGTACCATGCTGTTCCCGCCTTGCCGTGAATGGGATCGCGAATTGCCTCGTGCAGTCTACCCCGGAACGCCGTGGGCAGGACCCGGATTGGACGACAGCCCGGCGAGCGTGGCTCGCCGGGCTGTCGTGGTTTTCCAGGGTTCAGGAAAGGCCGTGGCCTATCCTTCGCCGGTTTCAGTCTCGGGGTACATCACCATGTCAAACGCGATCAGGTCGGCGACCAGTTCATCGTCGGCGGCCGGGAACTTGTCCCAAATCCCACCCGTCGAGGTGCCATCTTCGTTGAACTCACCTTCGCCACTGCCATCGTTGTCGATCAGCGTGTTGGTGAAGTCCTTGACGGTCTCCTGGAGGTCGATTTCGCTGCTGGCGCCGTAGATGAGGTAGATGAAGTTTCCGTCTCGGACGATCGTCACAACGACGTCGGACTCAACGCCGTCGTATTCCTCGACACCCGCGTATGAGGTGCTGTCATCACCGAGGTCAAGATCGACTTCCTCGACACCTTCGGTGGCCAACTCTTCAGTCGCCATTTCGTCAATGATGGTGCCGAAGGCGGACTCGGCGTTGTCATCGCCGTCGAACTCAAGCACCATCGCGCTCAGGGCCATGAGGCCGGACGGCATTTCGAGCTCGGCGTCCGGCGTGCTCATCACGTCCATCATCGCGCTGTAGTCAAGGGAATACGTGCGGTTCACCGCGTACTGGATACCTTCGAGATCGCCCAGCTCGAGGCTTGCCGCGTCTTCTTCCTGCGCACCTACGCCGGTGCCTCCAACGAACGTGAATGCAAAGAGCAGCACCGCGAGCAGTGCCGAGAGCTTCGTACGAAGTCGCATAAAAGACAGGACCCTTCTGTTTAACGTCCGGCGCTCGCGCGCCGGGAGGCCAATCGACCTCCACCTACCCCAACGCCGTGGCGCCAGGCAAGGTTCCGGAGTGTACACCATGCCGTGAAGCAATACCGGGATGCCGCACCCCATTGAACACCCGTGTGTCAGGCGCCGAGGGTGACGATGTATGGATCGCGGACCATGGCGTTGGGGATGAACAGGATGCCATCGCCGCGCCACTCGATTCCGCCATAAAGATGAACGGGCCTGGACCCGGATTCGCCTCCCTCGCCCAGTTCGACCATCTCCCGCTCGCCATCGTGGCTGATGACGAGCGCGTCTCCCTCACCACCCAGTGCCACCGAGAACAGGGTGGCGCCATCCGGGGAAAAGATGGTGGGGCCGATTTGCCGGGGCGGGTCGTCCAGTTCGAGCGGCATCACGTCGCCCGTGCCAAGATCGAGAACGAACGCCAACGGCGCGTCCAGGTCCAGCTGGGCAAGCGCCGGGTACGAGTAGGCGGCGACCAGCACGGTTCCATCCCCTTCGTGGACATCGGTAACGATGGGCAGCGGGAAATCGGTGCTCGAGTCACCAGCCAGCACCTGGCGGTGGTCGCCATCGGGCGTGCGGAGCCAGATGCCGGTATCGGGATCGTCGAGGTTCCCAGGTCCGAGTGAATAGACCAGGGAGCCATCGGCGAGCAGGTGCATGCGCGTGAAGATGGCGAAGGGGTAGTCGGAAACGGTTTCGAGCAGAACCGGCTCCCCGCCTTCGCGGGAGATCGTCATTAGGTCGGTGTCGGGATCATCGGTGGTGAAGTCGGAACGCACGAAGAGCAGCGACTGGCCATCGTGCGTCCAGGTTGGCATGACATCGACCAGCATGGGGGCATCGTCATCGGAACTGAACAGCGACCCTTCGACGCCGTCGTCGGTGAGGTTGGTGCTGACGCCCGTTTCAAGCTCGTACATGAAGAGGTCGCTCTCATCGCCACGCAGGAAGGCGTCCAGGGTATAGGCGATGGCGGTTCCATCCGGCGACCAGACGATGGAGCCAGGGTTGATGTTCCTCTCGGAGGGCTCCTCGCAGGTGACGTCAAGCGCGGGCAGGTCCCAGACGCAAAGCTGGTGCTCGGGGCCAATGCCGGCCACCATCGCGCCATCCGGCGACATCGTGACGGGAGAGCCCTCGACGCCGACCACATCGACACCGTCGACGGTCCATGCCGCGGCCGGTTCCGCCACTGGGGACGCGGAAGGTGTGGCCTGGATGGGCGCATGCCCCTGGGCGACGGCCACGCCGGGTATCAGGATCATGATCGCGAGGAGGCCAAACGCCAGTGAACGAAGACATGGTAGGTGCATGCATGGGCCCTTGGGTCGGTTTCGTGTGGCAGCGTCGAGCGTGGCTCCCCCAGGAATGGTATCCACCGCGTGAAACGATTGTTCCCGGCAAACGGTTCCACGGGGCGTACCCGCCCGGTGAGCGTGGGTGGTGCCTGCGTCAGGTACCCGGATCCTCCGGCGGAACGCACCCGCAAGGCGTGGCCGTTGTGTCGCCCGTGTCGCTGGTCATGGTGACGATGAACGAGCCACGGGTGATACCGGAGGGAACGAACAAGGTGTTTTCGCCACGCCACTCGATGGACGCGAAGCGGCTGGCGCCAGACGGGGAGGTCGCTTCGCCATTCCCCAGTTCAATCACCCGCTGTTCCCCATTGAACTCCCGGAGCAGGGCGGGGACGGTCGCCCCGAATACGCCTGACCAGGTGGTTTCCCCATCGGGCGAGAAGGTGATCGCCCACGTGATCAGATCGGGGTCGTCCGTCTCAACCGGCGTGACCTCGCCAGACTCGAGATCGAAGACAAAGGCAATCGGCGCGTCTGGGTCGAGCCGGGCAAGGTTGCTGGCGGAGTAGCCAGCGATACGGACGGTTCCGTTGCCCTCGTGAACGTCGCTCATCACCGGGTGGGGATACTCCGGGATGCTGGCGACGGACAACACCTGCCTGGATTCACCATCGGGAGCGCGAAGCCAGAACCCGTCTCCAGGAGCGTCAGGGGCAAGACTCGTCACCAGATAGAGCAGCGTGCCATCGGACAGGACGCGCATGGGGTTGTACACGGCGAAGGGCGTGTCGGCGACTGTATCGAGCAGTTCCGGTTCCCCACCCGTACGGGAAATCCTCATCAGGTCGCTGGTTTGCGTTTCCGCCCCGGCATCCGTGCGCATGAAGTAGATGGACTGGCTGTCGAGGTCCCAGACCGGGGTGGTGTCGACCAGCGCGGAACCATTGTCCATCGCCTCGAGCATTCCTCCCTTGAAGGCATCGTCCGTGAGGTTGACGCTGGTGCTGGCGCCCAACTCAAAGACGTAAATGTCACTGTCGTAGGCGCTCAGGAACGCGTCCTCGGTGAAGGCGACGGCGGTGCTATCCGGAGACCAGACCAGGGAGTCCGTGGTCACCGGAATCCGGTCCGCCTGGTCGCAAGTGGGCTCCATGGTGGCGACATCCCAGACGCAGACCTGCCTATCCAGATTGACTCCCGCGATCCAGGCGCCATCTGGCGACATCGTCACCGGAATTCCATCGATCTCAACGGGTGTGACGTTCTCCACCCGCCATTCGACGGGTTCGGACGCGGTCTGGGTGACCGCTGTCGCTTCCGGCGTGGACTGAGCAGGTGAACGGCCCTGCTGGGCCAGCGATGGAACGACGGTTGAGGCAAGGATGACAAGGACGATGGCGACGTGCCGCATACGTTTCGCGAGCATAAGGATCATGACAACTCCTGACGATCGATCAAAGGCAGGTGTAAGGGTAGCTCGCCGTTCCAGGCCAGGCGGGAGGCGCCGTCAGGCGGAGGGCTCTTGGGTCATTGACAGGATGTACGGATCAGCCAGCAAGCCCGCTGGGATGAACACGCTGCCGCCGGACCGCCATTCCGGTCCGCCCAGAAGCGGGAGCGGGCGGACCGACGACTGACCGCCAGGCCCCAACTCGACTTCATCCCACTCCTCTCCGACGAGCACGACCTGATCCCCCTCTACCGGGCCGAGTAGGCGGCCACCAGCACCGTGCCGTTGCCCTCGAAGACGCTCGTGACAACGGGGCCCGCGAAACCGGACTCCCTATAGCCAGGCAAGACCTGACGAGCTTCGCCGTCAAGTGAAAGCACCCACACACCCGCATCGGCGTCGGAGACATCGGCGGGCGACAAGGTGTACAGCAGTGAGCCATCGGAGAGGCTGTACATCCTGGTGTAGATCGCGAAGGGCGCATCGTGGACTGTCGCGAGCAGTTCTGGCTCGCCGCCGGGGCGGGAGACCATCATCAGGTCGGTGGAAGGCGAGTCGAGCGCGAAGTCGGAGCGGGCGACGGAGATAATCCGGCCCAGATGGAACCATGTCCAGACCTTTCCGGACATATGTCATGAATATCCAACGGCGAAGCCACCCCAGGGGAACCCTTGGGGTGGCTTAGATGGATGTTAGGATGCGCTGACTTTAGCGGGAAGGGCTGGATCGGTCCCGATCTGGTGGCGCAGCGTGCGGAGATCGGACTCGATGCCGGTGAGGTCGGTCTCCAGCGAGATCAGCTGCTCGCGGGACGATCGCACGAAGCGGGTGTACGGCGCGATGGCGTCCTTGATGCGGTTGACCGAGCGCTCCAACTCGTGCTCGAACTGGTCGCGCATGACGTCGATCAGGCTCTGCTCCAGTTCGCGGGAGCGTTCGTGGAACTCGTTGCGGGCAGTGCGGCGCTTGTTTGGCAGGATGAAGAGACCGATTCCGGCGAGCACACTGGCGGCGAGGATGCCGGTGACATCGACCGCGGCGGTGGAGGCGGCGGCCACCACCAGGGCGCCAAGCCCGACGGCCCCAGCTTCGGCGACGGCGACCCCGGCGACCGCGTTGCGGACCGAGAGCGAAATCTCGCGGGCGTGGCCGTCGGCGTCGTAGCGGTCGACCTCCTCCTGGG
Source organism: Chloroflexota bacterium (assembly GCA_023389575.1). Taxonomy (GTDB): domain Bacteria; phylum Chloroflexota; class Chloroflexia; order Thermomicrobiales; family UBA6265; genus JACCYX01. The sequence continues at coordinate 4,705 of JAEWEG010000039.1, read as the reverse complement.
CGCGCTTGGAGACGGATTCGAGCATCGAACGGCGGTCGTAGCGGAACTGGCCACCGACCTCGCCAATGAGTTCGTCGGCGTACTTGTTCAGGCGGCGGCGATCGATGTACTCGTTGACCGCTTCCCAGACGCGGAGGTCCTGCTCGACCATCCAGTCGATGAGCTCGTCGATGCTGGTGTCAATGGCGCGTTCGGTATCGCCGACGACCTTGCGCTCGAACTCCTCGCGGATGCGCTCGGGCTTCATGAGGTCGAAGATGCGGCCGAGGCGAATGGTGTCCTCGAAGAACTCGTCGCCCCGGGAGTTCATGCGGTGGATGATGTTCTCGATGCGGGTGAGATGGTAGGCGAACTGGCGCCGCATGTCGTCCTGATAAAGCTGGAGCTGGCGCTCGATGTTCTCGATGGTGACGAGGTCGTCGTTGAGCACGGCGAGGCGGTCGGTCGCGGCCTTGAGGTAGCGCTCGGTGAGGTGTTCGGCGATGCCGAGCGGGTTCAGGAGCTTGAGCCGGATGCGGCCTTCCTCGTCGAGCGTGTTGACGATGTAGTTTTCAAGCGCCTCGAAGTTGCTGGCCGCCCAGAGCCGGTCGCGCTCGGTGGGATTGCGGTCGCCGGCCGTCTTGGCCTGCTGGGCGAGGAGGGCGGAGACGGGAAACACCTCGGGTTCGAAGCCGAGCAGGCGCTCGATGCTCTCGTTGACGAACTCCACCACCTGCTCGCGGGCCTGGTCGTCGCGCAACAGGTCGATCTTGTTGAGGATGATGACGATCTTCTTGCCCCACTCCTGGATCTGGGCCATGAACTCGCGTTCCGACTCGGTGAAGGGGCGATCAGCGGACGTCACGAACAGCACAAGGTCGGAGCGGGGCACGAAGCGCTGGGTGAGGGCCTCGTGCTCGCGGATGATGGCGTTGGTGCCCGGGGTATCGACAACGGTGATCTCTTCCAGGAAGGTGGCGGGCCAGGTGCGCTGGATGACGCCATCCGGGAGCATGGTTTCGGACGGTTCCTCGCCGTGGCGTAGCAGGTTGATGACGGCGGTGGTGGGCGTGACGCCCTCGGGCATGACCTCGGCGCCGATGAGGGCGTTGATGAAGGCGGATTTGCCGGCGTTGAACTCGCCCACGATGACGAGGAGGAAGAGTTCGTTCAGGTTGCGGGCGGCCTGGTCGAGTTCGTCGCGGTCTTCCTCGGTCGCGGGGAAGGCTTCCAGGGCGACGGCGAGCCGCTGGAGGATCTCGGATTCGACCGTGAGGAGGTCCTGCTGTTGCCGGGAGAGGATGACACCGTCGCCCTGGCGATCGTTGTCCTTGCCGCGAAATCGAAAGACACCACGCATGAGAAGCCGCTCCTGGACCGGGTGGGGAAAGCTGGTGAGGGAGCCTGAGCGGGATGCGGGATGGCTCCGGACGTGCTGTGGTGAGTATAGCGTCGAGCAGGGTGGGCGTGAGCCGGAGGAGTGCCGGTCAGTCCCAGCGGAGGATTGGCGAGAGAATCATTTTTCCGCCATCCGACTTGCCGTCGATGATGTACTGGTCGCGGACGAGTTCGGGAAGCTGGTCGACGCGGAAGGTGTAGGCAAGGGCATCAGGCACGGAAGCGTTGAAGGCGAGTTCGCATTCGCCAAACTCGTTGAGAACGCCGGCTTCGATGGTGGTCTCCACCGGATTGCCGGTGGTGGCGACGATGGCGATGGTGGCATTTTCCGAAAGGCTGGCGAGATCGCCCGTTCCGGAGCAGGAGTCACCGGAGGACGCGATATTGGCGGGCTCGGAGATCAGGATTCGCCCGTTGAGGGGCATCTCGGTGGGAGCGGTGCGGTAGTGGTTCCAGGCGAGGAGCGCGAGGACCGCGGTGATGGCGAGCACGATCGCGCATCGGACGAGGAAAAGCCTGGGGGTGATACGCCGGGAAGCCACGGGGAATGGGTGTCCTTCATTAATCTCGTATGCGATGGGGGAGATTGTATGGGAAGCCCTCGCGCCTGGGAAGGGGTCGCGCTGGGCAGGTCAGGCCCGCCCCTGGCGAGGCACGGGGTGTGCAAGGACCTGGTCGGAGCTGACCTGACGTTGGGCGCGGCTACTCCCGGGCGGTGTTGCGCCGGCGTGGGTCGCGAATGGCGAGCGAGGCGGCGAGGAAGGTGGCGGCGATCAGCAGCAACGCCACGGTGGGCGTTCCGGAGGCGGGAGTGGTGGGACCTCCCGTTCCCGGCAGGATGGTGATCGAGACGCGGCTCTCCTCGGTGGGCGTGGGGGGAGCCGGGGCGACCGTGGGATTTGGCCCCTGGGTCGGGGGATCCTCCGTGGGCGGGATTTCGGTGGGTGGAGTCTGGGTTGGAGCGGCCTGGGTGGGGGTAACGGTCGCGGCTTGGGTCGCGGTTGGAGGAACCTCGGTGGAGGGGATTTCGGACGGCGGAACCTCGGTCGGGGGCGGCTCGTCGGTTGGAGGCGGGTCGTGGGCGACGGCGTGCGACAACGAGGCATCGACCGGGGATGCCAACGCGACGTGGGTTGCGGCGAGGAAAGTGGCGATGGCGACGACCGTCGCCAGCATCGCCAGGATGCGACGTATCCGAACCAAGCTGTGCTCCTCCCACCAGGACAGCGGTCACGTCTCCAGCGTTGCGACAGCGCATCCCGACCCTGCCAGTGTGCCATAGGGTTATGTGGATGACTACAGTCATGCACCCAGGACCTGACGGGCATGAGACCCCTCAGGTCAGGTGCGGCGGGCTCACGGGATATCGAGCTTGGCGAAGGTACCGGTTTCGGCGAGGACGACGGGCTCCCCATCGCCGACGGATTCCACCCGGAGGCGGAAGGTCCAGAGACCGGAACCAAACCCGTCCTCTGGCGTGTAGGTGGTGCCGAGCGTCACGGAACCATCGGTGAGAGTGGCGACCTCGACGATGGTGACGGTATCGACGACCTGACCGTTGCGGCTGACCTCCAGCACGAGGGCAACGGAATGGAGCGGCGAGCCGGTATTGGCGACATCGGCGGTGACGAGCGCGCTTTCGATCGGCGAGCCTTGCGGTTCGAGATGGGCGTTGCGAATGGTGATGTTCGAGGTGGTTGTCTCGCCGTCGTAGCTCCGGGGCGTGACGGGCGGAGCCTCGACCTCCGGGATGGTCATGGCGATGTTCTCGGTCTGGGCGGTGGCGCTGGTGGCGGAATCGGTGAGGCTGAGTTCGAACTGGTAATCGCCGGGCGGAGGCGGTTCCGGCAGGATGATATCGAGCGAGGTTTCCACGCCGGCCAGCACGATGCCCATGGTGACCGGGACGCTGATGGCGGCTCCACCGCTGGTGGGTTCGAGGGTAAGCGTTCCCGAGGGCGCGACCGGGACGGCCCCGCTATTGGTGAACGGAACCTGCACGCGAAGGCTGCCGCTGGCGATGAGCGTCGGTTCGCCAAGCGTGAACTCGGACTCGAACTCACCGGGCACGGTGATGGTGACGAACGTGGTGGCGCGGACTCGCTGGGGGATATCACCAGGGGCGACGTCGATCGGTTCGACGGTTTCGAGCGCGATGGCCGCGACGTACTGGCCGGGCTCCGCGTCGCCGGGCACGGACACCTGCAATTCTCGGCTGACCGGCGCGCCGGTGGCCAGGGTGACGGGTCCGGTTTCGAGCCGGAGCCAGGTGGCGGGGTCCGTGAGTTCTTCCGCTTCCGGCTGCAGGGCGACCCCACCGTTGGGCGGCGAAGTGACATTGGCAACACGCAGCGTGGCATCGACCCCGGCCGTGGTGGCGAGCCGGAGCGGCACGCTCTCGTCCTCGCCAGGTTCGAGCTGGAGATGCACGGCGGGAAGGGCCACGCCTCCGGGCGTCTCGATGACGAGGTACGGGAGGGTGTCGTCCTGACCGGTACCAGTCGCGGGGAGGAGCGTCAGCAGCAGGAGGGCGGCGATGAGCGCGCGAAGCGTGGTGGTCATGGGAAGGTCACCCCCTCAACGAGCACGGAAGCCGGGAGTTCGCCTTCGATGGCGACCTGGAGGGTGACCACCCCATCCGCCTCACCAGGCGGAATGGTGAGGGACACGAGCCCAGCCGCGGTGGCGGACACGGTCCCCTCGGGCGCGGTCATGCCCGTAACGGAGACCACGGCCGTGGTGTCGAGGGTGACGAGCAGCTGCCACGAGCACTCGGACGGCGCGTTCGTGTAGGCGATGGTGAGGGTACCGCTGACGCCGGAGTCAGGCTCGTCATTAAAGGAAGCCGATTGGAGCGTGACCTCCGGTCGCGGTTCGGGGACGGCGTCCAGCGGCAATTCGACGGTGGAGGTGACGGCCGCCGCGCCCTGGCGCTCGCCGGTGATCTCGAACTGGAGCGTGGTGGCCGGGAACGCGGCGCAGCCACGTTGCGTGCCAAGGATGAACGTCGCCTCGTCGTCACCTTCGAGATCGTCCAGTTCAACGCGGTTGTTGCTGGCGTTGAGCAGGCCGGGGGTGTTGAGGTCGGACGGCTCGACCAGAATCACACGCCAGCCCGGAGCGACCGTTTCGGCCCGGATATCAATCGATTCGACGTTTCCAAAATCCAGCGCGAGAGAGCAGGCGCGGAGCGTCCAGTCTCCCGGATCGCCCGCGACCGGTGTCGCGGCGGTATCGAACGGCTCGCAGGTGATCTCCGACTCGCCGGCGTCCTCGGGAGCAGGCGGCTGGGTGGGAGCCGGGGGAGGCGTTGGGGGCGGGTTGGTTG